>JAGASS010000032.1 GCA_017621655.1 Clostridia bacterium | reverse complement strand
TTCTTCTGCGCGCCTGCGTAGATAACGCCGAACTTTGTTACGTCGACCGGCTCGGAGAGGATGCAGGAGGACATATCGGCAACAAGAGGAATATCACCGGTATCGGGGATATAGTTATACTTTGTACCGTAGATAGTGTTATTGAAGCAGATATGAACGTAATCTGCGTCGGGACGGAAGTCCTCGCGCTTGGTCTGCGGAATATAGGTGTTGTTCTTATCCTCGGAGGAAGCGACGATCTTTACATCGCCGTACTTCTTTGCTTCCTGAGCCGCTTTTTTCGAGAACTGACCGGAGACGATATAGTCTGCCTTGCCCGAACCTGTAAGGAGGTTATAGCAAACCGATGCGAATACGGTAGAAGCTCCGCCCTGGAGGAAGAGTACCTTATAGTTATCGGGAATGTTCATAAGAGTGCGGAGGTCTGCCTCTGCTGCCTTGATGATCGCTTCGTAATCGGGAGAACGGTGGCTCATCTCCATTACTGACATTCCGCTTTCGCCGTAGCAGATAAGCTCGCGCTGTGCCTGCTCAAGCACGGGGAGGGGAAGCATCGAAGGGCCCGCTGAGAAGTTATAAACTCTGTTCATAATAATATCCGTTTCTCCGACTTTTTGTATTACGTCCCTCCCGTCGGGCGGAGGGCGTTTTGTAAATTTATAAAATAATAAAATAATTATATAATTTTGCAAGGGATTAGTCAAGAGGTTCGTGGCAAAAACACAAAATTTTACCTTTTTACTATAGTAATTAGGTAAAGTGAACGGTTTTTGAGCATTTTGATAGGGGGATGTTACATTGTTTTTTGTGCGGCGGGAGCAAGCCCCCGCCCTACGGAGGTGATGCAGAACGACGTCTTGCCTTCCCCAGCGGGGGAAGGGGGACCGCAGACGCTGCGTCTGCGGTGGATGAGGTGTTCGGGTGTGATGTAACATCGTTTTTACGCGGGCGAACACAGTTCGCCCCTACAAGAGGATATTGAACGTAAATTTGTAGGGACAGGCAACCTCGGGAACCCCCAAAACTCGCGTTCGCTCGTTTCGGGGAACCCCTACCTCGACTGTTCGCACGGGAACGATGTAACATTGTTTGTTTTCGGGCTGTCGTGGGCGCCAGCCCCTACCGCGCAAATTACGAACGTTTCTCGGTAGGGGTCGGCGCCTCGACGACCCGTTTGGGTGTGATGTAACATCGTATTTATTCGGCGGGAGCGCGTGGGGTTCCCCGAAGCGAATACAATGAGCTTTGGGGGTTCCGAGCAAGCCCCCGCCCTACAAACAACGTAGCGAAGCTTCTAGACGCTGTCTTGCCTTCCACTTGGGGGAAATTCACATAGCAAAAAACGGACAACAGGCGTTGTCCGTTTTAATGTTATTTTACTTCGTAGCCCTCGTCTGTGATCGCTTTGATAATTAAATCGTCGTCGACGGGGGAAAGAAATTTGACCGTGACCTTATTCTGCGTATGGTCGGCAATTACTTCCGAGATGCCGTCAATCTCTTCAAGCGCGGTCTTGACTGCATTTTCGCAGTGGTGACACATCATCCCGTAAACGGCATAGGTCTTTATATTTTCGTCCTTTTTCGGCTCGGGCATAGGTGTCTGAACAGCGGCGGCTTTGACCTTTTTCCTTATCGGAATAAGGTTAAGGCGAAGTGCGTTCGTTACTACGAAAAAGCTTGACAAGCTCATGGCGAGCGCGCCGAGCATCGGATTCATTTCCCAGCCGGTAATCGGAATGAATACGCCTGCGGCAAGCGGAATACCGAGCACGTTATAGAAGAACGCCCAGAAAAGGTTTTCCTTGATATTACGGAGCGTATTTTTGCCGAGCTTGATGGCGGCGGGAACGTCCGAAAGCGAGCTTTTCATAAGCACGGCGTCGGCAGAATCTATTGCGATGTCGCTTCCTGCGCCGATCGCGATTCCGACGTCTGCTTCAACGAGCGCGGGCGCGTCGTTTATTCCGTCACCGACCATTGCGGTCTTGCCGTTTGCGCTCAGGCGCTTGACGGTATCTGCCTTTTCGTTCGGCATTACCCCTGCGACGACCTCGTCGATGCCGACCTTATCGGCTATCGCGCGTGCGGTCCTTTCGTTATCACCCGTCAGCATGACGGTCTTTATCTTCATTTCGTGAAGCGTTTTTATCGCCTCGGCAGAATCCTCCTTGACCTCGTCGCTGACGGCGACAATGCCGAGGATCGTGCCGTTTTTGGCAAAGAATAGGGGCGTTTTTCCCTCGTTTGAGAGCTTTTCCGTAAGCTTTTTCGTTTCGTCGCTTACGGGCGCAAGCTCTGCGACCATCGAGAGCTTTCCGCCGTAGACGGTCTCACCGTTAACAAGTGCCGAAACGCCGCTTCCCGTATGCGCCTCAAAGCTTTCCACAGGGAGTGGAGAAATGCCGTTTTCCGCCCCGAAGGAGGTTATCGCCTTTGAAAGCGGATGCTCGCTTCCCATTTCGACGGAATATGCAAGCGTCAGAAGCTCGTTTTCACCGCATCCTATCGGTATAACGTCGGAAACTGTCGGCGTTCCCTTCGTTACCGTTCCCGTTTTGTCGAGAATGACGACCTTGGTCTTTCCTATTTCTTCAAGGGCAGACGCGCTCTTGAAGAGTATTCCGTTTTTAGCTCCGACTCCGCTTCCGACCATTATCGCAACGGGAGTTGCGAGTCCGAGCGCGCAGGGACAGCTGATGACGAGCACCGATATTCCGCGCGCGAGCGCAAAGCCGATGCTTTCTCCTGCAATGAGCCACGCGGCGATCGTTACGAGCGCGATTCCGATGACTGTCGGCACGAATATTCCAGAGACCTTATCGGCGATACGCGCAATTGGCGCTTTAGACGCCGATGCGTCGGAGACCGTTTTTATTATCTGCTGAAGGACTGTATCGTGACCGACCTTCGTTGCTTCGCATTTTAGGTAGCCCGATAGGTTTACTGTACCTGAAGAGACGGGCGAGCCGACCGTTTTATCGGCAGGTATGCTTTCGCCCGTGAGTGCCGCTTCGTTTACAGAGCTAATACCCTCGATAACCTTGCCGTCGGCAGGGAAATTCTGCCCCGGGCGGACCGTGAATATATCACCGACCTTAAGTGACGCTATCGGAACTGTAATTTCCTTACCGTCCTTGATTACGGTCGCGGTTTCGGGAGAGAGCGACATAAGCCCTTTGAGGGCGCTTGTTGTTTTACCCTTTGCGCGTGCTTCGAGTAGCTTTCCGACGGTGATCAGCGTCAGTATCATTGCCGCGCTTTCGAAATACAGACCGTGAAGGAGCGAATGCGAATGACTGACGGTCATTTTATAGACCATCGCCGTACTGTACCCAAACGCCGCGAGCGAGCCGAGAGAAACGAGCGTGTCCATATTCGGCGCGCCTTTAATTATCCCCTTGAAGCCGCTTATAAAGAATTTCTGGTTTATTACCATCACGGCAAGGGAAAGAAGCATCTGCGTCAAGGCGTTCGCGAGGTGGTTATTTTCAAGCGCGGACGGAAGCGGCAGACCGATCATTCGTCCCATTGAAATATACATTAATGCCGCAAGGAAAATTACCGAGAACGTCAGGCGAAGAATTATCTTCTTCGTCTCGGTGTTATCGGATTCTTCCTTCTTTTCGGGCGCTTTTCCGTTATCGGCAGAGGCGCCGTAGCCGGCGTTTTCGACTGCCTTTATTATTTCGGATTCGGGAACGTCACCTTCGACTATCATGCTGTTCGTCAGCAGATTTACGGCGCAGCTTTTTACGCCGTCTACACCCGATACCGCTTTTTCGACCCGTGCCGAGCAGGCGGCACAGGACATTCCCGTTACGTTGAATTTTGCCATTTTTTCACCTGTATTAATCATTTTTGCCGTTAAGAAATCCGACGTAATCTATATCGTCCATCGGCTTTTTTATCGAAAATCTGCTGTCGTACTGAACGAATCTTCCGATGTCGTAGCTTTCGTCCTTCAGGACCTTGTGAAATGTTATATAAGGACGGTCACATTCCGATCTTCCCGTTACAACGAGTTTGTTTTCGTAGGGAAGTTTATCAAAAACCTCGGCGTCGTCCTTTGTGAATGCCAGTGTCGTCATTACGACAAAGAAATTGTTATAATCTATCCTTCTCTTACGGCTGTCCCACTTTTCCTTAAGCTCATCGAAGCTTTTATAGTGCATTCCGTATATGCGTACCGCTTTACCGTCACAGATAAGCTCGCCGACGGGATATTTGTTATCTGTGTCGGTTACCTCTGTCATTTCGGCATCGAGGTATTCACGCAGGTTGGAAACGAAGGTCAGGTACTCGTCTTTTTTGATAAAGAGATTTATCGTCGGACTCATATATCTAAGCCCGAGGTGGTAATAGATCATAGTGCCGAAGCAGTTGTTTGCGATTATTGACGGCGTTTCGTTTTTCAGCTTTTTGCGGAAAGCGCGGTGTATCTTAAGGCGGCGTTTTTCGATGTGACCGTCTATTATTTTTCCGATAATGCTCATATATTCTCCGAATCAAAGCGTAATAAGGTCCATATCCCACGCGGGGAAGGACATCGTTCGCTTGATATACATTTTATAGTTCGGGCAGATCGAGTGTATGAGCAACGGAATTTCAAAAATATCCGCGCTCTTGTGATACAGGGCGACTCGCATTGCGGGGCGGTAATCGGCTATCGCGTTTTTACAGCCGTCTATCGCCTGACGCTCTGCGCCCTCAACGTCGATCTTTATGTAGTCGACCTTTCGTCCGTCAAGTAAGCTTTCGGGGCGGACGCCTGCGACTTCAACCGTTTTTTCTCCGCCGCGGCGGTGTATTCCGCGCCCTCCGCCTTTTGTGAAGGTCAGTATCTCGCTTTTGTCCCACGCGGCGCCGTAATGCGGCTCGACCTTTTTCGTCGGGACTGTGTTTATACAAAGCTTTTTGAAGTTCCGCTCGTCCGGCTCAAGTGCTATTATGGTCTCGAGCTTCGGGCAGAAATCAACGAGCTTCAGCGCGGTGTCACCGTTATACGCGCCGAGGTCGAGGGTAATGCGGAAGCGCTCTGCGTGCAGAAAAGAAAGTATTTCGTCGTCGCTTTCACAGCCGTCGAGCAGGTATTCGATCTTGCCTGTCAGCTTTGCCATTATCATATTATCGTAAAGCTTGACCGACTCGGTATCGCATAGAAGCGAGCGCACTTCATTTATCTTATCCAGATTTTTATTATAAAAATCAATATCGAAAAGCTCTCCGCCCGCGACGGGAACGTCGGGGACGTAGGTCTCGTGAAGAAGCGACAGCTTTACGAAGTTTTCTATCACGTTCGGTAGAGACGAGCCGAAGGCGATGAGAATTATCATATCGCCATAGGTCTTGACCGCTTCCTTGTACGAAAGCACCTGCATATCGCGGAAAACGCGCTTACGCACGAAGCCGTCGGAGGCGAAAACTCCGCTTGCTTTTATTCCTTTTTCAGCCATTACGTTCAGTATCTTGTCGGCTCCGTCGCCCGTTCCGTAGAGGACGATCGGTTTTTCTGCGTTTTTAAGATACTGCCAGAGGTCGGTCATAGGTTTGCTCCTTGAGGCGAGGATTGAGAGTTCTTGTAGGGGCGACCCTTGGGAACCCCCAAAGCTCATTTCATTCGCTTCGGGGAACCCCGATATTTGTCGCCCGCATAATACACCGTTTACAAACGGGCGACCAATGGTCGCCCCTACAAAAGCTTTCCAAATTTGTTCAACAGAATTATACCACAAATTATTTTCAATGTCAATTTGCGCCTCATTTTACAGAATTTTTGCAATGACAGGGCGTATAAAGTACGCTATAATTATAATCGAGGTGATGAATATGATAAAGAAAATAAGAAATCTCAAATTAAGAAATACGTATCTTTTGGTTCTCTTTTTCGGGCTTGTTTCGACTGCTGTGGGAGGGATATGGGTCATAATGCTTGACGGATTCGCAAAGGAAGGAAACACGTTCGGAGTACAGTCATATCCGTCTGCGGCGCTTAACGAGGTCATCTTTTCGGCGCTTCTACATATCGTTTGCGGAATAATTTTACTGCTCGACGAGAGAAAAAAGGTTGAATAAATGTAATTATAATGTTATAATGAGGGGTGATAAAGCGTAAACGAGGAATTGATATGGACATTTTCGGAAAATTTCCGCCTTTTTTGCAGGATTATATCTACAGCCACGGCTGGAGCGAGCTTCGCGACGTTCAGGTGCGCTCTGCCGAGGTGCTTTTTGAAACTGAGAACAATCTTCTTATAACCTCTCCGACTGCATCGGGTAAGACCGAGGCGGCTCTTTTTCCCGTGCTTTCAAAGCTTTACAAGGAGGAGCCGAATTCTATCGGCGCGCTTTACATCGCGCCCCTTAAAAGCTTGATAAACGACCAGTTTTCGCGCCTTGACGAGGTGCTTGATATGAGCGGTATTCCCGTCTTCCATTGGCACGGCGACGTTGCTATGTCGCACAAATCAAAGGCGCTGAAGGACCCTCGCGGTATTTTGCAGATAACCCCCGAGTCGCTCGAAAGCATGCTTATGAACAGAAGTAACGATATCGTGCGTCTCTTCGGCTCGCTTCGCTTCGTAATTCTCGACGAGGTGCATACCTTGACGGGCACCGATAGAGGAAATCAGATCCTCTGCCAGCTTACCAGAATTGCAAGGACTATCGGTTACGATCCCGTCAGAATAGGTCTGTCTGCGACCGTCGGCGATATTGATGCGGCTTGCAAATGGCTCGGCGCGGGATCGGTGCGAAACACCGTCTGCGTTGATTGCCCCGACACGCGCACGTCGTGGCGGCTCGGAATGGAGCATTTTTATATTCAGAACGAGGGCGACGGTGAGGGAACTATGCCGAGCGAGGACAAATATATTCCGATCGACCCGGGTTTTGAGTACATTTACGACTGCTCGCGCGACAAGAAGTGCCTTATCTTCTCGAATTCACGCGAGGAGACAGAATATCTTACCGCGACTCTCCGTCAGATAGCCGACAGACGCGGTGAAGAGGACGTTTTTCAGATACACCACGGAAATCTCTCTGCCTCGATCCGCGAGGAAGCCGAGCTTAAGCTTAAGGACGAGGATATTCGTACCGTCACCTGCGCGACGGTTACCCTTGAGCTTGGTATCGACATCGGACGGCTTGAAAGAATTATTCAGCTCGAATCTCCGCACTCGGTATCGAGCTTGCTTCAGCGTCTCGGACGCTCGGGCAGACGCGGAAATCCGCCCGAGATGATGACGGTGTTCAGAGAGGAAAATCCGCTTCCGAATACTCCGCTTCCTCAGCTTATGCCGTGGGAGCTTATACGCGGTATCGCGATAGTTCAGCTTTATCTTGAGGAAAGATTTATTGAGCCGCCGTCGGTGCGTCACCTGCCGTTCAGCTTGCTTTTCCAGCAGACCTTAAGCACTCTTGCCTCCTGTGGAGAGCTTAGCGCGAAGGCGCTTGCCGAGAGGGTACTGACGCTTCCGCCGTTCATTCACGTTTCGCCCGAGGATTATAGGGTGTTGCTCGTTTCGATGCTCAATCTCGAGTATCTTGAAATGACCGAGGAAAAAACGCTCATTATAGGTGTCCGCGGCGAGCGTCTTATAAACAGCTTCAAGTTCTACGCAGTTTTCAAGGATAGCGAGGACTTTACCGTCCGTTGCGGCTCCGATGAGATCGGAACGATAACGACTCCGCCCCCCGTCGGCGACCGATTTGCGCTCGCGGGCAGAGTTTGGGAGGTCGAGGAGCTTGATATTCAAAGAAAGCTCATTTACTGCAAGCAGGTAAAGGGCAAAATGGAGGTATCGTGGCCCGGTGATTACGGCGAGATACATACGAAGATACTTAAACGAATGAAAAAGGTGCTTGAGGAGGATACCGTTTATCCTTATCTTAAGGAAAACGCGCGCAAGCGACTTGAGGTCGCGCGAGGTGTCGCTAGAAATACCGGTATGCTCGAAAAGGAGATAGTTCATCTCGGCGGATATACCTGGTGCCTTTTCCCGTGGCTCGGTACGCGCTCCTTCCGCACGCTTCGCAAGTTTATTGCGAAAAACGGCGCTGCTTACGGGCTTTCGGGACTTGAATTTGAGGGCTGCTTCTATATGACGTTCAAGCTCGAAAAGGGTGACGGCGAGTCGTTTATGAAGTATATAAAGCGTATTGCTAAAAATGGAATCGACAAGTCGTCGCTCGTCGGCGCGAACGAATGCCCCGTGTTTGAAAAGTACGACGACCGTATTCCGTCGGAGCTGCTTCGTAAGGCGTACGTTGCCGACCGACTCCGCACCGATGAGATAATGGAGATGTTTGGGGAATAGAGAGATAACGGTGCCAAATAACGCCGTTCGTTGTACGGGGCGTCGAGGACGTCGCCCCCTACAAATATGTGACGAGAAATTCTCGGGTGAACAGAAAACCCGAACGGCGGTTTTCTATATATAATTCTTTCAAAGGACACATTATGAACTGCAATCTTTGCCCGCGTGCTTGCGGAGCTGAAAGGGACAATGGAATAATCGGCTTTTGCGGTGTCGGATCGACTCCCATCGTCGGGCGCATTGCGCCCCATCTTTGGGAAGAGCCGTGCATCTGCACGGGAAGCGGCTCGGGCACCGTCTTTTTCTCGGGGTGCAATCTCCGTTGCTCATTCTGCCAGAACGGGAGGATCAGTAACGGAAAGCTCGGGCGTGAGATGACCGAAAAAGAGCTTGCAGAGGCGTACATTTCGCTTCAGGATATGGGCGTTTGTAACATAAATTTCGTGACGCCGACTCCTTGGGTGCCTAATATAAAAAGGTCGCTTGATCTCGCTTGGGAAATGGGGCTTTATCTGCCGACGGTTTACAACTGCGGCGGATATGAAAGTGTCGAGGCGCTTCGTTCTTTGAATGGATACATCGGCGTTTATCTGCCCGATTTTAAGTATATGGACAGTGAGCTTGGCAGACTCTATTCGGGCGTCGGTGACTATTCCGAGGTCGCGAAAAGGTCGCTTCACGAAATGGTGAATCAGCGCGGTGAAGCGGTATATAATTCCGACGGAACGATGGTTAAGGGCGTTATCGTCCGTCACCTCGTTCTGCCGAATCACGCTGACGACAGTATTAGGGTGCTTGATTATTTGCATAGCGAGTACGGCGACAGCATAGTTATCAGCATTATGAGTCAATACACCCCTCAGCCGAACGCGCCAAAGGAACTGGATCGTAAGCTGACGGCGGAGGAATATGATACCGTCGTTAATTACGCGGAAAGTATCGGAATTAAAAACGCTTATATCCAGGACGGCGAAAGCGCGTCGGAAAGCTTTATACCGGAGTTTGGATAAAGTATTTTACGTTTATGATGTTATCGTTTTGCGGAAATATAAAGACGTTAATTTGTAGGGGGCGACGTCCTCGACGCCCCGTCAGGGTGTGATGTGTCTTCTTTTGCAATAGTTTATAAGTTTCTTGACATAACATGATTTTACGAAAATTTTGAGAGTGGCAGCGGGGCGTCGAGGACGTCGCCCCCTACAACGATGTGGCGAATAATGTAATAAAAGAGCAGACGTTTTTGTCTGCTCTTGTTTTTTATATTTTCTCGCCTTCGACGTAGACTTCCTTTATTGAAAGATCGTCGGAGATTCTGAGGAAGTTTGCCTTATATTCGTTTTCAATCTTACCTACGTTCTTTAAGCCGAGAAGGTTCGCGGGATTTTCGGTCGCGCAGGCGACGGCTTCGGGGAGATCCGCGCCTGTGAAGGACATATAATTCTTTACGCCCTGCCAAAGCTCGAGTGTGCTTCCTGCGATAGTACCGTCGGATAGGCGCGCGGTGCCGTCCTTCATAAATATCTCAAGCCCTGCCGAGAAGAAGCTTCTATTCGGTCCTTCGTAGCCCGCGCCGAGGATAGAGTCGGTTATGAGGATCACGCGATCCTTTGATTTTGCCGTTCTTATGAGCTTTACGGTCTCGGGCGCGAGGTGGTAACCGTCGCAGATGACCTCTGTATACGCGTCGGAGGTGAGCGCCGCCAGGACTGCTCCGCCTGCGCGGTGATGAATTGGCGGCATTGCGTTAAAGAGGTGCGTGAAGGATTTTACGCCCTTTTCGACAAGCTCGGCGGCTTCCGAATAGGTTGCCGTCGTGTGTGCAAGGGATGCAGTGTAGGAGTGCGACAGGATCGCGTCAAGGAATTTTCCGTCCTTATCAAGCTCAAAGGCGCAGGAAAAATGCAGGTGCATATTTTTTGCCGCATCGGCAAAATCCTCTATCTCCTTCGGGTCGAGAGGGGCGAGATACTCGGGCGCGTGCGCGCCTTTTTTCTCGGGATTCATATATCTGCCCTCGATGTGCAGGGCGGAAAATCCCAGCTCCGACGCTTCTCTTACTCTCTGAAGCATCTTCTCGTATTCATTTGACGCGAGGGTCGGGATCACGGTCGTAACGCCCTTTTTCGCGTACAGCTTTTTTAACTCCATTAGCTCCTCGGGCGTGGTTTCATCAAAATCGAAGCCGCATCTGCCGTGAGTATGCAGGTCGATAAGCCCGGGAATTACGGTGTCGCCCTGCAGATTGATAGCGTCCTCGCCTTTGACATAGTCGGTGAAAGCTCCGTTTTCGATGGCGAACGCGCCCTCGGCTATTTTGCCGTCACGCAGGAGCTTCGCGTTAATAAATGCTTTTCTCATATTGCTCTCTTTTTGGAATCAAAATTTATTTTTGTTTCTCTGTGATTTGATTATAGCACAGCGCGGAAACGTTTTCTATAATTATACCGAAATTTCCGCAAAAAATATTTTTTTCGGTTTTTCTCCTCGGTAACGGCGGGGATGAAAAGGCATAGAATGGTATCAAAGGGCGGCAAAACCGACCTTTTGAATGAAACAGAAAGGATATTAATACCATGGGATGCCTCTGCAACATTTTTGACGACTGCAACGTTTGGATCGTAATCCTTATTCTCCTTATCCTCTATTGGTACTGCAACGGTAGCAATACCTGCGGATGCGGCTGTAACTAACTTAATTTGCCGATAAAATAAGCCGAGCGCATTTGCGCTCGGCGATTTTGTTTGCCTTTTTGCGGGCGACCAATGGTCGCCCCTACGAGATATTTCAAACATTTCGCCGCGTTATCCGTAGGGCGGGGGTATGCTCGGAACCCCCAAAGCTCATTTCATTCGCTTCGGGGAACCCCACGCGCTCCCGCCGCCTCAAAACGATATAACATCGATTTGGGACACCTCATCCACCGCTATCGCGGTCCCCCTTCCCCCGCTGGGGAAGGCTAACGGCGTCCCGATGCTTTGACACGTTATTTGTAGGGATCGGCGTCCCCGACGGCCCGTTTGAAACGATGTTACATTAATTCAAAAACACACCCCGAGCGCGATGCTCGGGGTGTTCATGCTTTTATTAAAGTCCGAGAGTCTTGAGATAGTCTCTACTCATCTTTGCTGCTTCGAGGGAGCACATTTCGTACGAATCGTCCTGCTCGACGATGACGTACTCAACGCCTGCTTCGTCAGCCGCTGTGAGGATCTCGTTCCAATCCTGGATACCCGAACCTACGGGGGTGAACTTGAAGCCGTTGTCTTCCTTCGAGGCGTTCTTGATCTCGTTGCCGTCCTCGTCGATAAGCGCATAGACGGGTCCGCCGCCAAGCTTCTTGCAAACGAAGTCCTTGAGATGAAGAACCTTGATCCTGCCTGCGTACTTTCTTACGTATTCTGCGGGGTTAACGCCTGCGTAGTGTACCCAGCAGGTGTCGATCTCGGGCATAAGGGTTTCTGCGTCGAGGGTTCTATAAAGCTTATCGAGGACGTATTCGCCGTCGATCTTTACGAACTCGAAGTCGTGGTTATGGTACATGAGCTGGATTCCGCCTGCCTTGAGGAGCTTTGAAACCTCAGCAAACTTCTTTACGGTCTCGTCCCAATTGTTATAAAGCTCGTTCTTGTCGTACCACGGGATCGCCGAGTATTCAACACCGATAGTGTTGAGGTAATCGACAGCCGCCTTGCCCTCTTTTTCGAAGAGGTCGGTCGCCTGGTGAACCGAGATCGCCTTAAGCTCGTACTTATCGAGAAGCGCCTTGACCTCCTCGGCGGTCTTGCCGAAATAGCCCGCGAACTCTACGTAGTCGTAGCCCATTTCCTTGACTGCCTTGAGGGTGGCGTCCATATCCTTTTCCATTGCATCTCTTACGCTGTAAAGCTGGAGACCTACCTTAAACTTTTTCATTATATTCTCCTCAAATTTCGGGAATTTCTACCTCGATCTCTTTGCCGAGCTTAGCCGACTTAATGATCGAATCGATGATCGCCTGGTTGATGATGATCTCCTCGGACGAAATGGGAGCTTTGCCGCCGTTCTTGATAGCGTCGAGGAAGGTTCTCATCTTGTAGTAGAAATTGCTGTGCTCACGGGGAGGCATCATCGGGAACTTGGTCTCAACTTCCTTGCCTGCAACTCTCGAGTAGAGGGTGAGGTCGCCGCCGACGGTGCCGTTCCAGCATTCTGTGGAAGGAATGCGCAAGCTTCCCTTTGTACCCATGATAATGGTATCTCCAGAGGTATCGAGGTGCATTGCCCACGCGATACGGAAGTCGAGAATGATTCCGCCCTCAAGACGGACGAATCCTGCCGCGAAGTCTTCAACCTCGAAGATGTCGGCATATTCAGCGGGCTTGCCTTCGGTCGTGAAGTATTCGGGATCCTTTCCGAAATAGTCGGAAACGTAGCCCGAAACGGTAAGGGGCTTCGGATAGCCGATAGCGTTAAGCACCATATCGAGAGAATAGCATCCGATGTCGCCCATAGCGCCGATAACGCCGGTATCGCCCTGAATAAAGGTCGTTCCGAACGGAGTCGGAATTCCGCGGCGGCGTCCGCCACCGGTCTGAATGTAGTATACCTTACCGAGCGCGCCCGACTGAACGATGTTCTTGACCATCTTCATGTTGTCGTCGAAACGGGGCTGGAAGCCGATAGTAAGGATCTTTCCGCTTGCCTTTTCTGCCTTGCGGATAGCAACTGCCTCTTCAAGAGTTACGCACATCGGCTTCTCGAGAAGAACGTGTACGCCGTGCTCAAGAGCGTAGATAGCGCATTCTGCGTGAGTTGCGTTATAGGTGCAGATACAAACTGCGTCGCATTCGCCTGCGTCTATAAGCTCCTTGTGGCTGGGGTAGGTCTTTGCGCCCTCAATGCCGTAATTCTTAAAAAACTTTTCTGCCTTACCGGGAACAAGGTCAGCGCCTGCGACGATCTCAACGTCGGGCATCTGAAGCAGAGAATCAAGGTGCGACTCTGCGATCCAGCCGGTACCGATTATACCGATTTTAACCTTTTTGGAAGTGTCGATCACGGACTCCTCCTGGTTGAACTTAAAAGCATCTAATCCTTTGTGTGCCATATTTTGTCTCCTTTCGAAACGGCATATTGATTTTTTTATTTTAATATGCTATTATAATAGTACCGAATATTTGATTTTTTGACTACACGGATTTTATCTTAAATTTGTACGATTTTCACTTTTGGAGAAATTTACGATGCGCGAAGAGATAGTAAACCTTGACAATAACATTTCGATCCACGTTTCCCGTTCCGACGCTATACCGCTTGGCAACGGTGACAAGGTCGAATACAGAAGACGCTTGCTGAGCGTTATGCATCTGCATAACGAATATGAGTTTTTGCGCGTGGATCGCGGTGCTTTCAGCTGCGTGACGCTCGACGGCGAGCTTACTCTCAGCGAGGGCGACATAATTTTTATCAATAAGTACGTCCCTCACAGCACCTTTGAGGATATGAGCAATACTCTGACTACGCTCATTCAGTTCCGTCTGCCTTCCGATGGCGACTCGATAACGAGGTACATATCGCGTTTTACGAGTATCTCCGATACGCCTGCCTGCGTTTTCAAAAAGGGGACGCCTGAATTTGAGGAGATACGGCACAGCTTTGATACGATTCTTGAAGAATATGCGCTGAAAAAGCCGTTCTGGAGCGACTACGTATACAATCATATGCTTATGCTTATCGCCTCGCTTCGCCGTCAGGGTGTCATTTCCGATCAGATACAGAAAAAGCGCGAGGAGATCAATAAGATCCGCCCCGTGCTTGAATACATAAACGAAAACTGCGGCGAGAGCTTGTCTACTGCTCAGCTCAGCGGTATGTTCAATTTCAACGAGCAGTATTTCTGCCGTCTGTTCAAAAGCATCGTCGGGACAAGTCCGATAGATTATATAAATTTCGTTCGCGTCAGCAAGGCAGAAAAGCTCCTTAAGACCGAGACGAGCTTGCTTAAGATCGCAAACGATATGGGCTTTTCCTCGCTTTCCTATTTCAACCGAGTGTTTAAGAAGTACAAGCATTATTCGCCGGGCGAATATAAGAAAATTATCCGCGCGAGAGAGTTTGAATAACAAAAAGAGATACGGCTTTCACCGTATCTCTTTTATTTTTTAATTATCTTTCTCTGCGGGGACGGAAGGGGCGGCGGGGACGCTCAACGGGAGCTTCCTCCTCCATTCCCTCGGGGCGGGGAAGAGTATCCTTATGCGAAAGGTTCATTCTGCCCTTTTCGTCGATTCCGAGGAACTTAACTGCGAGCTTGTCGCCGACGTTGCAAACGTCCTCGACCTTCTCGACTCTGGTATGAGCGAGCTTCGAGATGTGAACGAGGCCTTCCTTACCGGGAGCGAACTCAACGAACGCGCCGATCGGAATTACGCGGGTAACGGTGCCCTCGTAAATTGCGCCTACCTCGGGCTCGAATACGATGTTCTTGATAGCAGCTTCTGCAGCGAGACCGCCGTCGCGGTTAACTGCTGCGATGAAGATCGAGCCGTCTTCCTCGATGGTGATCTCGGTGCCGGTCTCTGCCTGGATCTTCTGAATTACCTTACCCTTAGGTCCGATAACGTCGCCGATCTTCTCGGGGTTGATCTTCATGGAGATCATCTTGGGCGCCCACTTGCAAACCTCGGGACGTGGCTCAGCGATCGCCTTGAGAAGTACCTCGTCGATGATATAGTCACGGCCCTTGTGAGTAGTTTCAAGAGCTTCTCTTATGATCTCGGGAGTAAGACCGTCGATCTTAAGGTCCATTTGAATGGAGGTGATACCCTTATGAGTACCTGCTACCTTGAAGTCCATATCGCCGTAGAAGTCTTCAAGACCCTGGATATCGATCATAGTCGTCCAGCTGCCGTCTTCTTCGGTGATAAGACCGCAGGAGATACCTGCTACAGGTGCCTTTATCGGAACGCCTGCTGCCATGAGTGCGAGGGTAGAACCGCAAACGGATGCCTGAGAGGTAGAGCCGTTAGAGGAAAGGACCTCGGATACGCAGCGGATAGCGTAGGGGAACTCTTCAACGGAGGGAAGAACGGGAACGAGCGAACGCTCTGCGAGCGCACCGTGACCGATCTCACGGCGTCCGGGAGAACGGACTGCCTTTGCTTCACCGGTAGAGTAACCGGGCATATTGTAGTGGTGCATATATCTCTTCGACTCTTCCTCGTCGATGCCGTCGAGCATCTGAGCGTCGCCGAGAGTACCGAGAGTAGCTATAGTGAGGACCTGAGTCTGTCCACGGGTGAACATACCCGAGCCGTGAGTACGGGGGAGAAGGTCGATCTGTGCGTCGAGAGGACGGATCTCGTCCATTCTTCTGCCGTCAACACGCTTCTTGTCGTTGATGAGCCAACGGCGAACGATCTTCTTCTGGATCTTGTAGATAAGCTCCTCGTAGCGTGCTTCGATGTCAGGATATTCCTCGAGGAACTTCTCGATGATCGCGTCACGGATGGGGTTCATACGAGCGTCGCGGACGTTCTTATCGTCGGTATCGAGAGCGAACATAACGTCCTTCTCGCAGAATGCGAATACCTTGTCGAACATCTCGTGGTCGAACTCGCAAGAGGGGTAGTCAAACTTGGGCTTGCCGATCTCGGCTACAATTCCGTTGATGAAGCTTACGATCTTCTTGATCTCCTCGTGAGCGAGCATAATTGCATTGAACATATCGTCGTCCGATACTTCCTTTGCGCCTGCCTCGATCATAACGACCTTGTTAGCAGATCCTGCTACGGTAAGCTCAAGGACGCTCTTTTCTCTCTGAGCGAGAGTAGGGTTAATAACGAACTCGCCGTCTACCATACCTACGAATACGCCTGCGATAGGTCCGTTCCACGGAATATCGGAGATCGAAAGGGCGATAGAAGCACCGATCATAGCGGTGATCTCGGGGGAGCAGTCGTTATCAACTGACATAACGGTAAGGGTAAGAGCTACGTCGTTGCGAAGGTCCTTCGGGAAGAGAGGACGAACGGGACGGTCGATAACGCGGGAAGTGAGAATTGCCTTCTCGGAGGGCTTGCCCTCACGGCGGAAGTAACCGCCGGGGATTCTACCGACAGAGTACTGTCTTTCCTCGAAATCGACGGAAAGGGGCAAAAAGTCTATACCGTCACGGGGCTTAGCCGATGCGGTTGCGTTACAGAGAACGGCGGTGTCGCCGTATCTAACGAGGCAGGAGCCGTTTGCAAGTCCTGCCATCTTGCCGGTCTCGATCACGAGAGGTCTTCCGGCGAGCTCATACTCATAAACCTTGAATTTTTCGAACATTTTTCTTTTTCCTCCAACTTATACATCTTGCCGGCACTCGTCTCTCGGCGCCGGTCTATATAAACTCAATCTGAGCTTATTACATAAATTTAGGGGAACCGAAAGAACTTCGGTTCCCCACTTGTCCCTTATATTTGTGGGGTGCAGTCGAATACTAAACCCCGTCGGGCTTACTTTCTCAGGCCGAGCTTCTCAACGATCGCACGGTAACGAGCGATATCGTTTTCCATAAGGTAGCCGAGAAGGTTTCTTCTGTGACCGACCATCTTGAGAAGGCCGCGACGGCTGTGGTGGTCCTTCTTGTTGGTCTTAAGGTGCTCGGTAAGAGTGTTGATTCTGTAGGTAAGAATCGCGATCTGTACCTCGGGCGAACCGGTGTCACCTTCGTGAGTAGCGTACTTTTCGATAATTTCCTTTTTGAGTTCGGGAGTGATCATTTTTTTCACCTCATATAAAATAATATTTTTTTGCGGTTATCCCAGCAATCGGCGGGTGAAAATCGACTTGTTTATTCAAATCCTTTCCCCGAAAGCCGAGGTACCGACAATACTTTGACATTATAACACTTAAATTCGCATTTGTAAACAGTTATTTCATTGTTTACACAAATTTAACAATTAATTCCTGGCGTTAAGATATTTTTGCAGATCGTTTTTTGACTTATTGATATAATAGGAAAGCGAATTCTTATTCGCAACTGCGTTATGGAAGGTAACGTAGGTGCCGTTACGGAGCTGTGAATAATTGTTTCCGAACATCGTCGCGTGGTCGTATAGCGGATTTTCGATCAGCAATTCAAGCATATCGAAGGTGTAGTAGCTTGACGCGTAATTCTGCATTGCGTATTTGATATACGAAATCTGAATATGCTTATAGGACGCCGCGCCGAGTGCCTGCAGGATATAGCCGTTTTGCTCTATGCTCTTACTTGATTTAAGCATAACGAGTATCGGCGCGCTTCCCGTTGCCGCCGCGTTATACGGTCCGCCCTCGCTCATAAGCGGTATCGGAAGTATCTCCCATTCAAAGCCGCAGTTTGCGATCTTTTCCATATCGGATACCGTTCCGATCGAATAGAGCGACTTTCCTTTTATAAATATATCAAGGTCGGTAAGCGTAGTTTTTACCGTCTTTTCGCTTCCGTCATCACCTGTGACGGTTTCGGTTACCGTCATTTTACTTGTGCGGTATGGAAGGAGCTTTTTGAGGTTAGCTATAACGGTTTTTGAAATATCGGTATTGAAGTTTGACACAAGGTCGCCCTTCGAATTACGTGAAAGGAACGTCTGTCCCGCGGTCAGGAGAACGGTGCGCGATAACGTCTGGTTATCGTAGCTTGCGGTCAATATTGCGCTGTCGGTATCGGCGGAGGAGATCTGCGCAAAGAGCTTGTCCCAGGTGAAGTTATGCTCATAAACCGAGGTGTAGTGGATATTTACGCCGATCTCTTTTCCGAGTGTCTTATTGAAAAAGAGGCATCCGTAGCTTTCGGGAGCTTCGGTCATCGAGCCGACGACGCCGTATATGACGCCGTTCAGCGTAAGCTGATCGATCGCGGCTTCGTTGAAATACGGTGCCGAAAAATCGTAATAGGTCAGCGCCTTGTAATTCTGAATATAGCCGCTTGAGTAGTAAGATCCGAGGTCACTGCCCTTTACAGACGCGAAATCTGCGTAGAAGGATCCGGTCAAATGCGCGGTCTTTATCCTCTCGCGCAGGGCATTGGTCGTTGTTTTACTGCTTGATACGACGGTGTTGTATTTATCCGCGATCAGCGAATTTCGCTTTAGTACCGCAGAAACGTACGGCCCTTCAACGTCGTCCCAAATGGCGGAATTTGATTCGTCCGACGCGATAACTACGGTGTGACCGCCAAAGTCGACATTTGGAAGGTCGTTCAGAAGCTCCTTCGCCTCGTCTTCGTAATTCGGGATCGGCTTGGTATCGTAGTCGTTCGGCTTATATACTTCTTCAGCCGTCGTGTCCGATACCGTTCCCCCTTTCCCGTCGTTTACGACGATAAGTCCGCAGGAGGTCAGCAGTGACATGACAAGAAGAAGCGAAAGTAATTTTATTGCTTTCATTGGTTCTCCTTGAAAAAAGCGGGGTGCAATTGGCTCCCCCAAAGGGGGAGCCTTCTTTTACCCTATCTTATAGGTCGTTCCGTTCGGGGTGTCGATAAGGGTTATACCCTTTGCGGCAAGCTCGTTACGGATACGGTCTGCTTCGGCGAAGTTCTTTGCCTTCTTTGCTTCGGCACGGAGTGCGATCTGTGCAAGTATCTCGGGGTCGCCTGCCTCTGTTTCTTCCTTTTTCTCTTCAACTGCGAAGGGCGTGAGAAGATCGAGCGCGAGGACCTTATCGTAATCGGCAATTATTGCGCGCTTGGTTGCGCCGCTGACGTTGAGCTTGAGAACGTCGTAAACTGCCGTGATGGCAAGAGACGTGTTTATATCGTTGCCGACTGCGTCGGAGAATGCTTCCTTTGCCTTTGCGACTGCTTCTGCGTCGATCTCGCCCTCGTCCTTGACGGAAGCGCAACGGTTGCGGAGCTTCTTATACGCGGTCGATGCGTTATCGAGCGCCTCGTAGGAGAATACAAGCGGCTTTCTGTAATGCGAAAGCAGGCAGAAGAAACGGTACGCGAGGGGATCGTAGCCCTTGCTCTTAAGCAGGTCGAGAATGAGGAACTCGCCCTTGCTCTTGGACATTTTACCGCTTGCGGTGTTGAGGTGGAGAACGTGGAACCAGAAGTTACACCACTTATGACCGAGGAACGCCTCGGACTGTGCTATTTCGTTGGTGTGGTGAGGGAATGCGTTGTCGATACCGCCGCAGTGGATGTCGAGGTATTCACCGCCGTATTTTAGGGAGATCGCCGAGCACTCGATATGCCAGCCGGGGTAACCGACGCCCCAAGGGGAATCCCACTTCAGCTCCTGATCGTCGAACTTACTCTTCGTGAACCAAAGAGCGAAGTCTGCGGGGTTTCTCTTATTTGCGTCGCCTTCAACGCCGTCACGCACGCCGACCTCGAGGTCGTCTGCGTTATGCTCGCCGAAAACGTAATACTTATCAAGCTTCGAGATGTCAAAATAGACGTTTCCGCCTGCCTCGTATGCGTAGCCGCCCTCAAGGAGCTTTTCGATCATATTGATGAACTCGGGAATGCAGCCCGTTGCCGGCTGAACGTGTGTCGGCATTTTGATATTGAGCTGCTCGCAGTCCTTGAAGAACGCGTCGGTATAGAATTTCGCTATTTCCATAACGGTCTTCTTCTCGCGCTTTGCGCCCTTGAGCATCTTGTCCTCGCCGTCGTCGGAGTCGCCCGTGAGGTGTCCGACGTCGGTTATGTTCATAATGCGGTTGACGTCGTAGCCGAGGTATTCGAGCGAGCGCACGAGCGCGTCCTCCATTATGTAGGTACGGAGGTTACCTATATGTGCGAAGTGGTAGACGGTAGGTCCACAGGTATACATTGTTACCTTACCTGCTTCGTTCGGGATAAATTCGTCTTTCGTTCTTGTAATGCTGTTGTAAAGCTTCATTTTTTATGTCCTTTCGGTCATTTGCCGTTGTTTTGCAGTTGATTCATACGTTTTTCGAGAAGCTCTATCTGATGGTTAAGTCGGCAAAGCTCCTGCGAAACGGGGTCGGGGATATGGACCTGGTCGAGGTCGCATTTGATGTTTCTTCTCTTGACTATTCTTGCCGGGATGCCGACTGCGGTAGAGTCCGACGGAACCTCCGAGAGAACTACTGCGTTCGCCGCTATCTTCGCGTTGTCACCGACCTTGAACGGTCCGAGTATCTTTGCGCCTGCACCGACCATTACGTTATTACCGAGTGTAGGATGTCGCTTGCCGATATCCTTACCCGTACCGCCGAGAGTAACGCCCTGATACAGGGTACAGTTATCGCCGATCTCGGCGGTCTCGCCGATGACGACGCCTGTGCCGTGGTCGATAAAGAGTCCCTTACCGATCTTTGCGCCGGGGTGTATCTCGATTCCCGTGAAGAATTTTGCCGTCTGGCTGACGAGTCGCGCGGCGACCTTATAGCCGCTGATATGAAGAATATGCGCGATTCTATATGCGAGGACTGCGTGGTAGCCGGAGTAGAGAAGTGCTATTTCGGCATTTGAATCTGCCGCGGGATCTCGCGCGCGGATAGAGCTTAACTCTGCCTGCATATTTTTATAAAGAGTAAGGGCGTATTTTACTATTTTGTCCATAGTGTTGGCTCCTTATGTGTGCAAATAGTTATTCAGTATATTATTATAATACATTTTATCGGGTTTGTAAATAGGTGTGAGGGAATTTCCACTTTTCTTTGCTCGTGCAATTTTTTTCGCATTTCTTTGTCCGGACAAAGAAACGCTCGCAAAGAAAACCGCCAAGGGGCAAACCGATGAAAATTTGCGAAGGCAAATTTTCAAACGTTTTCCCCTTTGGAAACCCCTTTCGGTTTAAGAAAAATTTCGATATGTTTAATTGAAACTCCCACGTCATTGTAGGGGGCGACGTCCTCGACGCCCAGTCGCTCCCGCGTTCGCTATATTCGTTACATTCAAAAACATATCAACGTTGGTTTGTAGGGACCGGCGTCCTCGACGCCCCGTGCTAAAAGTGGTGTAACTTTTTTGCGATGTAATAGTTATATTATATCACATTTCGTCTTCAAAATTATAAGCGTGGTATTTCGGGGCGTCGAGGACGTCGCCCCCTACAAACGATGTGGCGAAGCTTCGCCACGTTGTCTTGCCTTCCCCAGCGGGGGAAGGGGGACCGCGGACGCTGCGTCCGCGGTGGATGAGGTGTAGGACGCGAAGCGTCCGTTTCAAAACGATGTTACGTCATAAAGTCAAAAGAAAACACCGCTGAAGCGGTGTTTTCATTTTTGCATATTTGGATTATCTGTTCTGTCAAGAAGATAGTCAACGCTTACGTTATAATAATCTGCGAGCTTGATTAACGTTTCTGCGGTAATAGGAATAATTCCTGTTTCATATTGAGAATATGTGTTTTGAGACACGTTTAATACCTTTGCTATATCCTTTTGTTTTATATCTCGGTCTTCTCTTATTCCTCGAAGATTTTTGAATTTCATGATTATCACCTCACAAACATTATACAATATCTGTAATAAAGATATTGACATTTATCTGTAATACAGATATAATATTGACATAACACTTGTTTTTGGAGGTTTTTATGCAAAAAATACTTGAAGAATTATGGTACGGAAATCTATGCCCAATTGAAAGCTACCGCGAATCACATGAACAGACATCTGATCTGACAGAATACATACGCAGGCACAGAAAAGATCTGAAAGACACAATGACTGATGATCAAAAGGAGATATTTGAAAAGCTTGATGATTGCAGTGACGAGCTTGAAAATATGAGCCAGCGCGAGATTTTTTCTTACGGATTTCGTCTCGGCGCGAGAATCGCTATTGAGGTTATGAGATTTGACTTTGATTAACAAAAAACACCGCCGAAGCGGTGTTTTTTATTCACTTAACTTTTATACCCTTACTTTTAAGAAAGGTCAAAAACGATGCGTCGTCTCCAATTGAGAAACCGTTTTTTGAAAAGGCGTAAACTATTTTTCCCTTTGAAATTACGAAGATGTAATCCTTCGATGTAACGGCGCAAAGCACATCTTGAAAAGGCAGATTGACGGCGGTTTTACCGTCCGGAATCTGACAAATGCCATCGTCGGTAACCTCGGTCACGATCTCAAAAAATCCACCAA
Source organism: Clostridia bacterium (assembly GCA_017621655.1). Lineage (GTDB taxonomy): Bacteria > Bacillota > Clostridia > Oscillospirales > CAG-272 > Colimorpha_A. The sequence goes on along the minus strand of JAGASS010000032.1, from coordinate 12,540 downwards.
TCTCGTGCAGTCTGCGGATATTAAGCTTTACCGTTGAGAAATAAAGGAAGAATAGAGCTGCAATTATTGCAATCGGAAAAAGGAATCCGATCATTATAAACTTCCCGTTTATTACAAGCAGGCACGTGCTTATTATAAGCAAAAGCGCACTTATGACATACAGGGAAATCACGGCAGGTCTTTTGAAAACAGTCGCGCGTGCCACTTGCTTTACATAGGATTCATTCAGCGTGGTATTGTTTTTGAAAATAACTTCCATAGCTTTACCTTATTTCTTAATTTTATCCCAATACGCTTTTGCGGCTTGTTCTGTCTTATTATCGCCGTAGGAATAATATTTTGCGTTCTTGATATCGTCGGGCAGGTACTGCTGATCGACGTAGTGATCGGGGTAATCGTGCGGATATTTATATCCGTCATAATTATTCGACGGGCGCATATAGGGCGGTATCGTCTGACCCTTACCGTTTGCGATGTCCTCTGCCGCCGCGGCGTATGCCATGTAAGCACTGTTCGACTTTGGTGCGGTCGCGAGTAGGATCGCCGCCTCGGAAAGCGGAATTCTTGCTTCGGGAAGTCCGAGGTTATTTGCCATCTGCACGCAGGAAAGAACGATCTGTGCCGCCTGCGGATAAGCCAGACCTATGTCCTCGCAGGCGATCACCTGAAGCCGACGGCATGCGCCGATGAGGTCTCCGCCCTCGAGAATTTTTGCAAGGTAGAATATTGCCGCGTCGGGATCGGAGCCGCGGATCGACTTCTGGAGTCCCGAAAGCAGGTCGTAATGCACCGTTCCGCTTTTGTCGAAGTTTCCGATGACGGAAGGCGTGAAGTCCTTTGCCGCCTCGAGCGAAAGCTCTTTTCCGCTTGTAAAATAGGTGTTTTCAAGCAGGTTTATCGAGCGTCTTACGTCGCCTGCCGCGCTTGCGGCGATATAGGAAAGAACCTCATCGGGTGCGGTCTTGCTTCTGCCTGTTTCCTCGTTGAGAAGGTTGAGCGCGCGAGCAAGCGCCGGAACGATGTTCTTTTCACTTACCGCCTTGAATTCAAAGACGGCAGAGCGCGAAATGATAGCGTTGTAAACGTAAAGATAGGGATTTTCGGTCGTCGACGCGATGAGCGTTATACGTCCGTCCTCAATGTATTCAAGAAGCGACTGCTGCTGTTTTTTATTGAAATACTGTATCTCGTCGAGATAGAGGAGAATTCCATCGCTTCCGAGAAGCGACGATGTCTCGGCGACGACGTCCTTGACGTCGGAAAGGGAAGCCGAGGTTGCATTTAGGCAACGGAGCGTCATTCCCGAGCCGTCGGCGATTATGCGCGCGGCGGTCGTTTTTCCCGTCCCGGGCGGGCCGTAAAATATCATATTGGGGAGGTAATTCTCGGCGCATATCTTGCGTATCGCGCCGTTTTTGCCGAAAAGATGGCTCTGACCGACCATCTCGTCAAAGCTCTTCGGTCTTATTCTGTCTGCAAGCGGACTGCTCTTCATACCGTCCCTCCTTTGTTTTCATTTAGAGTATTATAACGCGAAACGGCTCGAATGTCAATAAATCGTGCCGTTTCACGCGACTTGTTCACACAAATTTAATAATTATACTATTGCCAACCCGATTTTTTTGTGGTATAATACCTTTTGCAGCAAATTGGAGAAGTACCCAAGTTGGTGAAGGGGCTCCCCTGCTAAGGGAGTAGGTCGGGAAACCGGCGCGAGAGTTCGAATCTCTCTTTCTCCGCCAAAAAACGCCGCCCATTAGCCAGAGGTAGCTAAGGACAGTCGGGGTATGTAGGATACGGTGTAGCCGATAAAGGCTACGCCGTATTTCTCTTTTACGCCACTCTTGGCGGATTCTTGCGGATTTCTTCATAGGTTTCAAGAATTGTCTTCCCATCGGGGATTACAATAACACCCACACCAATAAAGTGAACCTTAATAGGAACGTGCTTTTTACCGTTTTCGTCTTTGGTGCTGTCAAAGACCTCAATCTTTGTTATTAGCCGATTGACGAGTTCGGGTGTCAGTTCCTTTAAGTCGGTACATTTACGGATGATAGAAAGAAATACCCGAAGGTCGATGTTATCCTGCTCAGCATTGGCAAGTCGCTGTTCCGCTTCGGCAACCGCCCGTATCAATTCTCTTTGCTCTTTTTCGTAGTTGGCGGTCATACGTTCAAACAGATCATCCCTCAGTGTACCAAGCACATTCTTCTCAAAGGCAGCTTCAATCAATTTATCCAACGCCGCAATACGCTTTTTGTTTTTCTCAAGTTCCTGCTTTGCGGCTTTGAAATTGTTTGCTTTGTGAAGTTCGTGTTGCTTACCGTACAGATACAGAAAAACAGGCTCATATTCCGTAATATATTCCGCCGCTTCTCTTATGAGCTTTAACACCATTTTCTCAAGTACCACATTACGGATAAAATGGATTGTGCAGCTGCCTCTGTTTTCCTTGTAGGCGGAGCAACGGTAAAACTCCTGATGCTCCTTTACACTCTTGGCGGCACAAAAATACAACTTTGAACCACAATCGCCGCAATACATAAGTCCCGAAAATATACTTTGTCTACCCGTCGCAGTGTTTCTGCGGCGGTGCTTTTTTATCTCCTGCACACGCTCCCAAGTATCCATATCAATAATGGCTTCTTGAGTGTTCGGAATGACAACCCAATCTTCTTCGGAATTGTATACGGTTTTGTGAACTTTAAAGCTGACGGTACTTGACTTGAAATTCACGGTACATCCGGTGTACTGCATATTTTCAAGAATGTGGTCAACGCTGTTGCTTGACCAACGGTAGGGATCAATAACCTTGTTACGTGTTTTTCTACCAATGCTGTTGTAATAAGCAGTTGGTGTTAAAATCTTTTCTGCTTCTAAACGGCGGGCAATTTTGGTAACGCCCAACCCTTCAAGACAAAGTTGAAAGATATACCGCACCACCTTTGCAGCAGGCTCATCAATAATCCATTGCTTGGAATCGTCATCGGCTTTCTTGTAACCGTAGGCTACCGTTGCAGATACACGCTCACCATTATCAGACTTGGATTGCCACACCGCACGGATTTTCTTGGAGGTCTGCGCCGCATACCATTCGTTGAATATATTGTAAAACGGAAGCATTTCCATACCTTCGCCCGTAGAGGTGTTAATATTTTCGTGAATAGATATAAAGGTTACGCCAAGTGTAGGATATACGATTTCCGCAAGGCGGTCGCCTTCAATATGCTCACGGCCAAAACGGGAAAGGTCTTTTACGATAATTGTGCCGATTTTGCCTTCCTCCACCATTCGGTGCATACGGTTAAAATCGCTTCTGTCAAAGCTCGTACCCGAAATACCGTCATCCACGAAAAACATCGTGTTAGTATAACCGTGCTTTTTAGCATAGTCCAAAAGGATTTGCTTTTGGTTACTGATACTGTTTGATTCGTCCTCTTTGCCTTTTCTCTTTTTGTCTTTATCGTCTTTAATATCTTCTACGGATAGACGACAGTATAAGGCTGTAATTTTATCTTGATTCATATTCTCGGCTTTCTTTGCCATAATAAACTCCTTTCTCACGAAAGCCGAGCATTGCTTATTGGACAAGCCAATTATACAATGCTCGGCTGTGTTTCTACAAACCTATGGCAGTTACACTAACTGCTCGGATAGGATCAATTCTTTTAATTGCTGAAATAGTGATTTGTCCACCTCGCCCGTAAAAACACCGGTGACATCGTAGATAGTACCGCTGATTTCTTCGGACACGGTAATTTGCTTCGGGATATAGCAAACGGGAGTATTGTCGATTGCCATTGCCGATTTCGGAGTGACATATTCCAAGAGGTCGATAGGGATATTTTCATCAATGCGCCCTGCACCTTTTCTCGAAAACATAATGGGTTCTATATTTACTTTTTTCATATTCTTCACCTTACCTTTCATCACGGTTGCGCTGACGTATTAAGAATTTGCGGTAATGCTCGCAAGCCTTCAAAACAAAATCCTCAGCCTGCTTTGCATTGGCGTTAGGGACATATTGACGAATACGTTCCATCGGGACTTTGAACATTTCCCGCTGATTGGCTTTTTCTTCGCTCATAATTTCTGCAATGCTTTCGGGAGTTAAGCCGACCTCTTGGCTCATTTTCTTAAAGCGGCAAGCCTGAGATAATGACGGGGTGCAATCATTCAGTTCCATCTGCTCTAGTAGGTCTTGCTGTTCCTGCTCGTTGAGATAGGAAAGCTCGACGGCGGGAGTGAACGAAATACGACCCTCATCCACATATTGCAGAATTTCGGGGATGAGATTGGTAAGGCGGATATAGCGGCGGACTTGGTTTTTACTATCGCCCGTTTCTGCGCCCACAAGGTCGGCAGTTTCCAACTTCCCTCCAAGTTGGTCGGAAGTTAAATCAGAACGCCAGCCCTGATGCTTCATAGCATCAAGTTTCATTTTGTAAGCAAAGGCTTTTTCGCTTGGCAGAATATGCTCTCGGTGGAGGTTACTGTCCACAAGCACAATCGCCGCTGCATCACGGTCAAGAGAAACAATTAAGGCAGGGACTTCTGTAATCCCTGCCTTTCTGCTTGCCATAACCCGTCTGTGACCGGATATGATCTCATATTCATCTGTGGTATTTTCGAGTGGTCGGACAATAACGGGAGAAACAATGCCGTGTACTTTAATGCTTTCGGCAAGGGCTTCCATTTCCTCGTTGTCTTGAACCTTGTAGGGGTGGTTTTCAAATGCGTGTAATTTATCAATAGATATAATTTTCTTGGTACTTTTCATCGTTCATAACCTCTTTCTTTATTCTTAATTAAATTGTTTCGTTTCATTTCGATATTGCGTTCGGCATCAAGGAGCGCCTTAATTTTTGGAATGTGTTCCTCAATGCGCATAGCAATTCTAAGTTCCTTTCGTAAGGGAATAATTTTCTTGGTTATCTCCTTGCATTGTTCTTTAAGTGCCGCATCTTCTTCAGGTGTTTTTACACGACGAAGTTTTAAGCGTAGTGCATATCGCTCTTGCTCCAATTCAGAAATGCGGGAAGATAAGTTTTCTTGGAATGACAACAACTTTTTCGGGGAGTTGAGATTGTTATCGCAGAGCAGATTGTATTCCTCGATATACCGATCCAACTTTCGCATTTCTGCTCGCATCATCGGAGATACGGGTCGGTTATCGTATTCTTGGGTGTTGCCTACGATACAGATTTTAAGAAGCTCAATAAAGAGCTCGAATAATACGATAATTGTGTCATCCCATCCCGAAATATGCCTTTCTCTTTCAAGCACAAGAAGCGGTCGTCTTTTCCAAGCCGGTGTTACAAAGGCATAGAGTTCGGGTTTGCGCTGATTCTCACGGCACCGTTCACGAATGTTTTCCTTAGAATATTGCTCCCCAAGACTACTGATACGTACAGCACGTTTCCAACCATCCGCATACACAGAGGGGTGGTCGTAGTAAAAGTCACGCTCAAATCGGTAGCCGAGTGTTTTAAGGTAATATTCAATTTCCTTAAATGAGCCACATTGGGATAGTGCCTCGTCCACATCTTTCCGTAACATATCTCGATGTGTGAGCTTGCCGGATTTTTCAACCCAATACGCTTTTTTGTTGTTATAAAACTTGTTGCCTTGAATAACCGATTTATTTCGTTCTGCGCAAATGGCATCAGAAATCTTTCGAAGCTCAAGACGATCCCCGATACCATTACGGAACTTTTTTCCCGTCTTAAAAGAAACGCTGTTTAATACAAAGTGGTTGTGGATTTTATCGGTGTTGAGATGGGTAGTGACCACCACTTGGTATTTATCTCCCCACATACGCCGTGCGGTTTCCTTTCCTATGCTGTGTGCTTCTTCCGGAGTAACCTCGCCGGGAGCAAAGCTCTGAAATCCGTGATAAGCGATATTTTTGCCACGTTCACCGAAACGGCGCTTAACGGCAATCATTTCGTTATAGGCGTTATGCTTGGAGCAGTTGATACCCGACACAAACATCGTTTGGTCGGTTTTGTCATCGTTTTCCACATAGCGGATGGCGGCATACAGATCTTCGTCAAGATATTCCTTTGCGGTGGTTTTATCGGGATTGTTGGCATAGTCAATAACTTCCTTTAACCGTCCTTTGACTGGCCAAAAGCCTGTGGTTGCCATTTGCGCATATTCTCCTTTCTCGGTGTAATAAGTTCTGCCGATATATCTTTCAGTAAAGTTAGCGCCGCTGTATTCACTTCCGTAGAGTATGGTTGCTCAACGAGTGCATCCAACCTTTCGCAGAAATAAAAAAGAGCATCAGGCGGAACCGACTTCGGCTCATATCCCAATGCTCTTTGGCGGAGGTATTCGGTTGTGGAAAGTCCGCACCGTTTGGCAAGGTCGCTGATGCGGTCTTTTTCCTTTTGGGTAACACGGGCGACGATCCGTATATCTTGTTTTTTCATAACATCATCCTTTCATAATGGGGTATTAGGGGTTATCCCCTAAAGAGTCCGCCATAACCTTATGGCGGCAAGCGACATTTGGCACACAAATGTCCTGCTTGTTACGGTGTAAGACACACGCTTTTAGCGTATGCCTTCCATTCTCCGTGACTTGCACCGTGAGGGAGCGACCTCATACCGTTCATATCAGTGCAAATCCTTCAAAAGTTCCATATTATTTGCGATATTGTCACTACATTTTATGTGAGTGCCGTCAATATTGCAGAATAGTGGAACCACCGGTATTAGTGGGGGCAATTCCTTTGGATATTGTCATCACAGTACCGTCAAAAGCAGGAATAAGTGTACCCTTAGAAGCTGTCAAGGAAATCGAGTACGGCTTCTTCGGTTTCGGCATTGTTTACTTTTTCGGCGGGTGTTTGTGCAGAGGGTGTCTGCACAAACTGCAAAAGATGACCAAGAGGATTACTTTTTCCAATTTCCTCTCGGATGGTGGATATAACCCGCTCAAGGAAATTATCTTCGGATGCCGTTCTTTCGGATAATTCCATAAAACCGCAGATAGCAGAAATGACCGCCTTGCTGTACGATTTATCTGCGCCTTGCAGATATTCATACGCCCTGCGGTCATTTTCCTTATCTAAATTAAAGCGGATCTTTATATTTTTAATACTCATACCACACCACCGTTTCTATGAAGGGTAACGAGTGCCATATACTCATATCCCTTTGCGGTAGCACAAATATCCTCGTTAATGATAACCCTGTTTGCATCATAATCAGCGAAGTTGCGGATAAGACACCCACCGCCGCCGACCACGTAAAGCTTCATTAGTTTCGGATCGTATTCGTGTTCTCGCAGACGGCGGAAGATTCCGGCGGTGTATTCTTTTGCGGTCTTAATAACCGTATTAAGATACTGTCCGTCAATATCCGCCGTGCCTTTCTTTAAGATTTCCGTAACAATAGTATCATCAAGGGCGGCGTGGTGCACCTTCATCATCTGCTCACGGATAAGCAGAGCGCACTGATGGGTGCCGTACTTCTCGGTAAACATTCTCTGAGCATCCGGTTTCTTGTTTACAATCCGAAGAAGGTTCATCGTGCCGTTGCCAATATCGCAAAGCATATTCACGCCCTTAAAATCACCGAGCTTTTCGGCAACGGCGGCGAACCCCTGCGGATAGATTTCTGCGCCTACGATTTTAATGCGGTATTCGGCACCTCTAAAAGTAAAGGTAACCTTGTTATTCTGAAGCAGATATTTTTTGAATTCAGCCTTTTGCTCACTCACCCAAGTAAGGGGTAAGCCTGCGGCGATGAACACATTCCCTTCGGTAATACGCTCTCGCTTGAGTTCTCTTGCGATAGCGGCAAGGGTGAGAACGTAATAATCCTCATCGTTAAACTTATCCGCCGTGAATTCCTTATGACCGACTCCTATGGAATAATACTTACCGTTCCATACGAGCAGGTCGCTGACAAAGGTGGGTTCGGTATCGCTTTTTATTACTCCGGTTGGGAAACAGCAGTTCGCCGTTTTCATATTCCCATACCCGTGATCGATACCGATAACGTACATTTCATTAAATTTCTTCATTTTACATTTCTCCTTTTTTACATTGATTTGTTGATTTTCTTGATTTGTTCGTACAGTTCTCTGTCGCTGGGCAATACCGCTTCTTTGAAATAGTTGCAGTAAATGCCGTAGATAGAGATAAGTTGCACACAGCGATGCGCTTCGCCATCGTCAAGCAGGATACAGTTGCCGTCCTCGTCACAGTTGGCGCAAAGTTCACTGACAAGGCGGTGAACTCTTTCCACTTGCTTCGGTGTGATCTTCATCATAGACTTTTCCTCCTTTCGTTTTTGGGCAATAAAAAAGCCGCCGGTTTCCCGACGGCAATGCCCTGCGTATTTGTGAGGTTTTCGCTCCCTCACTTATTTTAATACACACGAAAACGAGTTCTTGGAAAAGCAGGATAACACATAGAAAACAAAAAGCGTAACGCCGTGAACGCCTTGTAATTACGGCGTTTTTATGATATACTGATTAAAAGTATACTTTACGAAAACAAAAATATTCAGAAAAATATTTTGAAAATCTTTTTTCGTCCCGATAAGCCAAAGGGAGTTTTATGGGACACTTCTTTTGATAGAATTAGTATGGAGGTATAGTGGAAATATGGATAAAATCAGCTTTTTCAGCGCCGATTATCGTGACGGCAGAGTGCATATCGGCGGCAAGAGCTATCCTGCGGGAACTTTTGCGGCGCACCTACTGACACAATATTATATAGACGATACCGCCGCACGGATCATTGTGTTCACAAGTGATACTTGGCTTATAGAGGGCACTTTGGAAAAAGGATATTTGTATGTGCCAAGTTTTTTAAGAGCCGGTGCGGACATACTGAATATTTTTAATGCTCTCCCTTGGTTAAAGCCTTTTGATATGCTTGATGTAGATGCTGAGCGTAACAGAATTGCGGAGCTTTTTACCGAAGAAAACGGCAATAGAATCGTTGAGTATTTTCAGCGTCGTTCAAAAGTAATGGCTATGGATGTAGGACAAGCAATGTATAACATCCTCCCAAAAGAGTTTGACGATACTTTTTTCAAGGAGTCCGCTGCTTTGCTGAGTGAAGTTCAGAAAACCCTTGCATTTTATGACGGTCTGAGAGACGACCTGATGAAAGCCTTTAAGCAACTCAAAACCTTTGCAAACCGAGTGGATGACGCTGACCGCTTTGACGAGGAACACCTACTCCCCATAGCGTTAGAAGTATTCGGTGCTGTGCCGTTCCCCGTAACAACAGAGTATGTGCCTATCCGTAAATCTACTCGAAGCAAAACGGAAACCCTTGCCCGCAGGCTCTACTTTGATAGTTATTACAGCTTTGTGATTACCGATTTCTTTGAAGGTTTGCATCACGGGCATTACCCAAGACAGTGCGGCATTTGCAAAAAGTATTTCCTTATGACCTCTGCGGCAAGGCAAAAATACTGCACGGGATATGCGCCGTTCAAACTAAAGGGCAAAGCTATTACTTGCCGGAAATATGCTGCAAGGATTAACCGCAAGGAATATGCTGATGCCAATCCTATTATCCGACTTTATAAAAACCGTTGCTCGGCACTCCGTATGGAACGTAAACGGGGCAAGCACGACGACATTCTCACAAATGCCGCCCTTGCTGTTGCCAAAGAACGCATGCAACGAGCAAAGGCCGATCCCGATTATGCCAATGGGCAATATGAAGCGGATATGCTTCGTGAGGAGCTTTACGCCGAAGCCGACAGAAGATTAAACGGCAAATAACACAGATTGGAGGTGAGTGCCGTGAAAGAAACGTATATTGACGAAATGGATCTTAATATGTACCGCATTGTTCCGGCACCGCCGAAGTGGGATTTGCAGGAATATATCGTGACCTATCTCAAAGAGCAAGACGAGCGTTACCTTGCTTGGTTCCTTCATTATTATGAGAAAACGCTGAATAAGAATGTGCAAAGCTATATGCGGCAATTCTTTATGCAAGAGCATTTTGCCGATCTGAAACAAGCGTATATAGCAGGACTGCTCAAAGCACTTGCCAAGTACACGCCTGATGGCGGCGCATCCTTTGTTTCGTTCAAAGAGTATTATGCGGAGCGTGAAATTTTTGATTATATCCGTTCAATGCGGACAGGCTTTACGGTACAAAGTCTTGCGGAATATGCAAAGCTCCGCAAGGCAATGGCGGTGTGGGACAAATATGACCGTAGTTATGCCGATGCTACGATTGAAGCGGTTGCCGCAGAATTAGGTGAAACCAACGATGACACAAAAGAAATTCTGCTCGGCGGCTTGCTTAATGAAAACCGTGTTGACCTCTATCAGCAGTATGCGGAGGATGACGAAGCGGAAAGCGCCGAAGAAGCGCACCCCGACACTTCCTCCGACACTTACACGCTTTATATGAAGGGTGAGCTTTACACCCGCCTGTGGGATGCCTATGACAATCTCGAATACACTGAGCGAATGATGCTTGCCCAGCGGCTCGGCTTCTGCTTTGATTGTCATAGTACCTTCTATATGGATTACGATGATCTCGACGAATACGGTGATTCCAAGAAGAAACCCATCAAGCCGATGATGTATACCGATATTGCCACCGGCCACGAATACAGTTCCGCCAACACCGCACACAAAAAATGTGAAAAGGCACTTAAAAAATTGCGTGAAGCTCTTAAAGACTTAATGTAAAAATATGATATAAAAGCCAAGTTGAAAGTATTGTCACAAAAAAGAACAAATTATTTTTCAAAAAAACTCTTGACATTACTGCGTTAAAGTGCTAAAATATTAGACAAATTTAATAGCTTAAAGGCTATGACGAAGAATGGTCACGGAGAAAAACAGCGAAGAGAGCTGATGGTTGGTGCGAATCAGCGTGTTATATATCCCTGTCCTCTCACTTCCGAGCCGGGAACCTGAAGCTAAAAGTGTGTAGGGAACCCCGTGTATGCTACGTCAGTGCATAGAGGTTGTTGGACTTCGATTAAATTAAAGGCGTCGATGAAGACGGAACCTATAACGAATTTTTCAGAGAGCCGGGGATGGTGCGATCCCGGTAAAGGACTATAGACTTCCCATCCCTTCTGAGCCGGAAGCCCCAAAGGCATAAACACCCAGTAGGCGTTTCCCGTGTATGCTACGTCAGTGCATAGAAGTTGTTGGACTTCGAAGAGGTGGCGGATTATATTTATATCCGCAATTTGAGTGGTACCGCGAGTGCTATATGTAAGTAACACCCGTCTCAAAGCAAACTAAGGCTTTGAGGCGGGTTTTTGTTTTGCCTTAAAGTCGAACAACAACGCATAAACATAAAATATGAAAGGCGGAATAAAAATGTTAACTCTCGACAAAGTATTTAATGCACAGACGGTGCTGAAAAACATTATTCGTGAAACAAACGTAGTCAGAGCTTATGGTATAGCAAATGACTGCGAACTATATCTAAAGCCTGAAAACCTACAAATTACGGGTTCGTTTAAGGTAAGAGGCTCTGCGTATAAAATCGCAATGCTCTCCGAAGAAGAAAAGGCAAAAGGTGTTATCGCTTGTTCGGCAGGAAACCACGCACAAGGCGTGGCATTGGCGGCAACCAAGAACGGTATCAAATCCCTTATTTGCTTACCTGATACAGCGCCTATTTCTAAAGTTGAAGCGACAAAAGGTTTTGGAGCCGAGGTTTGTTTGGTGGAAGGCTGTTATGATGATGCGTACCAAAGGGCGCTGGAACTTCGTGACAGCGAAGGATACACCTTCGTTCATCCCTTTGATGATGAAAACGTCATCGCAGGTCAAGGCACCATTGCTCTTGAAATTCTGAATGACCTTGATAATATCGATGCTATCGTAGTTCCCATCGGTGGTGGCGGACTGATTTCCGGCATTGCTTACACCGCAAAGCAGATCAGGCCTTCGGTTAAGGTTTATGGTGTTCAGGTCGCAGGTGCACCCAGTATGTATAACTCGGTAAAGGACGGAGAAATTGAATGTCTTTCTTCCGTTTCTACTATCGCCGACGGTATTGCCGTAAAACAACCCGGCGAAAACACCTTCCATTATGTCAGCGAGTATGTGGATGAAATTGCTCTTGTCACCGACGACGAGGTTGCAAGTGCCATCCTTGCTCTTATCGAAAAGCAAAAGATGATAGCAGAAGGTGCAGGTGCAACTGCTGTTGCCGCTGTGATGGCAGGTAAATTTGATCTAAAAGGCAAACGAGTGGTTGCGGTTGTTTCCGGCGGTAATATCGATGTTACCAGTCTATCCCGTGTTATTGATCGTGGACTTCTTAATTCCGGACGTTCCTCCAGCTTGTTGATTGAGCTTATCGACAAACCCGGACAGCTGAAGGAAATTTCCCGTATTATTGCCGACTGCGGCGGCAACGTAACCGGTGTTCACTACGAAAAAGGCAACACCGAGAGCGTTAACGGTTGTTTCCTCCGTATTGAAATGGAAACAAGAGATTTTGAACACGTTAACCTTATCACGAAAACGCTTCGTGATGAAGGATTCAAATTGGTATAAAGGAGATAAAATTATGAG
>JAGASS010000031.1 GCA_017621655.1 Clostridia bacterium | reverse complement strand
GGATGTAATCGGTTTGACTGAATTACAACAATATTTCCCGAACCTATTGAAAAACGAAAATCAGAATGGTATAATCACAACCGTTGGTAAGTGTGGTAAAAAGTCATCCCTTGATGCTATACTGCACAGGCTGCTATCAAGTCTAAGTAATTAGGTATAGAGCAAAACTTATCCCCTCGGAGAAATCCGAGGGGCTTTTTCTCTGCATGAATTATTGACTTTCAGACAAAAGATTGCTATAATAAAAACACCCATCTTAATGCAAAGAGTAAGGAGAACTGTCATGCCAACATATACCCTGTTTGATAAACCCTTGGTGGTGTCGGGCGTTCCTTTTTTTGAAAGAGACAAGAGATTGGTGAGATTGTCAGATGAAGTTATTGACCAACTCCCTCACCTTGATCATTTGGGACGTCGTTGCCCCGGTGCACGCGTTGCCTTCAAAACTGATTCGAAGAACTTTACCGTAAAGGTCGTACTCAAGACATTGACTGCCGACCTCGGAATGTCTTTGTATGCATGTCAATCGGCACAGCTCATGTTGGGTGAACGAGAAAATGCCCGTTATATTGGAGTTGTAAGTCCTTCTGATTACAACACATTAGTTTTCGAAAGAACATTTGATAAATCACCGGAATTAGAGCAGGTAACCATATATTTTCCGAGAAATGAACAGATCCATTCGATTGATGTAACCGTTGATGATGGCGCCATAGTTACCGCGCCAACGCCATATAAGTACAAGAAACCTATCGTATTTTACGGCTCTTCAATTACCGAGGGCGGTTGCTGCTGTAACGTAACCAACGCATACAGTGCAATTCTGTCGCGCTGGCTTGACTTCGATTTTTATAATTTCGGTTTCTCAGGTAGCGCGAAGGGCGAGCCGGTTATGGCTGATTATATCAATACCCTCGATATGGGTGCATTCGTCTACGATTATGACCATAATGCTCCAACGGTTGAGCATTTAGCAAAAACTCACAAGCCGTTCTTTGAACGCATAAGAGAAGCTCACCCTGACATACCGATACTTATGATGACACGACCTGCAGAAATTTACTATGATGATTATAAAGCACGTCGAGAAGTTGTAAGAGCAACTTACGATGCCGCCGTTGCCGCAGGAGATAAAAACGTATATTTCATCGACGGTGAAACCTTCTACGGCGAAACCAATCGTAATCTTTGCTCTATTGATGGATGTCATCCAAACGATTTGGGCTTCTTCCGTATGGCTAACGTAATTAGGCCGACATTAGAGAAAATGTTGGAGAGTATGGTATAAACAGTATTTTCGAGTCTAAATTATTAAATTTTTGAAGCAAAAATCCCCGCCGTTCTTGGCGGGGATTTTTCTCGTACTCGTTCTCTATATTTATTGTTGCAATTATTTGTCGAATATGCTATAATGAACAAAATGTAAATAAAGGACTTCAAATTTATGAAAAACTTTTTAAGATACTTTTTCGGAATAGGTCAAAGTGAGGAATTCGCGAACTTCACTCTTGCTCATTTTGCGCCGATTGCCGTTGCTGTTGCGATCATTATACTTATATACCGTTTCAGAGACAGGATCAAAAACCTAAAGAATGAAAAGGCATTCCGATACACGCTTGCTATGATCCTTATAATCAGTGAGATGGCATATTATTGGCGCCTTATAGGTGTTCCCTCTCTGGGTCCCAATCCCGTTGATCATCTTCCTATCACTGTCTGCGGCTGGGCGGCAGTATTTGCCAGCTATATGGTCATCGGCAAGTCGCAGACTTTGTTTGATCTTTCATATTTTTGGGCACTTTCTGGCTCAATCTTCGCCATCATTACTCCGACGGTCATTACGTATACAGGTCCGACAAGATTCCGTTACTATCAATTTTGGGCAGAGCATTTGTTCATATACATAGCAGTGTTCTACATGATTTTCGTCCATAAAATGCGTCCCACCAAGAAGTCGTTTGTTAAGGCATATATAGGCATTGGTCTATTAGCGGTAATTGCTTATTATGCGAACGAGCTTATCGGCCCCGGTGCAAATTATCTCTTTATGGCGCGTCCCGAATCCACGCCTTCCATTCTTGATATTCTCCCGCCAATTTTCGCACTTCGTATTTTGATCATGATTGCGGCGGTAACTGTGCTGTTTGTACTAGCATATTTGCCTTGGTATATTAAGGATAAAAAAGCGACGAAGATCGTATTGCAGAAGGAAAACATTTTAGAGGAAGCTTGTTCCTGATCTTCATTTACAGTCATTACAAACTGTCTCAACGCATATATGCGTTGAGACAGTTCATTTTTAAGCGATTTTTTCATTATATATTGATTTGCTTGTTAAATAATGATATAATTATTAAAATAATACGATCAAATTCAATTTATAAGCAGGTATAATAAATGAACGTTGTAATTGCTATTGATTCTTTCAAGGGAAGCTTATCGTCATTACAAGCAGGAAATGCAGTAAAGGACGCGGTTTTAAGATTAAATAACGATGCAAAAGTTACGATTAAGCCGCTTGCAGACGGCGGCGAAGGTACGGTTGACGCTTTATCCTCCGGATT
The DNA here is from genome assembly GCA_017621655.1 of Clostridia bacterium. Classification (GTDB taxonomy): domain Bacteria; phylum Bacillota; class Clostridia; order Oscillospirales; family CAG-272; genus Colimorpha_A. Next base: position 54,417 of record JAGASS010000031.1, on the reverse strand, counting down.
CAATTCGGAAGTAATTGAGATAACCGTCAAAGGTCCTCTTCTTGATCCCGTTACCGCAAAATACTGCATTCTTAAGGACACAAACACCGCAGTTATCGAAATGGCAGCCGCGTCGGGAATCACGTTGATCTCAGCGAGCGAAAGAAATCCACTGTATACTACAACGTACGGGGTCGGTGAGCTGATAAAGGATGCGATCAATAGAGGCGTCAGACGATTTATTGTCGGTATAGGCGGAAGTGCTACCAATGATGGCGGAACGGGCATGCTTACGGCACTAGGTTATCAATTCTTAGATGGAAACGGTAATCCTATCGCGCTCGGCGCGAAAGGTCTAGCCGACCTTTGCTCGATAAAGACCGATAACGTAGTTCCCGAGCTAAAGGACTGCTATTTCAGAGTAGCTTGTGACGTATCTAATCCTCTTTGCGGCGAGAATGGCTGTAGCGCAATCTACGGACCTCAAAAGGGTGCGACACCTGAAATGATCGCCGATATGGATAAGTGGCTCGGTAATTATTCTGAAATATCTAAGACTGTTTCCCCGAAAGCTGATAAGAGTTATCCCGGAGCAGGTGCTGCGGGTGGACTCGGCTTCGCATTTATCACCTTCACGAACTCAAAGCTTGAATCGGGAATCAACATCATACTTCAGGAAACAAAACTCGAGGACGTGATAAAGGATGCTGACGTCGTTGTTACAGGAGAGGGTCGTCTTGATTCACAAACCGTAATGGGCAAGGCGCCTATTGGCGTTGCAAAGCTCGGTAAGAAATACGGCAAAAAAGTAATTGCATTTTCCGGCTGCGTAACGGACGATGCAGAAATATGTAACGAACACGGAATTGACGCATTCTTCCCTATTCTGCGCGGAATTTCTACGCTTGACGAAGCGCTTGCTACCGAAAGAGCTTATAAAAATCTAAGCGCAACAGCATACCAGGTATTCAGACTAATCATAGGAGAGACGAAATGAAGGAAGTTGCTTTTCACTACGGAAAAGGTAGATTGACACATACGTTTGACGATAATGAGCTTATCGGAGTTCTTGAATCGTCAATTAACGAATATAGCCCCGAATATGATGGTTCAGTGCTCGTCAGAAAAGCTATGGAATCGCCAATCGGAACAAAGCCGCTATTTGAGCTTGCAAAGGGCAAAAATAAGGTCGTTATTATAGCGAGCGACCACACGCGACCCGTTCCGAGCAAAATAATAATTCCGCCGATGCTCGAAGAGATTAGAAAAGGAAATCCCGATGCCGACATTACGATTCTGATCGCAACAGGATGTCACAGAGGTACTACCAAGGATGAACTTGTATCAAAATTCGGTGAAGAGATAGTTAAGAACGAGAAGATACATATTCACGACTGCGATGACAGGGATAATCTTATAAACATAGGTAATCTCCCCTCGGGTAGCCCCTGCGAGATCAACAAGATAGCAATTGAGGCAGATCTGCTCGTAGCAGAAGGATTCATCGAGCCGCACTTCTTTGCCGGCTTCTCGGGCGGCAGAAAGAGCGTTTTACCGGGTGTTGCCGGCAGAAGCACCGTTCTCGGTAACCATTGCAGTGAGTTTATTGCTGATCCCAACGCAAGAACAGGCATCCTTGACGGAAATCCGCTTCACAAGGATATGCTTTGGGCGGCAAAGAAGGCAAATCTTGCATATATTGTAAACGTGATACTTAATGCCGAAAAGGAAACGATATTTGCTGTTGCAGGTGACGTTGACGAAGCACACAAAGCTGGAACGACGTTCATTAATGACCTTTGCAGAGTTCAGGCGATTCCTGCCGACATCGTTATATCCACAAACGGCGGCTATCCTCTTGATCAGAACGTATATCAGGCAGTCAAGGGCATGACGGCGGCCGAGGCAACGGTAAAAGAAAACGGCGTTATCATAATGCTCGCACGCTCAAATGACGGAATAGGTGGCGATCATTTCTATCATCAGCTTGCTGACGAGCCGAATATCGATAAGACTATGGCTCTGTTTATGTCTCGCGGAAAAAATGAGACAGTTCCCGATCAGTGGCAGACGCAGGTAATGCTTCGAGTTTTGAAGCGTGCTTCGGTAATTTACGTTTCTGAAATGGATGATGAAACTATCTCGAAAATGCACATGATACCTGCAACTGATATTTCAGATGCAATAAGAAAGGCGAAGGATATTTTGGGAAATAACGAGCCAAAGATCGTTGCTATTCCCGACGGAATATCCGTAATAGTGCAACAATGAAAAGATTTCTTATAATATTGATCTCGTTGCTTCTTTTTGCTTGCTCATTTTGTGCCTGCTCAAATAACAAGCAGTACGATTTCCCCTTTGTTGACATCAGATGGACACGCGACGGAGACAGTGATACGGAATATCTCCGCTTCTATTCAAACGGTGAGTTCAGTTATTATTGCGGATGCGGAAATCCCGTTAACGATTCCGATCTTTGTGACGGTTATACGTTTGACCCTAAAACTAACGTCATAACGTTAAATTATACCTCCCCGTCTCGTGATGCAGTTAGGAAGATAAAGGTCATAAAATGCACAGCAGAAGAGCTTGTTCTTGATTTTAACGGGGATATAAGAACGTTTTACGTTGAAAAAGACGATGAGTTTTCAGGTCAAATTACTCACAACGGAAAGAAGTATCTGTTCGTCAACTTTCCCATTGGCATATTCACCTACAGCGTAGTGGGATGTGACGAATACAGCGACGACGAGATTTTCGAGATTGCGCACGAAAATTGGGATATTATCTATTTTAATTGCGAATTATTTGCAATTGAGGATCATCTCTCAAGCGTAGAAGCGTATTTAGCCGATATTAAAAATTATAAGTGGAGCATTACTGTCGAAAGCTCGGAAGCGGAAGAAATAATCAATTCTAAAATAGATATTTCTGACGAAGAGATAACGTACTTTAAACAAATATCGGATATTACGTTTACAGAGTACGTTTTGTTTGATGATATTGAAGTCTTCGGCACATTAACCAAAACTTCAAACGACGGACTGGTATCAGCAACTGTCGATCTTATGCGCCATAACGGAAGATGGTATTGGAGAAGCGGAACAATCAATGACCGTATAGAGGGATGGCCTGAATTCGTTGCACCCCTTCCCATTTCGCTTAATGATAAAATTGATGTGATCTTTAATCCGGACACCGAGAAATAAATATTGTATTGCGCACCCGGGGATATTATGTTATAATATTATAAACCAATCATAATGATCGGAGACTGTTATGAAAAAAGTTAATCGCGTTTTCCTTCTTATATTTGGCTGCGTGCTTCTCATTGCCGCTACTGTTCTTATTTCCTCCTGCGAAAAGGATGACGGAATTTATACTGCCTCCTTCTATGCAGACGGTGAGCTTATCGAGAAGGTGGAATTCAAAAAGGGTGACAAGGAAATTGACACGCCGATCGTTCCAAAGAAAAAAGGTCTTGTCGGTGCTTGGGAAAGCTATCGACTAAAGGACAAGGACATTCGAATCGATGCTGTATATGCTGAAAGCTTTACCGTTAAGATTGTTGCAGACGATCCTTATGCCTTTTCTTTCCTTGGGCAGACTGAGCAGAAGATCACCTCAAGCAATCCCAGAATGTTGCCGGTCAGAATCGACACTAACGACGGATATTTGCTTGACTATTACGAGATAGACGGCGTTAGATATGATAACAGAAATATCATGTGGAAGAATGTGAACGCTGATACGACTATCGTAGTTCATTCAAAGCTGGAGCTTGACGAGCTGCCTGTCATCTGTATCGACACTCAAGGAGAGCCAATCAAGAGTAAATACGAGTATACACAGATGGTATTTGATCTTAAAAATTGTGACGGCAAGCTTACAAATATAGAGGGCGGCATACGCCTGCGCGGTAACTCAACTCTCGGTTACCCCAAATTAGCTTACAGAATCAAATTTGATAAAAAGCAGTCACTCTTCGGACTTGAAAAGGCAAAAAGTTGGGTGCTTCTGGCAGAATATCTCGATCCTTCCGGTCTTCATAACCACGCAGCACTTACGCTGGGCGGAATGATGCCTGGTCTTGCATTTACTCCAACGCCCGTTAAGGTCAACGTTTATCTGAACGGCGTTTATCGGGGTATGTATACTCTCTGTGAGCAGATCCAAGAGGATGAAGGCAGAATGGACATCGAAATGGGTCCAATAACGCCCGACATGAGGGACTTTAGCAAATATAACTGGTTTGTATCTCTTGATTACAATGCGCGCGTCTCAGGTTTGAAGGAAAATGAGGAATATCTTGCATTCCCGGGTCACGGAAACAAGTATTTTGATACGATGTACTTTGAGATCAAATATCCCGAGAAGGACGACTTCCCGAGCGAGGAGCAGTTTAATTGGTTCATTTCGGAGCTTCGCAAATGTATAGAGGATCTTCTCATAGACTTTGAAAGCAAGGACGTAGATAGCATCAAGAAAAAGACAAATTTAAATTCGCTTATTGATTACGTAATAATTGATGAGTTGCTCGGACAAACGGACCACGATGAATGGCATAAGTCTTTTAACATTTATTATACCTGCACGTCCAAGAATCGCGAAGAGAACAATAAGATCAATTTCGGTCCAATATGGGATTATGACTGGATATTTGACGGTCCTTGGACTGACCTGCCAAACGACTATTATGAGTTTAACGACGATATCGAAGGTCTTGAGCCGTTTTATAACGTAATATATGAGGTCGACGAATTTTATGAGACCCTCAAGCATCGTTATAACAAATACGGAAAACCGGCAGCCAAGAAATATCTTGACGGATACGACGCGCTTGCAGAAAGCATAGCCGAATCCTTGGAAGCAAACGCGGAGGTATGGTACGACAAATTTGACCCCGAGCTTACCGAGAAAAACGTAGAATTCTTGAAGGATTTTCTTATGTACAGATACGAGCTTCTTAACGAGGCATGGAAAAAATAACTAAAACCGCAGGGATCACTTCCCTGCGGTTTTCTAATTATAGAACGAAAAAACCGAGCCAAATGGCTCGGTTTTACTGGAGCGGGTGATGGGAATCGAACCCACGCAGCCAGCTTGGAAGGCTGGAATTCTACCATTGAACAACACCCGCATTTATCGTACTCAAACATTATAACACAAAGATATTTGTTTGTCAACTCTAAATTAAAATTTTTTCAAAAAAATCTTGATATTTTTTCCTTGATTTAGCTGTGTATATGTGTTATACTGTAAAAAAATGCAGGAGAATACAATGAGCGTAATTTTAGGAATTGACGTCGGCGGCAGCACTACGAAGATCGTCGGCTTTGACCACAATAAAAATCTGATCTCGCCTATGTTCGTGAAGGCGAACGATCCCCTCACTTCCTTATACGGTGCTTTCGGTAAATTCACCGATACAAACGGAATCGATCTTTCGGATATTGAAAAGATCACTGTAACGGGTGTTGGATCAAGCTTTATAAATAAGCCGCTTTACGGAGTCGAGTGCGAGCACGTTTCTGAATTTGACTGTATTGGTCTGGGCGGGCTGTACCTTTCCAAGCTGAGCAGAGCAATCGTCGTAAGCATGGGAACGGGAACTGCCATAGTGCGCGCAGAAAGCGGAAAGGAACCCGTTTATCTTGGCGGTACGGGCGTTGGAGGCGGTACTCTCGTGGGGCTTTCAAAACAGCTTCTCGGAGTAAGTGACATTGATGCTATTGTTGAGCTTGCAAGGGACGGTAACCTCTCAAACGTTGACCTTATGGTCTCGGACATTACAAGAAAAGATCTTCCGGGTATGTCGAGCAACCTTACTGCCGCTAACTTCGGAAATCTGTCTGACTTAGCGACGAAGGGTGATCTGGCGCTCGGACTTATAAATATGATTTTTGAAAGCGTTGCCATGCTTTCTCTCTTTGCATCCAGGGCAAGCGGTATAGACAATATCGTTATGACGGGCAACCTCACGACTCTTGATCAGGCAAAGCCAATATATGATTCTCTGACCAAGCTCTTCAATGTAAACTACATTGTCCCGGAGATGTCAAACTTCTCGACAGTTATCGGCTCTGCGCTTTCTGTAATGAAATGAAAAAGAAGATCAGAATAGACACAGCGACCGTTGCAGTATCATTAATTACTCTTGCAATATTGGTAATAGCTCTCATTGTAGCTGTATCTACAGCAAATAAAAAAGATTCTTCAAAACCGAATACGCCGCCTTCCCTTACCTTTCCGCAGATCTCGGACGTTCCGCAAAGAGATGATATTACTGTAAATTTCAACGAAAGCACGCTTGAGGACGTATACGAGAAAGACGGAACAGAATATATTTACTCATTCATTTCGTTTCCCGTTATTGAGGGCGGATGTCAGGAAGCCACGGAGAAGATCAATGAGGCAATTCGCTTGTTTGCAAACGAACGCGTCGCAATCAAGCAGCATGAAAAGGAAAATGCCGAGGAAGCTTATAAAAGAGCAGAAAATGAAGCTATGGGCTTCATTCAGTTTGAATTTGTTACAACGACAGAATCAGTATACGTGAAAAACGGATATGCTTCAATTGCATTCAGGCGAGTAAGAACCGTAGGTCTTAATGACCCAAGCGAGCTTATTACAACAATGTGCTTTGATCTTATAAGCGGCGAGGAAGTCGATCTTTCCGCGTTTATGAACGTCGGTCAAGATATGGCTATGAGCTTCATTCTCGACATTTTTGCGCAGCATATAAGAATCAATCCTAATGTTTATTATAACGATGCTCTTGATACACTGCCCGACGTCGTTGACCTTAAATCGTTCTATCTGACAGCAGATGGAGTTGTACTGTATTTCAATCCAAATGTGATCACACCGTCGGTAAACGGTGTTCAAAGATTCACCGTTCCGTTCGACAAGATCGGATACTAAAAGAGGCAGAGATTTCTCTGCCTCTTATCCTTTTATAAACTCGTTTACTATTGAATAAAGCTCTTCCTTGCTGTTTGCAAAGTTGAGTCGGTGGCGCGCGCTTGACGCGCCTTTTGTGTTTTTTATGTAGTATGAAAGATGCCTGCGAGCTTCAAGAATGCCCGTATGCTCCCCTTTGTCCAGAATCATCTCTTCAACCTGCGTCATTGCTTCGCTCAACCTGACGTCAATATCCGGATAAACGTATTGTCTGCCCTCAATACAAGCAGTGATTTCTTCAAAAAGCCATGGGTTACCCATCGTGCCTCTTGCGAGCATGACCCCGTCGCATTTAGTGTACTCAAGCATTCTCATAGCGTCGGAGGCGGTATTGATGCCGCCGTTAGCTATTACGGGAATGTCTACAGACGCTTTTACGTCGCGTATAGCGTCGATATTGACTTCAGGGCAGTACATCTGCTCTCTGGTCCTTCCGTGCACCGTGATCGCATCAGCACCGTTCTCGGCGGCTATGCGTGCAACCTCAACGGCGTTAAGCGACGAAGAATCCCAACCGATACGAATTTTGACGGTCAGCGGTAGATCTGTCGTATCACGCAGACGACGGACTATTTGTCCGATTAGAGGAGGATTTTTGAGCAAAGCTGATCCTTCGCCGTTATTCACTATCTTCTTCATCGGACAACCCATATTAATGTCTATACCGAGAGGTGTGATCAGCCCTTCCCTGCTTTGAGTGATCTTTGTGACCGCCTCCGAAAGGATCTCCGGCTCGTGCCCGAAAAGCTGTACGAAGCTGTTATTCTCGTACGGCTTAAGCGAAGCAAGCTCAAAAGAGCTTTGATCGTTAAAATGCAGAGCTTTTGCTGATACCATTTCAGTAACGACAAGCTCGGCTCCGTGCCGACGGCAGATATTTCTGTATGCGCGGTCAGTAACACCTGCCATAGGCGCAAGGATCAACCCGTGTTTGAGGGCAACCGTTCTGATATTTAACGACATATCAAAGCTCCTCGCCGTTATGCGCCTTATATCCCTCACCGAATATTTCAGACGCATTGGACACAATTATGAATGACGCGGGATCAACCTCGCAAACAAGCCGTTTTGCCTTATGGAAAAGCTGCTTTTTCACAACGCAGAATATGATCTTAGTTTCTTTGCCCGTATAAGCGCCTGAACCGTTCGCAAACGTTACTCCGGCATCAATATCCGTAAGAAGCGCCTGCGCTACCTTATCGGGATCTGAGCTCATAATAATCAGAAGCTTTGCCTCGTCACTTCCGTATAGGACCTTGTCAATAATAAACGACGTGAGAAAGAGCGAAATGCCTGCATAAAGGGCATTTTCAAGATGTTTGGTAGCAAAGACCGACGCGATAATTATTACAGAGTCAACAATAAGGAAGATCGAACCCGTTTTGATATTAGGAACCACTCTTCGCAAAAGCTTAGCGACAATATCGGTTCCGCCGGTAGAGCCGCCGCATCTGAATATTATGCCAATTCCGATACCACACAGGACTGCACCCGCTATTCCGGCAAGAAGCTTATCTTCTGTTATGGGGACATATTTAGGAATAATTTTAGGCCACAAGTCGATAAGCGTTGATGAAACGGCGATCGAGCAAATCGTTTTAACAAGAAACCACCTGCCCACAACGAAAAAGCCGGCAATCAGAAGCGGGATGTTGAGTATAATAATCATCATACCTGTCGGCAGGCCGGTAAGCTTATTTATAATGATAGCAACACCGCTCATTCCGCCCGGCGCCAACGCGTTAGGCGAAAGAAAAAGAGCTATACCAAGCGAATATATAACACAGGCGACAAGCATCGTCACCCAATCAAAAATATTTTTAGTTACTGCGTTCTTCATTTAGATATTCTCCAAACAGTTCATTATTATATATTATACCGCAATTTCAACAAAAAATCAACTTAAATTTGTACGTTTAATCTACACAATATGTTGTGCTTGGTTATTGACACCAACCATATTTTGTGTTATTATTATCTTGCTCGCGCTTGGAGGTGGTATTATGTCGATTGTGGGATTTCAAAAATTAACGTTGCTCGATTTTCCGGGCAAAACGGCATGTACTGTATTTACTGCCGGATGTAATCTCCGCTGTCCTTTTTGTCATAACGCAGACTTGGTGCTTTCGCCGTCTAGTCTCCAAAAATTCTCAGAGGATGATATATTTTCCTATCTTAATAAGAGAAAAGGTCTTATTGACGGAATATGTATCACCGGCGGTGAGCCGATGCTGATGAAGGATCTTCCCTCTTTTTGTGAGAAGATAAAGAACATAGGCGTATCAGTCAAGATAGATACAAACGGCTCGTTCCCGTCGCTACTGAAATATATTGTCAGAAACGGGCTTTGCGATTACGTTGCGATGGACATCAAGAATACGCTGACTAAGTATTCCCAAACTGTTGGAATAACTGATCTTGACGTAACGCCCTTTGCCGAAAGCATAGAATTTCTTAAATCGTCAGAAATTCCGCACGAATTCAGAACGACTGTCTGTAAACCGTTTCATACCGAAAGCGACATTGTCGAGATCGGCAAAATGCTCGGAGATAATGAGCGCTATTTTCTGCAAAGCTTCGTCGATTCGGGACGGCTCATTGGTGATGGTGTTTCGGGTTTTTTACCAAGTGAGATGAAGGATATGCTATCCAAATTAAAAGAATTTGTGCCTAATGCCGATATTCGCGGAATCTGAAACTAAAATGCACAAAATTTTAACACTATAATTTGTCATCTTGCCTATTGACCAACACTAAATATTGTGTTATTATAAAAGTCCACCCCTTTATTTTGTGTCAAATAATCATTTCAATGAAAGGATGTATATATGTATAACGTAAGAAAAAGAAACGGAAAAGTTATCCCCTTCGAACTGTCTAAGATCAGTTCCGCTATCAAGCTCGCCTTTGACGCTCTTGAAAAACAGTATAACCAGGATATTATCGACTTCCTCGCACTCAAAGTAACGGCTGCATTCGAGCCGAAGATCAAAAACGATCTTGTATCGGTTGAGGATATTCAGGACTGCGTAGAGAACGTGCTTATTCAGGCAGGTTATTCTGACGTAGCTAAGGCATATATTCTCTATCGCCGTCAGCACGAGAAGATCCGTAATATGAAGAATACGATCGTCGACTATAAGGATATAGTTGACCAGTATCTCGGGATGGGCGACTGGAGAGTTAAGGAAAACTCGACGGTTACCTACTCGGTAGGCGGACTTATCCTCTCGAACTCAGGTGCTATTACCGCTAACTATTGGCTCTCTGAGATCTATGACGACGAGATCGCAAATGCTCACCGCAACGGCGATATTCATCTTCACGACCTTTCGATGCTTACAGGTTACTGCGCAGGTTGGTCTCTCAAGCAGCTTATCAAGGAAGGTCTTGGCGGTGTTCCCGGTAAGATCACCTCTGCTCCCGCTTCTCACCTCGCAACGCTTTGTAACCAGATGGTAAACTTCCTCGGTATCATGCAGAACGAGTGGGCAGGCGCGCAGGCGTTCTCTTCCTTTGATACATATCTTGCTCCCTTTGTAAAGAAGGATAACCTTACATACGATCAGGTTAAGAAGTGCATCGAGTCCTTCGTTTACGGTGTAAATACTCCTTCACGTTGGGGTACTCAGGCACCCTTCTCCAACATTACCCTTGACTGGGTCGTTCCTGCTGACCTTGCTGAGCAAAACTGCATCATCGGTGGCAAGGAAGTTGACTTCAAGTACAAGGACTGTAAAAAGGAAATGGACATGGTCAACAAGGCGTTCATTGAGATCATGATCGAGGGTGACGCAAACGGCCGCGGATTCCAGTATCCTATTCCTACTTATTCTATCACCGCTGACTTTGACTGGTCTGAAACCGAGAATAACAAGCTTCTCTTTGAGATGACCTCAAAGTACGGTACACCTTACTTCTCTAACTACGTTAACTCCGATATGGAGCCGTCCGATGTTCGTTCGATGTGCTGCCGTCTCCGTCTTGACCTCCGTGAGCTTCGTAAGAAGTCCGGTGGATTCTTCGGATCGGGCGAAAGCACCGGTTCTGTAGGTGTCGTAACCATAAACCTTCCGAGAATTGCTTATCTTGCTAAGGACGAGGGCGACTTCTTCGCGCGTCTTAACAGAATGATGGACATCTCTGCACGTTCGCTCAAAATCAAGAGAACCGTCATTACAAAGCTTCTCAATGAGGGACTTTATCCTTATACAAAGCGTTACCTCGGAACATTTGATAACCACTTCTCTACCATCGGCATGATCGGTATGAACGAGGTCGGTCTCAATGCTAACTGGATCCGCAAGGATCTTACTCACCCCGAGACTCAGGAATTTGCGAAGAAGGTTCTTAACCATATGAGAGAGCGCCTCTCCGATTATCAGGAGGAATACGGCGACCTCTACAACCTCGAGGCAACTCCTGCCGAGTCTACTACCTTCCGCCTTGCTAAGCACGACAGAAAGCATTATCCCGACATTATTACAGCGGCAAAGGACGGAGATACTCCTTATTACACCAACTCCTCGCATCTCCCTGTTGGTTACACTGAGGACATCTTTACTGCTCTTGACGTTCAGGATGAGCTTCAGACCCTTTACACCTCGGGAACAGTATTCCATGTGTTCCTCGGCGAGAAGCTTCCCGACTGGAAGGCAGCTGCATCTATCGTTCGTAAGATCGCAGAAAACTACAAGCTTCCCTATTATACTCTTTCGCCTACATATTCCGTATGTACCAAGCACGGCTATATCGTCGGTGAGCATTATAACTGCCCTGAATGCGGCGCTGCTACCGAGGTTTACAGCCGTATCACGGGTTACTACCGTCCCGTTCAGAACTTCAACGACGGTAAGGCACAGGAATACAAGGACAGAAAAGAATATAATATCGCAACGTCGGTTCTTAAGAGAGACGGCGTAAAGGAAGAATGTGCTTGCGAGAGCGCGCCTAAAGCGGATTATTCCGACAAGGTATACCTTTTCGCTACTCAGACCTGTCCTAACTGCAAGGTAGCGGTTTCGCTTCTTGAAAAAGCAGGTGTTTCTTACGAGAAGCTCTACGTAAATGAAAACGAAGAGGTGGCAAAGAAGCTTGAACTCAAGCAGGCGCCTACCCTCGTTATCATGAACGGCGATACTGCAACTAAATTTGCCGGTGTTCCTGCGATCAAGAAGTATCTTGAATCAATCAAATAATAATTCGTCAAGGGTCTATATAGACCCTTGACATATTTAGGAGATAAAAATGTACGATATAATCGTTATCGGCGGAGGACCGGCAGGTCTTACCGCCGCAATATACGGCCGCAGACAGAATAAGACCGTCCTTGTTCTCGAGAAGAATTCCTTTGGCGGTCAGACGGTATATTCACCGAAGATCGAAAATTACCCGGGATTTACAGAGATGAGCGGAGTCGAATTTTCCGATAAACTCGTTGATCAGGTGCTCTATCAGGGCGCTGAGCTTGAACCCGCTGAGGCGCTTTCTGTGACTGTAAAGGATGGCATAAAAACCGTTCATACAGATAGCGGAGACTTTGATTGTAAGGCACTTATACTCGCATGCGGTGCAAAGCACCGTCTCCTCGGGCTAAGCGGCGAGGAAGACCTCATCGGAAACGGAATCTCCTTCTGCGCTCTCTGCGACGGCGCATTCTATAAGGATAAGGAAGTCGCGGTCATTGGCGGAGGAAACAGCGCACTTCAGGAAGCCGTACTGCTTTCTCAAAGCTGTAAAAAGGTAACCGTTATACAGAATCTCGCCTTCCTTACAGGCGAGACAAAGCTTGCAGATATTCTTAATTCTAAGGACAACGTAGAAATTATATATAATACCGTTGTAACAGAGCTTATTTACGACGGTGAACTCAATGCGATAATGATCAATAACACCGAAACGGGTGAGGAAAAGAAGCTTGATCTTGACGGAATGTTCGTCGCAATCGGTCTTGTACCCGATACGGACGTAGCTAAGGATCTTACAACGCTTGACGAACGCGGATACATCGTTTCGGGAGAGGATACTCTTACAAACGTAGAAGGCGTGTTCGCCGCAGGCGACTGCAGAACTAAGGGTGTAAGACAGATCGCAACTGCGATCGCGGACGGCGCATCCGCAGCTCTAGGTGCTTGCAAATATATTGAAAACAACTAATAAAATATCCCTGACCGAAAAGGTCAGGGATATTTTCGTTATAGGACAAGAAATTAAACAATATAATTGAATATCAACACATCGGGAGAATAATATGATATTCAATTTTCTAACTAAGGTATTTTACCTATTCTTGCGCGTCTCAACAGGCAATTCCTTTCCGCCTCCGCTTTCACAGGAGGAGGAAAGGCGTCTTTTTCTTGCGTCGAGACAAGGAAACAAAAAAGCACGCGAGCTTCTGATCGAACATAACCTCCGCTTGGTTGCTCACATTGTTAAAAAATATTTCTCATCTTCAAAGAATCAGGACGATCTCGTTTCGATCGGAAGCATAGGACTCATAAAGGCAATTGATTCCTTTGACGTGAAGAACGGGACAAAATTTGCTACATATGCCTCAAAATGTGTTCAAAACGAGATATTGATGTACTTCCGTGCCCAGAAGAAGCTTTCCTGTGAGGTATCGATTAACGAAACGATCGACACTGACAAAGATGGAAATCCACTTACTTTTTCAGATATAATCTGTTCTGACGACACGATAGTAGACGATATCGAGTCGAAAATATATTCTAAAAAGGCAATCGAGATCATAAAGAATTCATTAACTCCGAGAGAGCGTCGGATAATCGTTCTCAGATACGGTCTTAATAATCAAAGACCAAAAACGCAAAGGCAAATAGCTGAAATGCTCAATATATCAAGGTCATACGTCAGTAGGATCGAAAAGGCAGGAATCGAAAAAATTCGCGACGAATTCAAAAGATGCGGTTACGGCGATTACAAGTAATATTTTATCAGATATTACCATATATATTTACAAAAAAAGTGAAGGCGGTATAACTTATGGCTTTTAATAATTCAGGGCTTGACGGCCTTACTCTCAACTCGTCAACTATACTGGCACCGATCGGCACGTTGTCGTTAAGCGGCAGCGTCGGAACGGACTTTATTCTTCCCGAGGACGTTTCTGACAGCGAAAAAATTCTTATGAGCAACTGTCAAATCAAGGTCGGAGAGGTTCTTTCCGCAAACGGAATAGTCACAGTAACAGGAAATGCTTTTTTCAACATTTTACTGCTTGGCGAGGACGGAAGTATTTCAGGTGTCAAAACATGCGAGCAGTTTGAGATAAAGGATTTTCTTGACGGCGTAAACGATTCGTCGATTCTTGTCTTGGGAGGAACTTTTGGCGAAACGAACTGCCGTCTTGTAAATCCGAGAAAGCTGAATCTTGCTTCAGACGTAACTATAGATATTTACGCCATCTCTGAACGAAGCGTTGATCCCTCAATAAAAGGATCGGAATCAATTGATGATGAGATGTGTCTCAAGAGAAGAACCGAATCGGTTGATTACCTGCTCCCATGCTCACTTTCGGAAAGAGCTATTCCCGTCAGCCACGATATAACTCTTGACGGAAACTATCCTCCAATGTCCGAAATACTATATTACGATGTGAAGGTTATTCCGTTTGAAACAAAAGCGCTTAGCAGCAACGTTTCAGTGAAATCAAAGGCAGTCTTCAGCTGTGTTTACAAAAGCGAGGAAGGAAACGTATTTGCATTTGAAAAGCCGTTTACTCTTGAAGCATCGCTTGAAACTGATAGCGCCGACTCATACGAATGGTTTGCTTCGGCTGTGCCTGACGATATAAGTGCTGAAATTGCAATTGATAACTACGGTGACGCTAAGCTGATTGAGCTTGATTTTACCTATGATATTCTCCTTAACGGTGTACGCAATATGACTGTCAATACAGTTACAGACGCATATTCTACCGAATACGAGTGTCAAAGCACTGTCGAGAATTCAAAATGCTGCACCTATAGAAGAACCTATTCCTCTTCCCTTTCGGTAAACGCTTCCGCCGACCGAGATAGCATATCGGCTGAAAACGTAAGGTCGGTAATGATTGGAAGCGTCGCAATTAAAGACATTGCAGGTGAATACAATGATGAAAAGAAGCGTTTAATTACCGAAGCTACCGCGGTAATTTCGGCTGTGTGCGAGAATAATATTACTTCTGAAGATGATCCCAGATACTCGGCTATTTCCTTTGAATATCCCTTTAAGTGCGAGCTGGATGTCGGTGAAATTAACGAGAAGGTAACATATACTGTATCTGCTCATGTTACGGACGTGCGCTTCCGTTGCGATCAGAACAAAATATACTGTGATTTCGAAAGCGCAATTATGTCTGTTATTACAGAGACTGTCGAGAGCAGCTATCTGACCGAAATAGTTATAAATAAAGCAGCTCCCGTTGCCGACCCGTACGCCCCGATAACGCTCTGTTACCCAAGCGGAGATGAGACACTTTGGGACATCGCTAAGTATTACAAGGTTACGACTGACGGTATCGTTGCAGAAAATAAGCTTGAAAATGAAAATATATCGGGAAGAAAGGTACTATTGATTCCTTCCTTCAAAAAATCAACTACCGCAAGAGCCAAAGCAAACTGAACTATTGATTTTATTCTTCATCTGTGTTAGAATATATAAAAATACAGAAGAAGGACAAAACCATGAACAATCCCAAAATCAAGATCACAGTTACCGATTACGGCGTAATGACCGCCGAGCTTTACCCCGATAAGGCGCCGATAACGGTTGAAAATTTCCTCAAGCTCATCAAGAACGGCTTTTTCTCGGGACTTATCTTCCATCGCGTCATCCCCGGCTTTATGATCCAGGGCGGTGGCTACAAGCCCGATTTCTCAGAAACCGACGCTGACAGTATAAGAGGCGAATTCGCGGCTAACGGTTGCACAACGAACGACATAAAGCACACAAGAGGCGTTCTTTCAATGGCTCGTACCATGGCACCCAATTCCGCGTCCTCTCAGTTCTTCATTATGCACAAGGACGCTCCGCACCTTGACAGACAGTACGCGGCGTTTGGTAAGGTTACCGAAGGAATTGAGGTCGTTGATAAGATCGCGGCGGTAAGAACGGGTACTTACGGTTATTTTTCCGACGTTCCCGTAACACCTGTTGTAATTGAGAAAATCGAAATAATCTAAAAAATAAAGCCGAGAAATCTCGGCTTTATTTTTATGAAAAGATATATTTGCCTATTTGAAAGAGCGTCTGACGCGTTTTTATCGCGAAATCGTCGGTTTCTGTAGTTGAGTAGTATAACGCCTCGGGGCACGGCGAAAAGCCGCTTAAAGCGTCGTCATACGCCATCAGAGATAATGAAGACGGTTCTTCGCTATAATCACGGTCAAGTGCTGTCACGAAAGCGGGATCAAGCATGATAACTTCAGCCGGGGTGTTTGGAAACGACGTATTTTTGCATCTGTTAAGTATTACCGAGCAAAATGCAACCTTTACCAAGTACGGTGCATTCGGACATACAGAGTCGCAAACAGATGCGGTAAAGCTTTTCTTTTCGCGTGCAATGATCTCTTCTATCTCCGAATCATCAATTTCTGCATTGACCGCTTTTATCGCTTCCCTTTCGTCCTTAAATAATAATGAGTACGCTCCGAGAACGAAAACCATTATTAAAGACGAGATAAGACATATCTTAATATAACACTTCATATCAGCACCTCTTTTGTATTATTATAGCCAGAAGGACCGATAATATAAACAAGCCCCTGCAATAAAATTTGCAGGGGCATACGGTTTATTTTATTTTATCAAAATAATTGATTACGTTTTCCCAGTCAAAAAACGTCTGACTGTGATCTCCCTCTTTAACGTGGAACGCAATATAGCCGTTCTGATAGGTCTTATTGAGAACGGGACTATCATCCTCTATAACTATACCCTTCTTGCTGTAAAGCTCCCATACGGGGCTTGCAAGCTGTGCTGCGCGAAGCTCTGCATCAGGATCTGCCCATTCATCGAGCACAGAGCCCGTAATATAAAGATGCCGAGGGGCAACGAGAGAAAGAACCATGTGCTGATCCATAGGAAGATATTCCTCGGCATCGTCGAAATCATGGAATTTCTCACAGAACCAGTCAGAGATATTTATATCCTTTGCGTGCTCACCGCGCTTGCAGCGTAGAAGTGCCGCGCCCATACAACCGGAATTGTTCGGAACGGCGAGGAATATTCGCTCGTCAGTTGCAGCTGCCCAAAGAGCTGCCTTTCCGCTTCTCGAATGTCCAATTGACGCTACTCTGGTTGCGTCAATATCAGAGTCTGTTTCAAGATAGTCAAGTACTCTGCTTACGCCCCAAGCCCAAGCTGAGATCGATGCCCACGAGTTCTTTCTTCTTACTGCGTTGACCTCGGCAAATACTCCGACCTTAAATTCTGAATGTGTCGTCCATTCGCGGTAAATATCCTTTGTCGGCATTACGGCGACCGCGTAACCTCGGTCGGTTATATATTTGAGTGGGAGGATGCTTTTCGTATCATTTGATTCCATATTGCCATTATCATCAAACCCAAGCCAGCTCTCCATATTCTCGTGCATAACATATATGAATGCCGGCATAGGTGTATCAGCATTCATCGGGAGATACAGGTAGAACGGAAAGCTGAAGCTACCGAATCCTGCTCGGATGGTCTTACGGGTCATTCCGTACATTTCAGTTGTTTCTTCAACGGTGAAATACAGGTCGCGCGGTCTTTCAATATCTCGTACGCCGTATACGTAATTTGTGCATAGATCAAAAACCTCGTCGCGACGGAACTTCTCCCACTGTTCTTTTGTGGTTATTTCAACACCGCTTAGTGACGTCATTAATTTCGGAACGTTATACATTACAGAATCCTCCATATTTGTTTTTTTGATTATAGCACCGTTTCGTTATTATTTCAAGTATTGTTTCTGTTTTTATACATAAAAAAATCCGAAAGCGTAAACTTTCGGATTTGGCTGGGATAGCTGGACTCGAACCAGCGATGCAGGAGTCAAAGTCCTGTGCCTTGACCGACTTGGCGATATCCCAATGACTTGGTTATTATAACATACCGAGAGAAAAATGTCAACGATTTCGTGTAAAAAAGAGACGGCATAAAGCCGTCTCTTTTCAAATTATTCGTTATCGATATGTACGTTGAGACGATTATAGGGAACCTCGATTTCAGCTGCCTCGAATACGCTCTTAACGTTTTCAAGCACGTCGAAGTATACGGTCCAATAATCTGCGTTATTCGTCCATACACGAGCAGTGATCGTAACCTTGCTCTCGCCATTTTCGGAAACTCTTACGAAAGGCGCGGGATCCTTAAGCGTAAGCTCATGAGCTTCTATTACCCGAGTAACGAGTGCCTTTGCTTTTTCAACGTCAGTATTATAGCTTACGTTAAATGTCAAGTCAACACGGCGAATATCCTTTTCGGAGTAGTTTACGATAGTACCGGTAGAAAGCGCGCCGTTAGGAACGTAAACTATCTTATTGTCGGGAGTGCAAATACGGGTATTCGTAAGGTGAATATCCACAACAGTTCCCGAATATCCCTGTGCTTCGATATAATCGTCGATCTTGAAGGGGCGGGTAATGATGATAAGAATACCGCCCGCAAGATTCGAGAGGGCGCCGTTGACGGCGAGACCGACGCACAAGCCGAGAGAAGCGATAAGTGCAGTAATACCGCTTGTGTCGATTCCGACGTATCCGATGAGGGATATGACGACAATGCACTTAAGACCGATCTTGAAGATGTATGCAAATACTTTAGCAAGCGTCTTATCGAGCTTGCCTTTATCTCCGGATTTTTCGATCTTACGACCAAACTTGTTTATTACCTTGAAAGAAATAAAGATAATAACAAGCGCAATTACGATACGCAACCCAGCTGTAGTTGCCCAGGTTGCTACCGAATTAAGAAAATCTTTCCACATAATATTTCTCCTATGTTATATATTTTTTACCATTATAGCACCAATGTTATGATTTGTAAAGAAATTTATTTCAAATCTTTTCGTATTAAAACGGTTATCAAATTGTCGTATTCTTTATATAGCTCATATTTATCGAGTTCCATGTACTTATCAAAGAAGGAATTACCGTTTGAATAGCGCATAT
Source organism: Clostridia bacterium (assembly GCA_017621655.1). GTDB lineage: Bacteria > Bacillota > Clostridia > Oscillospirales > CAG-272 > Colimorpha_A. The sequence continues at coordinate 35,323 of JAGASS010000031.1, read as the reverse complement.
CGATAACAACGTAATCTGTATACACCGAATCATCTGTTCCGATCTTGTGATAATGAACCTCATATATCTCCGATCGATCCGCCAAATGAGGCAGTAGCATTGTCGACGCGGTTATTGAGGCGTTTGGATCAATCTGTTCGAGGATTTCGTCCATCTCTTTGTACTGCCCCTGATCTTTATTCCACATTTCGGTATACAGCTCATATTTCGGAACAGTTGAAACAGTAAACAGGAGCGCTGAAGCAATCGCACAGAAGGATACGGCTAGTCGCTTCCCTTCTATTTTCATATCGGAGACGTTTATGACAAAGAGATAAATAATAAACGCAATGCTTCCGAAGCTGTACTGGAAACCGATCTGATACTGATACGGATATAGCGGCATCAGATTGACAAGGATAAACGGGAACAAAAGAATATACCGAGAGATCTTCTTCGTTATCAGCGGAACGAATCCGAGCGGAACGAGCATCTGTAGAATATACAGGAGCTTTGATGCGAGTGTCTGGCCGTTGTCGCCTTCCACGGCAAACTGAGTAAAAATATACGCAGGATTTTTAATACATGTCAGAATGATCGGAAGAAGACCGTCCTTGCCGTCGGTATAATTTGCGTATCTGTTTGTCATTGCTCCGTATCCGGTCTTATCAAGAACAGAAACTGCAACTGAGATATACAGAATAGAAAACGCGATCAGAATGCCACCGTGAAGATACTTCTTTCGAGAGAAAAACGCATAAAGAGCAAAAATTGCAACGTAGACTGCGGCGTCTTCCTTTACAGTCAGCGTCAGCAGCGCGAAAAGGTACATCGGAATCGACTTGTCCTTCTCAAAGAAATAGAACATCCAGAGCAGCAAGGGTGTCAGGAAGCAGTTTTCATGAATATCATAAAAGGTTCCGCTTGAAAGTGCTGGCAGACACGCGTAGATAAGTACCGCGCCGATGCTCATTGATTTGGAAAGCAGGTACTTTCGGCAGATGAGATACAGGGGGAAAACTCCGGACGCAAGAATTACCGCTTGACCGATCTGCAGAGTTTCAGGTGTCGGAAAAACTGCATAAAAAGGAAGAAGCAGATACCAAATGGGCGATATATGAACGTCAAAATGCGACATTATGGCGTCCCTCTCGCAGGACACGGTCGGCAGTAGCGTAGTCTTCAAATTATGGAACATGTTAACAAATATTCCAAAGTCGAAATTAGGCGCACTGTAAGTGCGGTAGCGTAAAACCCCTATCGCTCCGACGTAATAAGCAAAGAAGCCGAATATAAAGACAATAAGTGTGACTATAGTTACATTTTTCGCAATTCTTTTTGATCTTTCGCTTGGAAAAAGCGAGGAAACCTGATCCTTGCCTTTGAAAAAAAACTTTGGCATAGACAGCTTATTTGTATATATCAGCCATGCAAGAACTGCACCGATAGGTATCAAAATGAAGAACGCGTAGTAGAAGTTTTCAAATTCGCCTACCGTTGAAAATGCGATTCCAAGCATTGAAATCAGAAGCACAAATGCGTCACTGTTAAAGCTCTTTGTTACATAATCCAAAACCGAAAGCAGAAAAAACAGCGCTATAACCGTAAGAAAATAATGCGTAAGATTAATATCAGACGCATATTTTACGCTTGTGAATCCGACGGATTCAGCATCGGCTAGAGTGTTCAGCAATATATAATTCAGCGTCAGCCACGCCGCAAATAATCGAAGCGTGATTCTTTCAACGGAGAGATCAAATCGCTTAATAAACGTTTTCACAATTTCTTCCTTAAATACGCAGACCCCTTTCGGGGTCTGCTGAATTAATTAATTTACGGAGCAAGCTTATCGGAAAGGTCAACGAGCTTACTGAGTGCCTGCTCGAATTCATCATACGAATACGTAGATTTTACGTTCCATATCTTTTCGGACATAGCGGGAAGGTTTTCCTTAAGGGCCAAAATCTCGTATTTATAGTCAATAAGCCAGAGGCAGTAAGTAGCACCTATTACCTTGTCAGTCGGTTCAACGACTATCGGCTTCTCATACGCATAGGACTGATCCCACCAGTTCTTCCAGGTAAATATATCCCAATCGCAAAGGATGTCCTTCGGCTGCCAACGCCAGTCGCCGAGAAGCTTTGCATGAGTACCGTTCGGATGAACGGCATAAAGAGGAAGCCAGGACGAGTTAGTTACGGTAAAGCCCTCTTCAAGAAGCTCATTGGGAAGATGATAAAGCGACTCCCATGCAGTAACGATAACGTCACGGGAAATTTCTTCAGATCCTTCTCTCGGGAAGCCCTCCCAAACTACGGGGATCTTTCCCATATCGAGGACCATATCGGTAAGGATCTTGATCGAACGAGTATAAAGCGCCTTAACGGTCGGGATATTGTGCTCCTTCATGTAAGCAACGCAATCCTTACAGTTGTTCCATGCCTCGATAATTGCTTCGTCGCCGCCGACGTGGAAATATCTCGATTCCGGGAACATCTCCATAACCTCTGCGAAGATCTCCTTAAGATTATCAAATACGCCGGGCTTACCGATACAAACGAGGTCCTTTCTTGCTTCGCCCTCTATGGGATCACAGCCGAAAAGCTCAGGATAGGTAACGTTAAGATATGTTGCATGACCGGGAACGTCGATCTCGGGAATGATCTCGATACATCTGTCTGCGCAGTATTTGCGAAGCTCAACTATCTGCTCAAAAGTAAAATGTCCGTTTTCTCTCGGAAGCTTGGGGAACTTCTTGCTCGGGAGCGTGTATCCACCGTTATCAGCGAAATGGCAGTGAAGGTATCTGATCTTTGAAAGGTGGCAAACATCAACGAAATGAAGCACCTGATCAAAGCTTCTGAGTGCAGGGCTGTCAACCATTATTGCTCTGTAGGGAGAATCGGGCTTATCGTTGATCTCACAAACGGGAGCAGTGACATTACCGTTTTCAACGGTAAGAAGCTGATAAAGCGAAGACACCGCGTTCATCGCGCCTATCGGCTCGGTTGCTTCGATAAGAATACCGTTTTCTGTGACAAAGAGGTTATATTCTTCCTCGTCAAGGCCCGTGACCTTCTTAAGTGCTATTCCGCCTTCGCCGTTAGCAAAGTCAAGTGCAAACAGCTTTTTAGCAGTAAACTTGAAGGTTTCTGCACAGGTTGCGAATTCTGCATCTGCACATATTACAGCAGAAATCTTTACTGTGCCTTCGCCCGCTTTAAGCGACTTAGGCATTGGGATGATGTTGATCTTGTTCATGAGGATCTCCTTTTGTTTTTTTATATTTTAGGAGCAAGCGCGTCAGCTAAAGCTGTAAGCTTATTCAGCGCCGGCTCAAATTCTTCGACGGTGTAAGTGGAATTTACGTTCCATATCTTCTCACACATTGCAGGAAGGTTTTCCTTGATTCCGGGATAATCAATATCGTATCCCCAAGACCAGGAGCAAAGCGTAGCTCCGATAACCTTATCGGTCGGCTCAACGACGATCGGCTTTTCGTAAGCGTAAGATTTGTCCCACCAATTCTTCCAGGTGTAAATGTCCCAATCGGCAATGATGTCTTTAGGATACCATCTGCCGCCCTTAACGAACTGTCCGTGATAGCCCTTGGGGTCTACGATATATAGCGGCATCCAAGAAGAATTCGTTACGGTAAAGCCCTCTTCAAGAAGCTCGTTAGGAAGGTGATAGAGAGATTCCCAAGCGGTAACTATAACGTCTCGCGAGATCTGCTCTGCACCGTCGCGAGGAAATCCTTCCCAAACGACCGGAGTCTTTCCCATATCAAGCACCATATCGGTAAGGACCTTGATAGAATGAGTGTAAAGCTCCTTTACGTTATTGAGTCCGTGTTCCTTCATGTATCTCTGACAGTCGATGCACTTTTCCCAAGCTGCTATCTGCGCCTCATCGCCACCGATATGGAAGTAACGCGAATCGGGGAACATTTCCATGACTTCCCTGAAGAGTGCCTTAAGATTATCGAATACGCCCTCTTTTCCGATGCATATAATGGTCGGAACGGGGTCACCCTCGATCGGGGTATCCGAGAAAAGCTCGGGATATGTCATATTAAGGTATTTAGCGTGTCCCGGTACGTCGATCTCGGGAATGATCTCAACGTTTCGTTCGGCGCAATACTTCTTGAGAATATCGATCTCTTCCCAAGAGAAGTTATGACCGTGCTCTTCAAGCTTGGGGAACTTCTTACTTGGCAGGCAATATGCCACGTTATCGGCAACGTGAAGATGAATAAATTTTACCTTGTAAATGTAGCAAAGGTCAACGTAGTGTAGGACCTCTTCAAGCGTTCTGATATGAGACGGAATATGTATCATAAGCGCTCTGTATGGCGAGTCGGGCTTATCAGTGATCTCGCATATCGGCAAAGTGATCTTCTCATCGCTAACTGTAATAAGCTGATAAAGGGTTGCGATTCCGTTATTAATGCCGTCAGCACCCGACGCCTCGATCACAACGCCGCGCTCGGAAATCGAAATCTTATATTCTTCGCTTGAAAGCGAACCGTTTTTCTTCAGAGCAATACCGTTATCGCCGTCGGAAAAAGTGATACCGAACATCTTTTTTGCGGTATACTTGAACGTCTTTGCATAAAGGGTAAATTCATTTTCAGTTGCAATAGCAGCAGAGAGAGTTACGCTTCCCTCTCCGCAGATAACGGATTTTGGCATTGGTATCACGTTGATCTTACTCATAATAATGCTCCTTATATTTTCTTAAGCTTTGCGTAGGTAGCCATAAGCTTTTTGGTTCCGGAGTTGTCAAACGCGACCTCATACATAACGTCAGCTGCAAGGTCAAGAACCGAAAGAACTGTTCCCTCTCCAAACGCAGGATGAGAAACCCTTTCGCCGATCGAGAATTTATTAAAGCTTGGGGCGCTCTTTGTACTGACTGCAGGGCGCGTGTAAAACTCTTTGGAAATTGAATGTGTCCTCTGACGGGGTCTTGCAGTCTCGCGGGAAATACCGAGCGAAAGATCCTCAAAATTTACGCACTTTTCGGGAAGCTCCTTAATAAAACGCGATGGAGGATTGTACTGGGTTCTACCGTACATAAGACGTTCTCTTGTATGTATGCAGTAAAGCTTTTCCTTTGCGCGAGTTATAGCAACGTAGGCAAGTCGTCTTTCTTCCTCGATCTCGCTCTCAAAATCAAGCGTTTGCGTGCTTGGGAATATTCCCTCTTCAAGACCGGGGATAAATACTATCGGGAATTCAAGACCCTTTGCACTGTGGATAGTCATGAGGGTGACGGAATTGTTTTCGTCATCGTAATCATCAATATCCGATATGAGAGCGACCTCTTCAAGGTAATTGCGAAGCGTAGCAAGCTCGCCCTTTTCCTTCTCATAGTCAACAGCACTCGAAACAAGCTCCTGAACGTTATTAAGACGGTCTGCTTCCTCTTCTCCTCCGGCCAAGAGCATCGCACGATAGCCGGTCCTTTCAAGAGTTTTTTCAAAGAGCACGGACAGCGTCTCGCTTTCAGCAACCGCTTTAAGATCCTCGATGATAGAAACGAACTCCTTGAGCTTCGAGGCGTTTCTGCAGATCTGCGGATAACGTGACGCATCGGCCATTACGTCATACATACTCTCTCCGTGAAGCGAGGCAAGATATTCTATATCGGATACTGTCTTGTCGCCAATCTTACGCTTTGGCTCATTGATTATGCGCTTAATACGAAGGTTGTCCGCCGTATTATTAATGACAGCAAGATAGGACATAACGTCCTTTATCTCCTTGCGCTCAAAGAAGCGCTGACCGCCGACGACCTTATGAGGCACGCCCGAACGAACGAAGAACTGCTCGAGATTCTGCGACTGAGCATTAGTTCTATAGAGAACGGCAAAATCGCTGTACTTACGCTTTTCGCGTATGACCATATCCATAATACGGTTTATAATATACTTCGACTCGTCGTTCTGATTCTCGCACTTCTTGACTGTAACCTTTTCGCCCTCGCCCTTTTCGGTGCGAAGCGACTTTTCGTGACGCGCACTGTTATTAGCAATAACGTGATTTGCGGAATCAAGTATATTTGACGTTGAACGGTAATTCTCCTCAAGACGAACGATCTTCGTATCAGGAAATGTAGTATCAAACTTAAGTATATTCTCGATTGTCGCGCCGCGGAATTTATAAATGCTCTGGTCATCATCGCCGACGACCATAAGATTTCTGTATCTTCCCGACAGAAGCTCAACGAGCTTGAGCTGCGCGAAGTTTGTATCCTGGAACTCATCGACGCTGACGTACTTAAAGCGATTCTGACAGTAAGAACGCGCGTCGTCGTTTTCGGTCAACAGACGAACAGTCTGCATAATAATATCGTCAAAATCAAGCGCACAAGCGTCGTGAAGCTTCTTCTGGTAGAGCGTATATATGGCGGCTATCTGATTAAGGCGGAAATCAGAGCCGATCTCAGAAGCGAACATTGCCGGCGTTTTAAGATTATCCTTGAGGGTGCTTATTTGATGAAGAACGGCTTTCGGTGCTATTGCTTTATCGTCGATATTAAGCTCCTTCATACAGGTAACGACAAGGCGCTTCGCGTCGTCGGCATCGTAGATAGTGAAATTAGAGGGATAGCCGACGCTCTCTCCGTATTTGCGCAGAAGTCTTACGCAGATAGAATGGAACGTTCCTGCCCATATTTCCGAAGCATATTCCTCTCCGAGAGTAAGAGCGAGACGGCTCTTCATCTCATTAGCCGCTTTGTTAGTAAAGGTAATACAAAGCATTGCCCAGGGCGGACACGGCTCGGTAATAAATTCACTCAACACGTCGGTAAGCTCTTCCTTCGAAAGCAAAAGAGCACCCTTAAGCTCATTAAGACGCGATTCGGTCATATCGCTCGGAACAGTGTCGGACAAATAAGCATTTCCGAAACGAACGATATGTGCGATCCTGTTTACAAGAACGGTCGTCTTTCCCGTTCCTGCTCCTGCAAGCACGAGAAGCGGTCCGTTTACAGAAAAAACTGCTTGACGCTGTTCTGTATTAAGATTGTCATAGAGCTTATCAAAAAGAGATTTTTTTAGCGAAAGAAACTCATTTTGTACCGTGTTGCTGTGCTTTTCCATTATTTCCTCCGTTGTGCTGTGGGCAGTGCGATTATACAGTAAAATTATAACATAAAAAAGGCACTTTTGTCAAGCAAAAGTGCCTCTTAAAATCAGTTGACATTTATGTATATTATGTGTTATAATAACTATATATTGTCATTTGATCTTTTCGAGTTCAAGATTTCGTAGGATGGTTTTCTTTCCGCGCCAGCTGTATGCGCGCATCTTAAACTCGTCCTTGCTCATTCCCTCGATAAGCTCAGTTGTTACACACGGCGTCAACTCTTGCCTGAAGAAATCGATCGGCGTAATGACGGGAGAAGAATTCATAGGACAAGCTTCTCTACATATATCGCATCCCCAAAAGCAGCCGCTTTCGATGATCAGTTTTTTCTCGTTCTCGGAAAGCTCTCCCTTTCGCTGAGTAATATCAGATAGGCATCCGTCTCTGCACGGGCAAGCGGCTTTACACATTCCGCAGTGATCACAAAACTCAACGTCTGTAAGGTCGTACGCTTCAAATTCAAAATCGGTAAATATCTCGCCGATAAAGGTATACGAGCCATATTTTTCGTTAATTAGCTGAAACAAATCTCCAACGACGCCGAGTCCGCATTTTGCGGCGGCATAAGTCTCCCCTATCGGCGAATGGTCTGCAAAGCCCTTAAAGGAATACGCAGCATACTTGGCTTTAAGCTCGGCTTCAAGGCGTGAATACAGATCCTTAAAATAGAGATGATAATCGCGCGGCACAGCGTAACGAGATACGTTGCGCCCCATAAATTCGCCTGCGTAGTACGGAACGAGAAGCATTATTATGCTCTTCGGAGTAAAATCAGTAAACGAGCGCTCATACAAGCTTTCGTTGATTATCCTGACCTCGCTCATCGGAATGATTCCGAAATATTCAATTTTCTCTTTTTTGAGAAGTTCACAAATCAAGTTTTTCATAAAGATATTCTAACACACAAATATAATTTTGTAAAGGTACGGTATAAAAATGGCAACAAAAGTCAAGGAATACGGCGATCAGAGTATAGTTTCCCTGAAAGGTGCTGACAGAGTCAGAAAACGCCCCGGCGTTATATTCGGCTCGGACGGTCTTGAGGGCTGTGAACACAGCGCATTTGAGATCATATCAAACTCAGTCGACGAGGCTCGAGAGGGTTACGGTAACGTCATAAATATTACCGCTTACGAGGATCATTCCATCGAAGTAGAGGACTTCGGACGCGGAATCCCCCTTGATTGGAACGCTAAGGAAAAGCGATATAACTGGGAGCTTGTCTTCTGCGAGCTTTACGCCGGCGGTAAGTATAATAATAACGCTGATGCCTCCTCCTATAAGTATTCTCTCGGTCTTAACGGTCTTGGCGCATGTGCTACTCAGTACAGCTCCGAGTATATGAACGTTAAGTCATATAAGGACACTAAGGTATATTCGATCAATTTCAAAAAAGGCAAGCCGGTAACAGAGCTTACCGTGACCGAGCTATCCCGCAGAGAGAAAAGAACAGGTACGGTAATTCGCTGGCGTCCCGACCTTCAGGTATTTACCGACATTGCGATCCCGAAGGAATACTATCTTGATATGCTTAAGAAGCAGTCGGTAGTTAACCCCGGGATAACCTTCCACTTCCGTTGGCAGAACGGCAAGGAGTTTGAAGAATACGATTTCGTTTACGAAAACGGAATAATTGACTACGTAAGCGAGCTTGCAGGCGAAAACTCGCTGACTGCACCGATAACCTGGTCAACGGAGACAAAGGGTAAGGACCGCGACGACAAGGACGAATATACGCTTAAGGTCGACGTTGCTTTCTGCTTCTCAAACACCGTAAGCGCGATCGAATATTATCATAACTCGAGCTTCCTCGAGCATGGCGGATCACCCGAAAAGGCGGTAAAGAGCGCGTTCGTAGCCGAAATTGACAAGTATCTTAAAGCAAACGGAAAGTACCTCAAGAACGAAGCTAAGATCACTTTCTCCGACGTTGAAGACTGTCTCGTTTTCGTATCAAACAGCTTCTCTACACAGACATCGTATGAGAATCAGACCAAGAAATCAATTACCAACACCTTCATTGCTGAGGCGATGACTCAGTTCTTACGCCATAATCTCGAGATATACTTTATCGAAAAGCCCCTCGAAGCCGATAAGATCGCCTCACAGGTGCTTATCAACAAGCGTAGCCGCGAGAAAGCCGAAACTACACGCCTTGACATCAAAAAGAAGCTCAGCGGCTCTATGGATATTGCCAACAGAGTTGAGAAGTTCGTCAACTGCCGTTCAAAAGACCCCGAGATACGCGAGCTTTATATCGTTGAGGGTAATTCCGCGCTATCGTCCTGTAAAACAGGCCGCGCGGCTGAATTCCAGGCAATAATTCCGGTAAGAGGTAAGACTCTTAATTGCCTTAAGGCGCCTTACGATAAGATCTTCAAGAGTGAGATAATTACAGACCTTCTTAAGGTCATCGGTTGCGGAGTCGAGATCAAGGGCAAGGTAAAGGGTGACATCGTTCCCTTCTCACCCGAATCGCTTCGTTGGTCCAAAATAATAATCTGTACCGATGCCGACAAGGACGGCTTCCAGATAAGAACCCTTATTCTTACCCTCTTCTACAGACTTCTTCCGACCCTCATCAAGATGGGAAAGATCTATATTGCAGAATCGCCCCTTTACGAGATCAACGTAAAGAACGATACATTCTTTGCTTACAATGAATCAGAGAAAATTAAGATTCTTGAGAGCATAGGAGACCAAAAATATACTCTTCAAAGGTCAAAGGGACTTGGCGAAAACGAGCCGGAAATGATGTGGCAGACAACAATGAACCCCGCCACGCGCCGACTCATTCAAGTAACAGAAGCAGATGCCGAGCAGACCGCAATAATTTTTGATACGCTTCTCGGTGACGATCTTGCTGCAAGAAAAGCATTTATTACCGAAAACGGCGATAAGTATCTATCTGACCTCGATATTGACGACGATTAATTCAGGAGAAGATTATGACCGAGTTTATTCTTGGCGGAGCAGGAAGCGGAAAGAGTGCGCTTATAACCGAGCGCATTCTTTCCGATCTTAATTCCGACAAAAAAGTAATACTGATAGTGCCTGAGCAAGCTGCGCTTTCGACAGAGAGCACAATAACTCTTCAGGCGCAGCGGCAGAATATCAGTACTCTGAACCTTGAGGTGCTGAATTTCAGCCGTCTTTGTAATCGCGCCTTCAGACAGTATGGCGGTATATCATATTCAAGCGTTACCCCGGGCGCAAAGGCGCTCATCTTGTGGGATGCGCTTTTTTCGTCTATTCCCTATTTAAGACATTATAAAACGGAAATTGAGGACGCAGATAAGTTCGTTGCGTCTCTCACATCCCTTATAACCGAATTCAAAGCGTATAATATCACCCCGGCGATGCTGTCAAGCGCTTCTGATGAAGCACTTGAGGATAACGAAAAGCTGTCTTCTAAGCTTGCTGACCTATCACTTATCTATTCGTCATATCTCTCGCTCATGAGCGAAAAATGGGACGATCCGTCGGATGATCTGACGAAGCTGGAAGGAATTCTCAAATCAAATAATATGTTCAGCGGAACGTCCGTCTACCTTCATTCCTTCAAGGGATTTACTCCACAGCAGCTAAATGTTATCCGTCACATCTTTGCCCAAGCAGATGACGTGACAGTAACTCTTTGTATGCGAGACGACGAGAACACGCTTGCCTTCGAAAGCGTCAAGGAAACGAAAAAGGTTCTTACAGAGATTGCAAAAGCCGAGCCGAAGATCACATACCTTAACGGTAAAATCAATAAAAGCGAAGAAATACTTTTCCTTGAAAAGAATCTTTGGAACAACAGTGATAACGAAAAATACGATACTGTTCCGACGGGAATAAGACGAGTGTCCTGTCTTGATCCTTACGATGAGGCGGAATTCGTTGCTTCCGATATACTTTCGCTCATTCGCAGTGGGGCAAGATACCGCGATTTTGCAGTAATTGCCCGTGATATTGAACGGTATAACGGAGTAATTGACGCAGTATTTGAAAAATTCGGACTTCCCTGCCGAGTCTTTGACGAAATACCTCTTTCAGAACAGCCACTGTTTAAGCTGATAATCTCGGCTCTCGATATTAAGAACGGCGGATGGGCTACCGATGACGTTATGGTATACCTTAAAACGGGTCTCTGTCCTATCACGCCTGACGAGCGCGACCGTCTTGAAAACTACGTTAACACGTGGAACATAAGAGGAAGCCAATGGCGAAACGAGGTTGGCTGGTTTATGAATCCCGACGGGTATACTGACCGTCTGAGTGCGGCAGGATCAAAACTGCTCGATGAAGTAAACGAGCTTCGTCTTCGCATAGTACGCCCTCTTGAAAAGCTACATGAAGCTCTAGACGGAAAATCAAATGTCAACGTGATCTGCAGGCACATATATATGTTCCTTTCGGAGCTTGAGGTAGATAAAAAGATACTTGATGGAAACAACGACGACGATATACGTCTTTGGAACTGCCTTTGCGACGTTCTTGATACGATGTGCGATACAGTCGGAGAAAGAAAAGCCGATTCAAAGCTTTTCTCGGGACTCTTTTCTACGATCGTATCGCAAAGTAGCGTAGGTACGCTGCCCGCAACGATAGACGAGGTCGCTGTTGGCTCTGCTAATCTCATGAGAACCGATGCGGTTAAACATACCTATATTCTCGGTCTCAACGAGAACGTATTCCCTGCACAGATCACAGAAAACAGCTTTTTCTCTGACGCTGACAAGATATACCTTGAGACCTGCGGCGTTAACCTTTCTCCTACGAGTGATAAGAGCTTCTATGAAGAGCTTTACTATTTCTATACATCGGTCACAAGTGCAAGCGAGTGTGTGACCGTGCTGTGCTCTATAAACGACGTTGACGGCAAGCCTCTTCGCCCATCCGTTGCCTTTAACAGGATCAGTGTTATAATGCCGCACGCGCCGCTTATCAAGACATCTGACCTCGGCCGTTCAAGACTGATCTGTACTCCTATGCAATCCTTTGAGTACGTATATTCGCTTGATGGCGAGGAAGGTGAGGCACTGCGTCGTATATACCAAAGCATGCCGGGATTCGGGGCAATTCTTTCATCGGAAAAGCAGGGCTTGGAGACGACGGAGGAAAAGCTTGAATACGATACCGCCTCAAAATTGTTTAAGGACGATCTGTATTTGTCGCCGTCAGAACTCGAAAAATTCGTTCTATGCTCGTTCTCGTATCAGTGTCAACACGTGCTGAAGCTCAACAAGCAAAAAAGAGCTGAGTTCAATTCGGCAGATACCGGTAATCTGATACATCGCGTTCTTGAAAAGTTTTTTGCATCAGTTCTTAAGGATGGCAAAGTACCCGAAATACCCGAGCGCGAGCTTGAGGATCAGATCGATCAGATCCTACAGGATTATCTGACCGGAATATTCGGAAAGCAGACTGACGTGAATATATCAAAGCGTTCCTTCCAGCTGTTTATGCGCCTTAAGAGAACGCTTAAGATACTTGTTCGTAATCTTCTTGACGAGTTCGCGGAAAGCGAGTTTATTCCTTCATTCTTTGAAATGGGTATCGCAGCAGGCAATAGCGATGACGTGGTAGCGCCGCTTGAATTCCCTCTCCCTGATGGCGGAAAGGCGCTGATCCACGGCAGAGTCGACCGTGTTGATACCTATAAACGGGGCGGAAACGTATATGTTCGCATCGTTGACTATAAGACCGGTCAAAAGGTCTTCAACCTTTCTGACGTAGCGCTAGGTCTTAATATGCAGATGCTGATATACCTCTTCTCGATCTGGAATGACAAGGGTGGAAAGTTCAGAAGAATGGCCGGCGTTGACGGCGAGGTGCTTCCGGCGGGTGTGCTTTATCTTAAGTCACAGCTTGACGATATTAAAACAAATAACGGCGCAGATCGCGAAGGAATATACAGCAGTGCCGTTAAATCGCTAAAGCGAAGCGGACTGGTTATTAACGACAGAGAAATACTTGAGCTGATGGAAAAGAAGCTTGACGGCAAATATATTCCTGTCAAGCTTAAAGCAAAACCGCAGAAGGATGAAAGTATATACACCAAGACCTCGCTTTCCTCCCTGCACACACTCGAGGAATTCGGCGCGCTTCGCAGAAAGATCGAGGAAACGGTCACTAAGCTCGCATCAGAGATGAAAAGCGGCAAGGCGAGCTGCAGGACCTTCAAAAACAAACGCTACGACAGCTGCAAATACTGTGAATTTATTGCTGTTTGCAGAAACTCGAACGCATTTGAAGCAAAGGAGAAAAAGTGAGCTTTATGGAAAAGAAGAAACCCGACTGGACAAACGAACAAAAAAATGCCATAAACGACTGCACCTCCGATATACTTGTTTCAGCCGCCGCGGGTTCCGGTAAGACGGCCGTTCTTACCGAACGGCTTATAAGAAAAATAACCGATCCGGATTTACCCATAGACGTAAGCAGAATTCTCGTTGTTACCTTCACCGAGGACGCCGCTAACGAGCTTAAGGTCCGTATCAGAGATGCTATTTCAGCCGCTATGGCTGAGCATCCGGAAAACAAGCACCTAAAGCGTCAGTACCTCATGCTGCCTAATGCAAAGATTTCAACCATACACGGCTTTTGTCTGGATCTCATAAGAAGCAACTATGAGATTCTTGGTCTACCTCCAAAGCTGCGCGTAGCTGACGATGGGCAAAATTCTCTTATGATGCAACAGGTAGCAGATGCCGTGATCGACGGATATTATTCTGCTCTTCCCGAGTATTCTGACATTGAAAACTTCGTCGAATTTGCAGATAATTTCATTACTGTTCAGGACTCTTCACTCACGAAAGTGATTATCGAGATCTATAAAAAGCTCCAGTCGTTCCCTGACGGGATTGATTTCATTACGAAATCGTTTCCGGAATACGAAAAGGCAAGCAACGACGTTTCATCGACACTCTGGTGTAAGGTCCTTTTTTCTCACGTAAAAAACACTCTGAATTATCATCTAAAAATGCTCGAGGAAGCAGTAGACGAGATCTCCGAGTATTCGGATATATCAGGTGTTTATCTGCCCGCATTTGAAGCATCGATCGACGGAATCAAGACAGTCTTAAACGCTGTAGAAACAGGAAGCTATGAATCCGTAAACGAGACGATAAATTCAATAAACCACAAACGAATTGGCTCAAAAAAGGGATACGATGACGACGACGTTCTTAAATACTGTAAGAAGCTACGAACAAATTATTCCGACCAATTCAAAAAGCTCAAAGAAAACTATTTTTCGTTTACCGATGACGCGCTTAGGTTCTCTGCTGAAAAGAGCAAGGACTATCTCTCAAAATTACATAAGCTTCTAAAAGCATTTGACCGTAAGTTCTCGTATGAGAAGCGCAAAAGAGGAATTATAGATTTCAACGATATGGAACGAATGGCGTATTCACTTCTCGTCGCTTCCGACGGCTCTTATACCGCACTTGCAGACGAGGTAGGCGCAAGGTTTGACGAGGTCTGTATCGATGAATATCAGGATGTAAACTCGCTTCAGGACGGCATTTTCAAGTCGATCACACGCTCTACCAACAGATTTATGGTCGGCGATATTAAACAGAGCATTTACGGCTTCCGAGGTGCTGAGCCGAGAATATTTGCCGATTACCGCCTGGATGACAGTGTTAAGCTTATACCGCTTACCTATAATTTCCGTTCTGATGAAACCGTTGTGGATTTCTCAAACGAAATATGCGGAAACCTCTTTACTAAATACGGAAAAACAGTTCCCTATGACGATAGCGATAAGCTTCACTTTGCTAACGGTTCGAATGAACGCCAGGCGCCCGAGATCGTTGTAATTGAAGATGAAGACACGACCGAGCAAGAGGTCGATGACTATTCTGACGAGGACAACCTAAACGAGGACTGTGAAGTAAATGCCGAAGCCAATTACGTCGCTAAGCGGATAAACGATCTTGTTAATAGCGGCGTTTCACCATCTGATATAGCGATCCTTCTTCGCTCCGCAAAAAGCGAAGCCAAAAAGTTTGAGGATGCGCTTGCCGTATACGGAATACAAAGCAAGAATAAGGAGCAGAAGGATCTTTTCAGTAACGCAGAGGTCATGCTTCTTATGTGCATTCTTAACGTTATCGACAATCCGAGCCGCGATATTTACTTAGCCGGTGCTCTCAAAAGTCCGCTTTATAACTTAACAATATCTGAATTGGCTGAAATACGTAATCATGCACCTGAAGCTACACTCTATGAGGCACTTATCAAGTATACAAAGGACTTTTCCTTCAAGAAGGGCGAATTCTTCCTATCAAAGCTTGAAGAATACAGAAAGCTGGCAAACAGACCCGTAGATCGTCTTATCTGGCACATTTACTGTGATAGCGGTCTTTTGGCATTCGCGTCAGAAAACCGCCTTTCAAGCAGAGGCGGTAAAGCGAATCTTATGCGTCTGTATGAAAAGGCGCGATCCTTTGAAAGCGGAACCTTCAAGGGCTTATATAATTTCATAAGATACATTAACGATATACTTAATTCTGATAAGGTTATCACCTCGCCTTCAACAAACGAAGATGACGGTATCGTGCAGATAATGACTATTCACAAATCAAAGGGTCTGCAATTCAAGTACGTCTTTTTATGCGGAACTGCCAAGCGTTTTAATACGAAGGACGAAAGTGCTGACATAATACTTGATAAAAACATCGGCACGTCACTCAAGCTTTCCGACGAAAGCGGACTTGCAACTGTAGACACGCTTTACCGTAGAGTATCTGCCCTCGAGATCCGCAAAAAGAATCTTGAAGAAGAGATAAGAGTTCTTTACGTTGCCATGACGAGAGCCAAGAGCAAGCTGGTTATCGTAGCAACCGTCAAGGATGCTGAAAAGCTAAAAGAGCTTAATAAGCTCAAGAAATACACTCATCTCGCTGACGGATACGTATACACCCAGTATAAGAATTTTATAAGCTGGATACTTCTTTCTGAAGAATCAGTCGTTCCTACATACGCCAAGGCGACCGATATTCTTTCGCCTGCCGGGGATACCGATGACGAGGAGACGTCAAGTGATGTTATTCTTGATGAGGAAAAGATCGAAGTCCTCAAGAAAGAGTTTGCTTCGCGCTTTGCCTTCAAATATCCGTCGAGGGAAGCCGCCGGAATACCTGCAAAGCTTTCGGTTTCGGAGCTATACCCGACGATTCTCGACGATTACGACGACAGCGAAAAAATGTCCGAAAAGAAAAAGCCGAGGATGAGAGTTCCTCGCTTCATTGACGAAAACGAATCGAGAGGTGCAATGATCGGTACCGCAACACATCAATTCATGCAGTTCTGTGACTTTGATCTGCTCGAAAAGAACGGTATTGATTCCGAGATAACGAGATTGACCGATCTTGGATTCCTCAGTCCGTCTGTATCCTCAATCGTCAGCAAAATAGCTGTCGAACGTTTTATTAAAAGTGAGCTTTTTGTGCGTCTAAAAAATGCAAAAAGCATTAATAGAGAGCTTCGCTTTAACGTTCACCTCAACGCATCATCCTTCACAGAGCGCAAGGATGAAATGCTCAAAAACGAGACGGTTCTTGTTCAGGGCGTCATCGACTGCCTTTATGAAAGCGATAACGGAAAAACAGTCCTCCTTGACTACAAAACAGATTCTGTACCTAAGGATATGAGCGTATCCGATGCGGAAGCAATGCTTATTGAACGTCATCTGACTCAGCTCTCCTACTACGCCGCTGCGTGTAAGACGATAACAGGTAAAGAAGTCGATAGCGTTGTTATTTATTCCTTCGCTCTCGGAAAGTCAATAGAAATTCCAAACGATAAGCTAATCAAGCTATGAAAAAAGCACCGCATTCGCGGTGCTTTTTATTACTTAAAATTTACTTCTGCTGTACAAGGACGGTGATCGGATGCAACGATAGCAGGAATATCTGCGCTTACGACCTCAACGTCAGGGCTAACGAAAATATAGTCGATCTTTACGCGTGGATTATCCGACGGGAATGAGAGCTTCGGCTCAGTAAAGAAAGCGGCAGTATCTACCATTCTTTCACGAAGGATCTCCATGAGATGATTGTCAGGACCGACGTTAAAGTCACCCATCAAAATACAGCGCTTATCGGTTATATGTTTAAGCAATGTCTTTGTAGCATTTACCTGTTCGTCAGGATAAAGGCCAAAGTGTGTAACAAGAAGGGTTATATCTCCTTCAAGCTTTGCCTTAATAACACAACGAGTTTCATAATCTTCCCCGAAAATCTTATCATCCGGATCGGGAATGATAATATTTTCGACAGAAATGATCGGAAGCTTTGAAAGCATAGCGTTACCGTACGGCTTGCAACCGCCTACCATTATCGCAGGCGCGAAAAAATAATTCTTGATTCCTGTCAGCTTCGAGAGGTTTCCGACCTGGTCGCCAAATGCGGGATCGGGTGCACCGGTGCTTTCACCGCGAATCTCGTTGAGGCCTATAACGTCAGCGCCGCAATCGAGTATCGTGCGCGCCATCAATTCATAATTGATTACGTTATCGGGGTGACTAGCACAGTGCATAGTGTTAAACGACATAAATTTCATAATAATTACCTCGCATAGTTCTTGGTTAATATTGTAATTGTAACACAATATCTTGAAGATTTCAAGTATTTATGAATAAAAAGGACTTCCTGCTGAAAACCCTTTCTGTTTTGTCAAATTTGTTCGATCGAATCAGTCTTATTGTTCTTTCTGACGCGACGTAAGACTATAAGCCCGATAACGAGAATGATCGGGAAAACAGTGCCAACAAGCAATCCTATCTTAAGGTTTCCTCCAACCTTTTCTGAGATAGCGCCAACCATGGTCGGGCTGACAGCAGCACCCAAGTCACCTGCAAGCGCCAGGAATGCGAACATAGCAGTACCGCCCCTCGGGCAATTTTGAGAGGAAATACTGATAGATCCCGGCCACATGATACCAACGGCAAGTCCGCAAAGTGCGCAACCGATAAGACCGAGAATGGGAAGCGGCGAGAGGGATGCGACGAGATAGCATCCTGAGCACATGATTCCGCAAATGAGCATTACTTTACCGAGGTCAAGCTTTTCGCTGAATTTTCCATGGAGCATTCGTGTAATTCCCATAAACATTGCGAACATACAGGGGCCGGCAAGATCGCCGATCGTTTTTGATACCCCGAGAGCATCTTCCGTGAATGCGGATGTCCACTGTGTCATTGTCGCCTCAGACGCACCGGAGCAGATCATAAGAAGTATCATAAGCCAAAAGATCGGAGTTTTGAGCAGATTTCTGACCGTCATACTCTTGCCGTCTTCATTGAGCTTCTCAATTGGGCAAGTGACAAAGTTAAATATGTTGAGAAACGGCACAAGAGCAAAAATGACTGTAAGTATCTTCCAATTCTCAGTTTCGAATACTGCGAAGAAGAGTGTAGACAGAAGTATTACTCCAACCGCGCCCCAACAATAGAATGAGTGAAGCAAGCTCATAGCTCCCTCTTTATTTTCAAATGGGCAAGCTTCTACGATCGGGCTGAGCAGCACCTCTTCGAGACCGCTTCCTATTGCGTAAAGGACTACGGAAATGAGAATACCGACAAACGCTGACGGCAAAATGTCCGGCAATATAGCCATCAGGATCAGACCGATGCTCGACAGTGCCTGTGAGCCGATAACACACGCTCGGTACCCTATCTTATCTGCCAATTTAGCAGCCACAAGATCAACAAGGAGCTGAGTCATATAAAAAACAAGTGGAATTATCGCTATCTTATCAAGCGTGATGCCATAAGTGCTTCGGAAGGTCAAAAAAAGCAGAGGTGTAAAGTTTGCTGTTATAGCTTGAACAACAAAACCGATGTAGCATGCGATAAGTGTCTTTTTGTAATTCTTTTGTTTTGTCATGATGCTTCCCTTTTTATGCATATTTGTAAGTAAATTATATCACCATATTACATCAAAGAAAAGACACTTAAACGCCAATATGAAGCATTATTTACCCATTTTTGCATATATACTCGGCGCGAAGCCGTATTTTAACTTAAACCGTCGACTAAAATAATTTACGGAATTGAAGCCGCATGCGTAGCTTATCTCTTTGAGAGATTGCGCTCCTTCATTTAATAACTGATGTGCCATTTGAAGTCTGTAATCGATCAGGGCATCAATTGGGGAGCACCCCATATACGTTTGAAAGCAGCGCCCTGCCTCGCTTCGACTCACGTCAGCCGCATCTGCAATATCCCGGAGGGTAACGTCGTTTCCGTAGTTTTCGTATATAAACAAGAGCATCTTTTGAATGCGAATCTGATTGTTCATCTGAATGCGCGTCGACTGTGTTTTGGAGAGTAAATCAAAATTGTAATTCAGATACTCAAATATCAGGTTAATATTACGTTGAACCGCAAGCTCAAAGCCGATCTGCATCTCTGACATATTTTTATAAATATCATTTATAATACGGTTTATCTCACATAACGACGGGTCGTCGTGCCTGAAAACAACGAAAGGAAGCATATCAGACCGCAAAATAGGTAAAACATATTTCCTGTAAACAGTACTGGATTCCGGTGCTAACAAAGTACCCGAAAAGACGATATTAGGCATTGGATCGGCTACGTCACCTGATAACTGTTTGATTCCGTGAAGCATATTTCCGTTTACGAATATACTGTCACCCGGCTGAAGAACGATATGCTCGCCGCCGACCTGATAATCCAAGGTACCGCATACTGCGCTTGCTATCTCAAAATCGGGATGCCAATGAAGCGGTCCTGCTAAGTCGGTTAGCGTTATCAGCTCGTCGTGAAAATATGTGATCGGAAACTCATTTACACTGTGAGGTATGAATTCACGCAGTTGGTGATCTATCTGTATAGACATAATATCTTATTTTTCGTGCTTGAACTCGCTTTTGATCTTGCGAGCTATGGCACAATTATCCTTAATAAGATCGTATACGGTACAAGCCAATATTTTTGAGGCCGTAAGGTAAACAAATTCTTTATCTACAATCGTGAAATCCTTGCTGTGAAGTGCGCCGTCAAAGCCGCCTATCGTCGGCTGGATGGCAGGAAGAATTGCAGATACGTCGCCCATATCAGTTGAACCGGTCATATCCATAAAATGCTCAACCTTATCAGAGCCGATGAATTCAAGTGCGTTATCTTCGAAGATCTTAGAAAGCGTAACGTCTTGCATAAGCGGCGCGTAACCTTTGATATTCTCGATCTCACAGCTTGCGCCCATTGCAAGCGCACCTGCCTTCGCCGCATTGTCAACCTTGTTGCAGGCATCTACGATAGCGGCGGTATTAGCACCGCGAACAAAAGTCTCAATTACGGCTTTATTCGGTATGACGTTAACGAGATCACCGCCGTTTGAAATTATCGGATGTATGCGGACTCTGTCCGAATCCTTAAAGGTTGTTCTGTTCGCATTGATTCCGTTTATTGTCATAACCGCCGCATCAAGCGCGTTTACACCGTTCCACGGCTCGCTTCCGTGCGCAGAGACACCTGTAAACGTTATCTTCTTTGCTTCAAAGCCGAGACTTGAGCCGTTCATAAACAAACGTGGCGCGGGTGTCAACGCCTGAGCGTGTATCATCATGGCTATGTCAACGTCATCAAAAAAGCCGAGATGTATCAGCTCCTGCTTGCCCGACATATACGTTATTTTTCCATCATTTATAAGATGTCCGCGATAGTCAAGCTCAGCAAACTCCTCTGCAGGAACAGCTAAAAAAGTGATCTTACAGCTGCATTCATTAAGGACACCGCTTTTAACGATTCCGTATGCTGCTCCTATCATTTGAGCAATCTGTGCATTATGACCGCAAGCGTGCACCGCGCCCGTAATAGGATCAGCATTCGGATGCTCAAAGCATTTAATTGCATCCATCTCGCCGATAACACAAACGTTTATATCGGCGTTTGGATCGCCTACAACACCGATAACGCCAGTAATGGCAACGTTATCGCGATAAGGAATTCCAAGCTTAGTAAATTCGTTTTTTACGTATTCAGAAGTCTTGAATTCCTTAAAACCAAGCTCGGGATTATTCAGAATATACTCACCACAGGATATTATCGCGTCGCGATTATTGTCAATCGCCTCAATAATTCTTTCTTTCATGAAATTCACCTCAGTGTCACCCAGATCAACTAAATAAAGGAAAAAGACGACTGCATAGCAATCGTCTTTTTCTGGTGGGAGCGGGTGGATTCGGACCACCGAAGTCACTGACAACAGATTTACAGTCTGCCCCCTTTGGCCGCTCGGGAACGCTCCCATATTGGAGCTGGTGATCGGAGTCGAACCAACAACCTGCTGATTACAAATCAGCTGCTCTGCCATTGAGCCACACCAGCATTTCATCTCGCTGCCCGATTACCCGCAACGTTTGGTATTATATCACATTACTTTCTTCTTGTCAATAGTTATTTTCAAAAAAATTCAGAATATTTTTCTTTTTTTGCGAATATACTCTACTAACTCTATCACGCGGAGGACGTTATGTTCATATTATCAATAAAAGCATCAACAATAAAAATTGCGACCGTCATTTGCGCGTCAGTGATCGCACTGGTCGTACTGCTTACGATGATACCCGTCACTGAGCCGACTGCTGCGTCTTTGATGTATTCTCCCGTATCGTCTTATAGCTATGTAAACGTAAAGACGAATGAGGACAGGATCAATTTTCTTAAGCAATTCGGATGGGAGGTTGAAAGTGAGCCAAGTGAAAACGTGAAGGTTACGATACCGACAAAATTTGACAAGATATTCGTAGGATATAACGAGCTTCAAAAGCAACAAGGGCTAGATCTAGGAAAATACAAGGGTAAGGACGTAACGCGTTATACATATAAAATAACAAACTTCGAAAACTATAACGGCACGGTCTACGCAAACATAATCGTATACCGCGGAAAAGTTATCGGCGGTGATATTTGCTCTGCTGACCTAAACGGTTTTGTTATGACTCTCGACGGGACGGTAAAGCTTCCTTAAAAAATAGCGGCGAAAGCCGCTTTTTTTATTTACATTTTTTTGAAAATATGTTATAATGCTAAAAGGTGGTGATACGATGATTTTTCATAAAGAAATCGAAGAAGTATACAAAGCGCAGCTATTCGTTCGCTGTGACGACATAGGTATTGCGTATTATTTTTCGCATAAAGACTTCCCGGGTCTAAATGCTGAGAGATACGAGTTCACTTCATCAAAAAACAACCGACTTGTCGGATGTTTTTACAGCTACGACGGGTATGATCCGAATAAGCTTATTGTTTTCGATCACGGCTTCGGAGGCGGTCACCGTTCATATATGAAGGAGATCGAAAAGCTTTGCTCCTTCGGTTACCGCGTTTTCGCATACGATCATACGGGATGTATGGAATCGGACGGCAAAGATACGGGCGGACTTTCTCAATCACTTTGCGATCTAAACGATGCGCTTAACACTCTCAAATCTGATCCTAACGTGAACACGGAAAATATCACCGTGATGGGACACAGCTGGGGCGGTTTTTCAACACTGAATATCCCTGCCCTTCATTCAGATATAAAAAAGATCGTGGTACTAAGCGGATTTACTTCCGTAAAAAGAATGACACAGCAGAATTTCAACGGCTTCTTACGCTTTTATATAAAGGACATAATCAAGCTTGAAGCAGGATCGAACCCGGAATTTGTGTCCTACGATGCTGTTGAGACCCTTAGAAATTCAAACGTTGATGCGCTGCTTATCTATTCCGATAACGATCATCTTGTAAATAAAGAGGTACACTACGATACACTCTATTATGCTCTTAAGGATAAAGAGAATATAGAGTTTATACTTGAAAGCGAAAAAGGGCATAATCCTAATTACACGCGTGATGCAGTAAAATACCTAGCTGAATATTCATCAGCCGCCGTAAGTGCTGCCGATATGTCGCTTGATGACAAGGAAAAATTCAGAAGCTCCTTCGATTGGGACAAAATGACCGAGCAGGACGAAGGGGTCTGGGAAAAAATACGAGAATTCCTTACAAAATAATCAATTACCGTTTGTTTTTCATTCAGAAAGGAATAATATAAAAAAACTGTAAGGACAAAACATGAAAATAGCTTTTTTTGATACAAAACCGTACGACAAAAACTCCTTCGACAAATATTCGGAAAGCACCGGAATCGAGTTCAAATACTACGAAACGAAGCTTAATGAGGACACTGTATATCTGGCTCACGGCTTTGACGGCGTTTGCGTGTTCGTAAACGATACCGTTAACTCTTCAGTTATTGACAAGCTGTCAGAGATGGGTGTTAAGGTCATTGCCCTTCGTTGTGCCGGATTTAATAACGTGGATATGAAATACGCGTTTGGCAAAATACACGTTGTCCGTGTGCCGGCATATTCGCCCTACGCAGTTGCAGAGCATACAATGGCTCTACTGCTGACGTCAATTAGAAGGATACACAAGGCATATAACCGTTCAAAGGAATTCAATTTCAGTCTTAACGGGCTTACTGGCATTGACCTTTACGGAAAGACCGTCGGTATAATAGGTACAGGTAAGATCGGTAAGGTATTCGTCAATATCTGCCGCGGCTTCGGAATGAAGATCCTGGCTTACGATAAATTTCCCGACCGTTCAATTGAAGACGGAGAAATAATAAAATACGTTTCAATTGATGAGATATTTGCAGACAGCGATATTATTTCCCTGCACTGCCCGCTAAATGACGAAACGTATCATCTGATAGATGAAAACGCAATTGAAAAATGCAAAAAAGGAGTAATCATACTCAATACGTCGCGCGGCGCGCTCGTTGATGCGGAAGCACTGCTTGAAGGCATTAAATCTAGGAAAATAGGTGCTGCCTGCCTCGACGTATACGAGGAAGAATCCGACCTGTTCTTTGAGGACAACTCCGGACACATAATGGAGGACGACACGCTTGCGCGGCTGATCTCAATGCCAAACGTGATAGTAACCTCACATCAAGCGTTTCTGACCGAAGAGGCGCTCGAAAACATCGCAAGCACGACGGTGAATAACATTGTCGACATGCTTAGTAAAGGTCAGTGCGCAAATGAACTCTGCTACAGAGGCGGAAATACAGAAGACTGCAAGAGCGGAAAATGCTTTTAATGGAGGAATATAAAATGAACATTACGAACGACATCAAGTACATCGGAGTAAACGACCACAAGATCGACCTATTTGAAGGTCAGTACGTGGTTCCGAACGGAATTTCTTACAATTCTTATGTGATTATTGACGAAAAGATCGCAGTTATGGATACCGTTGACGCTTCTTTCACGCACGAGTGGCTCGATAATCTCCAGAATTCTCTTGGAGAAAGAAAGCCCGATTATCTCGTTATCCAGCATATGGAGCCGGATCATTCTGCCAATATCTATAATTTTGCAAAATCCTATCCTGACGCAACTATCGTGTCCTCGGCTAAAGCGTTTGCAATGATGCAAAATTTCTTCGGCACAGATTTTTCAGACAGAAGGATCGTTGTCGGCGAGGGCGACACGCTTGATCTCGGCAAACATGTTCTCACCTTCGTGACGGCGCCCATGGTTCATTGGCCCGAAGTCATCGTTACCTATGACAGCACCGATAAGGTTCTCTTCTCTGCTGACGGCTTCGGAAAGTTCGGCGCACTTGACGTAGAGGAGGACTGGGCATGCGAGGCAAGACGCTACTATATCGGCATCGTCGGTAAATACGGCGCGCAGGTTCAGGCGCTTCTTAAGAAGGCAGCAGGACTCGATATTGAAAAGATCTGTCCTCTTCACGGTCCCATTCTCACCGAAAACCTCGGTTACTATATCGGACTTTACAACACGTGGTCAAGCTATCAGCCCGAGGATGACGGAATCGTTATTGCATATACATCCGTATATGGAAACACAAAAAAGGCAGTTAATCTCCTTGCCGAGAAGCTCAAGGCAAACGGCTGTCCAAAGGTAGTAGTAAACGATCTTGCGCGTTGTGACATGGCGGAAGCAGTTGAGGATGCGTTCAGATACAGCAAGCTTGTTCTTGCAACTACTACCTATAACGCAGAGATCTTCCCGTTCATGCGCGAATTCATCAACCATCTTACCGAGCGTGGATTCAAGAATCGCACTGTTGCTTTCGTTGAAAACGGAAGCTGGGCGCCTCTTGCCGCAAAGGTTATGAAGGAAATGATGGAAAAATGCAAGAACATCACCTATACCGACACGACCGTCAGAATCATGTCTGCTCTTAATGACGAAAGCAAGGGACAGATCGACACCCTCGCCTCCGAGCTTTGCCAGGATTATCTAGCAATGCAGGAATCGACGGCTAACAAGAACGACCTAAAGGCGCTCTTTAATATCGGCTACGGTCTTTACGTTGTCACCTGCAACGACGGAAAAAAGGATAACGGACTTATAGTAAACACCGTTTCGCAGGTAACAAGCACGCCAAACAGAATAGCGGTTACGATTAACAAGCAGAATTATTCTCACCACGTAATTAAGCAAAGCGGTGAAATGAACATCAACTGCTTAAGCACTGAAGCGCCGTTCAGCGTATTTGAAAATTTCGGCTTCACGAGCGGCAGAAACACGGATAAATTTGCAGGTTGGGAAACGCTTCGTTCCGATAACGGGCTTCCCTTCCTGACGAGATATATTAACTCTTTTATGTCGCTTAAGGTCGAGCAGTATATTGATCTCGATACTCACGGAATGTTTATCTGCTCCGTTACCGAGGCAAGAGTTCTTTCCGACAAGGAAACGATGACATACACTTACTATCAGAACAACGTCAAGCCGAAGCCCGAAACCGAGGGCAAAAAAGGATTCGTCTGCAAGATATGCGGATATATCTACGAGGGTGATACACTACCCGATGACTTTATCTGCCCTCTCTGCAAGCACGGCGCTTCCGACTTTGAGCCGATAGCTTAATATGCCCTTTGGGCATATTATGGTAAAAAATGATCCGTTGCATTTAGCAACGGATCATTTTTAATCCTTAATATTTTCGAAGAAAATATATCATAGGCGAAGCCTATTTCATACGACGCAAGTCGTATTTCATCAATTTGCGAAGCAAATTGATTTCATGGTAGGTTGAGCTTATCCCTAAGCTCAACCTACTAAAGGGTGGCTGTTTCTTTTGTGCGTATTACTCACCAAAGGGATTGAAACCCGGGAACGCGAAGGAACCGAGTGCAAAATCAAGACCCGAGGAAGTAATAACGTCATCGTTTTCAAATAATACTACGTTTATAGCAGGCATTTCAAATTTCTTTTCCATTATTCTCTTCCTCCTTAATCAATTCTTGTTGCCTCATTGAGATCGTAAAGCGCCTTGAGTACCGTTCTTTCTTCGTCCTTGATGTTGTTGTCGAGGGCGATCTTGATGTAAGAATAAACGGAGATCTCAACGGTAACCGTCGTTGTACCGTCGCTTACCGTTATAACGTGAGCGTGATGAAGCTTGCCCATATCTGCAGTAGTCTCGAAGTAATAATAGTCAGTTCCTTCGTAATTGATAAGCACTACATCCTTGCCGTCTACAAGAAGCGTGAAGGATTCTGCGTCGACAAGCTTTATATGATGACGGAGCGTTACGATCTTGTTTTCAAGACGGAGATTGAACTGCTTATATTTAAATCCATCAAGAACGTCATCAGACTTCTTTGCTTCATAAGCGTCGAGAGCGCCTTCTCCGGGGCCCTTAACGTCAAGGTCGGTGCCTTCTCCTTCTTCAAACAGAACGGCAAACGCCTTATCAAAGTTATCCTGAGCGATTTCGGGAGCTCTGTCGTGTCCGCAATGATCACATACGTTATCGTCACCGAACTCGCAGCTTTCGCTCTGAACGTCGCTGTATTCGCAGCAGGTACGGTCAAAGCTGTGCGTTCCGTCATCGTTATAAGTGTACTTACCGTTCTTATCAACGTGGTTATCAGTGTTTACAGCACCGTATGCTGTTCCGCAGACTGTACAGTTAGCGGGAGCATTACAGGTAGCTTCTCCGCCGGTATGAGAACAAACGTAAGTACAGTTATCGCAGATAGCATCACCGTTAAATATGTGCTCTTTACATTCGTTTACAAGCTCAATACGGATAGCGTCTCCGAATGCGCCGCCCTGCGGTACTTCATATGTGATAGTATGCTCGCCTGCAGATAGGTAGAACTCGGGAGAGGTAACGAAGCCGCTTGCCGTACCGTATCCGCCCGTAGGAACAACGTTCCACTGCTTAACAAGCTTTCCGTCAGCATACGCCTTGATGGGAGGATTCCAGGTAGTACCGCTTGAATAGGTAAATATCAAACGGTAAGAGCCGTTATACGGAACAGATACGTTCCATGTAGCCGAGCCGTTCTGACCGAAGTCAATATGCTCGCCGTTGAAATTATAGTAGGTATCCTTATTGACAACCGCACCTCCGCTGAAGGAATCAGCATCAGAAGGTAGCCACCATTCGTGTACGGAAGAAACTCTTAGTTCTGCAGCTACAACAGGAGCATACGTTAAATATCTACCTACCGAAACGGTGTTATCGCCTGCATTCAAGGTTACCTTTATGATCTGATATGACCAGTTACCGTACCATGCCGTTCCGGTTGCAGGGCATACGTACGCGCCATAAGATTTACCGTTAACAATTAGCTCAAATCTACGCTCATTAGCGGTATTATAAGCCACAGCTACGTAGTACTCACCTGCTCTTTCAACGTTAACCGTATAGTCAATAGTTCCTGTTTTGTTATTAAAATCAACGTACTCAACGCCGTCTGGAGTCGTGCCTGCCTTGAAGCCAGACGGATAAACTGCGTCGTGCGGTGAATAGACGTCAACGCCGCTTGTAGGTAGATTGTATTCCTTAACAAGCTCAAGACGGATCGAATCAACGAACGTTCCGCCGCTTGGGGCCTCGAGCTTGAACGTATGGATTCCTTCGGTAAGCATAAACGTGCCTGTAGTAAGGAAGTCTAAGGAATCTCCATAATTGGTGCCCGTTGCCTTTACTGTCCAATTACCGACTGCTTTGCCGTCAGCATAAGCGTTGAGTCTGGGAGTCCAAGCGGCACCTGTAGAGTACGTCACTATGAGCTTATACTTGCCTGCGGTCGGAACATTGATATTCCAGGATACCGCACCCTTCTGCCCAAAGTCAATATGCTCCTTATTAAAGGTATTATACGCATCCTTGACTACAACAGAACCGCCCTCAAAGCTCTCAACATCAGAAGGAAGATGCCATTCGGACGTCGGGTATACAATGATCTCAGAAACAACGGGAGAATTCGCATAAGCGTTAGAAACACCTATAGTATTTACTCCCTTATTAAGGGTCGCTTTTACCATCTGATAAGACCAATCGCCGTACCAGGTAGAGCCCGTCATCGGGCAGGTATATCTGCCGCTGTCAACACCGTTAACAGTCAGGTTGAAATAACGGGTGTTTGCGCAGTTATAGCGAACGGCAATATAATACTCACCGTCATAAGGAACAGTTACTTCGAAGTCGATCGAGCCCGTTTTATTATTAAAATCGACGTAACCAATGCCGCTGTCAGTAGTACCAGACTTAAAGCCACTAGGATAAGTTGCGTCGAGAGCCGAGTATTGTGTCCCCGGTTGCCTGGCTACTTCGGAGCCGGTCACCTCCATTATAAAGCTTGCTCTTGCGCCGCTTTCGTCACCGTCAGGATCGAGTGTTGCCTCGATAATTACGGTTCCAAGCTCGCCTGTGAGAGTAAGCAGACCGGTATTTGTATCGATCGTTGCAGGTCCTGAAACGATCGAGTAGGTTACTGTGCCCGAGGAGGTAAGGGATTTAGCCAATACCTTGAAGGGCTTCTTGTCGGCAGTTACGGTTTTCGGAGTGCTTTCATCGAAGGCAAAATCAATTTCAGCTTCTCTTATTGTCCATAGTGCCCTGCTGTCACGGTCGCCGATATAGTAGTTATCAGCGTAATCGAGAATAAGCACATTTTCGGGGCTGATTGCAAGAACACGCTCGGAGTAAACGTGCTGAATAAAATCATAGTTCTCCATTTCGCCTCTTGTTATCCAAAGAGTGTTCCTGTCATTCGTTTCACTTGTAAGATACAGATTTTTGAGACCCGAGCCAAGAAGCTTTCCGTTGGCGCGGCATACGAGGTAAAACGCGCCACTGCTCGTGCGAACCATATCCCAAGTAGTGTAGTCGGAAAGGTACTCATCGGATGTGATAGCAGGTGTAGAGTTATTCTCAACTCCGATCTTAATACCGCTTAAGGAAGCGGAATTCAGCGTAACGGTAGTTACGTCATAAACCGAAATCGGCTCAATAATAAGTGCGCTGACAAGTGCACCGCCGTTAGGGATTCTCATAGATACAGTATTTGTACCCGGTGCAAGCTCAACCTCGGCAGAATATAAGCCCCAGGACGAGCCGTAGTCGTTAGATACCTTGTTGGTCATCCAAACTGCCTTCTGCTCGCCGTTTACAATACCGTAGAACTGAGTAAGATGTGTACTCGGGTTAGGTGTAGAATAAACCATCTTAATAGTATATTTACCCGCGGGACGATCGGTTATCTCCCAGGATACCGTACCGCCCTGATGTACGTCTACACCGATTCCGTCAGGCGCTGTTTCATAACTAAGAACGGAATCGTCGCCCGTTACCTCCGCGTTGTCAGCTGTGTATATATCGTCATCGTGCCAGTAGATGATCTCCTTCAGGTTTGCACCGCTCGTCCTTGGCGAATCGATCTTGATAGTATTTTCGCCCTCGTTAAGATTTACCTTTATAAACGCGTACGACCACATGATATCCCAGTCGCCGTTATACGGGAAGCCGTAATTCTTGACAAACGTGCCGTTTACCGATATATCCATCCACTTTACGATCGGAGTACCGCTGGTGGCCTCATAAGAGCCGTTGTTGTAACATATCGCTACGTAGTATGTGCCTGCTTTTTCGGCGTTAAGAGTATATGTTACGCTACCCGGCTTATTGTTAAAGTTTGCATAAGTTTCGCCGTAACCATAGGTCTTGGTAGTCATTCCGTCACCGGTCAGAACGGCATTATCGATAGTTGCAACGTTATCGGCTGTCTTTCGATCGGTAATACTCCAGAACATACCCTCGTTTTCTCCGAATGTCTCTTCCATTACGAAGATAGCAGATGTCTCGCCCTTGAAATAAACTGCCGCCTTGACAGTTGTACCAAGCTCAACCGAGAAAGCACCCGTATAGGGAGTCGAGCTTCTGCTCGGAGCCGTGCCGTCTGTAGTGTAGAATATTTCAAATTCGTCCTTAGAGGGATCGCCGCGCAGAGCGAGCTGTTCAACGTCGATATAAACGAGATCGGATGTAAGCTGACGCTTCTCGCCGAGTATTGCACCAACGGTAAGAATAACATCGCCGTCATCCTGCGTGGGCTGAACAAATGCCTTCGCGAGTCCCATAAAAGCGTTACGATTGCCCATGACGTGGGATTCTGTGTCTGTAGGAGAGCCGTTTTCGAGCGCCTTCACAAATGCAGGTCCCGAAACGTGGTAATAGGTTCTGTTTTCGCCGTAAGGATAGAGGTTACCGTCCTTGTCAAGGATGCTGACGGTTACCTGACCGATCCAAGACGGGTCAACGGGAAGCTCCTCGCCGGTCGTGTTTTCAAGCTTAATGCCTGCGGGAGAGGATGCAGTTGTATGTGATTCCTCAAGTATAGCGTTACCGTTATTATCGTAGCCGATCGCCTTGATAGTACCCGGCTTCCACGGAACGAGCCATTCAAACTGCATCTCGGCTTCAAGACGCTCGGACATAGGTCCGTGATCAAGACGTCCGAGAGATACGTATTCATCTGTTCCGTCTGCGCGGAAGAAAAGCTCAACTTCTTCACAGTTGGAATACACCCATACGGGTATCTCTGTCCCCTCCTCCATTATCGGATGAGTCCAAGAAGGAAGAACGTGGAGCATAGGAGTATCAAGCCACATGCTCTGATAGAGATAGTACATATCCTTCGGGAAGTATGCGACGTCTATCGCGCCGCTATGGAACATTCTGTACGGCCAGCCGCCGAGAACGTAGTTTGCTTCTCCAAGGTAATCGAATCCCGTCCAACGGAATTCACCGATACGCCAATCAGTATCGCGGGTAAGCTCCCAGTTTTTGCGCACAGAGATCTGGCTTGATGCGTTATCATAGGATGACGGCCAAATTCTTTGGGAATTCTCAAAATCTGCCCAATCATATTCAAAGATCTCTTTTTCGGTAAGATTCGGGATCGGCCACCAGATACTTCCCGTGAATACGTATCCTCTGTACCACGTCTGTGTACGGTATACACCTCGTACTGCATGAGAGTGAGGAGCTTCAGTTGCTACCATCGGCTTGCCTGCTACCGGCTGCCTGAACGTTACCTGTTCACTTGAACCGTTTCCGCCGGGAATGTCAACGACCTGGAATATGTCGCCGCCTGTCGTCGGGCGCGTCGTGTCAAACTGCTTCAGAAAGGCAGTCATTCCGTTATCGCCTTCTCTGGTCTCATTTCCGAGACTCCAAAAAACGATAGAAGGATGATTTCTGTCACGCCTCAGCCAATATTCCATATCGGTCTTCCAGCGCGACTGATAGTAAAGCGTGCCGTAGTCACCCGATGCTTTTCCCGTCGCTCCCTCGAACAGCTCATCCATTACCATCATACCAAGCTCATTACAGATCTGATAGAATACGGGCGGGCGAGCGTTATGTGCGGTACGAATGGCGTTAACGCCCATATCCTTCAAAATCTGAACAGCATAACGGATCATATTGTCCGACTGAGCTGCACCGAGCGCTCCGATCGCCCAGTGATTAGCAACGCCCTTAAGCTTTGTCTTTACGCCGTTTACATAGAATCCGCTCTCTTCATAATATATAGAACGGAATCCGAAATCGGTTAGATAATCATCAACGACCTCATTACCCGAAATTATTTCAGTTTTAAGAGTATAGAGGTTAGGGTCATCGGATGACCAAAGTAGAGGATTATCGACCTTGGTTTCCTGATTAACGGTAACAGAAGCGCCTGCAGCCACTGTAACTGCTTCAGATATGATCTGCGCAACAAGCTGACCGTTCTTCTTGTTAATAATAGAAGAGCGCACCTTGATGCTTGAATCTGCCGCGCCGTCGTTATCAACGACAGTTTCGATCTTAACAGTTCCGTCGGGTGCCTGCTTTATACCTGCAGCGGGTGTAATAACGTAGGTTCCGTTTTCGGCTACGTGAACGTCATCCGTCGAAATGAGCCATACGTGGCTGTAAATGCCCGAGCCGGTATACCAACGTGCAGACGGCTGAATAGAGTTGTCAACTCTAACCGCTATCTCTACGGATTCCTTACCCTGAACCTGCGCTGTAATATCGCAGGAGAAAGAAAGCCAACCGTAGAAGCTCTCTCCGACCTTTTCACCGTCAACGTAAACCGTACTGTTGCAGAATACTCCGTCAAAATAGAGAGAGACCTGTTTACCGTCTCTGTATTCGGCGGGTATTACAAGTGTTTTACGGTACCAGCCGATACCCGCCGGTAGGAAGCCACAAGCTCCTCCCGTCGAATTTGCCTGATCGTATTCACCTTCGATCGACCAGTCATGTGGAAGATTGAGAAGTCGCCACGAGCTATCATTGAAGCCCTTTGCCTCAGCCCCTGCGACATCCTTTTGCATGAAACGCCAATTGTAATCAATGTTGACTCTCATGCGGTGCTCAGTGTCGTCATGGTTTTCAAAAGATTCTGTGTAAACGAAATCATCTTGCTTTTGAATATCCATAGTGTCTGTGCCTTGACCTTTAACAGTTATAGCAGCCGTGTAAGCAAGTGCACCGACGGTGTGCAATGCCAAAATACTGACTGCAATAAGTGCGGAAAGACCGCGTCTTAAAAACATATTAAAGCTCTCCTTTCAAAAAAATCTTTACAAATTAATTATACTATGGTAGAATGGCGATGTAAATGAATTATGTTTTTCATTTATTTAGTAATATTAAACTTATATTAAGGAATTTTAAACAATGGGCAACGAAAGATTTTCTGAGATCCTTCGCAGAACAAATGCGCCGTTTGCAATTGACCTTACGGGCATTTCCAAAGGCAAGAAAGGCAGTGACAACAGAATAACAAGACCGCTCGGGGTAGGATCAATTGAGTATATTGTTTCGGGAAAAGGCACAGTTACCGAGAATGACCGTACTTTTAACGTCAAAGCAGGAGACGTTTTTATTCTACACGCCGATCAGTATCACGATTATTACGCTGATCCGAACGACCCATGGACAAAGATATGGGTACAGGTGTCAGGACCGTCAGTGCCGGATATTTTGCGCGCATATAATATAGGTAAAGTAAACCACATTCCTGATTTCGACATAAAAGACGATATATTTAAAATACATTCAATTATTAAACCGGATACTGACATAGAAACGATCGACCGAGAGGGTGCGCGCCTTTTGCTCGAGCTTGTGCAGAAGATAAGCGAGGAGATGCGCCGTAGAGATAACGAACGCGAACCGACGCCTGCCGAGCTTATAAAGAAATGCATCGATATTCAGCCCGACGGCTACATTACTCTTAATGACCTGATGAACGAGTTCCACTTTTCTAAGCAGTATATCATTCGTATTTTCAGTGCTCGATACGGTATCACTCCCGGCGAATACATCATTAACCGCCGCATAGCGATCGCACAGTCACTGCTTAAAAAGACAAATCTTTCAATCAAAGACATTTCAGAGCAGCTCAACTTTTGCGACGCTACTTATTTTGCGGATTTCTTCAGAAGAAAAACGGGACAAACTCCCCTTGAGTTCAGAAAAAAGTTCAAATAAAAAAGGAACGGACATCCGTTCCTTTTTTCGCTTCTAAATTAAAAATTTCTTAAACTTGCTATTGACATTGAAGAACAAATGTGTTATAATGTTGCCTGTTATCGGGGTGTGGCTCAGCTTGGTAGAGCGCTTGGTTCGGGACCAAGAGGTCGGGTGTTCGAATCACCTCACTCCGACCATTTTGGCTCTGAGAAGTGTTTCTCAGAGCCATTTTCTTTGCCTACTGCGATGCAAATTTTGAGGGCTGACCGTCTTGGTCAGCCCTCTGTGAGTTATGCTGTTTTCATCTTTTTCTTCTCGGCTGCGATTTCTGCTTTCTTCTCGGCTATCATCTTGGCGAGTTCTTCCTCGCATTCTTCTCTTGTCTTTGCATAGACATTGAACTTTTTTCGTTTGCCATCTGCGAGTCTTGTATAGAAGCTTCCTTCCCATAGGCTGTCGTTTATCTGATACACGAATCCTGTGCCACTCTTGCGAATTTTCGGCGTGTACGGCTCAAAATTTTCTTTCAAGGCACTCGTTTGTGCCGTCCTTTGCTCATCCTTCGTTTCGGGCATCGGAGCGACTGTACCGCCTATTTTGCGGTCGATTTTCACCGATGCTTGCGCTCTCATCGTATCCGTGATATGCGAATATATGTTGAGCGTAGTGAACATCAAAAATCGTCACATCTTATGGGTAGGCTTTGATCGGTTCTTGTCGATGAGCTTATAGTAGATGTGGATTTCGCGGGGCTCTTTGCTATACTTGCCCGGGCACTCGTCAATGGTGACGAATTCGATCAGCTCCATACACATCTCTCGCGTCAGCTCAGGTACTCTGATATAGTTTTTCAAGCGACGGATAAACTCATCTACATCCGCGTGACGCTCGACCTCGTTATTGAGGCGGCGCTCGATCTCGGAGAGTTCGACGGTGAGATTTTTCTTTTCTTCTTGATACTTTGACAGAAGATTGATGCAGACTTCCTCGGGAATTTTGCCAAGTGCCTTGTCCTCATACACAGTGGAAATCAAGCGTTCAAGTTCGGCAAGGCGACGATTGACCTGCGTTTCTCTCTTGTGGTCGGCAGCAAGTGTATCGGCGGCAAGCTTCTCGCTACGGCTGAGAAAGGCTTTTCTTGCCTTGTTTTCATCTGCCTCTACCAAGCCGATCTTTGCTCGTATATCCTGCAAAACGATCTGATTGAGAATCTTGATTTGGATATAGTGGCTTGAACACACCCTATCACCGAATTTTGAGTAAGCTCCGCATTTGAAGTTTTCTCTGTGATAGGTTCTCGGATCGGTTCTCTTGTGACGCGTATTGTTCCAAGCGATATACATCTTGTTGCCGCAATCGGCACAAT
>JAGASS010000030.1 GCA_017621655.1 Clostridia bacterium | reverse complement strand
CTTTTCCCAACGGAAGTCGACCTTCTGCTGGTCCTCGTTGTCGGAGACCATATCTCCGCCGTCGAGAATAATATCAACGCCCTCTGCCTTGAGTGCGTTCATCGCCTTGATATACGACGAGCGTAAATACGGATCAGAATTTTGAAGACCGTAGTCAACGTGACCGTCAGCGATCGTACCGACAGTTATAAGCGGCTTATCGGACGATGCCGATGCGCCTACCGTCGGAACGGTATAAGTGTGTTCTGACACTTTTTCTGCAAACGTGCCGAACGGTATCATACCGATCACGAGCACGATTGAGAAAAGCGCCGCCAAGATTCGTTTGCTCATAAGATTTCTCCTATTGTTAAATATAATTATAACTATATTTATTATAATATAGTTAAGCAAAATTGTCAATAAAGGTGCGCAATTTGACATTTTTTCGCTATTTTTCGCTCAAACACATTAAAATGCGCAAGCAAATACGCAAAGCGATCAAAGCATACTTTGAGAAAATGAAAAGCACCCCCTTCGGGGTGCTTTAATTATTCAAGTCCCTTAAGGACCTCTTTTTTTATGGCATTGTAATCTTCGAAATCGACCGAGAAAAGCTCGCTCTCATGACGGCAGCATCCGTTATTCACGTAAGTGCGTATGTCATCAAAGATAAGGACCTTTTTAAGAAGCTTATCTGCCTCCTCGTCGCCAAATTTTTCGCGGTAACGGGTAAGAAGCTCGTAGTCTGCTATTCCGCGCTGAAGATTCTTATAGCGCAGAGAAAGAAGCGGCTTGCCGTTATATCCGAGATAAACGAAGCAGGTATCCCCCGCCTCAAAGGCAGAATGGCGAACGTCCTTTCTCGGGTCTTCAGACCAGATCGTGTACGCCCATCTCGCAAATCCGTCGAAGCCGAAGAACGACGTCATAAGTCCTATCGTTCTCGACTCTATGGGATAAGACGAAATGAAGGTATTCGGCTTCATTTCTCTGTTACAGCAGACGTACCACAAAAATCTCTTTTCCGGATACGCCGCCTTATATTCCTGAAGTCGATCGTACTCCTGAACGGTACAGCCGAGGTAAGGAACAAAATCGTCGATACGCTCATGGAACTGACCGATAAACTCTGCGTGATTGATAGCACAGGAGCCACGGAACGACGGAGCAATGCTTTTCAGCATATCCAAGCTCTTGCTATAACGCTCGGGGTCTGCCGGCTCGTCAGCCGCGATACGCACCTTGTCGATCTGCTTTGTATCAACAAAATACTTTTCGAGCGCCTTTACGTAAGCGACAATATCCTCTCCGTGACGGAGATACTTCTGAGCGCCGTCGCTCTCGTCAAGATAACGGATCTTGATATTCTCGGGGTACTCGTCGATCGGCTTTCCGCTTGGATAGCCCTTGACGCCCCAAAGATTTACAAGACCGAATACCTCGATCACCTTATCAACACCTGCCTCAGCATAGGTATCGATTATCCTCTGCATCTTTGAGAAATCATATTCGAAGCTTCCGTCAAGCTTTTTAGTAACGAAAACGGAGGAGTATTCAAACAAATTTCCGCCGTAACGGTGGTCAAGCTCACAGAGCTGACCGCCCCACGGGATCTCACTTACGCATACCGAAACTGCCTTCTGTCCAAGGTCAGCCATGCTCTTCGCGTATGGCTTCATAAGCTCGAAATGCTCGTCGGACCAAAGACGGACGTCACTGTGACGCGCGAGGTTGCAGTGATGCTGCCAGAGGTCAAGATGGAATCTCCAGCTTCTGCTGTCGTCAAGAAGTACACCGTAGACCTTGACAGTCACGTTAAACGACGCGACCTCTTTTTCGTCCTCGCCGTAAAGAGAGTGATACACCTTGATTTCGGCACTGTACTCCCCTGCCGGAGTGTCCTTACCGCTTTCAAATTCCACCCACACCGACGTAGGCATATTCGCATAGGTCTCAACGACGTCCTGATCAAGCAGAATATCCGCCTTTTTCGTCTCGTCGTCGTCAAAGAACATTCCTATATGGTGCGTGCTGACCTTAAGCGGCGAATTGACCGCTATTCGGAATCTGTCGTGACCGCTGAGTGCCTTTCCTGCCGCTACCTTTTCAAAATCGGAAAACCAGTCGCCGCGCGAGAGCGACACGCTGTAGTGCTTATCGGACTGAAGTATCAGCTGACAGGCGGCTCGGTCGTTTCTCGCCATGACGACGGAGCTTATTTTCTTCGGACAAACATCCTTGTAGTTATATTCGAGGCGGAATGCCTCGTTTGTAATAACTGCTTTTGTAAGCATAATTATTCCTGCTTGCCGCTATTCTCTTCGGTCTTGTTTGCCTTCGTTTTTTTACTAACGACGATCACGACAACTACAACAGCTACAACGACTACAGCCGCAACAACTGCGATTATGATCGGAACAATGCTGTTATTATCTTTATCCTTATTACCGTCATTATTGCTCTTCAGCTCGGGAAGCTGATCCTCCGTGTTTGCACGTGCGGAAAGAGCGAAGGTCGAGAGATTGGTCATAATGAAGCTGAGAGTACCGTCATCGTTCTTGATAACGTCGGTCATGCAGAGCTTACCGTCGTTATTCCAGTAGTAAACCGCGAGATCAATTTCTGCCGTCTTGCTTCCGAACTCGTTTATGAGCGAAGGCATAGTCACCTTGACGGGGGTTTCAATTTTTCTCAGTCTCGTTGATTTTTTCACAGTGCAATCGAAGAGTACGGCGGTATTCACTACGCCCGAAAGCTTAGTCATACAATCGTCGAACTTTTCACCTGAGCCAAGACGCTTTGCAGTGAGGGTAAGACCTTCAAGTCCCTCTGCCTCGATTACGATACCGTCATAGGAAAGCGACGTGATATTTGCAGGCATCTTGAACTTGTTGATTCCGAGCGCACTTCCGTAATATACGTCAGTGTTTACGTCTTCGGTAACGAGGATAGGACCGCTCTCTTCAAGAGCGCCCGAGTTTTTAACGTCGCGGGTGATCGTCCAGACAGCAGGCTCGCTGAGCGTGCCGCTCTGCGCGCCGCAGTTGATCATCTTAAATTCGATCCTGTTTTTATAAACGGAGATCGTCATTGCCTGAATGATATGGGGATCTGCTTCACCGAGAGAGCCGTCGTAATAACCTGCCGAGCCCATAAATGCGGTAATGAAGGAGGAAGGAGCGACGTTTCTGTCATTAACTACCGCGCCGTTAGCGTCGTAATGCGTAATTCTCTCAAAAACGTCAGACATGATCCACGGCACGTTACCGTTAGCGGTACCGTGGTTATGTCCGTAAAAGTAGATAGCGTTGTCGTACTTGTTCATTACCTTCTTGAACGATTCCTGCGCATTACCGGTCATACCGTACGAACCGGGATTCGTTACGCCGCGGTTATCCTGAAGCGGATAGTGACCCATAACGAATACGGTCTTATCTGCGCCGATCTCGGACAGAGTGTTGTCAAGCCAATTAAGAGTGCCTGCAGAGTACACCTGATAGCCGCCGTTAATCACAATGAAATCAAAGCCCTTGATATTGTAGTGCGCGCCGAGCCAATGATCGTAGAACAAGGATCCGCCGGTATCGTCTTGCGTTGTGTAAAGAGAGAGCGGGTATCCGGCAGTTGCGAACATCAGATTCATGAAGCCCTCGTAGGAGTTGTAGTCACCTGCGCTGAGGGTATTTTCATAGAAGCCGACCTCCTGGTCATGGTTACCGCACGCCCAAAGGGTTATGCCGGTCTTCGATGCCTGGGAGGAATACTTAAGATACTGAGCTACCGTACGGCTGTAAACGTCGTGTTCCCAGCGGTATTTTCCGCCCTTATCCTGGTTATCGGAGGTCATATCTCCGCCAACGAGGAAAATGTCAAGATCCTCTCCCTTAAGCGCGTTGACCGCCGTTATAAACGCATTTCTTATATAGGGTTCTTTATTCTGAATATTGTAGTCTACATGTGAATCGGAGATCGTTCCGATCTTGATAAGAAGCTCGTCATCGTTTTCCGCCTCTGCGGTAGGAACGGTGACCGTATATGAATCGGTATAGCTTTCAGCAAGCGTGCCCATCGGAATCATTCCTACGATAAGCATTACCGAAAGCATTGCTATAAGAATTTTCTTAAAAATAGTCATAAGTTTCTCCTACTTATATACCCAAATAGGTATTGTAAAAAGCTTACAATACCTATTTGACGTTAGTTATGAGTAATAATTACTTTTTAGGTTTCTTAGGTATAAAGAAGATAAGAATGAGTGCGATCACGATAGCGTATGCAACGCCGATGAGCACTGCGATAAGCACGGAATTATCCTTTTCGCCGCCCTTACCCTGCTCGTCGTCGATAGGATCGGTAACGTCGGGGACAGTAGTGTCGGGGACAGTCGTATCCGGCTTCGTGGTATCGGGGTTGGTCACATCGGGATCCGTAGTATCGGGAACTGTGGTATCAGGGGGCGTAGTGTTATCGGGAGCTGTCGTACCCGAGAAGTTAGGAGGAAGCATTCCGTCGGGATTCTTCGGCTCCTTTGCTCCGCATACGCTACACTTTTCGTTCTTATAGGTATGAGATGTACAGGTCTTTCCACAGGTAGTACACTTAGAGTTACTCCAGGTATGCGTGCAGGACTTGCCGCAAACGGTACACTTAGAGTTGTTCCAGCTGTGCGTGCAGGACTTGCCGCAAACGGTGCACTTGCTGTTCTTCCAGGTGTGCGTGCAGGTCTTGCCGCAAACGGAGCACATACCGTTTGTGTACTTATGAGTACAAGTGGTGCCGCAGAGGTTACACTTATTGGTCGAATAGTTCCATTCGTGAGCGCAGCCGAGAGAAACGGTGGTCACGTCAAGCGAAAGGATCTGAGTTCCCATTGCTTCGGATGCAAGATCATTTGCTCCGGATGCAGCTCTTAAAACGAGATACATAGTCTCGCCCTTGTTAAGGTAAACGCTTGCAGCGGCTCTTGAAAGCGTATTAGTAACGTCTACAGCGGTATACGGGTTAGCGGTGCTTCCCGAGAATACTACGTTAAGATTCTTATCGAGGATCTCGTAAACGATAGAGGAATTCTTGCCTGTTGCCTTATCGTAATCCTTTTCGTGAAGGAGAAGCGCAGTCAGGTTGTAGGTTCCCTCCGCAGGAGCAGTAAATGCGATAGCAGATGCGATATTCTTTGCGGAGTTTCCGCTTCCGAACGGTCCGAATACGACCTTGGAGTCTGCATTTTTGCTAGCTATCGTAACGTTTCCGTTGTAAAGAGCAGCGCCGGAGCCGTATGCGGTAGTAAGAGTCTTCTTATTTGTATAGTCGATAGCGGTAACGGAGAAGTTTCCGTTCTTAAGGGAGAAGCCGTTTTCGGTAAAGTTGAGAGCACTGCTATCAAACTTATAACCGGGAAGATTATCATCGGATATAGTTCCGCCGAGAAGTGCAACGCTGAGGTCAGCGTAGCTACCTGCTATCCATCCGCCCGCTGCGCCGCGGTCATCGGGATTCACGTTCGTTCCGTTAAAGTACCTTACGTACTGATCGGCAAGGAAGAGAAGCTTTTCACCCTTTTCAAGTGCTATAGTACCCGTAAGAACGTCATTGTAATCAGCCATTTTCGGCTGAGTAATATCGTATATAACGCCGTCCTTCATAACGGAGTAGACGACCTGCTTGCTGCTGCCGCTTCCGGTCTTTGCGAGCGAGGAAACGAGCGCCTCGTATTTATATATACCGGTCTTCGGCGCGGTAAACTGAATTACCGCGGTTTTTCCGTCATCGGGATATACTCTGATCGCGCAGTCCGAGCGCTTATCGAAGGTTCCTGCGTTGTGTCCTCCGCTTTCAAGATTGATGTAAGGGTTTAGCTCTCCACTATCTTTCGTAGTCTGCTTCCAGTCGTTCTTAAGAACGCCGTCCTTCATATCCATGTAGTAGAGGGCGTAATTTCCCTTTGTCCAACCGGTAGCGGTAGTAATAGTTCCGTCGAGAGTATAGACCTCTTCAATATCGGAGGAAGCTCCGCCGGTATTGTTAAGAGGATTACGGTAAACGGTATAAACGAATGGCTCCTGAGAACCGCCGTTTTTAACACCGCAGTTTATCATCTTGAACTCGATGCGGTTAGAGTATACTGTGATAGTCATTGCCTGAATGATCTCGGGGTCAGCAGAGCCAAGGCCACCTTTAGAGACGTAGTAATAACCCGCCGATCCCATAAATGCGGTAATGAAGGACGACGGAGCAACCATACGGCTGTTAACGACGGCACCGTTTGCATCATAGTGAGTAATTCTCTCAAATACATCCGTTTTGATCCACGGCAGGTTACCGTTGTATTCACCGTGGTCATGTCCGTGAAGATAAATCGCGTTATCATACTTGTTCATAACGTTCTTGAACGCAGTAGCAGCCGCGCCCTTTATGCCGTAAGCGTCGGGGCGAGTTACGTTGCGCTGATCGTTAAGGGGATAGTGACCGATAACAAATACGGTCTTGTTTGCGCCGATGCCCGCAAGAGTCTTATCAAGCCACTCAAGAATGGCATCGGAATAAGACTGCGAGAAGGAGTTTATAAGTACGAAATCAAATCCGTTTATAACGTAGTGAGCGCCGCTCCAGTCGTTCTTACGGATCTCAGTAGAACCGACATACGGAAGAACGCTCTTCGGCTGACCGTTCGTCTCGATCATCGTCTTAACGAAGCCGTAGTACGTGCTGTAAGCGCCTTCGCTGTTAGCATCGTTATTATGCATACCGACCTCGTAGTCGTGGTTACCGAGCGCCCAAAGAGTCTTACCGGTCTTGGAAGCAGCAGATGCGTACTTCTTGTATTCGGCTACAACTCTGTCGTACGTGCTCTTTTCCCAGTATCTGTCTCCCTGACCGTCCTCGTTACCGGAAACCATGTCTCCGCCGACGAGAAGAACGTCGATACCTTCTGCCTTAAGCACATCCATTGCCTTGATAAAAGCTTGACGCACATAGGGCTGATTGTCCTGAATCTTATAGTCAACGTGAGAGTCGGAAATAGTACCGACCTTAATAAGCGGCTCATCAGCTCCGCCTGCCTCGGTAGTAGGAAGCGTAAAGCCGTGAGTTTCGACGTGTGTTTCTGCCAAAGTGCCGAACGGAAGCATTCCGACGACGAGCACTAAAGCAATCAACGCAGCAAAGATTTTTTTGAAGTTGCTCATAAATTTCTCCTAAATTTTTTTCTGTAACAATTTTATCATTTTTGTTGTGAAAAGTCAACACTTTCTTTACTGTTTTTTGCCTTAAACCCGTAATTTTCACAACAAAAAATTCCCAACGCCTAAGCATCGGGAATTTTTCATCAAATATTTACCTTAAGAACCTGATTTTTCTCCGCGCTCTCAAAGGTATATTCCATGACCTTCATTACGCGGCGCATCTGATCGTGAGTGACGATCTGCGTTTCCTTGCCGTCGATCGAGGCACAGAAATTGCGATAGAAGTCGTGAACGTCAGACGGCGGCATCGGCACTTCAAAGGTGTCGACCGTGTCCTCGTCACGCGGAGCCATAGTCTTGGTAAGCCCCGACTCTGCCTTTATGGGCGTTGCGTCCTTTTCCTCGCCGACGCGCTTAACAACGACCTTCATCGGCTCGTTCCAGTTTACGATTATCGCAGTACCCTTATCGCCTCTTGCGTAGAAGCGCGGCATATTTATGTAGTTGCTCGTTCCGACCTCGATAGTATAATCGACGCCGTTTTCAAAGCCGAGGACGATATGGCATCCGTCGTCTACCTCGGTATTCGTAACGTGGTCAAGACGCGCGTAAATGCTCTTTATCTTGACGTCCTCGAGGATCATGATCGCCTGGTCGATAAGATGCACGCCCCAGTCGAGGACCATTCCGCCGCCCTCGCTCTTTACCTTTCTCCAGTCACCGGGAATACCGCGCGAGCCGTGGATTCGGCTTTCGATATTGAGCATCTTGCCGATAGTTCCCTTTTTATAGAGATCGGCAATACGCATTTTATCAGTGTCCCAGCGGCGGTTCTGATGGACAGTAAAGAGCTTTCCGACCTTGTTTGCAACGGCAATTACCGCCTCAAGCTCCTCGGAATTCATGCAAACGGGCTTCTCGGAAATAACGTTCTTGCCTGCGTTAAGCGCGGCAATTGCAATTTCCTTATGATGATCGTTCGGAGTTGCGATGGTTATAATATCGACTTCGGGATCGCTGAGCACCTCATCGAGCGAATTATAAGCACGGATTCCGTTCTCGCGTGCGAGCGCACGGCGCTCCTCTTTAATATCATAAATACCGGCAAGCTCAATTACGTCGCTCTTCTGAGCAAATCCAACGTGCCAGCCGCCCATTCCGCCGTAACCGACGACTACCAATTTCTTTTTGTCTGCCATTTGTCTTTCCTCAAAATAAGTTTTATTACGCCCAGCTCATAGTTCCGGGCTTGGGATCGTTAATGATAAGAGGACGAATAAAGTCAACCGCCTTCTTAAGTCCCTCGTCGATAGACATCAAGCTGTCCTCGTGCTCGATCGACATAACTCTGTCGTAACCCGAGAGCTGAAGTGCTGAGATCATATCTCTCCAGTAGCTTGCGTCGTTACCGAAGCCGACTGCTCGGAATATCCAGGAACGGTTAAGCTCGTCACCGTAGTGCTTGGTGTCAAGCACGCCGTTCTTTGCGGTATTGTACTTATCTATCTTGGTATCCTTTGCGTGAACGTGATAGATTGCGCCCGAAAGCTCGCGGATTGCCGCAACGGGATCTATTCCCTGCCAGATAAGATGAGACGGATCGAAATTCGCACCGAGCGTATCGCCGACCTCGCGTCTTATACGAAGCATAGTTTCGGGATTGTATACGCAGAAGCCGGGGTGCATCTCAAATGCTATTCTCGTTACGCCGTGCTCACGCGCAAAAGCGGCGGTGTCGTGCCAGTAAGGCAGAAGCACCTCGTTCCACTGCCAGTCGAGGATCTTAAGGTAATCATCAGGCCAGGGGCATGTCACCCAGTTCGGGTACTTTGCGCCCTCGTGGTCGCCGGGACAGCCCGAGAAGGTGATAACGGTATCGATCTCAAGCTGCTCTGCAAGCAGGACGGCATTTTTGAAATCAGAATCAAAGCTCTTCGCAATATCCTTATCGGGATGAACGGGGTTTCCGTGTGCCGCGAGCGCACAGATATTGATTGCGTGCTTATTGAAGGTCTCGCGGAATTTGTAAAATTCGTTTTTATCGGTAAGAAGGACTGCAGGATCGCAGTGGCTCTTTCCGGGATATCCGCCTGCGCCGATTTCAACGGTATCAACACCGATATTATTCATTATAGAGAGAGTTTCGTCAAGAGTTTTCGTACCGTAAAGGTTCGCAAGAACGCTTAATTTCATAGTTATTTACCGTGCCTTTCTTATGTCAGGATCATTAATACAGATGCCCTCGAAAATTCAGTATTTATCTTTT
This sequence comes from Clostridia bacterium, assembly GCA_017621655.1. Classification (GTDB taxonomy): domain Bacteria; phylum Bacillota; class Clostridia; order Oscillospirales; family CAG-272; genus Colimorpha_A. Next base: position 49,234 of record JAGASS010000030.1, on the reverse strand, counting down.
TTCACCGTGAATCCGCAGGGCAACGCATTTATCACATTTTTAATATGCTACTATCATAGTACCGAATATTTAGTTATTTGACTACTCGGATTTTATCTTAAATTTGTACGATTTTCACTTTTGAGCTATAAAGAAGCAATATCCCTTTCTCTACTGCTCTCCGAGTCCCGTCATAACTCTATCCCAGTCGAAAAGCTCGCCCGGATCTGCTTTGAGAGGACTGTATTCCGAGTGACCGATTATATGCTCGCGGTCGATAGGCACCGACCAGCGCTGACATATATCGCGTAGAAGCGCGGTCAGCGATTCATACTGCGCATCGGTAAATCCGATAAGCGACTTCGGGATAGAGTTGTAATATGAAGATGAAACGTACTGCTTCATGTCGTTTTTCGAGCCGATAGCGGTAAGCTCTATGCCTATGCTGTACTTATTCATCTTATCGGTATACTTTTCGTCATCGCCCCAAACGCCCTTACCTGCGTGCCAGGCAACGCGCTGTTCGGGAATCCAGCACTGAATCGTTCCGTCACGCAGAATTATATAATTTATGCTGACGTTATTTTTCTCGAATGTCTTTTTAATGTTCGCCGCGTTATAAGGATCGTTTTTGCTATTTACGACCTCGGAGCAGAAATGCACCATAACGTACTCAACAGGATATTCCCTTACCGACGAATATTCCTCGGTATCCATAAAATCCTTGACTGCAAGCTCGGAGATTATTTCGGGATCGGTCGGAGGCGCGAGAGTATCTACAGTGCTTTCCTTTTCAAGCGGCTTAACTCCCGACGCGGCACTTCCGTCTCCGCGTCCGTGCGAACAGGAAATGAGCTGTAACGATATGGTTATCAGAAGAACCAAAACGGCTTTTTTCATATAATTTTCCTTTTCAAAATTGCAAACAAGCCCCGCAGCTTACGCGGGGCTTGATTTTTAACTGAGCAGTGCTCTGTCGGAGGCAAATTCTGCGCCCGACGCCTTTGTGAACATTTCAAGCAGTGCTTCGATAGTAAGATTCTTCTTTTCCTCACCCTTTACGTCAAGGATGACCTTACCTGCGTTCATCATGATAAGACGGTTTCCGTAAGCGATTGCGTCCTTCATATTATGGGTTACCATAAGCGCGGTAAGAGAATTCTCCTTAACGAGACGGTCAGTTATTTCAAGCACCTTCGCCGCGGTCTTGGGGTCAAGAGCAGCAGTATGCTCGTCGAGAAGGAGAAGCTTCGGACGCTTGAGCGTCGCCATAAGAAGCGTTATCGCCTGGCGCTGACCACCCGAAAGAAGTCCCATCTTCGAGGTCATTCTCGTTTCAAGCCCAAGGTCAAGCTGCTTAAGCAGCTCCTTATACTTCGCCTTGTCCTTTTTTGTGATCGCCCAGCTGAAGCCGCGTCTTTTTCCGCGTCTGTCAGCGATAGCGAGGTTTTCCTCGACCCACATATCTGCCGCAGTTCCCATCATAGGATCCTGGAAAACGCGGCCGATATATTTTGCTCTTTTATGCTCGGGAAGACGTGTTACGTCAACGCCGTCTATAACGATATTTCCCGCATCAACGGGATAAACGCCGGCGACCATATTGAGTATCGTAGATTTACCTGCGCCGTTACCGCCGATGACGGTTACGAAGTCACCATCTTCAAGTGTAAGCGAAACGTCGGAAAGGGCGACCTTTTCATTAACGGTACCGCCGTTGAATATCTTTGTTACGTTCTTGATCTCAAGCATTGGTCTTTACCTCCTTCTTTGCCTTCTTCTTGCCGTATCTCTTTTTGAGGTAAGGAACACCGAGGAATACCGCTATGATCGCCGCGGAGAGCATTTTAAGCAGATTCGCCTCGATATCGAAGAAGAGGACGAGCTGATATACGAGGAAGTAGATTATACCGCCGAGAATTACGCCGATCAGACGCGGAATGAATCCCGAGGAGATCTTCGAGACGATCGCCTCACCGACTACGACTGCCGCAAGACCGATAACTATCGCGCCGCGTCCCATATTGATATTGTAGCCGTTACTGTACTGAACGAGAAGCGCACCCGAAAGAGCAACTATACCGTTACTGATAACGAGACCGAGGACCTTTGCAAAGCTCGTATTTATGCCCTGCGCGCGGCTCATATTCGGGTTGTTACCCGTTGCGCGGAGCGATGCGCCAAGCTCGGTTCCGAAGAACCAGTAAAGAACAGCGATAACGACGGCAACGAGGCCGACGAGTACAAGGTCGGTATTTCCGATACGCTCTTCAAGCGGAACGACGAGAAGCTGATCTTGCTCAAAGAAGGTAAAGGACAAGCTCGAGCCGGCAAGCATCAGGTTTACTGTCCAAAGCGACTGCTGTGTAAGTATTCCCGCGAGTATCGGCGGAATACCGAGCGCGGTATGAAGAAGTCCCGTAACAAGACCGCAGAGCATTCCCGCAAGAGTCGCAAGCAAAATTGCGACCCAGATGTTCATTCCGCTTTGGAAAGCAACGATACAGACCGCCGCACCGGTTACTATCGAGCCGTCAACCGTAAGATCGGCAATATCGAGTATTCTGAAGGTAATAAAGACACCGATCGCCATAATACCCCAGATCATTCCCTGCGCGGCTATGCTCGGAGCAGTACCGCCCAAGTAGCTAAAAAATTCCGAAAAAAATTCCATTTTTATATCCTCTTAAAACGCAGAGTTCGGAGCCGCATTTACACGCGGCTCCGTGTCTCGTTATATTTCAGTTACTGTATTATTTCTCGTCGCCCATGTCAATAGCAACGTAACCTGCCGCTTCAAGAGCCGCGGTATCGATACCGAGCTGTGCGCACTTAACGGGGTTATACATCTTGGTAAACTCGGTAGCGTATTCAATAGGCATATCGGTAACCGACATTTCTCCGTTAAGGATCTTTATTGCCATCTTACCGGTTGCAACACCAAGATCGTAGTAGTCGATGGAAAGAGTAGCAACTCCGCAGCCGGAGCAGATGCCGGACTCGCCCGCAATAAGGGGAGTGCTTCCGATAGCGCCGTTGATAGCGCCTGCGCAGTTAGCAACTGTATTATCGGTCGGAGCGTAGATAACGTCGCACTTTGCAGCTGCAGCCGCAACGGAAGCTACGTCGTTAGAATCGGAGAAGGGATATTCCTTGATGTCCGACTTCTTGATTCCGAGCTTAACAAGCTCGTCCTTGATGACCTTGACCTGATACTTGGAATTTGCCTCTGCCGAGCAGTAAAGAAGTGCTACGGTCTTTGCCTCAGGGAAAAGGTCCTTTACCATCTTCGCCTGCTGGTCAAGCGGAGCAAGATCGGCAGTACCGGAAATGTTCTTACCGACAGTACCCGAGAAGTTCTTGATTCCGAGAGCAACGCCGTATTCGGTGATCGAGGTGCCGAGGATCGGGATCTTTCTCGTTCCGCCGACTGCCGCCTGAAGCGCGGGAGTAGCGTTCGCCATAATAAGGTCGACCTTCTTGTTAACAAGGTTACTGATAATGGTCGAGCAGACCGTCGTATCGTTCTGTGCGTTATTTTCGATGATCGTGACCTTATCGCCGTACTCGGCTTTAAGGGTATCGACAAAGCCCTTCGTTGCCGCGTCGAGAGCAGGATGCTCAACTAGCTGGCAGATACCGACAGTATACTCGCCGTCGGAATTGACCGTGACCTTCTCGTCAGCGGGCTTTGTGCAGGAAGCAAGTGCGAAAAGCATTGCCGCCGTTATAATAAATGCAATCAGTTTTTTCATGGTTTCAAACCGTCCTTTGGAATTTGTGATGCACTCATTATAGTACAACGTTTATCATAAGTCAAGCAAATGTTTTTAATATTTGCATAACATTTTTTTATGATACGATCTTGTTGACAATAACTTCCTTTTAATGTATCATAAATGTAGCAAATAAAGGAGAACGCGCACATGGATTTCAAGAATATTCCGAACAAGTATAGACCTATTCCCTTCTGGTCATGGAACGAAAAGCTGAACACGGCGGAAACCTCAAAGCAGATCGAGCAGATGCACGACGTCGGCATCGGCGGATACTTCATGCACGCTCGCGGCGGTCTTCAGACCGAGTATATGGGAGAAGAATGGTTCGATAATATTGCCGCAGGCGTCGAAATAGGCAAAAAGCTCGGCATGGGTGCATGGGCGTACGACGAAAACGGTTGGCCAAGCGGATTCGGAGGCGGAGTAATAAGCGGAAAGGGCGTAAAATATCAGCAAAAAACGCTCTTCTGCGAAAAGGGTGAAAAGGAAACCGAAACCACAATAGCGAATATCGACGGCTACCATTTCTATTATAAGGTAAACCCATTTTACGTTGACCTGCTTGACAAGGAAGTAACAAAAGCGTTTCTTGACGAAATATACCTTCCTTATTATGAAAAATTCGGAAACGATCTGAGTGGGTTCTTCACAGACGAGCCACAGCTCTCACAGGATGGTATTCCGTGGAGCTTCGTTCTTCCCGATGAATATAAAAAGGAATACGGCGAGGATCTTATCTCCCTTCTCCCCGCCCTCTATTTTGAGTACGGCGACTACAAAGATACGCGAATCAAATTCTGGCGTCTTATCACAAAGCTCTTTTCGACAAGCTTCGCAGGACAAATATTTAAGTGGTGCGACGAGCGAGGGCTGAAATTCACGGGACACATGGTAATGGAAGAAATGCTCGGCGGTCAGCTTAGACCGAACGGTGCCGTAATGCCAAGCTACAAGAATTTCCATATCCCCGGTATGGATTGTCTCGGACGCATCAAAAACCGCAAAACGACGATGCACCAGGTCGCATCGGTCGCAGCACAATTCGGTAAAGATCAGATTCTTTCAGAAACCTTTGCGCTTACCGGCTGGAACGTCAGCTTTGAAGAACAGAAGCAGATGTTTGAATGGCAGATGGTGCGCGGAATAAACCTTCTCTGCACCCATCTTGCGGCGTACAGTCTGCGAGGTATCAGAAAAAGAGACTACCCTGCGGCGTTCTCCTATCAGGAACCGTGGTGGGAAAAGTATAACGTATTTGTCGATTACGTAAGCCGAATCGGAATGCTTCTTTCGGGAGGCAAAAAGGAATGCGACACGCTTCTCATTCACCCTCAAACTACCGTTTGGACTCTTTCCTGCGGCGGCGATAATGAGCTTATAAACGAGCTCGACGATAGATTTGAAAAAGCAATCGATGCCCTTGAAGGCAAGCACGTGCTCTTCCACCTCGGCGACGAAACGCTTATGGAGGAATACGCGCGCGTCGAAAACGGCACGCTCATCATCGGCGAGCAGAAATATACCTCTGTCGTTATTCTTCCCGACACAGTCCTATACGCTTCGACTCAAAAGCTCCTTTCCGAGCTTGAAAAGCAGGGCGGTAAAATATATTACAGCACAGACGATATTAAACCCAATAGCATCGTCGACCGCGAGGAAATCGTATATACGAAGCGATCCTTTGACGAGTTTGATATGTACTATTTTGTAAACACGGTCGATGAAAAGCTTACCGCAAGGATCGCAAAGGGAACGCATATATTAAACGCAACAAACGGAGAGACCGAGACGTTTGACGGAGAGATAGCTTTTGAGCCGTCGGGAAGTGCCATAGTCCTCGATTACAGAAAGCCCGTCGAAAAAGCAGAAGCAAAGGCAGAAAGCAAAGCCATCGACCTCAGCGGTGAATGGGAGATAGTCGGCTGCGACCTGAACGCGATAACTCTCGATAAATGCACGTATTATTTCGACGGCGAGCTGATCGAAGAAAACGCTCCCGTCATTTCGATTGAAGAAAAGGCGTGCGCGCTTGAGCGCAAGGTAAGGATCGATATGAAATATTCGGTAAAGGCAGATCATCTGCCGAACGAGCTATATCTCGTAACCGAAACGCCCGATATATTCAAAATCCTCGTTAACGGCAAGGAGATTGAAAAAAGGGACTGCGGATATTACCGCGACAGAGTATTCCGCAAGATCGATATTGCAAGATATTTTGAAATCGGAGAAAACGAGATCCTCGTCGTCTGCGATTTTGAACAAAGCAAGACCGTTTATGAAAACATAAAGAAATCAAAGATCTTTGAAACAGAGCTAAACAAGCTCACCTACGATATGGAGATCGAAAGCATATACCTTATCGGTAACTTCTCGGTAAAGACGGAAGGCGAATTTGAGATTCTTGATAAGGACGCAGTAAGATACAATGGCGAATTCGTCATTTCCGCGCCGAAGGAAAAGATCGACATTTACGGTATCGAGCGTCAGGGCTTCCCGTTCTTTAACGGCAAGCTGACAGTCAAAAAGACATTCGATCTCAAAAAAGGTAGTTATAAGCTCGAATTTAACAAGATGCTCGCATCGTCGGTATCAGTAAAGGTGAACGGTATCGACGCAGGAGATATTCTCTTCCGTCCATACACAATAGATATTTCGCCTTACATAGCAGACGGTGAAAACGAGATCGAGTTTTCGATAATCACCTCGCTTCGTAACCTCCTCGGACCTCATCATATCGAGGAGGGCGAAACATACGAGGTCACGCCTGCCTGCTTCCATAAAGAAGATACTCTTTGGGGCACTTGGGCGAAAAAACCCTGGAACGACGGATACTGCTTCGTAATAAACGGAATCGAATTATAAAACCGCAACTGATAACGGAGGATGCGCACATGGATTTCAAGAACATTCCGAATAAGTACAGACCTATTCCCTTCTGGTCCTGGAACGAAAAGCTGAACACTGCCGAGACATCAAAGCAGATCGAACAGATGCACGAAGTCGGCATCGGCGGATACTTCATGCACGCTCGCGGAGGTCTTCAGACCGAGTATATGGGAGAAGAATGGTTCGATAATATCGCCGCAGGCGTCGAAATGGGCAAAAAGCTCGGCATGGGCGCATGGGCGTACGACGAAAACGGCTGGCCGAGTGGCTTCGGTGACGGTGCGGTCAATAACAAGGGCGAAAAGTATCACCAAAAGCTCCTCTGCATTGAAGAGGGCGAAAAGCATACCGAAAGAACGGTGGCGAATATCGACGGTTATCATTACTATTACAAGACCGATCCCTTTTACGTCGATCTGCTTGACAAGGAAGTAACGGCGGATTTTCTGAACGAAATATACCGTCCCTATTACGAAAAATTCGGAAACGACATCGAGGGCTATTTTACCGACGAGCCGCAGCTTTCGCAGGGCGGTATTCCATGGAGCTTAACGCTTCCCGACGAATATAAAAAGGAATACGGCGAGGAGCTTATCCCCGTCCTTCCCGCAATATTCTTCGAATACGGCGACTATAAGAACACGCGAATCAAATTCTGGCGTCTTATCGCAAAGCTCTTTTCGGAAAACTACTTCGGACAGATATATCAGTGGTGCGACGAGCGCGGACTTAAGCTTACGGGACATTTGATAGAAGAAATTCTCGTCTATCAAATAAGACCTAACGGCTCGATTATGCCCTGCTACAAGAACTTCCATATCCCCGGTGTAGACTGCCTCGGCCGTAAGAAGCTAGAGAAGATGACTATATACCAGCTCACCTCAGTCGCTGAACAGTTCGGCAAAAAGCAGGTAATCTCCGAGACCTTTGCGCTCACCGGTTGGAACGTCAGCTTCGAAGACCAAAAGCGCATGTTTGAATGGCAAATGGTACGAGGAGTAAATCTGCTATGTCAGCACCTTGCCGCATACAGTCTCCGAGGACTCAGAAAGAGAGACTTCCCTTGCGCGTTCTCATATCAGGAGCCGTGGTGGGAAAAGTATAACGTGTTCACCGACTACGTAAGCCGTATCGGTATGTTGCTTGCAGAAGGTAAAAAGGAATGCGACACGCTTCTCATCCATCCTCAGACGACCGTCTGGGTGCTCTACGGCGGAGTTCCGAATAATCCTCCGATCGCAAAGCTTGACCGCGATTTCAATAACGCAATGGATACCCTTGAAAGGAAGCACATCCGCTTCCACCTCGGCGATGAAATTTTGATGGAAGACTACGCAAGCGTTGAAAACGGCGCGCTCATCATAGGCGAGCAGAAATATACGTCGGTCGTTATTCTTCCCGAGACGGTGCTTATGGATTCGACCGAGAAGCTTCTTTCCGAGTTCGAGCGTCAGGGCGGCAAGATCTATTACGGCACAGACGATATTAAACCCGATAACATCGTCGACCGCGAGGAAATAGTGTATACAAAGCGTTCCTTTGACGAATTTGATATGTATTATTTCGTTAACACCGTTGACGAAAATATCACCGCAAAGATCGAAAAAGGCACCTGCCTTCTTAACGCTGTTAATGGCGAGACCGAGCCGTTTTACGGTGAGATAACCTTCGGTCCGTCGGGAAGCGCTGTAGTCCTCGACTACAGAAAGCCCGTCGAAAAGCCGGAAGCAAAGGCGGAAAGTAAAGCCCTCGACCTCAGCGGCGATTGGGAAATAGTCGGTGGCGATCTGAACGCGATAACACTCGATAAATGCAACTACTATTTCGATGGCGAGCTTATCGAAGAAAACGGTCCGAAAATTTCGATTGAAGAAAAGGCGTGCGCGCTTGAACGCAAGGTAAGGATCGACATGGAGCACTTAATAAAAGCCGAGTACGTACCGAGCGAGCTTTACCTCGTAGTCGAAACGCCCGATATATTCAAGATATTCATAAACGGAACCGAGATCGAGAAAAAGGACTGCGGATACTATAGAGACAGATCCTTCCGCAAGCTCGACGTTGCTAAGTACTTCAAGGTCGGTGAAAACAAGCTTCTCATCGTCTGCGACTTCGATCAGAGCGATAGAGTCTATAAGAACATCAAATTATCGAGAATGTCGGTAATCGAGAAGCACAAGCTGACCTACGATAAGGAGATCGAAAGCAGCTACCTTATCGGTAATTTCTCGGTAAAGACCGAAAGCGAATTTGAGATTCTTGATAAGGATGCCGTCAGATATAACGGCGAGTTCGTCATCTCCGCGCCAAAAGATAAGATAAAACTCTCGTCAATCGAGCGTCAGGGCTTCCCGTTCTTCAACGGCAAGCTGACTCTCAAAAAGACATTCGATCTCAAAAAAGGTAGTTATAAGCTCGAATTTAACAAGATGCTCGCGTCGTCGGTTTCCGTCAAGGTAAACGGCGTCGACGCAGGCGACATTCTCTTCCGCCCATATTCGATGGATATTTCACCTTATATCGTCGACGGCGAGAACGAGATAGAGCTTTCGATAATCACCTCGCTCCGTAACCTCCTCGGTCCTCACCACATCGACATCGGCGAGACCTACGCGGTCACTCCCGCCTGCTTCTTTAAGGAAGACACTATCTGGGGTGTTTGGGGAAAAAGACCGTGGAACGACGGCTACTGCTTCGTAATAAACGGAATTGAATAAAACTAAAAAGCGACCGAATCGGTCGCTTTTTGTTTTGCAATTTAATGAGAATCGCGCTCTTGTGTTCTTCGCCACATTTTTGTAGGGACAGGCAACCTCGGAACCCCCAAAGCTCATTTCATTCGCTTCGGGGAACCCCTCACCCCGACTGTCCGTCGCTCCCGCGTTCACGCTATTTGCAATTTCAAAATTTTCGGGACGTTATTTGTAGGGGGCGACGTCCTCGACGCCCCGCAAAAAAGCACCCTCTCGGGTGCTTTTTTATGTTATGTTATTTCTTCTTTTTGAGAATAAGCGCAACCGCCGTTCCGATGCCAATTACAGCAACCGATGCTACGACGATAATTATAACCGTAGTCGTGTTGTCGCTGCCCTTGTTGCCGCTTCCCTTTCCGCCGTCGGTCGTGTCTGGAATAGTAACGTCGGGAGTTGTCGTATCGGGAGCAGTCGTGCTGTCGGTCGTGGTAGTCGTATCAGGTGCGGTCGTTGTATCACCAGCAGTCGTTTCGTCATTTTTCGACGTGCTTGACGTAGGGGGAGTGGTTGTCGAGGGTTTTGTTGTCGCGGAAGGCGTTGTCTGAACTTGACGAGTATAACCGCAAGTATTGCAAGTAGTATCTACGTTGTTATCATAAACGTGATTCCCCTCGTCTTTTTTGTTGCCGCAAACCGAACATTCGTGCCAATGCTTCGCACTGTCTTTTTCCCACGTTGTTTTGTAACTATGATTTGTCGTGCGAGTATATCCGCAAGTGTTACAGGTTGTGTCGCAGGCATTGTCATAGGTATGCGTTGCTTCGTCTTTCTTTGCGGAGCAGACGGAACATTCGTGCCAATGCTTCGAGCCGTCATTTGACCAAGTATTTTTATACGAGTGTCCTGTTGCACAGGGATCTTTGGTATAATCGCAAGCGTTACAGGTATAGTCACTTGCATTATCGTAAACGTGCGCGTTGTCGAGGCAAGTACAGATTATCGTCGCGTTTGAGAACTGTTCGTCGCCGCTGTATATCATCGCTTCCCATTCTGCACGCGTACCGCCAAAGTTGACGGTTTTTAGGTTTGATGACGAGAACGTGTCTGTGCTAAGGTTTTCAAGATTTTTCGTAAAATTAGCAGTTTTTACGCAACTAAACGCACTATCACCAATGCTCGTAACGCTATTAGGGATTGTTATTCCCAAGATTTTGCAATTTTCGAACGCAGAATATCCAATGCTCGTGACACTGTCGGGAATAGTTACGCTTGTTAAGCTTGTGCAATCGCAAAATGTAGAATTCCCAATACTCTTAACTCCATTGCCGATCGTTATATTTGTTAAACTACGGCAACACCAGAATGCTGCACTTCCAATTGTCGTAACGCTATCAGGTATAATTATTTTCGATATATTCTCACAGGACCTAAAAGCCTCTTCGCCGATACTCGTAGTACTCATTGGAATAGTAACACTAGTTAAACTTGCGCAGCCGGCGAACACTGCCTCTCTGATATTCTTCACACCGTCCGGGATTTTCAAATCGGTAACCAGTTCTCCATTCAGAAGAAGCTTACTACCGTACAGCGGATTTGCACTTACTCCATAATCTGCACTATCAAAATACATTTCGCACCACGCAGCAAGATCTGATATGTAAACTTCTTCAAGTCGCAAGGAACCATAAAAAGCCCCCGATTCAATATTGGTAACAGTGTTAGGGATAGTAATACTCTTTAAGTATTTAATACCCATAAAAGCACAACTTTTAATACTTTTAACGCCACCAGGTATAGTGTAAGATCGACTCGGTTTGTTTACGGGATATAGTATTAATGCAGTCTTGTCCTTGTTGAACAATACGCCGTCTATATCGCAATATGCAACATTATTATTTCCAACATATATATTCGTTAAGCCGTAACAGTAAAAGAACGCATCACATCCAATGTTCATAACACTATCGGGAATAGTTACACTCGTCAAGCTTGAGCAATCAACGAAAGCGTAATCTCCAATTGACGTTACGCCGTCTTCAATTATAACCTTGGAAATTTCTTTTCCCCATGGTCCGCCATCCCAATCATAATCTCCCATCTCACCATTACCGTTAATAGTTAGTACGGTGCCGTCAAGCGTCCATGTGCAATCGCCGGTCGTACCGCTTGTTGCCGCGCTTGCGCTTGTCGTGCCGAGCATTGCGACAACGCAGATCGTCGCAATCGCAAAAAGCATCATTAAAAGCTTTTTCATTTTTCTATCTCCTTTGATAAACTATTTATCAACACTTTAAGATCATCAAAATCTACCACATATACACTTTCTTTGAAGCACCATTCGAAATTTACGCCCTTACGCGCAGGTTTTCCGCTATTGTATGCCTCCATAGCTTTATCGAAAGATATAGAGAGACATTGTCTATATGATTCTCTATCATAAGACACGTTCTCCTTTATTTTCCAAAGAATGTAAAAATCATATTCAGAAAAATACTTAACCGCATATTTAGCAGTTCTTTCTCTAATACTCTTTCTCCCTTTTGCTTGGAATACAAATTTGTTTTCGCTTTTACAATGCGACTTTCCCGTTCCGATAACAAACGTTTCTTCCGAAAAACCGTTCTTTAAAAACAATTCTCGGATTTCGTTTTTAGCTTCGCTGCTGCTTTTCAAAATATACCTCCAAAATTAAAATAAAAAATGCGCCCACCGAAGCGAGCGCATAAAAACGCAAACTCCGATAGTCGCCAAACTAATCATTGCAAAATGGGTATAACCATATAGGCAAAGCGGAATTTGCATTTTATCAAATTCTAACTTTACCTATCATGAAAGGGTATACTTCTCCCCCAAAAAGAAAATTATACCTACTTTGCAATATTCGATTAGTTTGGCATTATCATTTTATCACGGTGAAGATTATTTGTCAATAGCGGGATTTGCGCTTTTATACCTTCTCCTAAGGGGGAAGGTATACGGCGGGAGCAAGCCCCCACCCTACGGTGCGTCGAGGACGTCGCACCCTACAACGCCGCTTCGCGGCTATACATCGAAACCCACGCCGCGCACAAAAACCCGCGAGCGGAGATCCGCTCGCGGGTTTGTTCGTTTTACGTTATTGTGAGATCGTTTTCTTTTTCGACTCTTTCGCAAAGGTATCAACGACCTCTGCGCTCTTATCGAAATGAGTGAGGCATCCTGCGCCGCTGACGCATCCGCCGACGCACGCCATTCCCTCGATAAAGTTTCCGTTGAGCTTTCCTTTTTTGAGCATCAGAAGCGCCTTTCGGCACTCGTCGATGCCATTACAAACAACGGGCTTAAGATTGAAATCGCTTCCGCTTTCCTTAAGCGCCTGTGCGACGGCTTCGGAAAGTCCGCCGGTGCGCCCGAAGCTTCTGCCGTATGGTGACGCGACGCTGTCAAGCTCACTTTCCTCAAGCTCGGCGATGCTTATATCTCGGCTTCTGAAGAGCGCGTAAAGCTCCTCAAATGTTATCACCGCGTCGATCACACTCTTGTTATCCCCGAGATTCAGCTCGTCCTTTTTCGCAGTACAAGGACCGACGAAAATTATCTTCGCCTCGGGATCGTTCTTCCTTATAAGCTCGCCCGTCGCTATCATCGGCGATGGATTATGCGAAACGTACTTTTCAAGCTCGGGGAACTCCTGCTTTACGTACGAAACGAACGCAGGACAGCATGACGAGGTAAGGATTCCCTTCTCCGTCAGCTCCTTCGCCTCGTTCACCGCAACTATATCAGCACCGACTGCCGCCTCGATAACGTGAGTAAATCCGAGCTTTCTGATACCCGAAATAAGCTGACCGCGCTTTGCATAGTTAAACTGACTTGCAAACGCGGGAGCAACGACTGCGTAAACGTTATTCTTCTTACCGAAATCGCTCTTTTTGATTATATCAACTGCGTCGAGAATAAACGATTTTTCGGAGATAGCACCGAACGGACATATGTATGAGCAAGCACCGCAGGCGGTACATTTATCATTATTTATCGACGCCGCCTTTGTCTCCGACATAGAGATCGCATTGACCTTACATGCAAGCTCGCAAGGGCGCTTGAAGTTCATTATCGCCTGGAACTGACAGGCGCTCGCGCACTTTCCGCACTCGATACATTTGCTCTTGTCGATAAACGCCTTCTGCTGACGGTCGAAGGAGATCGCGCCCTTGGGGCAGACGTTTTCGCAACGGTGCGCAAGGCATCCGCGGCAGGCGTTCGTTACCTCGTAACCGCCGACGGGACATTCGTCGCAGGCAATGTCGATGACCTCGATTATGTTTGGATTCGCCTTGTGACCGCCGATAGCAAGCTTTACTCTCTGACCGAGTATCGCCCTCTCCTTGTAAACACAGCAACGCATCGTCGGTGTGTTTCCCGGAACGATCTGCTCGGGTATTTCGGTTATGTTTTCAACGAGCGTCGCGTTCCACGCGTTTCGCGCGACCTCGCGCAGCACCATGAATTTCAAATGCTGTACTTTAGTGTCAAATTTTCTTGTATTCATCGTTTCCTTATTCCTTGACTGAATATTCCTTCGGCAGATAACTTGCTATATTCTCTCTCAAAAACTCAATAAATCGCTTCGCGGCAATTGGCAAAAGCTCGTCGCTCAAATAGGATATACCGACTGTACGCGTGACCGGCTTTTTTATCGGCACGGTCTTTACTCTATACGACGCGCGGTCGAGTATCATCGAGGGCAAAATGCTTACACCTATTCCCTTTTCGACCATAGATAGGATCGTATGATCATCGTGTATACGGTACTTTATATTAGGGGAGATCTTTTCCTTTTCAAATGCAGTCAGAACTGTATTGACACCGCCCTCGTCGGTAAGTATAAGCGGCTCTGCCGACATTTCCTTGATCGTTACGCAGTCCCTATCTGCCAGCGGATGTCCCTCGGGGAAAACGGCAAGGAAGGAGTCCGACGCTATCGGAATATTCACAAGCCCGTTCGACGCCTCGGGATAAACGAAGCCGAAATCAATGCTTCCGTTTCTTATCTGCTCGGGAAGCGTCGTATTGTCGCCCTGAGAAAGCACGAAGCGTATACCGGGATACTCGCGTCCGAAATCGCTCATCGCACCGGGAAGAAGCCGCTGAGACATACTCGAGAAGGTTCCTATCCTTACCTCGCCCGAGGAAAGCCCCGTTATTTCGGCGACGCGGTTAAAAAGCTCGTTATGGGAATTGACAAGCTTCTTTACGAACGGATAAAGCGCTTCTCCCTCTCCCGTCAGAAGTATCTCCTTGCGGCTACGTACAAAAAGCGTGACCGAAAGCTCCTTTTCAAGAGTTCTGACCATCTGGCTGACCGCCGCCTGCGTATAGCCGAGCGCCTCTGCGGCACGCGTAAAGCTCTTACATTCAACTATTTTGCAAAATGCGATATATTTCGTCATAGCCGCCTCCGTAAGCTTTTTTTAATATTATACATCGACATTCACGTTTCGTCAATAAACGACAAATAAATAATAATTCCAATTTATCGCATTTATCTCTTGAAAAAGCAGTAAAATGATTGTATAATTGATTCACATATATTTTTTAATCAAGGAGACACCATTATGTTCTGTGAAAAATGCGGTGCACAGCTTCCCGACGGCGCAAAATTCTGCGAAAAGTGCGGAAGCTCGACCGTTCCCGGCGCAGCACCCGCCCCCGCAGCCGCAGCAGTAGCTTCAGCGGCAGCCCCTGCCGCACCCTCGGCATTCTCTCTGGCACTCAAAAAGTTCTTTTCAAATAAGCGAAACGTTATAATCGCAGCAGTCGCGCTCTTCCTTGTGATCGCGGCCATCGTAACGATCATCATTATTGCTTCCCAGCCGAAGAAGATCTATATTGATGACTACTTCCACGTAGTTTTCGAGGGCGTTGACGGAAACGGTCGCGCTTACTTAAGCACAAGTGACGAAGAAAACAAAAAGTTCGTTAAACTCAATAAAAAGATCTTCGGAGATGACGCCGATGAAAAGTCGATCGGCATGTATATCGAGCCGTATATCGATATGACTGAAGAAGAGCTTAACTCTCTCAAAAACGGTCAGAAGATAAAAGTCAAGCTTAAGATCAATAAAGACATTTATGACGAGGTTGACGGCTACAAGTTCGTTCTCCGCCATAAGACCGTAAAGGTAAAGGGTCTTTATAAGTCTACCCAGCTTAATGTTCTTGACTACATCACCCCTATGTTTGGCGGATATACCGGCTACGGTATGCCTCAATCCCTTGACACCTTGGTATTCCCTCTCATTAACGGCACCGAGGCAAGAGTTACTCATCAGGGTCATCGGCTTCGCATCGAGATATATGAAACCAAGAACAATTCTTACATATCGACTGTTTACGCACGCTTCGACCGCTATGAACACCTGTCTAACGGCGATACGGTAAATCTCTCAATCGAAGCAAGCGAAAACGATACCTCGTCGCTTTACAGCGGCTACGGACTTATCCTCGCTTCGCAGACAAAATCCTTTACAGTATCGGGTCTTGCAGAGCCTGTATACACCGAGCTTACCAAATACGTCAATTTCAAGTTCACCGGTATGAGCACCGTTGCGACGATGAACTTTGATGTCACGAAAGAAGAGGTAATGTTAGGCAGCTTCAAGGTCAAGCTCAGCAATCCCTATGCTTCTTCCGAATATGCATCACAGCTCCGTACAGAGCTTTATAACTCAGAGGGCAAACTTATAAGAACCATAATCTACTACGCGGACAAATGTACCAAGATCAAGAACGGAGACAAGATCAAGTTCGAGACCTCTGTAAGCATAGAGGAGGTCCTCTCCAATTACGGAATTTCCTTCCCGCAGAGCTTTGAGGTAGATGTAACGGGTCTTACCGAGCCGTTCAACGCTGACCCCACAAGCCGCGGAACCTACGTTTTCGAGGGATATCAGGGATACGGAATGTTTGTTTTCGATCTTCCCGAAGCAAACCGCGTATACAAGACCGATGACGGCAAATACACTATCAAGCTTTCTTTTGATAAAAGCTATAATTATAGAATAACAGTGGTAGTTGCAGATGAAAACGGCAGAAACTTCCTCTCGTTCTCCTACGATTGCTATCCGAGTTCTACTCTAAAAAACGGTGACATCATTGAATTCTATTGCTCCGAATGGGAAGGCAATCTTGAAAGCTATGTAAAGGACTACGGTCTCTACTTCCCCCACAAGGTCACTTACACCGTTGAAGGTCTTAAGGAAACAACTACAGTAAATCCTCTTGAAAACCTCACCTTCTCGTTTGCGAAAGACGGTGACTATGTTAAGATGACTCTTGGACTTAAAGAAAAAACCGTAGCTTACGGTGAAAACGCCCTGAACTATTTTCTTGAAACCTACTCGTCCTGGGGCGATAAATACACCAAGATAAATATCACGGTAAAAGACAAGGACGGAAATCTGATCGATGCCGGCTTTTACGAGTTCAAAACCGACCACCTCAACGAAGGAGATAAGCTCTATCCCAGCAACTACACAGATAACGCCTCGGTCACAATTGCGACAGGCATTATATTCAATGTAGACGACTATTTCGTAATCGTCAGCTCGCAGTAAATATGATCGATCCCTCTTCCGCTTTAGGAAGAGGGATTTTCCTTTTTCTATTGACAAAACGGTAAACATCTGCTATACTACTCCCGAAAGTACAAAAAACGGAGGAATTTTTTAACCATCATGGACAGTGACAGTGATAATTGTAACTGCGACCGAAGTATTATGATAAATGGCGGCATATCCATTCCGAAAAGCGGCATGGGTGTGCTTTTTTGCGCTCATTTTTCTGTTATCAAAAATAATGCGGAGGTGAGTGTCTGATGGAAACTATACACTATATATACATCGGAATAATGCTCTTCTGCGTTATAATGTCTGCATATTTTTCGGCAACGGAAACGGCATTTTCGTCTCTTAACAGAACGAAGATAAGAACTCTTTGCGAAAAGGGTAACAAAAAAGCGAAGCTTGTAAACAAGCTCCTTGACAATTACGATTCCCTTATTTCAACGATACTTATAGGAAACAACATAGTAAATATCGCAGGCGCGTCCCTCGGTACGATGCTGTTCGTTGACCTTATGGGAGATATAGGCGCAACGGTCTCGACAGCGGTTGTAACTATCGTAGTGCTCATCTTCGGAGAGATAACCCCAAAAAGCATAGCCAAGGACAATCCCGAAAAATTCTCGATGTTCTCTGCCTCACTTATTCGCACGCTGATCTTCCTTTTCACCCCATTAAACGTTATCTTCATGGGCTGGAAAAAGCTTGTATCGAAGATATTTAAGGTCGAAAGCGACAACAAAATGTCGCAGGAGGAGCTTCTTATGCTCGTCGAAGAGGTCGAGGAGGATGGAAGCATTGACGAGGAGGAGAGCAGTCTTCTTAAAAACGCGATCGAGTTTTCCGACCTTAAGGCAGAGGATATTCTTACGCACCGCGTCGATATTGAAGCGGTCAGCACCGAGGATAGCAAGGAGGACGTCGCAAGGGTATTTACCGATACGAAGTTCTCGCGTCTGCCCGTATACGAGGAAACTATCGACCATATAGTCGGTATCATACATCAAAAGGACTTTTACTACGGACCCGGGCTTACCGATAAGCCGATAAAGGAGATAATGACCTCCCCCATATTCGTCCTTAAAAACGAGCCGCTGAGCGAGCTTCTGCGACTTCTTCAGGAGAATAAGTCACACGTTGCCGTCGTTCTCGACGAATACGGCGGAACGCTCGGAATCGTAACGCTCGAGGATATTCTCGAGGAGCTTGTCGGAGAAATTTGGGACGAGCACGACGAGGTGACCGAGGACTATACGAGCATAGGCGAAAACCTCTGGCTTGTCGACTGCCTTGAAAACCTCGACGATTTCGCAAAGGAATACGATCTCAATATCGAATCGGAAAGCATCTCCGTCGGCGGATGGGTAATGGAGCAAATGGGTAAGATACCCGACGTAGGCGACAGCTTCGAATACGATAACGTATCAGTCACCGTAACCGAGCTTGACGGTCAGCGCGTCTCGCAGATCAAAATGCAAGTCACTCCAAAGCCCGAAGAGGACGAGGAAGAATAAAAACAGACAGCCCTCGCGGAAAATCGCGAGGGCTTCGTTTTGTATCTTTTCTATGAGTTTGTCATATTACCACATTAGTTTATGCTCCGGCTGCTTGATATATTCTGCATTAATTTTAACAAGATCGTCTGTAGTCAAAACGCCTTGATCGTACATTTCTTGCAGTGTATAGATTGCACCATTATACCAAACTTGTATTTTATTATTTCTTTCATAAGTGAACTCTACTCCGCCAACAGTATCTTTGTATGTCCAAACTGTATACGGCGTTGCTTTGTGCCATATTCTATATGCTACCGCACCGTTATATGTGCCATAGTACTGTAGTTGAAAATCTTTTTCATCGAATTCAGCAGTCAGCTCGTTCTTTTTATGATACCCTTTCAGTATTTTTACTTCTACATCATCTCGCAGACCATTCTCATTCGTATCGGCTGACGACGAGCCGAATTTTTCGGAACACCCCATAAATATCGCGGCTATCATAGATAGCGTTAAAATTAAAATCAAAAATTTTTTCATAACAAACTCCTTGAAATTTCAATTTGTTTTTCCTTTTATTGTTTCCTTGTAATTGATATAAATCGCATGTATCTCCTTAATATCGTCTTCGTTCAAAACGCCAAGCTCATATAGATCAATTAATTTATAAAGTTTTTTGTTATACCAAGCCAGTATTCCCTCGGATGTGTTAGAGTAATAAAATTCAATTCCGGCAACAAATTCGGAACGCGGCTTAGTTAATCCTACAGTACTTATATGATCCGGATCGAAAAGCACAATATCCTTATAAGTCCCATAATACGTAACTCGTATATCCTTTGGATCAAAATCTTCTCTTTTACCGTATATTGACTTCATTATTTTCAGTTCAACGTCGTCCCGCAGACCGTTTCCATTAGTATCTGCTGACGACGAGCCGAATTTTTCGGCACACCCCATAAATGCAGCGGCTATCATAGATAGCGTTAAAAGCAAAATCAAAATCTTTTTCACGATTTACCACTCCTTTCAAGTGTAAGAAGTTCAGCACAGAATCAAAAAAGCACATATGCCCCTATGCGGCTTATGTGCTTTTTTTATAATATTATGAGTAATTTGCTCCGAAAAATCTTCGCGGAAGCGCATTACTCTCTGCGCATTTCACCGCTTTCGGTACGGTCATTTATTGAGGAAATTATTTTCCCACTAACAGTATATCATAGTATACGTATAAATGCAATAGCAAATTAACATTTTTTGTAAAAAATATGCAAAGCATATCAGTGCAGCTTTTCAGATATAGAATAAATCGAAACGTCCTCTCCGTCCCTATCATAACTCTTAAGTACGCCCTCGAGTTCAAAGCCGCTTCGGAGAAGCGAGCGTGATAGATACGAGCGCTTGCTCGGCAGATAAACGGCAAATATCTCGGTTTTCAGCTTGTCAAAAGCGTACTCGGAAGCGCCATCGATCAGCTCAGAAAAATATCCGCAAGAGCGGTATTCGGGAAAGATTCCAAGCTCTGCTTTCACGCGCTTTCCGCTATGTCCGTCATTAAAAATGCCTATTACGCCGATAAGCTCACCGCTTCCCTTTCGCGTGGCCGCGTAAAACGGCGGCTCGGTTTTAAGATATTCGTAAAGCTTCTCGCCGTCGTCAAACGATATAAGAGAGCATTCCTTATAAAACGGATCGTCAAAGAGCGAAAGAAGCTTCTCGGTATCGGCTTTAAGAAAAGTCCGTACCGTAAGACGCCGAGTATGAAAAATACTTCTCGCCCTCGGAAGCCGAAGCACGGTCTTCCCGACCTTAGAGTCAAGAGCGTTTCGTTCCTTCTTGATCTGATAAAATATAGACGCAAGCTTTCTTTCTGCGCGGTTGTTAAACACTTCACCCGTCAGCTTCATTCGATAGCAGCCGTCAAGCAGAAGCTTGACCTCCTTCGAGCGCGAAAGTGCTCTGTCAAGCTCACTCGCCTTATCATTTATATCCTTTGCGTCGAACGCACAAATGACGGCGTACGCCATCCCGTACGATGCGCGTACGAATTGATCGTAAAGCGCGCTTTCTCTTTTTCCGTCCTCATAACGCGAAGCGTTTTCGGCAAATTCCGTCACAAGCTCAATAAGCTGTTTCATTTTATAAGCTCTCTTATAACGTAACCAGCCATCATAAGCCCCGCACTCGACGGCACAAACGAGATTGACGCAGGCACGCGCTCGCCCGTTCTTACCGGCTCTTCGGTACTGTAAAGCACAGGAAGCTCCTTTATGCCCATATTCTTAAGCTCGCGTCTCATAACGCGCGCAAGAGGACAGACTGCGGTCTTTTTTATGTCGGTTATCTGAAGCTTCGACGGATCGAGCTTGTTACCCGTTCCCATCGAGGAAATTATCTTAACCCCGTTCTCGGTTGCCCACTTTATTATCAGAAGCTTTGACGAAACGGTATCGATACAGTCGATAATGAAATCGGGACGGTGCTTGTCTAAAAGCTCATAACAGTTTGACGCGTCAACGAATACCTGCTCAAATATCGCGTCGCACTCGGGATTGATCGCCTTTGCGCGTCTGACCATGACCTCTGCCTTACCCTGTCCGACCGTAGTCGTATCCGCAATAAGCTGACGGTTAATGTTCGTAAGTGAGACCGTGTCACCGTCAACGAACACAACTCTGCCGATGCCCGCGCGTACGATCGCCTCGGAAGCAAACGACCCGACGCCGCCTATACCGAATATCATAACGCTCGCCTTTTTAAGCTTTTCGGTTGCCTCAATGCCTATAAGAGCGTTTTGTCTATCAAGCCAATTTTCCGTCATTTTTTCCTCCAAAACGGTTATGAAAATATTATATAACATTACTTACAGTCTGTCAAACACATTTTTTCGGTGCAAAACTGTCAATAAATGCGCTCTTTTGATGATATTTTTACAATAAAATAAAATAATTTAAGAAAAATCGTTTTTAGTACTTGCAATTATAAAAAAAGTATGATACAATAGATAAGCTTGTAAAACAGATACGCCGCCGACGGACGCAAATGCGCAGGCGGTTTTCAGGAGGATAAAATATAATGAAATTTATCGGTATAACTCTCATAGTTGCGGCAGTATTTCTCGTGATTGCCGTTCTTCTTCAGTCCGGCAAGGAAAAGGGTATGTCGAGCGCTCTCGGCGGAGCTTCTTCCGATACCTATTACGGAAAGAATAAGGGCAATAGCCGTGATTACATTCTTAATAAGCTTACTATCGTTGTAGCTATCATCTTCGCGCTTCTCGTTATCGTTTCCTTCGTTATCCAGAAGGATGAGATATTCAAGACCGACTGGAAGGACTTCCAGGAAGGCATGAAGGATACCACTACAGTAGAAACTACTCCCGGTGGATCAACTACTGCCGGTGATACTACTACCCCCGAAACTACTACCGCTCCCGACACTACTACGGGTGAGCAGTAATAAACGACATCCGCTGAATATTTGCGGCGTCAAGATCTAATATTGATTTCAGAAGCGCCTCGTTTTCGAGGCGCTTTTGCGTTATAAAACCGAGCCATTCAGGAGGCACATAATGATCAAACTCGAAAAAGACGGCGTTTTTCTTCTTAACGGAGAAACATTTACAAAGGAATGCTCTGTTTCCGCAGACGAGGCAAGAAAGGGCACGATAGCTTATTCTATCCTGACCGCTCATAATACCTCGGGAAACGATAAGGACCTAAAGATCCGCTTCGACGCGATGGCGTCGCACGATATAACCTACGTCGGAATAATCCAGACGGCAAGAGCGAGCGGACTTACCTCCTTCCCCCTCCCCTACGTTCTTACGAACTGCCATAACTCGCTTTGCGCAGTCGGCGGTACGATAAATGAGGATGACCATCTCTTTGGTCTGAGTGCCGCAAAGAAATACGGCGGAATCTACGTTCCGGCGCATCAGTCGGTCATTCATTCTTACATGAGAGAAACGATGAGCGGATGCGGAAAGATGATCCTCGGCTCGGACAGCCATACGCGTTACGGCGCGCTCGGTACTATGGCAATAGGCGAGGGCGGACCCGAGCTTGTAAAGCAGCTTCTTAAAAAGACCTACGATATTCCGATGCCCGAGGTCGTTGCTATAAACCTCATCGGCGCACCCAAGAAGGGTGTCGGTCCTCACGACGTTGCTATCGCGCTTATCGGCGCAGTATTCTCGTCGGGCTTCGTTAAGAATAAGGTCCTCGAGTTTGTTGGCGAGGGTGTAAAGAATCTTCCGATCGAGTTCCGTAACGGAATCGACGTTATGACGACCGAGACGACCTGTCTTTCGTCCATATGGGTAACCGACGAAAAGACTAAGGAATACTTCGAAAAACACGGACGCCCCGAGGCATACAAGGAGCTTAAGCCGGCTTCCGTCGCTTATTACGATTCTATGGCCACTGTTGATCTTAGCAAGATCGAAAGCATGATCGCGCTTCCCTTCCATCCCGGAAACGCAGTAACTATAAACGAGCTTAAAGCAGATCCCAAGGGCGTGCTTGAGCGCTTTGGACTTACCGAGCTTTTCTCGAAGATCGACGAAAACGGAAACATCCGCGTCGAGCAGGGCGTAATTGCAGGATGCGCGGGCGGTATATACGATAACCTCGTAGCGGCTGCCGATATTCTGCGCGGCAAGAGCATCGGTAACGGCGAGTTTGCCCTCTCCGCTTATCCCGCGTCTCAGCCCGTTATGACTCAGCTTATGAAGGAAGGCACTGCCTCCGACCTGCTTGGAAGCGGCGTAACGCTCCGCACCGCATTCTGCGGTCCTTGCTTCGGCGCAGGCGACGTTCCTGCAAACGGATGCCTTTCTATCCGTCATTCTACCCGTAACTTCCCGAACCGCGAGGGCTCGAAGCCCGGTAATAACCAGAGCGCATTCGTTGCTCTCATGGACGCGCGTTCCATCGCCGCAACGGCAGCAAACGGCGGCATCCTTACAGCCGCGACCGACCTTGATATCGACTACACAGAGCCGAGCTACGTTTACGACGACTCCGCATATAAGAGCCGCGTTTATTACGGCTTCGGCAAAGCAGATCCGACAGTTGAGCTTCGCTTCGGACCGAACATCGCAGACTGGCCGAACATGCCTGCGCTCGGAAGCAATATTCTCATGAAGGTCTGCTCCTACATAACCGACGCAGTCACGACAACCGACGAGCTTATCCCCTCGGGCGAGACCTCGTCCTACCGTTCGAATCCTCTTAAGCTTGCTGAGTTTGCCCTCTCGCGTAAGGATCCCGAATACGTTTCCCGCGCAAAGGCAACGGTAAGCGAGAAGCCGAGCGACAGCGTTATAAAGACCGTAAACGAGCTGACGGGCGAAAATGAGCTTCCGCAGATCGGAAGCGTCATCTACGCTCGCAAGCCGGGTGACGGCTCTGCGCGTGAGCAGGCGGCGTCCTGCCAGAGAGTTCTCGGCGGCTCTGCGAATATCGCTCTCGAATATGCGACAAAGCGTTACCGCTCGAACCTTATAAACTGGGGTATGCTTCCCTTCCTCTCTGAGACCGAGCCCGATTTTGAGGTCGGCGACTACATCCTCGTTCTCGGCGTAAAGGACGCGATAATTAACAAGACAGACGTCTTTAACGCCTACGTCATCAAGGAAAACGGCGAAAAGAAGCCGCTTACTCTTACCGTCTCGAACATGACCGACGATGAAAGACAGATAATCCTCGACGGTTGTCTCATAAACTACTACAGAAGCTGAAAGGAATAACACTATGAAAATCGGAGTACTTGTATCGCTCGAGCCAAATGTGGACATAGTAGCGGAAATCAAAAAGGTCAAGGATATGGGGCTTTCCTCCTGCCAGATCAAATGCTGGAATATGGAGTGCTACACCGACGAAGCGGCAGAAAAGATCAAATATGCCCTAAACGAATACGGCGTAACGCTTTCAACCCTCTGGTGCGGTTGGAGAGGAAAAACAGCGTGGAACTTCTACGAAGGACAAAATACCCTCGGTATCGTGCCTACCTATTTGCGTGACGAAAGAGTCGAAGACCTCATTCTCGGCTCCGACTTCGGTAAGAAGCTCGGCGTTACTCAGATTGCAACGCACGCCGGCTTCCTTCCCGAAAACCCGATGTCAGACCTCTATAAGGACGTCGTCGAGGTGCTTCGCAAGATCGCAAGCCACTGTCAGGAAAACGGACAGTATTTCCTCTTCGAAACGGGACAGGAAACGCCTGTTACTCTCCGCAGAACGATCGAAGACATAGGACTGCCTAATCTTGGAATCAACCTCGACCCCGCAAACCTTATCCTTTACGGCAAGGCAAACCCCGTTGACGCTCTCGACACCTTCGGTCAGTACGTTCGCGACGTTCACGGCAAGGACGGCTGTTACCCGACAAACGGCAGAGAGCTTGGCGAAGAAAAGCCCCTCGGCGAAGGAAAGGTCAATTATCCTGCCTTCATCGCACGCCTGAAGGAGATCGGCTACGACGGTCCTATAACCATCGAGCGCGAGATCGAGGGCGACCAGCAGATAAAAGACATACTTATGGCTAAGGAAATGCTTGAAGAGCTTATTGCTAAGTAATGAGGTAAATATGACATTCGATAACATTAAAAGAAATATACTGCTCATTTCAGAGGGTGTAGAATACGAAGTCACCGCCCTCTCGAATATAGCCGCTTATATTTATGAAAACATGATCGACGTAAACTGGGTCGGCTTCTACATTCTCCGCGACGGAAAGCTGATCCTCGGACCGTTCCAGGGCAAGGTCGCCTGCACAGAGATTGAGCTTGGTCACGGCGTGTGCGGCAGATCCGCAAAGGCAGACGAGCCGATCGTCGTGCCGAACGTTCATAACTATGGCGACTACATCTCCTGCGATCCCGAGACGAACAGTGAGATCGTTTTCCCGATCTACAAGAACGGAAAGCTCTACGGTGTCCTCGACATCGACAGCGCGACCGTCGACCGCTTCCACGGTCAGAATAACGAAGGTCTCGTCGAGGTCGCTTACGGAATCAGCATGGTTCTCGATAAAACGAAGGCATAAGAAAAACTCCCCTTTCGGGGAGTTTTTTATTGCTCACTTTACAAAGCTCTTCATTTCATTTATAAGTGCATTTGCCTTTTCGGAGGTGCTCGATTCGGCAAATATACGAAGAAGCGGCTCAGTACCCGAGAAACGGCAGATGACAAACGAGCCGTCCTTGAAGTAGACCTTACAGCCGTCCTCATAGTTTACGCGGTCAAGCTCAAAGCCGTCAAAGGTCGGAATGAGCTTGTCTTCCATAAGCATTTTGTTGATACGCGTCTTATCCAACGGCTCGAAGACAAAGTTGCCCTCTTCCATAACGAACTTGCCGTACTTATTTTCAAGCTCGTCCCAGATCTCCTTCGGCGTCTTTCCGATAGCGCAGACCATTTCGACGAAAAGCGCAGCGGCGTAGATCGAATCCTTGCCGAATATGTGTCCACGCACGGTAAGACCGCCCGATGATTCACCGCCGAGGACCGCATCTGTCTCATCAAGCTTTGAGGAAATATACTTGAAGCCGACAGGAACCTCATAGCAGGTTTCACCAAACGACTTCGCAACTGCATCAAGCATGTGTGTCGTCGCAAGATTGCGAACGACAGGTCCCTTCCAGCCGCGGTATTCGTGCAGATAGTAGTAAAGCATTACGAGTATCTGGTTTGCCGATATATAGGTGCCGTTACTGTCAACGATTCCGAGACGGTCACCGTCGCCGTCAACGGCGATTCCGAGGTCGTATTTTTCCTTCGTAACTCTGCCGATGAGCGAGCCGAGCTGCTTAAGACCCGGCGCGGGAAGCTTTCCGCCGAAGAATGCGTCCTTATTTGAATCCATAAGGTCAACGGTGCAACGCGCGGTATAAAGGACAGACATCATCGGGAAGGTTGCCGAGCCGTGCATCGGGTCGAAAAGAATTCTGACGCCCGAGTTCTTTATCTTCTCAACGTCAAGATTAGATAGAATCGAATCAATAAAGTCATTAAACGGCGTTTTCAGAATTTTTATCATTCCGTTTTCAAGCGCCTGATCAAAGGAAATACTCTTCGGCTCAGCTACAGCAATAAGCTCTTCAAGGCGCTTCGTGCATTCAACTGACGCATCACGTCCTTCCTCAACTATAAGCTTGATTCCGTTATATTCCGCCGGGTTGTGGCTTGCAGTCACCTCAATGCCGTAGTGCAGACACTCATGCTTAACGGTAAACATTACAAGCGGCGTCGGCGCGCTTCGGTTCATAAACCAGACCTTGATGCCG
Source organism: Clostridia bacterium (assembly GCA_017621655.1). GTDB lineage: Bacteria > Bacillota > Clostridia > Oscillospirales > CAG-272 > Colimorpha_A. Next base: position 22,510 of record JAGASS010000030.1, on the reverse strand, counting down.
TTAGCGGTCAAAACTCCCGCTATCCAATGCGCCGCACTTTCGGAAAGGAATCTTCTGTCGTATCCGATCATAACGGGAAGCTCGGTCTTGTTTTCCTCGGTCATAAGATCGCAGATTCCCTGCGCTACTCGCTCAATATTTTCTCTTGTGAACTCGTCGCCGATTATCGCTCTCCAACCGCCTGTTCCAAAAAGAATGTTGGTCTTATTTATCATGTTCTCTCCTTAAATAGCAAGGACACCGCAGTCGCGGTGTCCACGGCGTTAAATTACTTTACGATCTCACCGTAGCACTCGCCGAATGCGCAAGCTGCGTTAGCTTCGTCGGTATCAATGTGCATAGCGGTAGCGAACTTCGGGCTTACGCGGATAACGACGTCGCCGAAGATGGTGCTTCTGTCGCTCGACTCGATCTTAACGGATACGATCTCCTTGTCAGCAACACCTGCCGCCTCTGCATCCTCGGGGGTGATGTGGATATGACGCTTTGCGATGATAACGCCGCTGTCAAGATCAACCTCGCCGCAAGGTCCAACGAGCTTACAGCCGGGAGTACCTGCAAGGTCACCGCTCTCACGAACGGGGGCAGAGATACCGAGGGTACGAGCATCGGTGAAGGATACCTCGACCTGAGAAGCAGGACGAGCCGGTCCGAGAATTATAACGTTAGGAATAGACTTCTTAGGTCCAACAACAGTCAAACGCTCTTCGCAAGCGTACTGACCGGGCTGGGAGAGGTCCTTTTTCTTAGTAAGAGTTGCGCCCTTTCCGAAAAGAGCTTCGATATGTTCTTCGGTCAGGTGAATATGACGAGCCGAAGTTTCAACGAGAACTTTGTTTGCCATTTTTATGTTCCTCACTTAAATATTTTGTTTATAAAAGTATTATACTATATTATATCGAAAAAGTAAAGTGAATTTCAAAAAAATCCGCAAAAACGGGGGATAAATAATGGAAAACAGAGAGAAGGCGCAAAACGAGGTCAAGGACGGTGCGATAACGGAGGAAAGAATACACTTTTTAACGATAATCGGTCAGGTCGAGGGGCATTATCTTCTTCCCGACGGGCAAAAGGTAACGAAATACGAGCACATGCTCCCTGCGCTTGCCGAGATCGAGGAAAGGCGCGACATAGACGGGCTTCTGCTTCTTATAAACACAGTCGGAGGTGACGTCGAGGCAGGACTTGCAATATCCGAGATGATAGCGGGAATGAGCAAGCCGACGGTCTCGCTTGTGCTCGGCGGAGGTCACTCTATCGGAATTCCGCTTGCCGTTGCGGCAAAGAAATCGTTCATAGTGCCGTCAGCGACGATGACGCTTCACCCCGTCAGGATCAACGGACTCGTTATCGGCGTACCGCAGAGCTTCGATAACCTGAACAAGATGCAGGACAGGATCGTCTCGTTCATCTGCCGAAATTCGCGCGTAAGCGAAAGCGCGCTGCGCTCGCTTATGATGAAGACAGACGAAATGGCAACCGACATTGGAACTCTGCTCGACGGCGCGGAAGCAGTTGAAATCGGGTTGATCGACTCGCTCGGCACGCTCTCCGACGCCATTTCCGCGCTCAAGGATATGATCGAAAAGAAAAGGTCTTGACCTTTTTTCTAAAATAAGGTATAATCTTCTTGGAAAATAACTCAAAGGAGAATATATAATATGAAACACGTAAATACAGCCGAATTTGACGCTCTTCTAAACGAAGGCAAAACCATTCTCGTTGACTTCTTTGCAACCTGGTGCGGCCCCTGCAAGATGCTCGCGCCCGTGCTTGAGGAGGTCGCGCCCGATTATCCCGACGTTGAGTTCGTAAAGGTCGACGTTGACGACGAGCCGGATCTCGCGCGCCGTTACGGCGTAAGCGTTATTCCGACGCTCTTCGTTATAAAGAACGGTGAAGTAACCGCGAACACAAAGGGCTATCTCAATGCCGACGAGCTTCGCGCATTCGTTGACGGAGGTCTTTAATGAAGATTCGCCTGAATGAAAACGAGGAGATCGTTAAGACTATAAAGGAAGGTCTTAAAGCCAAAGGCGGATACTGCCCCTGCAAAATGGGCAAAAGCGAAGACATAAAGTGTATGTGCGAGGAATTCAAGGCGCAGATCGCCGATCCGAATTTCGAGGGATACTGCCACTGTATGCTTTATTATAAGGAAAAATGAAGAATACCGATTCAGGCGATAGCTTGAATCGGTGTTTTCTATTTTTGAAAAACTTCGTTTCTCTTTTCCGCATTTCTTTTCGCACGAAAATGAAACAAGCAGTTTTGCTTCGCAAACCTGCGCAAAGAAACGTGCCAAGGGGCAAACCGTTTGAATTTTGCCCACGCAAAATTCTGCACACGTTTTCCCCTTTGGAAACCCTTTTCGGTTCAAGGAAGCTTCGATGCGTTTAATCGTTGCTCCCACATCATTGTAGGGTGCGACGGCCACGTGAACCCCCAAAGCTCATTACATTCGCTTCGGGGAACCCCTACCTCGACGCACCGTTGCTCCCACAATCGCTCTGTTATATACAGCCAAAAATTTTTGCCACGACTTCGTAGGGCGGGGGCTTGCTCCCGCCGATACCTTCTCCGGAGGGATGAAGGTAAGAGGTAAACCTCGGATGAGGTGATCGGGTGTAATGTAACATCGTTTTTATAGCGCCGCCTTTGGCGGCTACACCTCATCCACCGCAGACGCATCGTCTGCGGTCCCCCTGTCTCGCTGCGGCTCGGTCACGCTCGGGGTCTGACGTGCCCCCGGCACGTCATTCAACACCCTCGCGCCGCTTCGCTACCCGCTGGGGAAGGCTAACAACACCCCGATTCGCTTTTGAATATACAAAAAACAAGCGACCGTTTGGTCGCTTGTTTTGTTTTAACTTAAATTAGTGCTTCTTGGAAACGTAAGCGATTCCGAAGAGAGCAACAACTGCAACTGCGATGTAAGCAGCTACGTTGTCGTTGGTGTCGGGGCTGGTAGTACCACCCTGGTTTCCGCCACCCTGAGTGCCTTCGTTGCCGGAGCCAGTGTTGCCACCTTCGTTGCCAGAGCCGCCCTCACCTGCTGTTGCAAGCACAAAGGTACAACCGGAATTGAATTCCTTCTTTCCGCCGTAATCAACGAGCGTACCGGTAACAGTAATGTTGTCGCCAACCTTGAGCGCATCAGCGCCGTCGCCCTTAAGACGGAAGCAGATGATGGGCTTATCAGTCATATCGCCAACAACGATAGTAAGAGTGATGTTCTTGTACTGATCAGAGTAAGCTTCGTCGATAGAGGTGATCTTACCGGTAAGAGTATAGTTACCGCCGGGAAGAGTCTCGTCCTTGCCAAGAGCATAGAGCGCGTCAACGATATCCTTAGGCTCAGTAGGCTTTTCGAAGGGCTTTTCAGCCTTCTTTACAGTAACAAAAGTACAGCCGGCATCAAATTCCTTGGTTCCGTTGTAGTTCTTAAGCTCGCCGGTAACCTTGATTGTGTCGCCTTCAGCAACTGTTGCAGCATCATCGCCCTTCATGCGGAAGCACTTAACGGGCTTATCGGTCATATCACCGACGATGATGGTAACGGTTACGTTCTTGTAACCTGTATCGTAGCCGGTGTCAATGCTCTTAACTACGCCTTCGAGAGTGTAGGGACCTTCTGCAAGAGTTGCTCCGCTTTCAAGAGAGTAGAGAGCGTTTACGATTCCTTCGGGAGTGGTGGGCTTAACAAACGTAGGAGTATCAACGTTGCCGCCTTCAGAGCCGGAACCGCTACCTTCACCAACCTTATAAAGCACGAAGGTAGTAGGATAACCAGTAGCATCATTGTTGCAGGTAGTGGTCTTATAACCACGAACCTTGTAAGACGAGCCCTTGTTGCATGCAAGATATACTGTATCAGAGCCAGTTCCCGCAAAAACAAAGTTTTCGCCCTTTACTGTAACAAGCCAGTCATACGAGCCAGACTTGATACCATTGTTGTTTCCTCCGGAAGGCGCAATTGAAGTGCCGTTAGAGTCTGTAAGCTTTGCATAGGTCTTACCGCCCTCTGTCTTTACAGTAATAGTCCAAACATTAGCATCAGCTGTAGTGACAGTAGCACCATTGGTAAGATCGCCAACAAGCACCCAAGAACCGTCAAGCTTCTGAACCACCTTGTTCGCGGTAGACACGATAACATATTCGCCGGTGGTAAGATCCGCAAGCGTAGTTATCTTGGTTCCGGTTACATCAGCAGCCGCTGCGGTGAACGGAATGCAAAGAACGAGCATTACAGCCGCGAGAACAGCAGAGACAAGAACCTTAATTCTTTTGTTCATAATGAACCTCCATAAAAATTAATTTTGCCGAAGCAATATTTTACTCCATACATTATACAACAACCTACGACAAAAAGCAAGCCGTTTATGAAATTTTATGATAAAATTATTGAATAATCTGCTAAATGAATTAGTGCATGTTAAGCAAATGCTCATAAATATGATTTTTCGCAAAATAAGCACTAAAAACAGCAAAAAAGGAGACCTAAACCGTATTTACTTTTCTGTTTATCCGTGTTATAATGTTGTCAACAGCAAAAAGTATCATTTTTGGAGGAATAAAAAATGAAAACAATAGCAGTTATCGGTTGCGGCCGTATCGCCCGCGACGCTCACTTCCCCGCTTTCGACCAGATCGACGTTCGCATCAAGTATGCCTGCGATCTCATCATTGAAAAGGCACAGGCGATGAAGGAAGCTCATCCCAAGATTGAAAACGTAATCACCGATTACAAGATCGCGCTTAACGACCCCGAGGTCGACGCAGTTTTCGTTCTTACCCCCAACTATGCGCATTACACCGTTACTATGGACGCCCTTAAGGCAGGCAAGCACGTTATGTGCGAAAAGCCAATCACGGTAAACTACGCTCTCTCCTGTGAGATGGCTGAGGAAGCAAATAAGCAGGGCAAGATCCTCAACATCGGCGTTTGCAACCGTTACCAGAAGTCTGTTGAGATGCTTCACGATATGGTCGCTGAAGGCAAGTTCGGTAATCTTTACCACGTATACGCTTCCTTCCGTTCTTTCAGAAGTATTCCCGGTCTCGGCGGCGCGTTCACGACAAAGGAACAGTCGGGCGGCGGCGTTCTTATCGACTGGGGCGTACACTTCCTCGATCTCATTCTTTACATTCTCGGCGGAGCAAAGCTCCTCGACGTTACCTGCGACGCTTACTGTGAAATAGCAAAGGATATGAAGGAATACAAGTACAATTACATGTGGGCTGAGGACACATCTGACGTTGAAAACGGTGTAAATGACGTTGACGACTTCATATCCGGCTATATTCGTACAGACAAGGCAAGCATTTCCTTCAACGGCGCGTGGGCGCAGAACGTCGGCGTTGACGAGAAATACATCGACTTCCTCGGCGACAAGATGGGCGCACGTCTTAACTACTGCGGACAGTTCACATACTGGGATGCAAAGACCCTCGAATCTCACACTACCGATCACGATAACCCCAACTTCTATACCGCAGAGGACAAGGCGTTCCTTGAATCTATCGAAACCGGCGAAAAGAACAGAAACAATATCGACAATATCCTTGAAAGTGCAAAGCTTCTCGACTGCCTCTATCAGTCCGCAGCAAAGCGCTCAGAGCTTAAGTGCTGATATAACAAACAAAATCCCCCGATTTCGGGGGATTTTTTATTTGGTTCCCCCTTTGGGGGAGCTCCGCGAAGCGGTGAGAGGGCATGGCTCCCCCTTTGGGGGAGCTCCGCGAAGCGGTGAGAGGGCAAAAATCAACAGCCATTCATTCTTTCCTTTATGGTTTTATCTATCATCTTGCAAACACCCTCAAAATAATCATCTACATCTCCGTTTGTAAATCTCATAACGAGCAAATCGTGCTTTTGGAGAATCAACGTTCTCTCTTCGTCCCTACTTCTCCCGTCTTCAGTATAATGCTGTGAGCCATCGATTTCGATTACGAGTTTTGCCTGATGACAGTAGAAATCTGCAATATAGTTGTCTATTATGCGTTGCTTATATATTTTTATTGGATAGTTACGCAAATAGTCATACCATAAATGCTTTTCCTGTTTAGTCATATTACGGCGCAAATTTTTTGCGAACTCCAGCAATTCTTTATTCTGATTTCTTATTCTGTGCTCCATTTTCCCTCTCCGTCGGCTTCGCCGACACCTCTCCCGGAGGGCGAGGCATTAACGGCAGAGGAACCTAAATTCCTCTGCCGTTTTTCTATTTACTTACCGGAAATCGCAAGCGATCCGATCTTTATCGTAGGACAAGCTACGTTAACGAAGCGCTTTTCGATGTCGTTGCCGATCTCGACTACGTCGTTCATCATTTCGTAGAAGTTACCGCTTACGACGAAGAGCGTAATGGGTCGGTCAAGCTTACCGTCCTTGATAACGAAGCCCGACGCCTGGACGTTGAACGCGCCCGAAATCGGATTAAGTCCTGCGTGCAGACCGTTAACTTCGGTGACGTAAATGCCGTTTTCTACAGTTGCGATGATCTCGTCCTTTGTGAGGTTACCTTCCTTGAGGTAAAGATTCGTGGGCGATGAGGTGATCGATCCCGTTCCGCCCGCCTTGAAGCCATTACCCGTCGGCTCTGCCTTGAGGAAGTTAGCGGTTTTAAGGTTGTTTAAGAATCCGCAGAACACGCCGTTTTCAACTACGTTCTTGGTACGGCAAGGAACACCCTCGTCGTCGAACGGATACTTGATAAGCGCAACGTCGGAGAAGGGATCGTCAACGATCGTGATATTATCTCCGAACACTTTAGTTCCGACCTTATCGGTAAGAAGCGTCATCTTGCGAAGCGCGCTGTCACCAAGGAATACCGACGAGAACGCAGAAAGGATCTCGCTTGCGGCGTCACGCTTGAATACTACGGGATACTTGCCAGTCTCAATAGCGCCTGCCCCGAGCTGAGAAAGAGCCGATTCCGTCGATTCCTCTACTATGCGGTCACATTCAATATCGTTGAAATTAAGGTTTATATCACCCGACATTCCGACTACAGTCTGCTCGCCGTTGCTTGCAAGAGCGCCGAGGAAGGTCGTGGTATAGGAAAGCTCTCTTGTCAGATCAAGCCCCTTGGAATTCATAAGAGTTGCCTTTTGCGAGGTTTCGGAATACTGGCAGTAACCGATCTTTACGATCTTATCGCTCTTTGCGCGAGCTTCGCTTTCAAGCTTCTTAAGCATTGCGATCTTTTCGCTTGTCGTATGCTCCTTGTAGTCAGATTTGACCTCGGGAACGGTAACGTAGGTGCTTCCGCCCTCGTACATAAACTCCGGCTCGGTCGCGTCAAGCGCAGTCACGTTCTTTATCAAGCTTTGAAGAACACTCTCAATTGCTTCGTCGTCAAGCGACTCGGAATTGACGTACGCCATTTTTCCGTCCTTGAGTCCGCGGATAGAAACCGAGAAGATCTCCTTCATGTTGTAGGATTCAAGCTTGCCGTCGTCGAGCTTTATCGTGTTGCTTTCGGAGGTGTTAGCATATACCTCAACTGCCTCAAGACCAAGCTCAAGGCCTCTTTTTATAACGTTCTGAAGAGTCATTATCACTTACCTCCCTTTCCGCCGACAGTCATGCTCGAAACTCTTATTGTCGGCTGACCGACGATAGTCGGAACAGAGCCGCTCATAGAGCCGCACATACCGTAGCCGTATTCAAGGTTATTACCTATCATGTCTATTCTAAGAAGAACGTCCTTGCCCGAGCCGACGAGCGTCGCACCCTTGACGGGCTTGGTGATCTTTCCGTCCTCAATCATATACGCAACGTCTACTGCGAAGTTGAATTCGCCCGTTGCGGGGTTGACCGATCCGCCACCCATTTCCTTTGCGAAAAGTCCGTACTTGGTGTTCGCAATGATCTCCTCGAAGGTCGATTCGCCGGGGAGGAAATATGTGTTCGTCATACGCGAGGTCGTCTGATACTTGTACGACTCACGGCGCGACGAGCCGGTTATCGGATGATTCATCTTTGCCGAATTTCTCTTATCAACGAGATAGGATTTAAGAATACCGTTCTCTATAAGAAGATTGCGTTTAGCAGGTGTTCCCTCGTCGTCAACGTTGATAGAGCCCCAAAGGTTCTCGCCCGTACCGTCGTCAACAGCGTTTACGATGTCAGATGCAACCTTTTCACCGAGCTTTCCGCAGAAAACGCTCATGCCCTTTGCAACGGAGGTCGCTTCAAGACCGTGAACGCACGCCTCGTGAAGAATAACTCCGCCGAAGCCGTTGTGGATAACAACGGGCATCTCGCCGCCCTGCATCTGATCTGCGTGAAGCATTTCAACTGCGTTGAACGCCGCGTTGCGTCCGAATTCAACGGGATCAAATCCCTCGAACATCTCCATTCCCTGATTGCGTCCGAACGAGCTGTGAGCCGGCTGCATATCCTTGCCGTCACTCGCTATCGCCTGACACATGATTCTCGTGTTGCAGCGGTAGTCTGTCTGCCAGGTCGAGTCACTTGCGAACACGAAAATTCTCTGTTCCTTCTTGGTAAGGTTAGCCATTACCTGAACGATCTCGGGGCTGTAGCCGTACGCGCCCTCTGTCGCGCCCGAAAGAAGCTTAAGCTCCTCGGTGTAATCCTCGCCGCGGATATACTTGGGATCAACCGCGATCGGAACGGTCTTTTCGACGAAAGGAAGAACGTCAACTCTCTTTTCGCCCTCGAAGCTGTCGGCAAGCACCTTCGCGGTAGCCATAAGCTTTTCGGGTGTGAAATCGGTAACCGACGCGTTTACCTCCGTTCCGTCCTTGATAACGCGGACAGCCGCGCCCATAACCTTTGATGCGTTCGCGTTTGCGAGCTTTCTTTCACGCATCATCAAAACTTCGTTTGCCGAATTTTCGATATATACCTCGGCGAAATCGCCGCCTGTGCTAAGAGCCGCTTCAAGAATGCCCTTCGCTATATCCTCGGTAATACCGAAAACCTCTGTGTGTTTAACACTCATTGTTTATTCCTCCCTAATTATTTAGGTTATTGTATTAATTATAGCATATATAATTAGCAATTAAAAGACTTTTTTGAATTTTATGGAATTTTCCTTGAGTAAATATGCTGTTGACGGCACTAAAAAAATCGTATATAATATACTTAATGTAAAAATTCGGAGAAAACAAATGAAAAACGGTATTATAACGCGCTTTTTGGCGCTGATTTTGGCACTTTCATCGATATTTCTTGCCTCGTGCAACGGAGAAAAGAAGTGTGGTGGAAATCACAAGGACAAGAATGACGACGGCTTTTGCGACAACTGCAACCGCCTCGTCCTCGTCTACTTTGACCTCTACGCGCTCAACGACCTGCACGGCAAGTTTTCCGACACCGATTCACAGCCCGGTGTCGATGAGCTAACGACCTATTTCGAGCAGGCGCGCGCAAAGAATCCGAACACTGTCCTTCTCGCCTCGGGCGATATGTGGCAAGGAAGCCCCGAATCGAATCTGACGTCCGGCAATATGATGACCGAATGGATGAACCGCGTCGGATTTGTTTCAATGACGCTCGGAAATCACGAATTTGACTGGGGCGAAGAAGCAATAATCGAGAACGAGGAGCTTGCTGAATTTCCGTTCCTCGCAATTAACATTTACGACCGCGATACTAACAAGCAGGTAGAATATTGCGAAAGCTCGGTCGTCGTTGAGCTAAACGGAGTTACCGTCGGTATAATCGGCGCGATCGGCGACTGCTATTCTTCTATCTCTCCCGACAAGGTCGAGGACGTTTATTTCAAGACGGGTGATGAGCTTACCGAGCTTGTCAAGGCGGAATCCGAGCGTCTTCGCGAAGAGGAAGGCGTCGAATTTATCGTTTATTCACTGCACGACGGCGGCACCAACGGAAGCGTTAATTACGGCACGTCATATTATGACATAACCCTTTCGCGCGGATACGTTGACCTTGTTTTCGAGGGACACACTCACCGCAGCTATGCAAAGCCAGACGATGAGGGCATATGGCACCTTCAGGGTGGCGGCGATAACGACGGTATAACCTATGCGTCGGCACGCTATAACACGGCAAACGGCAATAAGGCAGTCACGGAAGCGAAGTTCATAAAAACCAACGAATACTATCAGCTCCCCGATTCACCTATCGTAAACGAGCTACTTAATAAATACAAGGACGAGATCGCGGCAGGCGATGAGGTTCTCGGCACGACACCGACCTGGCGTAGCTCCGACTATCTGCGCGACGTTATCGCACAGCTCTACTACGAAAAGGGCGTCGAGCTTTGGGGCGATGAGTACGACATCGTTCTCGGCGGCGGATATATGTCGGCACGCTCGCCTTATGACCTTGAAGCAGGCGAGATACGGTACGGCGATCTCTACTCGATTTTCCCGTTTGATAACAACCTCGTTCTCTGCTCAATAAAGGGCTCGGATCTTGAAAGACGCTTCTTTAACACCAATAATTCCAATTATTACGTCTACTACGATTCCTACGGCGCGAGCATCAAAAACAATATTGATGCAAACAAGACCTACTACATAATAGTAGACAGCTATTCGTCCTCCTACGCGCCAAACCGTCTGACCGAGATCGAACGCTACGACGAGCCGGTCTACGCCCGCGACCTGCTCGCGGATTATATCAAAGAGGGCGGACTTTCGCACTGATGAAAAAACTCTCCTGCGCCGCAGGAGAGTTTTTTTATTATTCATTTATTTTGTTTCCGTCCTTGTCGTACTCGACGCTGTAAGTTATGTTTCCGTCGGCGTCATAATCAATTCGGGACTTTACGCCCACCATATAATATCCATTTGCAGAGCCAAATTCCACGAGTTCTGTGCCACCCTTTTCAGCTTCTTCATAAAAAAGCATCTCAATTCTCAAAGTAAGGTTACCATCACTGAAAAACTTTATTACATTAGAACATTTATCAGGATCAGTTTCAACAGAACGAACGATAATACCGTTGCCGTCATATTCATTTTCGCAAATACAAATCCTATTTTCATCATACAGCTTGGTAATCTGTCCTGTAATGTTACCCTGACCGTCATATTCATCTTGACTAATTCTGTTTCCGTTTCCATCATACTCCATGTTATATACACACTGAAGTTTTTCTTGCTTGTCATAGCCCTTTGCCGTAATCAAATTTTCTTTTTCATCATACTTAAAAATACGTTTGTAGTACACTACTGTCATAGGATCGCCATCGACAAAAGGATCTTCAATGTGAATTGCCGAATCCGATCCCGTATAAGAATGTCTAACAACTATTGTACGCTCTTTAGTTCCGTCCTCTCTATATTCGTGACGTTCCATAGGGTCTGTTGTATCGTAACCCATGTTATCGTCAGAATTAGGTCCAAAACGCTCCGCTATCTTAACGGTCTTTCCGTCAGCGTGATACGTAACAATGGTAAGATCGTTCTCATCGGCATTAATAATGAACTCATTTTTACCGTATATCACACTCTTAACAAGCTTTCCATCGGATGTGTATTCGTATTCCTGATCCATCTTCTGTATTACAGAATTATCTGTTGATTCTAGCGGTTCGTCCGAGCTACACTTTAGAACTCTACAGTTTTTTTCTTCACCGAGTTGTACTTTAATTTCACAATAATTGTCAGATTCGGATCCATCGGCGCATACCACAAGCCGCTCTTCTCCGTTCAACAATGCAATCAAACGCTCGTATGAATTTTTGTCAATTTTTTTAGATGCGAATTGTTCTTCATAAGAGGTTCTGCATTCTGACTTATATTTTTCGGCGCCCACCCCAATATATTCTTGCCTTTGATAAACAACGTACCTTCTTCCGTTGAGTGTTAAAATATCGCCTTCAATCACAGCAGAAGCAAATACAACACGCTCTACAATTATGCAAGAAACCTCTGTGCTAACCTCTATCGAAGTTCGCAATTCGACCTCTCCCATACCGTTCGCAAGCTTAACGGTTGTTTCCTTCGTGCCAAATACTCCTTTGTATATCTCGCCTTCAGCTATCTCGAACTCATTATAAAGTGTCATGTCGAACGGTTTTCCCTGTTCCCTTTCATCGCAGGAAACAAATATCAATAAAGTTCCGAAAAGCAGTAACATGGATAAAATTTTCTTCATTTTCTTTTCCTCCATAAATTAAAAAGTGCGGCAACCGAAGTCACCGCACCGAAAAACGCTGACTTCAATTGTCGCCAAACAATCTCTTCATAGCATAGGTTCACTATACAATAAGCAGGAGCAGCGTTTTTACCGAAACGTGTTTGCTTATTGTATGACGAAAAAGCTATAGTTATCCCATAACGAGAAAAAACCTATAACTATGAATATTAAGATTGTTTGGCATTATTATTTTAGCACGGTGAAAAATATTTGTCAATAGCGGGATTTAGCGTTTGCCTTCCTCCGGGAGGAAGGTGGATTTTTGCGTAGCAAAAAGACGGAAGGAGCCCGCGATTAAAATAATTATAGGGAGTTGCCCGTCTCATCCAAGGCGGCTCCATAAAGATTTGTTTTCGTCAGTTTCTTGCTCGATGGCTCGGAACCCCCAAAACTCGCATTCGCTCATTTCGGGGAACCCCGTCGGCTCCCTCACCGCTTCGCGGAGCTCCCTCCCGGAGGGAGCCAACACCTCATCCGAGGCTCTGCCTCTTGCCTTCGCCCTGAGGGGAAGGCAAGACAACGCTGCGAAGCTTTCCCACGTTATTTGTAGGGTGCGACAACCTCGTGAACCCCCAAAACTCGCGTTCGCTCGTTTCGGGGAACCCCTACCTCAGCGCACCGCATAAAAACGATGTTGCAATTATTTTGCGGACAGTCGAGGACGCCTGTCCCTACGAAGAAGCGTTCGAAAATTTCGCGGCAAGGTGCGACGTCCTTGGCGCGCCGTAGTGTGAGCCAACGAGAAAAGGCACTCCTTCCGGAGTGCCTTTTATTATTTTTTATGCGTTTTCGGTTTCCTCGGCAGCTTCTTCTGCTTCGGGTTCAACCTTTTCGAGCTCTACGCTGCGGTAGCGCTCCATACCGGTTCCGGCAGGGATAAGCTTACCGATAAGCACGTTCTCCTTAAGACCGAGAAGGTGGTCGACCTTACCCTTGATAGCGGCTTCGGTGAGAACCTTTGTGGTCTCCTGGAAGGATGCTGCGGAGAGGAAGGAGTTAGTCTGGATAGACGCCTTCGTGATACCGAGAAGAACACGCGATCCGGTTGCGAGGCAGAGATCTCTCTCGCCTGCGTCGATACGCGCCTGAAGCTTTGCGTTCTCGTCGTCGAAGTCACCGACGTCGATCGTCGAGCCGACGAGAATATCGGTATTTCCGGGATCGTCAACGTTGATCTTTCTCGTCATCTGGCGAGCGATAACCTCGATATGCTTATCGTTGATACCGATAGACTGCATACGGTAAACTCTCTGTACCTCGCGAATGATGTAGTCATAAACTGCATCAAGTCCGCTGACACGGAGAATATCGGCGGGAGCCATATAGCCCTCGGTCATAGGAGTTCCCTGAGCTACATACTGACCCTCGGTAACGGTAAGACGCGTTCCGAACGGGATAGTATAGGTCTTGGAATCCTCGCCGTCCTGGCTTGTAATGGTGATCGCCTTCATCTTCTTCTGCTCGCCCATCGAGATCGTACCCGAGATCTCGGCGATGACAGAGGTCTTCTTCGGGCGTCTTGCCTCGAAGAGTTCTTCAACTCGGGGAAGACCCTGAGTAATGTCGGATCCTGCGACACCACCGGTATGGAAGGTACGCATAGTAAGCTGTGTACCCGGCTCACCGATGGACTGTGCAGCGATGATACCGACTGCCTCACCGACGTTAACGGTTCTGCCGTTTGCAAGGTCAGCACCGTAGCAGTGTGCGCAGACGCCGTGACGCGCCTTACAGTTGAGGATAGAACGGATATGAACGCTCTCGATGCCGCAAGCAACGATAGCGTTTGCCTGCTCCTCGGAGATCATTTCGTTATCACCGACGATAACCTCGTTTGTCTCGGGATTAACGACCTCACCGATGGTGAAGCGTCCTACGAGACGGTCCTTAAGCGGCTCGATAACGTCGTTGTCGTCCTTGATAGCGGTAACAACGAGACCGTGGTTCGTTCCGCAGTCCTGCTCGCGGACGATAACGTCCTGCGAAACGTCAACGAGACGTCTGGTAAGGTAACCGGAGTCTGCCGTCTTAAGAGCTGTATCGGAAAGAGACTTACGCGCACCACGTGCAGCAACGAAGTACTCGAGGATGTTAAGACCTTCACGGAAGTTCGACTTGATCGGGATCTCCATTGTACGACCGTTGGTCGCGAACATAAGCCCACGCATACCTGCGAGCTGACGCATCTGAGTCATGTTGCCTCGTGCTCCGGAGTCAGACATCATCTTGATCGGGTTGTAGCGGTCGAAGCGTCCCTGAAGAGCCGCGACGATGTCCTTGGTGGTCTGTTCCCAGATCTTGATGACGTTGTTATAACGCTCATCCTCGGTGAGCTGACCGCGCATAAAGGACTTGTGTACGTTTGCGACCTTCTTTTCTGCCTCTGCGATGAAGGTGTACTTCTCGTCGGGAATGGTAACGTCGGAAATAGAGATCGAGATAGCTGCCTTGGTAGAATACTTGTAGCCCATTGCCTTGATATCGTCAAGAACCTGAGCCGCAACGGAGAAGCCGTGCTTCTCGATACAGCGGTTAACTATATCACCGAGCTGCTTCTTACCGCAGGTGAAGTCGATCTCGAGATCGAGCAGCTTCTCGGGGTTAGTTCTGTCAACGTAACCGAGGTCCTGAGGGATCGGCTGGTTGAAGATGAGACGACCGAGAGTTGCATCTATAATACCGGTGTGAATTTCACCGTTTATCTCGCGGCTTACACGGACCTTAATAGGAGCGTGGAGACCGAGAACGCCGTTGGCATAAGCCATCATTGCCTCGTCAAAGTCGCGGAATATGTGATTTTCTCCCACTTCGCCTGCCTTGTCGATCGTCAGATAGTAAGAGCCGAGGACCATATCCTGCGAAGGAACGGTTACTGCCTTACCGTCGACGGGCTTAAGGAGGTTGTTAGCGGAAAGCATAAGGAAGCGTGCCTCTGCCTGTGCTTCTGCGGAAAGCGGAACGTGAACAGGCATCTGGTCACCGTCGAAGTCGGCGTTGAACGCGGTACATACGAGAGGATGGAGCTTGATAGCGCGTCCCTCAACAAGTACCGGCTCGAATGCCTGAATAGACAGACGGTGAAGCGTAGGAGCACGGTTAAGAAGAACGGGATGTTCCTTGATTACGTTTTCAAGTGCGTCCCATACGCAGGTATCGACCTTATCGACCTTCTTCTTTGCGTCCTTGATGTTGGATGCCTTCTGAGTCTCAACGAGGCGCTTCATTACGAAGGGCTTGAAGAGCTCAAGTGCCATTTCCTTAGGAAGACCGCACTGATAGATCTTAAGCTCAGGTCCTACGACGATAACCGAACGTCCTGAGTAGTCAACACGCTTACCGAGAAGGTTCTGACGGAAACGTCCCTGCTTACCGCGGAGCATTTCGGACAGCGACTTAAGAGGACGGTTGGAGGGTCCTGTTACGGGCTTACCTCTTCTACCGTTATCGATAAGTGCGTCAACTGCTTCCTGAAGCATTCTCTTCTCGTTACGGATGATGATCTCGGGAGCGTTAAGCTCGAGGAGGTGAGAAAGACGGTTGTTACGGTTGATAACGCGGCGGTAGAGATCGTTCAAGTCGGAAGCCGCGAAGCGTCCGCCGTCGAGCTGTACCATCGGGCGTATTTCGGGGGGGATTACGGGAAGAACGTCGAGGATCATCCACTCGGGCTTGTTACCCGAACGGCGGAATGCCTCAACCACGTCAAGACGCTTGATAAGACGAAGCTTCTTCTGACCGCTTGCGGTAGAAAGCTCTTCTTTAAGCTGACGCGAAAGCTCCTCGATGTCGATCTCGGCGAGCAGCTCCTTGACTGCCTCTGCACCCATTCCTACCTTGAAATCGTTCTCGTAACGCTCGTACATTTCTCTGTACTCGCGCTCGGTGATTATCTGGTACTTCTGAAGGGGAGTCGTACCGGGATCAATAACTATATACTGTGCAAAATAGAGGACCTTTTCAAGAAGTCTCGGCGAAATGTCGAGAAGAAGTCCCATTTTCGAAGGAATTGCGCGGAAATACCAGATGTGGGAAACGGGAGCAGCAAGCTCGATGTGTCCCATTCTTTCACGGCGAACCTTCTTCGTCGTTACTTCAACGCCGCACTTTTCACATACCTTGCCCTTGTAGCGTACTCTCTTGTACTTACCGCAGAAGCACTCCCAGTCCTTGGACGGTCCGAAGATCTTTTCGCAGAAAAGACCGTCGCGCTCTGCCTTAAGGGTACGGTAGTTGATGGTCTCGGGCTTTTTAACCTCGCCGTAAGACCAAGAACGGATCATTTCAGGAGAAGCAAGGCCGATTTTTATTGAATCAAATACGTTGTGTTCCATTGCATTTCCTCCTTATATCTCATCATCAAAATCGTCATCGCCGAAATCGTCGAAGCCGTCGAATATATCATCGTCACCGAAATCGTCTACCTCTTCCTCGCTCATCGAGTCAAAGATATCGTCGGTCTCAACGGTCTCGCCGATATCCTCGGCAGAAACGTAGGTAGGAGCTTCAAGCTCGTCTTCGCCAATGCTCGAAAGCTCGATCTCGTTGCCCTCGTGATCGAGAACGCGGATATCAAGACAGAGCGACTGAAGCTCTTTTACGAGGACCTTGAACGCCTCGGGAACACCCGGAGTCGGGATGTTCTGACCCTTAACGATCGCTTCGTAGGTCTTAACACGTCCGATGACGTCGTCAGACTTAACGGTAAGGATCTCCTGAAGGGTGTAAGCAGCACCGTACGCCTCGAGTGCCCAAACCTCCATCTCTCCGAAACGCTGACCGCCGAACTGAGCTTTACCGCCGAGGGGCTGCTGTGTAACGAGAGAGTAAGGACCTGTCGAACGAGCGTGGATCTTATCGTCAACGAGGTGATGGAGCTTGAGGTAGTACATTATACCAACGGTTACGGGGTTGTCAAACGGCTCACCCGTACGTCCGTCGTAAAGGGTCATCTTACCGGTCTCGGAGAGGCCTGCCTGCTTGAGGCATTCGGTAATGTCGCTCTCCTTTGCGCCGTCGAAGACAGGAGTCATGATCTTCCAGCCGAGACGCTTAGCGGCGATTCCGAGGTGCACCTCAAGCACCTGACCGATGTTCATTCGGGAAGGAACGCCCATCGGGTTAAGAACGATGTCAAGGGGAGTACCGTCAGCCATGAAGGGCATATCCTCGGGAGGAAGAATACGGGAAACGACACCCTTGTTACCGTGACGTCCTGCCATCTTGTCTCCGACGGAGATCTTTCTCTTCTGTGCTATATATACTCTTACGACCTTGTTTACTCCGGGAGGAAGCTCATCGCCTGCCTCGCGGGAGAATACGCGAACGTCAACTACGATACCGCTTTCACCGTGAGGAACACGGAGAGAGGTATCACGTACTTCTCTTGCCTTCTCGCCGAAGATAGCGCGAAGGAGTCTTTCCTCTGCGGTAAGCTCAGTCTCACCCTTAGGTGTTACCTTACCGACGAGAATGTCGCCGGCACGTACTTCGGTACCCTTGCGGATAATACCCTCTGCGTTGAGGTCCTTAAGAGCGTCGTCACCTACGTTAGGAACTTCTCTTGTGATCTCTTCCGGTCCGAGCTTGGTATCTCTTGCTTCATGAGAGTATTCCTCGATATGAAGCGAGGTATAAACGTCGTTACGAACGAGGTTTTCGTTAAGAAGGACTGCGTCCTCGTAGTTATAACCTTCCCAGGTCATGAAGCCGATAAGGGCGTTCTTACCGAGGGAGATCTCACCGCCGCTGGTTGCAGGTCCGTCTGCGATTACCTGTCCCTTTTCTACGCGTTCGCCGCAGTCAACGATCGGTATCTGGTTGATACAGGTCGACTGGTTAGAGCGCTTGAACTTAATAAGATGATAAACGTCCTTGCGTCCGTCATCGGTACGGATAATGATCTCATCCGCGCAAACCTTCTCTACAGTACCCGCTTCCTTAGCACAAACAACGACGCCGGAGTCGACAGCCGCCTTGTACTCCATACCGGTACCGACGATAGGAGAGTCGTTAACGAGAAGCGGCACTGCCTGCTTCTGCATGTTCGATCCCATAAGTGCACGGGAGTTATCGTCGTTTTCAAGGAAGGGGATCATAGCGGTTGCGACCGAAACGACCATCTTAGGCGATACGTCCATGTAATCCGGAACGGTGTTATCAACCTCGATGATCTCGGTACGCTGACGCGCGGTTACCTTCTTGTTTACGAATCTGTTGTTTTCGTCGAGGGGCTCGTTTGCCTGAGCAACGATGTAATTATCCTCAACGTCGGCAGTCATATACTCAATTTCATTGGTTACAACGCCGGTTTCCTTATCTATCTTACGGTAAGGCGCTTCGATGAAGCCGTAGTCGCTTATACGCGCATAGGTAGAAAGGTAGGAAATAAGACCGATGTTAGGTCCTTCAGGTGTCTCGATAGGACACATTCTTCCGTAATGAGTATAGTGAACGTCACGAACCTCAAAGGAAGCGCGGTCACGGGATAGACCACCCGGTCCGAGAGCAGAAAGACGGCGCTTGTGAGTAAGCTCTGCAAGCGGGTTGTTCTGGTCCATGAACTGAGAAAGAGGAGACGAGCCGAAGAACTCACGAATAGCGGTTACAACGGGACGGATATTGATAAGTCCCTCGGGAGTAAGAGTTTCGGTATCCTGAATGTTCATTCTTTCCTTAACTATCTTATCCATACGGGAGAAGCCGATGCGGAGCTGGTTCTGGAGAAGCTCACCTACGCAGCGCAGACGTCTGTTTCCGAGATGGTCGATGTCGTCAACCGAGCTAAGGTCGTGAGACAGACATATGAGATAGTTGATGGAAGCGAAAATATCGTCCTTGGTAATGTGCTTCGGAACAAGCTCAGCGATGCGGTTCTTGACCTCTGCCTTAACAGCGTCAACGTCGCCATCAAACTGCTCCATCATTTCGAGAAGCACGGAAAGTCTTACCTTCTCGTTGATTCCACAATCCTTAAGATCACAGCCGAGGATATGCTCGGGCCATACGGTACCGTTAGAGAATACCTTGATCTCGGTGTTGGAATCGAGAAGGAGATATACCTCGTTAACGCATGCGCGCTCGAGGGAATCCGCGATCTCAGAGGTAACCTCTACACCCGCGTCGCAAATAAACTCACCGGTAACAGGAGATACTACGGGACGGGAGAGGGTGCAACCGATAATTCTGTTGCGAAGAGCAAGCTTCTTATCAAACTTATATCTTCCAACGCCCGCGAGATCGTATCTCTTGGGATCGAAGAAGAGGTTGTTGATAAGTATCTGTGCCGGCTCAACGAGAGGCGGCTCGCCGGGACGGAGCTTCTTATAGATCTCCTTAAGAGCTTCGTCGCCTGCGCTCGTTCCGTTCTTCTCTGCTTCGAGCTGGCAGGTATCGTGCTCGATAGTTGCCTTGATCTTAGGATCGTCGCCGAAGAAATTAATGATGTCGTCGTTGTTTTCAACGCCGAGCGCTCGGATAAGAACGGTAACTGGAATCTTTCTGTTCTTATCGATTCTTACGTAGAATACGTCGTCAGCGTCGGTCTCGTACTCAAGCCATGCACCGCGATAAGGAATAACGGTCGCAGCAAAGTTCTTCTTTCCGCGCTTGTCCATATCGGAGGTATAGTAGATTCCGGGGGAACGTACGATCTGCGAAACGATAACACGCTCTGCACCGTTGATAACGAAGGTTCCGTTATCGGTCATAAGCGGGAAATCGCCCATGAAAATATCTCTTTCAAGAAGCTCACCCGTCGTCTTGTTGTGCAGACGGACCTTAACGCGCAGAGGTGCTGCGTAGTTAACGTCTCTTTCTCTGCATTCCTCAACAGGATACTTGGGGGTAGGATCGATCGTATAATCTACGAACTCGATGCTGAGGTTGCCGGAAAAATCGGTGATAGGGGATACGTCGCGGAGAACCTCGCGAAGACCTTCGTTCATGAACCACTCGTACGACTTCTTCTGAACTTCGATCAGATTAGGCATTTCGAGTACTTCGTCGATCTTCGAGAAGGACATTCTGACGTTTTTGCCGAGCTTGTGGGGCTTGACCATTTCAGTAATCACTCCATTTCTAAATAGTAAAATCATCCCTAAAAACGACTAAAAACGCAACAGGACAGAGCAAGAAAGCCCCTTTCGCTACCCCTACGACAAGCTGGTTACCGTCGAATTATAAGCTGCAAAAGAAACTGTCTTCACCCTTCGTGTTACGTTTAACGCGAATCAGGTATGATAAAATTGTCCAAAAAACGGCGCCATATAAGCGTTTTTCCGTTATTTTGATAATAGACGATGCGCCCGTAGACGCTATCTATGCAAGTATAAATTGTAGCACATTTAATACCGCTTGTCAAGGAAAATTTTATTGTTTACAAATATTTAACAATTAAAAAATTTTCAAAAACTATTGAAATTTCGCTACGGATATGTTATTATAGATTGCTAGTATAGAAAAGTCCAACGTAGGAGGTGAAAATTTTGCCGAATATCAAGTCCGCTAAGAAGCGCGTCATCGTTACCGAAGCAAAGACGCTTCAGAATAAAATGATAAAGACCGCTCTCAAGACCTCGATGAAGAAGTACGAGGCAGCAGTAGCTGCCGGCGATAAGGAAGCTGCTACCAAGGCATACGCCGTAGTAGTTAAGAAGCTCGATACCGCCGCTGCAAAGGGTCTTGTTCACAAGAACAACGCTGCAAGAAAGAAGAGCCAGTACACTCTCCTTCTCAACAACATGGGAGCATAAAACTTCTATAAGTAAAAAAGCCGCCTGTATAGGCGGCTTTTGACTTTTTGGGCGAGATGCTTCCCCGCCCCGCAAAAGCGTCCGATATCGGTCGCATTTTACGTTACTTTTTCTTTTTAAGAACAATAGTAGCTGCAACAGCGGCTCCGCCAAGAACGGGAGCAGAAGCTACAACAATAATAAGAATGGTTGCGGTATTATCCTTCTTGTTGCTTCCCTTTCCGCCGTCTCCGTCGGTTGTTGCCGGCTTGGTCGTTGCCGGCTTGGTCGTTGTAGTTTGCACTTGACGAGTGTATCCGCAGGTGTTGCAGCTTGAGTCTTCGAAATAATAATAGACATGCTCCGTTTTTTCACCTACATAGTCACAACCGTCACATATCCGCCAGTGACCTGTCGCATCGTTTGTCCACTTGTAGCTGCAAGCGTGAGCATTTTTCGAATAACAAGTATAGCTGACTCCGTCAATCGTTATATCATCTGTCCTATACGGCATAGACGTAAGATAATTGCCAACCTCGGTAGTATCCGACTTAACATAAACAGCATCTGCGTAAAGAACAAGATCTTCGCAAGAACCTTCATTTTCAATACTGCGGGCAATCTCTGCAGAATGAATATAAACCGTTTTCATATTTTCGCAGCCGAAGAAGGCCTCATTGCCAATCGAGGTTACGCCATCGGGGATAAATATACTCTCCAAGTTTGAGCAACCGTTAAAGGCCCCGTCACCAATCGAAGTTACGCCGTCGGGGACCGTTACGCTCCTTAAGCTTGTGCAACCATAGAAGAGACTATCGCCAATAGAGATCACGTTGTGGGGGATCATTATGCTCGTTAAGCTTGAGCAACGATTAAAGGCGCCATCGCCAATCGAGAACACGCAGTAGGGGATCGTTATGCTCGTTAAGCCCGAGCAGCCGTAGAATGCCCAGTCGCCAATTACGGTTACGCTGTCGGGAATGGTTATACCCGTTAAGCTTGAGCAATCATAGAAGGCACCATCGCCAATCGAGAACACACCGTCCGGAATAACACTCGTTTGGCACCCGACAATTAACTTGTTAGTTCTTTTCTCAATCAAACAATTGCCTTGCGAATAATATATATAGTTATCGGGGGACACCGTTATGCTCACCAGATTTGAACAACCAACGAAGGCGCTCTCACCGATTGACATTACGCTGTCAGGGATCGTTATACCCGTTAAGCTTGTGCAATGGGCGAAGGCGGAATTGCCGATTGCGGTCACGCTGTTTCCGATAGCTATACTTGTTAAGCTTGTGCAATCGGTGAAGGCAAAATTGCCGATCGAGGTTACGCTATCGGGGATAGTTATGCTCGTTAAGCTTGTGCAGCGGGAGAAGGCATACTCGCCGATCGAGGTTACGCTATCGGGGATGGTTATGCCCGTTAAGCTTGTGCAACCAGAGAAGGCATTATCGCCGATTGAGGTCACGCTGTCGGGAATAGTTATGCCCGTTAAGCTCGTGCAACCGGAGAAGGCATTATCGCCGATTGAGGTCACGCTGTCGGGAATAGTTATGCTCGTTAAGCTCGTGCAACCGGAGAAGGCATTATCGCCGATTGAGGTCACGCTGTCGGGAATAGTTAT
>JAGASS010000029.1 GCA_017621655.1 Clostridia bacterium | reverse complement strand
TCAAACTCTCGATAAATGGTATCTTATACTCTTTCGAGTCTAAAATCTGATTTGTCGAGTTTTGCTTTCTAGCTTACTCTTTTACTTATTTAAAGGAATTGTACGAGATCGTATTCACAATTTCAGTTCAAGTATTTCTTGACTCATTGTGCTTTGTACTTTCTCTTCTGTTGTTCAATTTTCAAGGACCGCTCACCGCTTCCTAAGACGCTTGTCTTTCCGCGGCGGAATTTTAGTATACCACGAATGAAGACCAATGTCAATAGGTTTTTTGAAATTTCTTAAAAATTTCTTTTTATGCGGTTTTCGCTTCAAGCCCTTGGCTCAAAGCGCTCGATTATTATAACAAACGGCAAGGCAAATGTCAAGCATAATTTTCAATTTTTTTGAGGTTTTCACATTTTAACCAAACGAACGATGGCTAAGCACTGTTTTTGTCATAATTTTGCACCATTTGTCGGTGAGTTTACAAAGAAAATCCCAAGAACACTTGATTTTATCGCTCAACAATGGTATAATCGCATACGTAAACGCTCCCATAGTTAAATGGATATAATAAGCCCCTCCTAAGGGTTAGTTGTGAGTTCGATTCTCGCTGGGAGTGCCAAGCACGCTGAAAAGCGTGCTTTTTTATTGGCGCTCCCTGCAGAACGAACTCACCTTCCGAAGCGAAGCGCGGGAAATGGGTTCGCATACCCCGCCCGAAGATCGACAAGCTCGCTTGTCAGGCGAAGGGCGAGGGTATATTCGCCAAAGGCGAAATTCCATGCAAATATCTTTACTATTAATAATTATATTTGACATATGTCTCGAGATGTGATAAACTTAATTTGCATAACAAGCTTAACTCGCCGAATTGACTGATTATTTCAGAACATACCGTACTATCTGAGAGAGAAAGTATTAAAAAATAAGTCCATGAGAATATGGACAATCAGTATAATACGTGATCCGCATTTCGTTGGCGACATTAATATTCTGGGGAGGAAAACATGTTTAAGCGACTAATCGTATCGATGCTTTCTATTTGTACTCTAATGTGCTTAACCGCATGCACTTTGAGAGGACTCATTAATACACCTGACGAGTCCTCGAAAGAAACAATTAAATTCGATTTATCTCAATACTATTCTCATGGCGAATTGCGGTGCGGTCTTGTTTGGGTGGTGAAAGAAACATCAAATTGGGACTCAGAAAAGGAATACCATTACGCATATTTTGATGCAGAAGGTAATATTAAAAGCCCATGGTTTGAAGGAAGCTACCCAAGCAATTTCACGAATAATTATGTCATAATAAAGACACACGAAAAAGATTATAGCTATTACACTGTATATGATACATCATTCAAAGAACTGTGTCATACGCCCCCTGTTAACGGATTCACAGAAATTTGGGGGACAGATATATATAAAAATGTTTATATCCGTGCAACCAATCACGATGCTGATAGGGATGTTTACGAACAAACACTATACTGGATAGACACTGACGGCCTCCATGAATTTGAAAGGGTAAGCCAATTAGACTTCTTTGACGATTTTTGGGCTATCGATTCATCAAACGGTTTTTTTGTTATTGTTAATTATAGGCACGACCCACACATTGGTCATTATACTACAATTGCCTGCATTTTTGACCGTACCGGAAAATTTGTACTTGATATTCAAGAAGCTTTAGAAGAACAGTCCAAAATTCCTGCATCTTTTGACGTTAAAAGCGCCGAGGTTATTGCGAACAATTGTATCAAAGTCTTTTTCTATGGTGTCGACAATAAACTTTATGTTGCTACAATGAATTTTGATGGGGAATTTATTGGGAAACCAACAGTGGCAAAGTAAATTTCTAACAATGTCACGCATAAAGTAAACCTATTGCCTTCGCTCCATCTTACTTAATAGCAAAGAATTTTTGGGCATCCAGAAAAACACGAAAGGCGTTTCCCACAATATTTCCTAAGGGTTAGTTGTGAGTTCGATTCCCGTTGGGAGTGCCACCAATAAAGAAAAACGCTTGACTGCCGTCAAGCGTTTTCTTTATTTCTCCCGTCCGTATTCCGGCTCAGGCTTTAATATACAGTATAGGAAGTCCTTGCTTCTTGCCGCTATCTCGCGCACGTCACGGTTGAACTGTCCCTTGTATTCGCGCGCGTCGGACGCGACGCCATACGCGTCGATACCGAATTGCTTTGCGATATAGAGCGCACGTGTGAGGTGATACTCCTGCGTCACGATGATTATCTTCTTATATCCGTAGACCTTCGCGGCGCGGAATATGCTGTCGTAGGTACTAAGACCATAACGGTCGGTAACTATATTTTCTTCGGGAACGCCGTTTTCCTGCGCAAGACGCGACATCGTTCCCGTTTCATCGTAATAACGGTCACGGCTGTCGCCCGTCATAAACACCGTCTCAGATACGCCGAGCTTATAAAGCTCAACGCCCTGCATAACTCTGTCGCGGAGCATTACGCTCGGCTCATTTGAATAAACGCGGCATCCGAGGATCAGAATGCAGTCGACGTTTTCAAGCTTCTCTGCCCTCTCCGCCGACACTATTCTTGCGTTGCCCGTCACGACGACGATACCGTTCGTCACCGCGAACGCGCCGCCGACAAGTATGCCGATGCAGACGGCAATTATTGCGATTATCTTCACCGTCTTGCCGACAACGGTCAGCACCTTTTTCTTGCTCATAAAAATTCCTTTATAATATAATGTAGGATTTATTCAGAAGCTTTTGCCTTTTCAAGCACGATCTCCATTACCTTCGACCAGAGATATTCGTCCTTTACCGCGTTGTCTCCGTAATAGGAAAGATACTCTTCCCCACTCTCAAAAACGCCCTCCGATTCGTTCGCCATCTTATCAGCGAACGCAGTAATTTCTTCTTTCGTTGACGAAATGTTTTCCTTCTTTACAACAGAATAGAGAACGAGCGTTTCCTTCACGTCGGCAGACGCTGCCTCGCCTACGGCTTTTTCAAGCTCCTCATAGGTCATATCGGTACAGTTTTCAAGGTATTCCTCAAGCGTCATTGACGCCGCCTTTGCGAGCTTTTCGTAAAGGTACATTCTGTCCTCGTAATAGTCGCGGTACAAGCTGTACGGTGTACGCATAAGCGTTGATTTATCAATAAGCTGCTTACGCAGGTCGGAAAGGAGCGTTTTCTCTGCTTCCCTCTCTTTTTCGGCGGTCATTCGGCGCTGAATTTCCGCCTTAAGCTCAGAAACGGTATTACAGCCGGGAACAAGCTTCGACGCAACAGCGTCGGTAAGCGTCACGGTTTTCCTTTCGTAGACTGCGAGAACAGTTACGTTATAGGTAGCTTTCGTATTGTCCAACAGGGTTATTTCTATCGTCGCGGTATCGCCCTTTTTCATTCCGACGAGCTTCGGAAGAAGTAGATTCACTGCCTCGTTTTCGTATTTCGTTCCGTCAAGCGTGTAAACGCCGCCTTCAAAAGAAAGCTCGGGCTTCGCCTGTCCGTTTACAAAGCAGAAACGGTCGAACGACACTGTCATTCCCGTTGCGAGCTTTTTATCGACCTCTTCCCAAGTCGTCGCGGCTTCAAGAAGCGTGTTTATCCGCGCGTCGACCTCGGCTTCGGTAACTGTAACGTTCGGCTTTTCGTATGTTAATTTCGTATAGTCGGCAAGGTCAAGATAGACGCTAAGATCCTCGTCGTAAAGACCCTTCCATCCGACGTTTGAGCAGGAATAAGAGAACAGCGTTAATACGCATATTAAAATTATCAGAAGTTTCTTTTTCATAATGCCCTCCCGATCGTTTTTATATACATATTTTACCATATTCTCCGTCTCTTGAAAAGGGGGCAATAGTTTGTTTACAAATAATATACATTTTGTGGGAAGTAGACGCCGCTTAATCGGGTCATTGTTTGTGCAAATCTCAATAAGATTTTTTCTTTAATTATCAAATAATTATTGACAAGCAACAATAAGAGTGATATAATTAAGTTAACATCAAGGAAAGAGGGCGATTTCGATGATAGCTGAACATATTATCGTCTCGGCCTGTTTGTACTTAACCGCCCGGTGATTTTTAATATAATTTCTCCGTAAGCTCGCAAGCGTCAACAGATCGAGACGTCTTGTGGGTTTTTGTGTTTTTTGATCTAAGACATTTGCAGGAGGAATTATGATGAAAAAATACGGATTATTTGAATCATCGAAACTAAACAAGTTTTTAACCCTTGTTTTAGCACTTTCATTGGCATTTACGCCGTTTTCATTGTACGCGATAGGAATTAATGATAATTCAGAGATTATATCCGATCAAATCCAATCGGATAACGTATTCGTTTCCGTAGAAGAAACCTCAAGACGCGGAGAGTTTGAGAAGCATTACCTGCTTTCCGACGGTAGCTTTGCCGCCGTATCATACGCAGAAGCGGTACACTACAAAAACGATAACGGCGCGTGGGAAGAGGTTGACAATCGGCTTTCCTTGAATGCGTCAACTTCTCGTTTCACAAACAACAACGACAAATTCTCGGTATCTTTCGCCGAATCGCCGTCAAGCGGCGTTCTCGCTTCGTTAAAGACTTCCGGAACAAGCTTTTCGTGGTCGTTGAGCGTAAATAAAGCGGAAGGCGGACAAATTACCGCAAACGCAACGCAAAAAGCAACCGTTCTCGGAGAAGCGGCGACAAAGACACGAGCGTCACTTTCAGCAAGTGCAGATGCTTCACCCGTTGGCAAAAAGCTAAGTGATAAAGAAGCTTTTATCAGCAACAAAATCAGCGGAAAGCTGTCTTACGAAAAGCTTTTCGACAGTGCTCCCGAAATTGCAGTTCAGTATTCCGTATATCACAACAAGATAGAAGAGGATATACTGATAACGAGGCAGACGGACGTTAAGAGCTTCTCAATGGAAGTTTCAGCTCCGGGACTTACGGCAATACTTAATAATAGCGGTGCCGTTGATTTCGTGGACGCGAACGGAATAATGCAATATCACGTTGGTATTCCGTATATGGAAGACGCGGCAGGAGCGGTTTTAGGAAATAAGAATATCTCGGTAGAAATAAGCCAAGTCGGAAATGCTTACACAATAACCTATACTCCCGACGAAGAATGGCTTACTGCTCCCGAAAGAGAGTATCCGATACTTCTCGATCCGTCAATTACGACAAAGGAGTATAACTCAAATATAGTTGACACCTACGTCGTTGCAGGTGATACGTCGAACCACTCCTCGGAACAGAAAATGTACTACGGCGTAAGATCGGGTAAAATACACCGAGCTTATATAAAGATCAACAATCTTCCGAATATCGACGCAAATATGCCGATAATCAGTGCAAAAATGCAACTGTTCTTTACGAGCGGAACTAACACTGGAAAGACCGCGCAGATATACAGTCTTGACAGCAGCTGGTCGCCGTCGACGATCACATACGCAAATCAGCCAACGATAAGCGCGAATAATCTGATCGCAACCTGCCCGTATAGTTCTTCTGTAATGTCTATGACGTTTGATCTGTCGTCCGACATCAACACACTATATACGGATTTCTTCGCAGCAGTTAATTACGGATACGTAATCAAATATGCCGACGAATCAAATACAAATCCCGATTATAACGTATTTTACACGACCGAATACACGACCGCATCGAAGCGTCCCGTAATGACGATAAACTACGGCTACGCTCTTCCGTCGTCGCTTACGAGCGGCGAGACCTATTCCTTCCAAAACGCAGGAAGCGGAAAGTATATGACCGTGCACAACGGAACCGACGCAAACGACGTAAACGTTTATCAAACAGACTACGTCGAAGGAGCGGCAAGCCAGAAATTCAAGCTCGAATACGTTTCGTCAACGGGAGGATATTTCCTCCGCGCGATGTGTAGCTCAAACGGCGCAGGCAGAGTTCTTGACCTCTACAAGATCAACGGTTATGTCAGCAACGGAAGCAATCTTCAAATATATAACGCGACCGACCCGCTTGCACAGCATTGGTTTATAATAGGTCTTGGAGCAAAAAGCTTTAAGATAGTACCGCGAACCGATATGTCGCTCGCATTAACAGCATACGGTGACGGAAACGGCACGTCAAGCGGAACCTCAACAACCTCGGAAGGAAACATATTCGTTTCAACGTATACTTCCGACAGCTATCAGATTTGGAGAATCCGCAACAGCGAAAACGTCGCGCTAACGAGCGGCGGTATGACAATAGCAAGCGGAACGTATTATATAAATAACAAATCTTCCGGAAAATATTTGCACTACACAGCGTCAGATGTCGACGGAGTTTCGGGATTAATAGCCAATCTTGAAAATACAATTCGATGGAAAATAACGCCTGTCGGTGATAACAAATATACAATTCAATCGCTCGAAAATATGCAGAAGTATCTTTATACAGAAAGCTCTGGGGGCGTTGGATACAGCAATTTGGTCTCTCTATCGAATGAGTATTTATGGACAATTACTATGGCTGACGAAGGGGGACTCTTGATTCGCAATGTTGCTTCCCGAAACTACTTGGTATATACCAATGTCGTAACAACATCACCTCTGTCGTCGTTTTTGGTGCCCAAAGGTTTAACGTTTGACAAATATGTTTGGAGACTGGCAAGTACGGAAGAATATGGAGACTCTTACAACTACACGTTCAGAGAATTGCGAAGCAGCTTCAAATACCAAACGCTGACTCTATTTGCGGAAGAAGAAAGTGCGCCGTCATTAAAGCCAACCAGCTATAATTATTTGTGGTGTTCGCCGGAAGATTTCACTTATACAGGATACAATACGGCTAACGCAACACTTGATCCGTCAACAGCAATATTCACAGCAACAAGCTCTGACGAGAACTATTCAGCAACCATTGTCGCAACACATAATGTTACGGGCCTGTCGTCCAACTTCTGTTTAGTCGTAAACCCTTATGCTCGATTGCTTGCTGTTAAGCCCTCTGATAATATTGATCCTCTAAAAGCGCTGAATTATATGGCACCCGATTTGGAAAATTTGGGATATACACCTGTCGTCACAGAAGATTCGTACACGGTAGACGATATCAGGTCTTATCTATCGACGCCCGCAAACAATATTTTGGTAATTTGCGGTCACGGCGGTGCAAATTACTACCTTCCGAAGATGGTCGATTTCACCCAAATGCTCATCACTGACATGGAAGGAAGCGAAGTATATTTCACAAGTAACGGTTCTATGAGTGGTTTAGATCTGTCTCACATTAAGCTTGTCATATTTTTGGGATGCAGCACCGGAGCAGTAGATGAAAATTCGGGCAATCTCCCTCATGTTGCCGTACAACGCGGAGCAACAACAGCTATTGGTTTTAATAATACAATTTATCAAAACGAAATGGTAGCTTGGTCGAAAGCGTTTTTTGAAAAGTTCACAGACGGAACCACAGTAGATGATGCTTGTAACGAATTGAACGGATTGTTTGATAAAGCAGACGCTGTCGTTTGCGGTGATAAGGAAGCAACATTCGACTAATAAAATAAGAAGAAGGTATATTATGAAAACAATAAAAATAATTCTAAGCTTATTACTCATATCTGCGATGACAATTATTGGCTCCGGGTGTGTTCTAAATCAAACGGATCAAAAAGTGATTATCGAGTTTAAAAACTTAACAGTGCTTGAAACAACCTTCAATCCTGATGCCGGAAAACATGCTTACGAGTATGATCTTTGGAGCTACGAAAAGGAAAATATTTACGAAGAGAAAATAAAATCTACCTCGTCAAAAGAATTCACTGTTAAGTTCAATGGCAAAAAATACACCGGCACTTTCAATGATGTCAATAGGATTGTTCCGGGACCGTTTACTTGTTACTACCGCGGTGAAAATTTCAGTTTTGAAATAAATGCCAAAACGAAGGAATTGGTGTCATTCACTTACCATGTTAGCGCCTTTGACCACGGGCAGACGCTCGACGAAGCTAAGTGCAGAGAGATAGCTGACAATTTTGCTAGTAAATACATTGAAATAAATCAGTGCAGTGTCGAAGCTACAATTTCAACCGGTTCAAATCAATATATGTTTGTGTATAGTCGGAATATAAGTGACATAGAAACCGGAGAAGTTTTTTACGTATATGTCGACGGCAACGGTAATATTACGGATTTTTACTCGAGAGTAATGCATGGTTTTGACAACGTGTTAGGAATAGAGTTTGATGAGAAACAGATATTAGACGCCATTGAAGCTAAGCTTGCAACCATTTACGAGGGCGTTGATAATTATGAAAGCTATACCGTGGAAAATTTTTATATAGTCCAGTTGGAGGACGGACGCTTTGCTCTTGTGTATAATGTTAATGCTCAATTTGAAAAAAAATACTTTGACAATGGATCGTACACCGTTCCCCTAACGCCCATAAGATTGCTTATAACGGGTGCCACTCTCAAGCCCGCCAACTAACCCATTCCCCGCGGATTTCCGCGGGGAATTTTTTATAATTTGGACATTTTTGATTCGTTCCCTCTCTATTGACTTTTCGGGGGCTATGGTGTATAATGTATTTTGAGTAATTATATGTAATAAAGGAAGTATTATTATGAGCTTCTCCTACAAGATCCTCGTGCTTAACGGACCGAATCTTAATCTTACGGGGCTTCGTGAGCCGACTCATTACGGCAGCGCGACCCTTGATGAAATCAATTCGGCTCTTTCCGAGGCGGCTTCTTCGCTCGGAATCGAGACCGTATTTTTCCAGTCAAACCACGAGGGCGACATCATCGACTACATTCACAGCGCCCTTGATACCTTCGACGGTATCATTCTCAACGCAGGCGCGTTCACCCATTATTCCTACGCTATCCGCGATGCTATCGCGGCGGTAAAGGTTCCAACGGTTGAAGTACATATGTCGAACGTACACGCGCGCGAAGAGTTCCGCCATACGTCGGTCATCGCTCCCGTTTGCATCGGAAGCATTGCCGGCTTCGGCTCGTTCAGCTACCATCTCGCGCTCGCGGCTCTTATCGAGCGCTTCAAGAAGAACTGATATGGGTAGATTTATTGTAATCGACGGGCTTGACGGCTCGGGCAAGGAAACGCAGAGCTTGATCCTCAAAAAGCATCTTGAGGATATGGGAAAAAAGGTCAGATATATCTCCTTTCCCTGCTACGAAAACGACAGCTCGCTTTTCGTAAAGAAGTATCTAAACGGCGAGCTTGGCTCGCGTCCCGAGGACACGAACGCCTACGCCGCATCGAGCTTCTTTGCCGCCGACAGATACCTTTCCTACCGTACCGATTGGAAAAAGGATATTGACGATCCCGACACCGTCGTTATCGCAAACAGATATACGACAGCGAACGCCGTTCATCAGCTTTCAAAGCTCCCAAAGGAGCAGTGGAACGGCTTCCTTTCCTGGCTTTGGGATTACGAGTTCTATAAGCTCGGTATCCCCGTTCCCGATGCGGTAATATACCTCGAAATGCATCCCGACATTTCCTACAAGCTTATAAAGAGCCGTTCCGAAAAAACGGGACGTGCCACCGATATTCACGAAAACGACGGCAGCTTTCTTTACAAGAGCTACGAGGCGGCGCTTTACGCCTCCGACCGTCTGAATTGGACGAGGATCTGCTGTTATGAGGGCGATGATCCTCTCACGATTGAGGAAATTTCCGAGCAGGTACTCTCGTCGCTCGGTTATTGAGGTAAATATGATATACGAATTTTTGGCTGACGGGTTCGAGCTTGTTGAGGCGATGACTCCCGTCGATATGCTCCGCCGCGCAGGTGCTGACATAAAGACGGTCAGCATTACCTCCGACAAGGCGGTCAAGGCGTCTAACGGAGTTACCGTTATCGCCGATATTACCCTCTCGGAAATGGGCGATATTCTGCCCGATATGGTAATTCTTCCCGGCGGTATGCCCGGTGCGTCAAATCTTCGCGCGTGCAAGAAGGTATGCGATCTTGTATGTCTTTGCGCCGACAAGAGGATTCCGATAGGCGCGATATGCGCCGCACCGTTTATTCTCGGTGAGCTTGGGATTCTTAAGGGCAAAAATGCCATCTGCTATCCCGGATTTGAAGACAAGCTTATCGGCGCTGACATTTCCGATAAAAATTGCGTCCGCGACGGCAATATCATCACCGCCGCAGGCATGGGTGCGGCTCTTCCCTTTTCATGCGAGCTTGTCTCGATCCTTTACGGAAAGGAAAAGGCAGAGGAGATTTTGAGAGCGATAATAGCGTAGTGTAACGTCAGTACTGTTATTTAGCATTCGACGCTATGCCACAAAACCGTAGGGGCGTCGAGGACGTCGCCCCCTACAAATCAAGGGTATAAGCTTCCAAAAAGCAAGCATAAATATCCATTAGAAAGGAGGACGGCGCTTTGACAACGCTGAAGGAAGAAAAAAAGCAGCTTCGTGAAGAGCTTTTGGCGCTTCGCGGTGAAATATCGAGCGATGAAAGAAAAGAAGCGGAAGACGCCGTCGTCATGAAGCTCCTTTCGCTTGCGTCCTTTCGATTTGCAGAAACCGTGCTTTTATATTATCCGATAAAGGGTGAAATAAACGTTCTCCCTCTTGCCGAAGCGGCAATAAAGGCAGGCAAGAAGGTCGCTTTCCCCTTGTGCGACACCGAAAGCTCGACGATGACCTATCACCTCGTCTCGGATCTAAATGATCTTAAGGAAGGCAGCTACGGCATTCCCGAGCCGACCTCCAAGCTTCCCTTATATACTCCGTCAAAGGACAAAAACGATCTCATAATAATTCCCGGTGTCTGCTTTGACCGTCATGGATACCGTGTCGGCTACGGAAAAGGGTACTACGACAGGTATCTTAATTCCTTCGGCGGCACTGCCGTAGGAGTCACGTTTCACAAGCTGCTCCGTCCCTCCGTACCGCGCGGACGCTTCGACAAGCACGTTTCTCTTATCGTGACCGAAAAGGGGGCGTTTTCACCGTTATGAAAATGAAGCCCTCATTCTCTGCTCCGCTTTTTGTGTCGATCCTTTATATTCTCGTTCTCGGAACGGACTTTGTAAGAGAAAAGCTGACGGGCGCAGGCGGAAACGAATATCTTTCGGTCATTATAGTTCAGCTTCTTATATTCATTATCCCCGCAATACTCTTCTGCCGTCTCAAGGGCGTCGGTTACACGTCGCGCTTAAACGTTCGGCTTATTGCGCCGAACAAGTTCGGCAGTATCATAACCGCTTCGCTCGTTCTCGTTTTCGGCTCGATGCTGATAAGATTTGCTCAGATCTATCTTTTCGGTATGAACAGCTTCACAGTCTCCGGCTTTGAGAGCTATATAAGCGGAAGGACCGAGTACAATTTCCTTTTCGCCGCGGCGGCGTTTGCAATAATCCCCGCGCTAACAGACGAATTCGTCTTCCGCACGATATTGCTAACAGAGTATAACGAGGGCGGATACGGCGCGATAAACGCAACCGTCATCTCCTCGCTTCTCTCATCAATGCTGTTCTTTACCCTTGAAAGCTTCCCGATAAGATTTTTCAGCGCGATCATTCTTTGCATGCTGACTTACGCAACGGGATCGTCGCTTTCGGCGCTTATAGCGCATCTCGTATTTAATATTTACACCGTTTTCGGTGAAAAATATATTATCAAAACATTATCCGATCCGTCAAATAAGATCATAAGCGTTTTCACCTTCGCTTTGCTCTTCCTCGTTCTTACGGTGATAATGTTCAGCGAATTCGAACACACCTTGCGTCAGATGGGAAAGAGCGGCGCGCCCTCTCCTTCTTATCTGCTTAAAAAATCCGACGACGGAAAAACTCCCGATATTGCGGCAACGGAAGCCGCCGAGGAGGGCAGTAAATCCAAAAAGGTGGTCAGCGAAAAAACCAATCTTACGATCGAGGCGTTCTTTTCGCCGTCTCTTATCGTTTGCATAATCATATTCGCGGTTGCAGTTCTTTCCGATCTGTAACGGCAAACAATGAGGTAATCATATATGAACACACAGCAAAACAGCACGGGCAAGCGCCGTCCGACAAGCGGTAGCGGCAACGCACAGCGCAAAGCACCTGTTGCACGCAGAACTCCGACGCAAAAGCCGACGAATCAAAGCGCAAGCGCGTCGCACCCCGCAAGAAAAAAGGAACCGCATTATCCTTCATCAAACCGCCCGTCGTTTGCATCAAAGCTTTCGGCGGCAAACAGACGTAATGATGACGACGATGACGACGATTACAGCGGCGGCTCTACTGCCGTATCGAGTCTTGTAAAAGCCGTAATTTACATCGTATCCATACTCGTCGTTTCGGGATTCCTTTCTTACTTTGCAATAGTCGTCGGTAACGACGTCTTCGCGTTCGTCAAGAGCGATGAGGAGATCACCGTATCGATAGGCGAAGGCACGACGATAAAGGAGCTTGGCGAGGTGCTTGAGGAAAACGGCGTTATCGAGTTTGCATGGGCATTCGATTTTTACGCGGATATACGCGATAAGAATCCCGCGCTCGTCGCAGGTGAATATACCGTCACTCCTTCAATGAACTACGATCAGCTGATACGCGTCTTTGCAAAGAAGAACAACACCAAGGCGGAGACCGTTATAGTAACCATTCCCGAGGGTTATACTGTTAAAGAGATAGTCGATACCCTCGTTGATAAGTACAATCTGTCGTCAAGAGAAGAGCTTTACGATGTAATTGAGAACTACGAGTTCGATTACTGGTTCATCGAGCAGCTCGATGAGAACATCAGCCCTCTCCGCAAATACCGCCTTGAGGGTTATCTCTACCCCGACACCTACTACTATTACAGCAACGCAAGCGCAGTCACCATTATCAACAAGATGCTCAAAAACTTTGACGTCAAGATGAAGCAGACCTTCAAGAACTGTACTGCGCCCGGTGACGACTATATCGAGAAGATAAACAACCTGTGTAATTCCCGAGGAAAGACATTTGATGAGATCGTAAATCTCGCGTCTCTTATTCAGATGGAAGCGTATCACGACGTCGAGTACGGAACGATCTCCTCCGTCTTCAACAACCGACTGAAGTACCCCGGCAGAGAAACAGGCGGATTCCTCGGCTCCGATGCGACGTTCTACTATATTCTTCAGGACAATCCGCCCGACAAGCTGACGCAGGATATTCTGAATATGGACGACCCCTACAACACCCGTTTGTATAAGGGGCTACCCCCCGGACCGATCTCTAACCCGACCTTCCTTGCTATAAACTATGCCTTCTATCCCGACAAGACCGATTACTTCTACTTTGTCGCTAAAAAGGACGGCTACAACCTCTTCGCAAAAACCGAAAAAGAGCACGAAAAGAATAAGCAAGAAGCGTTTGGAGATAGCGAATAAATACAAAGATTGTAACAATTTTGAAAATAAAAGATTCATACTCTTGTAATATTTTACTTTTTATAGTAAAATACTGATTTGGTAAGAAAAAATATTTTTATTTATATAAAG
This sequence comes from Clostridia bacterium, assembly GCA_017621655.1. Lineage (GTDB taxonomy): Bacteria > Bacillota > Clostridia > Oscillospirales > CAG-272 > Colimorpha_A. The sequence continues at coordinate 96,625 of JAGASS010000029.1, read as the reverse complement.
GAGAATTCACCATGTCTGTAAAAGTTGCTATTAACGGATTCGGCCGTATCGGCCGTCTGGCTTTCCGCCAGATGTTCGGAGCTGAGGGCTACGAGGTTGTCGCTATCAACGACCTTACTGCTCCCGCAATGCTCGCTCACCTTCTCAAGTATGATACCGCTCAGGGCGCATACTGCGGAACTATCGGTGAGGGCAAGCACACCGTAGAGTCCACCGAGAACTCCATTATCGTTGACGGTAAGGAGATCATGATCTACGCTGAAAAGGACGCTAACAACTGCCCTTGGGGTCAGCTCGGCGTTGACGTAGTTCTCGAGTGCACCGGCTTCTACTGCTCCAAGGACAAGTCCATGGCTCATATCAATGCAGGTGCTAAGAAGGTCGTTATCTCTGCTCCCGCAGGAAACGATCTCAAGACCATCGTTTTCAACGTAAACAACGATACTCTCGCTGCTGACGACCAGATCATCTCCGCAGCATCCTGCACCACCAACTGCCTCGCTCCTATGGCTAAGGCACTCAATGATTACGCTCCTATCCAGAGCGGTATCATGACCACCGTTCACGCTTACACCGGTGACCAGATGATCCTCGACGGTCCCCACAGAAAGGGCGACCTCAGAAGAGCTCGCGCAGGCGCACAGAACATCGTTCCTAACTCTACCGGCGCTGCAAAGGCAATCGGTCTCGTTATCCCCGAGCTTAACGGCAAGCTCATCGGTTCTGCTCAGAGAGTTCCTACCTGCACCGGTTCTACCACGATCCTCGTTGCAGTTGTTAAGGGTCAGGACATCACCAAGGAAGGCATCAACGCTGCAATGAAGGCAGCTGCTAACGAGTCCTTCGGTTACAACGAAGACCAGATCGTATCTTCCGACGTTATCGGTATGCGTTACGGTTCTCTCTTCGATGCTACCCAGACCATGGTTGCAAAGATCGACGACGATACCTACCAGGTACAGGTTGTTTCTTGGTACGACAACGAGAACTCCTACACCTCTCAGATGGTTCGCACCATCAAGTATTTCGCTGAGATCTGATCAAAGCATAATAAAAATTCAGGGCATCACCGAATCGGTGATGCCCTGTTTTTATGTTATTCTTCTTTCTCAGACGTTGACTCTGGACTTGTCGTTTCAGCTTCAGTCGTTGTTTCCGCTTCGGTAGTGACCGCATTGGTCGTGGTTATTTCTTCAGTCGTTGTCTCCTCGGGAGTAGTCTCCTCAGGAGGAGTTGTCTCCTCGGGCGTGGTTTCACCTTCGGTAGTTTCGATTGGAGTAGTCTCTTCAGGCGTTGTCTCTCCGGCAGTAGTCTCCTGCTTAGTCGTTGCGGGCGGTGTCAGTGGCGGCATTTCGACCTCTGGGAAGGTCTCAACAGCAGTACCGTTCACTTCTGCCATATACTCCTCAAGCGTTATTCCATGCTCGTAAATATATGTCGCAACGTCACGTCCGACGAAGCGCCAATGCCACGGCTCATATTTATAGCCCGTGATATTTTCCTTACCCTTTGGATAACGGAGGATAAATCCGAATTTGTGAGCATTTTTTGTCAGATACGTAAACGCCTTCGTATTTACAAAGCTGCTGTTTATCGGGCTGAAATCTATCGTCAATCCCGTCTGGTGATCGGACGTACCGGGGCGAGCCGAATAGGTATCGACGATTATCATAAGCTCGGCATCGGAAAGGTGCGGATACTTTTCCCTCTCTCTTACCATATACTTGTTATAATATAGATTTTTCTGATAAGAATAGGATCTGTATGCGCTCTGCGCATTCGTATCGTACACCTTCAGCGCTTTCATTTCAAGGCACATTGCCTCAAGCGCCATTTTCGCAGTATATACGAGCTGACGTGAATTCGTTGACGATATATTCACGAGATTCTTCGGAACGTAACTCGATCCAAGCGGATGCTTTCGATTGGCTATAATGAGAAAATCGGAAGCTTCCGACGGACTTATATACTGCAAATAGTTCTTTACGTCTATCTCATAAGTAAATCCGCCGTCCTCGTATATCGGAGCGTTCGGATCGGTAGTTACTGCTTCAGTCGTCTGCTCCGGCGCTGTCGTGTCTGGTACGGTCGTATCGGGAACTGTAGTTTCCGACGTCGTTACGCGCGATCTGCCTTCGTTTTTTGCACACGCAAAAAGCGTAAGAAGCGTTATGACCGATAAAATTAATGCAAAAGCTCTCATATCATTTTCTGGCCGTTCATATTAAGTGCAAAACGGCAATTCAGCTTTTCAGCCGCCTTTCTGCATAGAAGCATACGGTTAAGGAATATCTCAAAATAATCCATAACGGGCGATATTGTAATATCAATATCAAGATCAAGCGTTATCTCGCCCTCCGCTATAACAAGCTCCGAGCGCTTAACGGCGTAATTGACTCTATCGTGAATATCGAAGCTGGCAACGTCGGTATTGCGGACTCGGCTTGCGCGAACGTCGGTCTTGTCGGCAAGGATAAGCGCGGCGGCAACGGCGTTTACGGGGAATGCAGTTCCCTCATCGTGATTTCCTATTGCGGTTATAATAGTCGCAACGTCGTCGGGATCGGCATCCATTTTATCAAGAATTCGGAACGCCATGACAGCGCCGCTTTGCGCGTGGTCTATTCTGTTTATTATGTTGCCGATGTCGTGAATATATCCTGCTATCTCGGCAAGCTCTGCCTCGCGTTCACTGTAGCCGAGGGTAAGAAGTATCTTTTTCGCGTACGCCGCGACCCTCGTAACGTGCGGAAAGCTATGCTCGGTAAAGCCGAGGGCAATAAGCGACTCGTCCGCCTTTTTTATATAGCTTTTTATCGAGGGGTTGTTTTTTATCTGTTCTATCGTTATTTTCATTTTATCTCCAAAACTTTTTTCTATATAAATATTATCACAAAGCCACCCGTCGGTCAATACGCAAAATGTTAAATTTACATTTACTCCTTGCGGCGTTGACATTTGGCACGTGCCGTGATATAATTTTCATACGAAAGGGGGCGCTGTAATGAAGAAGACCGCATCGCTGATAATTACATTTTTGATCATTTTTTCAGCTTTATTCTCCGCCTGCGTTGGCGCCGGATCGGATAAGCCGAAAGACACGACTCAAGCCGTAACTACGTCGTCTGAAACGACAAAATCCGAAACTACCCTGCCCGAAACGACCTCCCCCGAAACAACGGAATCCGAAAGTTCGACCGAGGAAACGACGGCAGAAGATATTACAACAGAGCCGCCGATAACTAAAAGCACAGTCACGCTTATCGCGGTCGGTGATAACCTTATTCACGATTCGCTTATATCGTCGGGCAAAAAGCACGGCTATGATAGCTTTTACAGTCGCATTAAGGACACCGTCAGCTCCGCCGACGTTGCTATAATAAATCAGGAAAGCACGTTCACCTACGATCCAAGCAAGTACGCAGGTTACCCAAGATTTGCTTCTCCTCCCGCGATCGGTGAAGCGGCGATAAACGCCGGCTTTGACGTTTTCACGCTCGCGACAAATCACACGTGGGACAACGGCGAGCAGCCGATAATCGACACTCTTGATTTCTTCTCAAAGCACCCGTCCGTCATGGCACTCGGTATTCATTCCGAGATGAAGAGCTACTATCAGGTGAGAGTCATCGAGAAGAACGGTATCAAGATCGCAATGCTCAACTGCACCGCACTCACTAACCGTCCGAATTCGGTATGGTGGCGAATGAACGATATGAGCGATAAGGATTATTTCCGTCAGATGCTCGGCTGGGCGGAAAAGAATGCCGATATTACGGTAGTAATACCCCACTGGGGTGCGGAATATCAGCACACGCCCAACTACCAACAGACGAGCTGGGCAAAATTCTTGACCGAGTGCGGCGCGGACATAATAATCGGACACCATCCGCACGTGGTCCAGCCGATGATGACCGTCAAGGCGGATAACGGTAATACTTCCCTATGTTATTATTCACTCGGAAATTTCATTTCAGACCAGACGTCTGTGAAAAAGAACGTCGGCGGTATGGCTTCGCTTACGATAGTCAAGGAAAACGGCGTAACGCGCGTTGAGGACGCAACCCTTATTCCGACGACCGTTCACGTCGAAAGAGTAAGCGGAACAAAGGTCTTTCAGGCAATGCTGCTAACAGACCTGACGCCCGAGCTACTCAAAAAGGACGTAAAATTCGGCAGTAATACCGTAGAGGAATTTTGGGAAGTATTCGAGACGGCGTCAAAATCATATCCGTAAAAAAAGCTCTCCGAAAGGAGAGCTTTTATTTTTCGCAAGAACGCACAAAAGTACGAACAATGTTCTCAAGATAAGGAAGCTTTTCTTCAGGGCATCGTCTTACTGTTTCAATTATTGGCGCGAGACTGTCCCCTTCGGCTGCCCCATATAGAATATAATCAGCAGAAAGACCAAGCACCTCGGAAATTCGGCAAAGCGTAGGCACGGACATTCCCTTAAGTCCAAGCTCAATGTCCGAGCAAAACTTCGGAGTGATCTCAAGTTTCTCCGCAAGCGCCTCTCTCGTATACCCTAAAAGTTCTCGCTGTTTACGTATTCTTTTTCCTACGTTTTCCCAGTTCATAATAACTCCTATATTAAATACTGTTTACAGTTTACCCCATAAAGTTGTATTTGAAAATAAACTATTAGGGTTGACAAACTAAAACTTTTAGGGTATAATGACATAAACCCTCGGTTTTTGTTGATTTGAGGGGAAACTTTGAAAGTGAGGACACTAAAATGTCTATTTGCCCCAACTGTAACACCAACCTTCCCGATGGCTCCGCTTTCTGCACGTCGTGCGGAACGAAGATCGGTACCGCAGCTCCCCAGCAGGCACCTGCCAATCCCGTTCAAAGCGGAAAACTTCATTGCCCCAACTGCAAGTCTCACAATCTACAGGTAACTACCGAATCAAGCGTTACCGGAGCAGTAAGCACCCATTCACGCAACGGCAGATTCTCCAGTACGCACGTATCGAACAATCACCAGACCTTCTGGGTATGCAATGACTGCGGAACGAAATTCCGCAATATTCAGAGTCTTGAAGAGGAGATCAATAAGTACAAAAATCAACCTCTTTTGTTCTTCATAGTGGGTGTTATCGCAGCAATTATCAGTCTTGTATGGTTTATCAACAGTCAGAACAGTCCCGTAGGGTTTTTGTTTGGCGGTATCATCGCCATCACCGCAATATGTGCTGTAGTTTTCGTGTGCTTCGGATTTTCTTGGAAGAAAAAGCTTGCTAAAATGAGAGCAGAGCTTGCTGACCTCAAAAACAGATGCTTTAACTAAAAACACTTACAAAGCCGAGATTATCTCGGCTTTGTAAGTAAAAATGCGAGGAATCTCATTTTATGGATATAGATACTTACATAACGCACGCCACACAATTCTACAAAGACGAACGAACTGCTGCCAACTATCTTATTACTATTGAATTATTGGAAAAGGAATATCCCAATTACGCAAATCATCAGCGTTTGTGTCGCGAATTGGGCTTTTGCTTGTCAGAATATGCCGTACTTTGGAATGAAAAATCCTTTGATGCTTTAAAACAGAGATGCGAGTTGATAAAGCGTTCGTTAGATTTAGCAGAGGTCGGATGCGATACCGAACAAAACAAGGAAACGAGAAGATATAATCTTGCATATTTATCCAGAGAATTCGGAGCGCTTTCCTCTAACATAAACACAGAAGACTCGATACTTCAAGGATTAGAAACAATCCGCACATCTTATCGTTATAAAATCAAAGCCCCTCAAGAAGATGGTCCCCAAAAAGACGGTCGTACGCTTAGTTGGATCGCAATTCCCGCAATGAGATGCTTTTTAGCATATAAGTTAGCGAAGTATTACGCATTTCAATGCAATGAACCTGACAAAGCTATATTATACATCGACGAGGCCATCGAAAGTATACCGAAAAATATCATCACTCACATTGATCTTAACCCATATAGCACATCTGATAAGAACGACACACCATATATTTCTATATCAGAACTCTTAGAAGAAAAACAAAAAATCGAGGGGCTTCTTAACGCTCCAACGGATAATACAAACAAATCATATTTTTCGCAAGAAGACCAGACAGACACGTTTAGAGAGTTAGTCAAGTTAATTGGTCTTAGCAATATAAAAAAAGACATTACTGAATTAGCCGATTTTGCCAAAATACAAAAACTCAGGTTGGAGAATAATCTGAAGGCATTGCCTATTACAAAGCACCTAGTCTTTAGCGGAAATCCCGGAACCGGAAAAACGACTGTCGCAAGGATAATCGGAAAAATATATCACGAAATCGGGGTTTTGAGCAAAGGACATATGATTGAAGTAGACCGCAGTGATCTTGTAGCTGGTTATATCGGACAAACCGCGATAAACACGAAAAACAAGATCGAGGAAGCCATGGGCGGTATCTTATTCATAGACGAGGCCTATACTTTGGCAAAAAGCGGCAATGATTTCGGGCAAGAAGCAATCGATACCTTGTTGAAAGCGATGGAAGACAATCGTGACGATCTCGTAGTAATCGTTGCAGGATATACTGAACCCATGGTAAAATTTATTGACAGCAACCCCGGATTGCGTTCCAGATTTAATAAATATATGGAATTTCCGGATTACACCGCGGAAGAGCTTGAGAAAATATTCTATAAGATTTGTGATGACTATGGATTCCGAGTCGATGTCGGCGCTCAAAATATTATTAAGTCTCACCTTACCTTTCTATCAGAAAATAAAGGGGAAAATTTTGCGAACGCAAGAGACGTGCGCAATTTCTTTGAAAAAATCATTTCTCACCAAGCGACAAGAATCATGACATTTAATCATGTATCAAAAAGCGATATTATTATGATTCAAGAAGAAGACGTAAGAGCTGTAGTATCAGAAATAAGCATATGATAATTGCTTAATAATCAAAAATACATCGAGGGAAGTTTATGAAAAAACTATTTGCTTTACTTTTGTTATCCATAATATGTGTCTCCTTTATTGGAACACATAAAACTTATGCTGTTGAAATAGAAATGCCAGGCATATATGTTCCCGATGATTCCGTGGAAACGCCATCTACCGGCTCGGACGGATACGTGTGGCCGATAGACGTAAACACTGCCCGCAGTCAATACACCTCGGATTTCTATGACGCTCACCCGGCGATAGACATAGCGGCAAGTACGGGAACTCAAGTCGTTGCCGCGAAAGGAGGAACTGTTTTCTGCGCTTCGACTGCTTCAGCTTCTGCATCACACAAATGCTCTCGTTGCGGCTTCATCGGTGCCGGATATCACGTCGTAATAAAGCAGACCGACGGAAAGTATGCTATGTATGCACATTTAAGCAGTGTTTCGATTTCCACCGGCGCGTCAATCGCAACAGGCAAAAAAATCGGAGCTGTCGGCAGCACGGGTGTTTCCACGGGTGCTCATCTTCATTTTGGAATCTACAACCCAAATTCTGACGGCTCAATTAACTATTATAGCTACACTGAACCATTGAAGGTATTAACTCCATTTTGTAACGTATATGCCGACAATATCACGGAAACTTCGGCTATTCTTCATGGTCAGTTCGGAGCTATCAGCGTTCCGTTTGCCTCTGCCGGAATATATTTCGGAACGACTACAACCAATATGAAGAAAATCACCGATAGCGAAGCATACGGATTTGAATATGCCGGAAATAATATCGAGAGCTTATTCTTTGAAACAAGTAAATACTGCGGTCAGCTTCAAAAAAGCGTGACATATTATTATCAAATTTGGATAGTAAACAGCGGAAAAGAGTACAAAAGCGATATTTTCAGCTTCACAACAAAGGGCTGCGAACATAGCTACGACAACGCTTGCGACACGTCCTGCAACGTCTGCGGTTATACCCGTACCGTAAGCCACAGCTATCAGACAACTTGGTCAAAGGACGGCTCGAAGCATTGGCACGCTTGCTCAATATGCGGTGCGAAGAAGGACGAAGCATCTCACACTCCCGGTGCTGCCGCGACTGAAACGACTGCACAGACCTGCACGACCTGCGGCTACGTTATAAAGGCGGCTCTCGGTCATATTCATTCCTACGGAAGCACGTGGGAAAAGGATATTAACGGTCACTGGCACGAATGCTCCTGCGGAGCAAGAAAAGACGAGGGAACTCATACATATGACAGCGGCAAGGTAACGAAGGACCCGACTGTCGACGAGGAAGGCGTAAAGACCTATACCTGTACCTCTTGCGGTACTACTAAGACTGAGGCGATAACAAAGCTTCCGCCTGCTACGACAGAGAATCAGACGACACCAGAGAACACGACCGCACCTGATACGAATACTACGACGGACGACACAACCGCCGGCAGTGATACTACCGAACCGTCAGTTACTATTCCCACTACGACCGATAGCAAAATTGGCAGCGGTAAGAAGAACAACACGATAACGGTATTTATAAATATAGCCGTTGCCGCGGTTTTATGCGGCGCAGGGATTGCAAGTGCTGTTTTCACATTAATCATTAAGAAGCGCAGATAACGTTAAATCAATTACACTAACAGCTTTAATTCATTAGTTTTTCAACAAAAACCATAGCATCAACGGCACGACGTATTCTTACGATCATGAATAATAATAGAGGAAACTATGAAAAAAATTATTGCTTTACTTATCGCCCTGATTTGCTTGTCCGTCACTTTTGCGGGTTGCGGAAGCTCCGACAATAAAGAAAAGCCCGGTAACTCCGAAAATTCAAATAACGGCATCGAGCAGGCTCCCGCTACTTCGCCAATCGAAGATTTTGAATTTGAGGCAGACGAAAACGGTCTTACCGTAACTAAATATCTCGGCAGCGCAAAGAAGATCGTTATTCCGTCTATCGTCGATAACAAAAAGGTAGTAGACCTTAGCCCTGAAGTGTTCGGCGGAAATGTTATCGTCGAGGAAATAGTTTTATCAGATTATATGACAGCGCTGTATCTTGACTGTTTCAAGGGTTGCGATAATCTAAATACGCTGACCTGCAGCGGATTCGTAGAATACGATTCTTATTACGTGTTAGATGCGAATTATTATCCCAAAAGCTTGACTACCTTAATTTTCCCTTCTCTAAAATCAATTGACGCCAAAACGCTTAATGACATTAAAAGCACATCATACGTTAACACATTCATTTGCAACGCCGCCACAGAAATAGAAGATGTTGACTTCAATAGATCAAGCCGTCGCGGAAATTATAGTTTAGTAATACCAGACGCACTTCTCAATCACATCAAAAGCCGAAAAGCTTACTATTACTCATATGAAAAAATATCAAAATCAAACTTTAACGAAGAAATAATTGAATCAAGTTCGGCTTGGTCACTCGTTGTTCCTTTCGAATCTGCTTTTGTAGAAGATGGTATGTATACTCTCGTTGATAAATCGTATTATCTTGACTCTTTTATCTCTTTAACGGAGTCTATTTTGATTTCCGAAATGGAAGATGAAAGCAGTATAGTGGAAGTGAATTACGGAGCTGAAATTGTGCTCGAGTGCACTTACAAAAGGAAAAACGGTATTTTATGTTATCTTTTCTTTACTTTTGGTGATAACGATAACGATTACGAATTAATTCGTTATGACGGAATTGAAGAGAGCAACGACCCGAACATCGTTTTCACGACCGCATTTGGTCGCGTAGATTCCATTACAGTCAACGGCACGACGTATTCTTACGATCATGAATAACATAAAAGAGCAACGGTTTACCGTTGCTCTTTTCATATTTATTCGGTTTATCAAATAGAATTAAAGCGAGGAGAGATCCTTGATGCAAGCGCGGCAAACGAGCTTACCCTTGAGGTAAACGACGTCGGACGCGTTTCCGCAGAAGACGCAGGACGGATTATACTTTTTGAGGACGATCTTATCGTCGTCCACGAATATTTCGACGGATGCGCCCTTATTTTCAAGCTCCATGCTTCTGCGAAGCTCCTTCGGAAGCACTATTCTTCCAAGCTCGTCTATCGGTCTAACTATTCCCGTTGATTTCATTTTTCGTCCTCCTCCGCCTCATTTCGACGGCGTTTATTTTCCTTATTCTACCATATTGTACCAAAAATGTCAATAGGGGCAAAGCTATGGCTATAAAAATTTCAGGCGTCATAATTATAATATCGGTCATCTGCGCACTGTTCACCGGGAACGCAAATGCACTGACCGAGGCGGCGATCTCGGGTGGAACGCGTGCCGTTACGGTCGCGTTTTCGCTGCTTCCGATGATGTGCCTATGGTGCGGAATAATGAAGGTCGCGGAAAACGGCGGTATTCTTAACGCCTTTTCGCGCCTGCTCTCGCCGATATTACGGCTCGTTTTCCCGAAAACCGCAAAAAGCGGTGAGGGTGTAAACGAAATATCGACATCTCTTGCGGCGAACATTCTCGGAATCGGAAACGCGGCAACTCCGCTTGCGCTTTCGGCAACAAAAAAGCTCGGTGCTGACAAAGACGGCAAGGCAGGTAGCGATCTCATCACCTTTACGCTGATCGGTTGCGCTCCGCCATGCCTATTTCCGACGACCGTCGTTGCGCTTCGTGCCGCATCGGGAAGCAGTGACCCGACGTCGATAGTGCCGCTTGTGATTTTATGCTCATTCACTCTATGCGTTATCAGCATAGTTCTATCACGAATTTTAGCAGGCGGCAAACGATGAGCGCGTCGGCTCTGATTCTTCCAATAATACTCTCGGCGTTCTCGCTTTTTTGCATTTTCTCGAAGAATGACACCCAAAACAGCTTCATTTCGGGCGCTAAAGAGGGGTTAAACGGCGCTTTTTCGCTCATTCCGACGCTCGTTTTGCTCTTGACTGCCGTTTCGATGTTCTCTGCAAGCGGTGCCGCGGAGTTACTTGGCAAGCTCCTTTCTCCCGTTCTGAACAAAGTCGGCGTTCCGAGCGAGCTTGCGCCGCTTCTTATCGTTCGTCCGCTATCGGGAAGCGGCGCGACGGCGCTTCTGACCGACGTTTTCGAAAACCACGGTCCCGACAGCTTTATCGGAATCTGCGCGTCGGTCATAAGCGGCTCGTCCGATACCGTTTTCTACGTCACCGCCCTATATATGTCGGGCGCGGGCGCGACGAAGTCGCGTTACACGCTCCCATGCGCAATTGCTGTTATGATAATCGGTATCCTTCTTTCATGTGTCCTCGTTCGTTTCTTCGCATAGCGGAATATTTTCTATGATTCTCGAGATCATTTCGAGTGCGCGAGTTCTTAATCTGTAAATATGCGTTTTTTCAAATTCAAGCTCTTCCATCAGGTCCTCTGCGGCGTAGTGCTTATCGGGGCTTAGGAAAAAACGCTCTATCACCTTTCGCTCGTTTTTCGGTAACGAAGAAACGACGTTTTCTATCATTTTTATACGATAGTTTAGAAGTCGTTTTCTCATTGAAAGATCCCTATATTCGCTTATCAGACCATCAAGATATTTATTGAAGCGTCGCGACACGTTTTCGTTTTGCATGTCCGACTCCGCGTTCCCTTCCCTTTTCAGCTCGCGCAGAAGCGGCATAATTTCGAACATTTGTTCGTCTATAATTTTGCAAGATTTTTGAAGCGTATCATACTGCTTCAAAAATTCCAGTGCGTTCTTGTTACTCATAACTACCTCCCGAATTTATGTTTTTTCGGAAAAAGTAGTTGACAAATTTCCGAAATTAGTTTATAATTTACTTGTACGACACTATTATATTCCAATATTTTGGATTTGTCAATAGTTTTTCCCAATTTTCGGAAATTATTTGAGGTGGTTATGTTTACTGAACGTTTTAATGAGCTTCTTAAAAACAGGGGCATCAACGCCGTTACGCTCGCAAAAGAGATCGGCGTGCCGAAATCCATCGTTTACGAGTGGCGCTCGGGCGCGCGTGATCCGAGCTTAGAAAACATGCTACGCGTTGCCGACTATTTCGGTGTTTCCCTCGAGTACCTGACGGGGCGCGAGGATCAGGAGACTGATATTGAAAAGGAGCTTCTCGTACTTCTCCGCGCCGCGCGTGATATTTCGGTCGAGGATCACGACGCGCTCGTCAATAGCTTTAAGTCGAATCTGAATATTTATCTGCGCAGTAATGACAGAAGCAAGAAAGAAACTGATTGAAGACAAGGCGCTGTCGCTTCTGCTTTCGCAACGCATAAGCGGCGAATATGCCCTTTCGTTTCTCGACCTGCGAAGGATAACGACCTGCGGCGCGGCAGTCATTGACACCTTTTCATCTTATGAAAAGAAAACCGGCTCTTCCCTGCCGACGAGTGCCGAGGGGATCACGATCAAGCTCCCCGAAATGAATCTTATTTTATACGATGATAGCATTGCGAACAACGGCAGGCGCAACTGGACGATCGCGCACGAGCTAGGTCACGTTCTGCTTGGACACGAATCTTATACAAAAGAGACCGAACGCGAGGCGGACGCTTTTGCCGCCGAGCTTCTTATGCCCGAGGCGGTCATACGCTATCTCGATCAGCGCGACGGCGAGCCGATAACACCCGACACGATGACGAATTATTTTTCCGCTTCTCTTACAGCGTGTAAAAGACGGCGGCTGAATCTTCCGTATGAGCAGAATTATCAACCGTCGGAAAAGGAGCTTGAGCTACTGAAAAGATTGTTTGCGCCGAATGAATAAAGGAAGCAAAAATAGCATTTCTATTCTGGGCAAGGAATTTTCACCTTACAATAACGATGTTACTTTACGATCAAACGGGCGAGCAATGCTCGCCCCTACAAATTAACCATCAAGCTCTCTTGTAGGGGCGACCATCGGTCGCCCGCACTAAAACGGTTTTACGTCATAAATAAAAACCGACAGATTATTCTGTCGGTTTTTTTGTTTTTATTATCAGTTAGGCAAGCTTGCTGCTGCGACGGACTGACCTACGCGGCGGCTCTTTTCATCGGGAAGCGCGATGCTGATCTTCTTTGCAAGCTCAGGGAACTCGTTTGCGAGTGCCTTCTTTGCGAACTCGAGAACGATATCTCCGCCCTTACCGGAGGAAACGCGTCCGAGAAGAAGAACGTGCTTGATATCGTAGAACATTGCGTAATACGCAACTGCATATCCGAAGTAAACGCCGATCGTTTCGTAGATCTTTCTTGCGCCCTCGTGTCCTTCGAGCATAAGTCCCTGAACGACCTTGAGCTTTTCAGCAGGGCTGAGGTTAGGATCGAGTTCGATTCCTGCGGCAGGAGCGAGCTTGATAACGCTATCCTGCGAGAAATACTTAACGCCGCATCCGTAGTCGCCCGACCATTCGTCTACCATAGCGTCCTTATTGAAGTCAACGGGGACGAATGCAAGCTCGTTGAGCCAGCCGGTAATGTTACCTGCCATATCAACGTATCCGCCTGCTTCGGATGTACCCATTGCGATACCGAGGATTCCGTTATCGTCAAGCGACATAGCGCCTGCAAGAGCCGTAACGTCACCGTCGTTTGCGACCTCAACGGGGATCTCGTAACCAAGTTCACGTCCAAGCTCAGCGGCACAGTCGAGGTACATATTCTTTACGTGCTTCTCGAAATCCTCGTCACTTACCTTGAGGAAGAGAGACGCGATCATGATCTTATTGTCGATATAAACGCCTGCGGAGGAAACGCCGATGCCATCGACACGTGGCATATGAGACGCCGCGGTCTTCATTGCGTCGAGGATTCCCTCGTAGTGATATTTAGGATCGGAATTGGTCTTAGGGAACCAAACGACCTCCTCGGAGTATACCGGTTCACCGTCGATAACGGCGCTGACCTTACGGTCGCTTCCGCCCGCGTCAAAGCCGATACGACAGCCCGCAAGGTGACGTCCGACGGGCTCTGCCGCCTCGTTTTCCTTGGGAGCGTTTTCGAGAGTAACTACCTCGACCTCAAAGGGACGCTCGTAAACTCTTGCCATAAATCCGCGGTCAAACTCGCGCAGACCGCCGAAGTCGTATGCCGCCTTGATCTTGTTGCCGATCACATCAGAGCCGGCGATTATTACTTTATATCCGCCGCGTACCCAAAGGAGCGACTTTACGACACGCTCAACGACGTCGAAGTTTTCCTCGTCGTGACCTGTTCCATCAGCGAAAACGGTCATTTCGTAGGTAGAAAGATAACCCTTGTTTCTTTCGATTCCGATTACGATCTTCTTTCCGCCTTCATTCTTTGCTCTTTCTTCAAAATCCTTGAGTACGAGCGCCATCGGCATATAGCCGAGGTCAAGCGGCGCAATAGTCTTAAGCTTCATAGATTGTATTACCTCTCTTTATAGTTCTCTTTATATTGAATTTTTCATCGGCGATGATAATATCTGCGTCGTATCCGCTCTTGAGCGCGCCCTTGCCCTTTGCCTTGATAGCGCGTGCAGGGTTATAGCTTGCCGCCGCAACTACCTCGGGAACGGAGAGCGTAGTGTTTTCAAGCACGTTGCGTACTGCTACGTTAAGCTTGAGGACCGATCCGGCAATAGTTCCGTCGGCAAGACGGCACTCGATGCCTTTAAGGTAGATCGGCTGACCGCCGAGGTCATACTCGCCGTCAGGCATTCCGCCTGCTCTCGTGCAGTCGGTGATAAGGCAGAGCTTACCGGGCTTCTGAGCAGCGATTATCGAGAATACACCGGGATGGATATGGAAGGTATCGCAGATAAGCTCCACAGTTACGTCGGTAGCAAGCGCCGCGCCGACAACGCCGGGATCGCGGTGTGCAAGAGCCGTCATAGCGTTGAAGAGGTGAGTAGCATGTCCGACGCCGTCGTTTACTGCCGAAACTGCTTCTTCAAAGCCGGCACCCGTATGTCCCATCGAGATGAGAATGTCGGTATTTGCGGCAACCTCTTTGATCGCGTTATGTCCTTCGTCCATTTCGGGAGCGATGGTTACTATACGGATAATGTCCTGATTGTCGATAAGGAACTTTGCATTCGGCTTCTGAATGTTCTCTTCCTTCTGCGCGCCCTTCTTTGAGGGATTGATAAACGGTCCCTCTGCGTGAACGCCGAGAATTTCAGCGCCGCCCCAGGTCTTAGATTCCTCTTTGAGAGATCTGACTGCGTTAAGCGCGGCTACTATTTCCTCTTCCGATACAGTCATCGTAGTCGGCAAGAACGACGTTACGCCGTTTTGAGCAACGCCGTACGCCATCTTTTTGATTCCTTCGGGCTTTCCGTCGGAGGTGTCTTCGTTAAGATAACCGTGAATATGAATATCAACAAGTCCGGGGCAAACGTAATTTCCCTTTGCGTCGATGACCTCTGCGCCTGCGGGAATATCCTCGGTCTTGACAACGCCCGAGATCTTTTCGTCATAGGCGAGTGCCTTGCCGTCAATGATTCTGTCGGGCATAACTATACGTCCGTTTACAATATATTTCATGATGTAACTCCTTTCAAAGAACGGTTCAGAATCATAATTTCTCAAATTCTTCCCCATTATGTTAATTATATCAAACTATAACAAAAAAATCAATATACTCCGTAAACTTTTGTTGACAAAAAATGCACCTCAAAGTAGCGTCCTTTGAGGTGCTGTTTTTATTTTTCAGATAGAATCTTGTTTGCGCTTTCGATCTTGACACAGAGAGCGAAAAGCTTTGTTGCGGTTTCAAGATCGGAAATCGACGGGTAAGAGGGTGCGATACGGATATTAGAATCCTCGGGATCTATTCCGTAAGGATAGGTCGCGCCTGCGCCCGTCATTATTACTCCTGCCTTTTTAGCACGAGCGACGATCGCCTTTGCGCATCCGGGAAGCGAATCGAAGGAGATGAAATATCCTCCCTTCGGCTTCGTCCACTCGCCGATGCCAAGTCCGCCAAGCTCATTTTCAAGTATCTCAAGTACCTTTTCAAACTTCGGGCGGAGAATGTCTGCGTGACGACGCATATGCTCGTTCATTCCCTCGATATTCTTGAAGAAGCGGACGTGACGGAGCTGATTTACCTTATCGTGTCCGATCGTCTGTATGCCGAGCTGACGTCGAATATCGTCAAGGTTATTATGCGATGCGGCGATAGCGGCGATTCCCGAGCCGGGGAAGGAGATCTTCGAGGTCGATGCGAACTTATATACCATATCGGGGTTGCCCGCCTTGCGGCATTCGTCGAGGATCTCGAGCAGGTAGTCCTGATCGTCGTCATAAAGGTGATGTATCGTGTATGCGTTATCCCAATAGATTCGGAAGTCCTTTGCCTTCGGCTTCAGGTGTGCGAAGCGGCGGACAGTTTCATCGGAATAGGAATATCCCTGTGGATTCGAGTATTTCGGAACGCACCAGATACCCTTTACAGAATCGTCCTCGGATACGAGCTTTTCGACCATATCCATATCGGGGCCGTCCTTTGTCATCGGAACGGTTATCATTTCGATGCCGAAATACTGCGTGATCGCGAAGTGTCTGTCATAGCCGGGAACGGGGCAAAGGAATTTGACCTTATCGAGCTTACACCAGGGGGTGGAGCCGAGGACGCCGTGCGTCATCGAACGCGAGACGGTATCGTACATTACGTTCAGCGACGAGTTTCCGTATATGATTATATTGTCGGCAGGGACCTCCATCATATCTCCGAGAAGCTGTTTTGCCTCGGGGAGTCCGTCAAGGACGCCGTAGTTACGGCAGTCGGTTCCGTCCTCACAGGTGAGGTCGCTTTCGGATGACAGAATGTCCATCATTCCCATCGAAAGGTCAAGCTGATCTACCGACGGCTTTCCTCTCGCCATATTGAGAGTAAGCTCCTTCGCCTTGAAGGCGCGGTAATCTGCTTCGAGCTGAAGTAGAAGCGTTTCAAGCTCTTCCTTCGTCATATTTGAATACTGCATAAAATTTCTCCTTATTCGCCGAGCATCTCGTTCAGATGCTTTGATAGAAGCGCAAGAGAACAAGCCATATTTTCATTTTGTACGAGAACTCCGTCGGGGACGTATATATGCGCCGGCGCGAAGTTCCATATTGCCTTTATACCTGCGGAAACGAGCAGGTCGCTCACCTCCTGTGCATAGGGGGCAGGGGTCGTTATTACTCCGATCTCGACTCCGTTTTCGCGGCAATAGCTGCCGAGCGACTCGAGCGAAAGAATTTCTTTTCCGTCTATGCGGCAACCGACGAGCGCCGGATTGCTGTCGAATCCTGCAATGATCGTAAGTCCGTATTCGGAGAATCCGCGGTATGACATAAGTGCCCTTCCGAGGTTTCCGACGCCGACTATGATCGCGCCCTTTGTTGCATTATAGCCGAGAAATTCCTTCAAATCGTTCATCAGCGCCGTTACGTTATATCCGACCTTCGGGCGTCCGCCTGAGCTGACCGAGGAGAGGTCCTTACGGACCTGAACGTCGTTAAGCCCAAGTGCCTTTGCTATTTCGGTTGACGACACGTTTCCGCACGGATCGAGGGATTTGAGATAATTCAAATATCGGGGTAAACGCTGAAGTGTATTTCGTGAGACAGGTTGATTAGAATTCATATCTTCCTCACGCAAAATGCAAGTTTGGCTTTCATTTCTTGCATTTTACATTATATACAATAAATTGTTTTTTGTCAATGGATATTGACAAAACGCTTAATATTTTTATCTGAGATCAGAACAGGATGATCAAAAACTGCGAGACGAGAACGACTGCGACGAGCGCTATAGGATAGGTCGCCGCGTAAGCAGACGCAACGTCCTCCGTTCCCGAGACGTTTATAAGCGTTCCGAGAGCGGGTGTGCTCGTCATGCCGCCCGTTATCGAGCCGAGGTTGTTTAGCAGGGAGAGCTTGAGGACGTATTTTGCAAAGAAGAAGCCGATAAACATCGGGACGACAGTCATGATGATTCCGTAAACGAAATACATCGGGTCAAAGTTTGCAACGAATTCCGCGCCGCCGGGGATTCCTGCGCCGACAAGGAAGAACACGAGTCCAAGCTCACGGAAGAGCTTGAGGGTGGAGGCGTTCGGCATGATGCTGACCTTGCCAATGCGTGCAAAATGTCCGAGGATCAAGCTTGCAAGCAGACATCCGCCCGTTGTTGTAAGCGAGAAGCAGGTGCCGTCAAGTCCCTTGCCCGAAAGCGGTATTTTTATCTGTCCGATAAAAGTTCCGAGGATCGCCGCAAGAGCAAATACAGCAATTCCCATATGATCAAGCTCGAAGAGCTTGCCGACGAACGTCTTTTTCGTTTCTTCTTTTTTGGTTACGAGCTTTGCTCTTTCCTCTTCCATATTCGCCTTTGCGATCTTCGGAACGAGCTGTACGAACAGCACGACACCGATAACGCCGAATATATAAGCGATACCGTGTCCGACGGAAACAAGAGATTCATATTCGGGAGCAACGGTTGCCTTTGCCGCGGAGAATGCAGGAGTAGAGGTAAGCGAGCCGGAAAGAAGACCGACTATCATTGCTACAAATCCGTCCTGATCCTTGATCGACGCGCCGTATCCTACCGCTTCACCGATATAAATACATCCGACAGCCGCAAGAGCGCCTGCCAATATTACCACCAAGCCGATAAGAACGTAGGATTTGAAATTCTTTTTCAGATTTCCAAAAAACTTCGGGCCTGCGATAAATCCGACCGAGGTTACGAAAAGGACAAGACCGAGACTTTCAATTATTGACAGCCCCGACGAAAAATCGTACGGTGCTTTTGAAGCGAAGAAGTTAAGTCCCGTTCCTTCATTAACGGTAAAGCAGAGCGCGCCGATGATAAGTGCAACGACGAATACTCCTGCGTCACCAAGGGAAACTCCCTTTATCGTAATTCTTCCGAGAAGATATCCGAGAAAGAGTACCGCAAAAACGACGACGAGCAGAGTTGATATATTAGAAATGGTGATCACACCGCCGAAAAGTTCCATAGCCGTATATTACACCTTTCTTGCGTAATTCGGAAGAAGCTTCGGCGACACCTTATCGGTGACGATTCCTGCATCTGCCATTTCCTTTACAAACGAATCAACGTGGCTGAGCGTAAGTCCCTCGGGGGCATTCATGTTCTTTGCCTCGTTAGCGGCGTTAACGCCTGCGTTACGTCCGAAGACGATGATGTCAAGGAGCGAGTTACCCATCAGACGATTTTCACCGTGGATACCTCCGACTGCCTCGCCTGCTACAAAGAGGTTAGGCACATCAGACATACCGTTTTCGCCTATCTTGATACCGCCGTTCTGATAGTGGAGCGTCGGGTAGATAAGTATCGGCTGCTTACGCATATCAATGCCGTATTTTAAGTACATACGCATCATTGCGGGGATTCTCTTCTCGATAGTTCCCTCTCCGTGAAGCATATCTATCATCGGCGAGTCGAGCCAGATTCCCTTACCGCCGTTAAAGGTATCGACGCCATTTCCGCGTCTGCATTCACGGATAACTCCTGAAGCGCAAACGTCACGTGTCTCAAGCGAGTACATAAATGGCTCGCCGTCGCAGTTTACGAGCTGTGCGCCGATAGAACGCACCTTCTCGGTTACGAGCGCGCCGAATATCTGCGAGGGATAAGCGGCACCAGTCGGGTGATACTGCAACGTGTGCGCGTAAAGAAGCGGAGCGCCTGCACGGTATGCAAGAACGAGTCCGTCTGCCGTTGCGCCGTAGTGGTTTGACGTCGGGAAGCCCTGATAGTGCATTCTTCCCGCGCCGCCCGTTGCGATAACGACGGTCTTTGCGCGTGCGATCAGTATCTCGTTAGTTTCCATATTCATAAGGACTGCGCCTGCGGCTTTGCCGTCCTTATCCTTGATTATCTCAATTGCCGACGTAAAGTCAACGACGGGGATCTTTCTGTTCTGCACCTCGTCGCGCAAAACTCTCATTATCTCGGCGCCCGAATAGTCCTTACATGCGTGCATACGCTTGCGGGAGGTTCCGCCGCCGTGAGTCGTTACCATCGTGCCGTCGGGCTCTTTATCGAACATAACGCCGAGGTCATTCAGCCACTTGATGCAGATCGGCGCGTCGTTAACGAGCTTATAGACAAGCTCGGGAACGTTCTTGAAATGTCCGCCGCCCATAACGTCAAGATAGTGCTGTGCAGGGCTGTCGTTCGGCTTATCTGCCGCCTGGATACCGCCCTCCGCCATCATCGTGTTAGCGTCGCCGTGGCGAAGCTTTGTTACGATCATAACGTTTGCACCGTTTTCGTTTGCCATAATAGCCGCCGCAGAGCCTGCTCCACCGCCGCCGATTATAAGCACGTCAACGTCGTAATCTATTTTCGTCAGGTCTATCTCCGAGGGCTTGATTCTCGGATTCGCCTGAAGAAGATCAGCCAGCTCAAGCGGAACCTTTTCGCCCTTGTTAGGACCGATCACAAGCTCCTTGAACTGGTCCTTAATATGGTCGGGGTGGTTTTCAAGAAGCACCTGCTCCTTTTCCTCAGCCGTCATTCGGCGCGGATGATTTCCTGCCAGAACGTTTTTGATACGTTCTTCACGTGTAGCTTCGACCTTTTTGATCGATTCAAGCATTTCCTTACTATACATATCCTCGCCTCCTTACTTCTCGAAATCGCGGTTGTTATACATTTCCTTAAGCTCTTCCGCGGTCTTATTCATAATATCGCGGAGGGCTTCCTCGCAGTTGCCGTTTTCGATCTCGGCAACCCTCTCAAGGAGATGCTGTGTTTCGGGGGAGAGATACTTACCGGTAAGACGTCGTGCAAGAAGTCCGACCTGACCGTGTGTAATTCCTGCAGGGCAACGCGATGAGCAAACTCCGCACATTACGCAGTCGAAGGATTCTTCAGCACACTTTTCGTACTCGCCGCGCTGTGCGTATGCGATATACTGCATAACGTCAAGCCCCTGCGTGCACGCCTTGGTGCAAGCGTTACAGCCGATACAAGCGTAAATTTCGGGATAAAGCTGCATCATTATCTGCTCTGTCGGCTTTATCTTTTCAATATCGTAGGGCTGCTTAACGAGCGGGAAGAAAGGAAGAGTCGCAATATACATATTGTCCTCTACCTTCGTCTGGCAAGCAAGACAGGTCTTAAGCTCGCGATCCCCCTTGATGCGATAGATGGTAGCACACGCACCGCAGAAGCCGCAACGACATCCGACGCCGCGCACGAGCTGATAGCCCGCATACTCCATCGCGCTCATTATCGTAAGATTTGACGGCACCTCGTATTTTTTGCCGTAAAGAAATATATTTACCATATTCTCCATAGTAATTACCTCATCAGTATTCGTCGGGAAGCGCGCCGAGCTTATCGTAACGGAAAACGGGGCCGTCCTTGCAGACGTATTTGCTTCCTATATTGCATCTTCCGCACTTGCCGACTCCGCATTTCATGCGAAGCTCCATCGTAGTATAGACCTGCTCCTCGGTAAAGCCAAGCTCCTTAAGAGCGTTAAGCGTAAACTTGATCATTATCGGAGGTCCGCAGACGAGAACGGTCTTGTTTATATCGGGATTAAGCTCCTTGACGTAGTTCGGAACAAATCCGACGTGTCCGTCCCAGCCCTCCTGCTCGCGGTCTATCGTCAGGTGTACGCTGACGCCTGCCTCAGTCATCCATTCGTTTATTATCTCCGAATAGTCGACGAGATCGTCCTTCGAGCGTGAGCCGTAGATGATGTCGATAGTGCCGTAATTGTCGCGGTTTGCACGGCAATAGTTTATTACCGAGCGGAGCGGCGCCAGACCTATTCCTCCTGCGATAAAGAGGAGATTTTTGCCCTTAAGCTCGGTCTCGACGGGAAAATAGTTTCCGTACGGACCGCGGACGGTCACGTACTGACCGACCTCCATTTTATGAAGCCAATCGGTAAGACATCCGCACTTCTTTATGCTGAACTCCATATATTCGGTATTCGTGGGGGAGGAGGTTATCGAGAACATCGCTTCACCTACACCGGGAATCGAAAGCATCGCGCACTGACCGGGCATATACTCAAAGGGCTTGTTTCCATCGGGCGTCACGACGCGGAAGGTCTTGACGTCAGGGGTGTCGATGCGTATATCGGTCACAACGCCGATAACAGGAATAAGTGTTTCGTTATTCATCTTTACCCTCCCCGAGCTTTTTCATTACCTTTACTATGTTCATCGAGATCGGGCATTTAGATAAGCATCTGCCGCATCCGACACAGCTGAACAGTCCGTCGTTATTCATAGGATAGTAAACGAGCTTGTGCATAAAGCGCTGACGGAAGCGCTCCTTCTGACTTACACGGGGGTTTCCGTGTGCCATCTTTGTGAAATCGGAATACATGCATGAATCCCAGCATCTGAATCGCTTGATGCCATTGCCCGTGTCGAAATCCTTGATATCGTAGCACTGGCAGGTCGGACAAACGAAGGTACAGGTTCCGCATCCGAGACAAGCTTCCGAAAGCTCATCCCACTTATCGGAATTAAAATATTCCGTCATATTCTTACCGAATTTCTCGGCAGAAAGGGTAGATAGGGGCAGCTTCGACTTGATCTCGTAAATGTTTCTCTTACATTCGTAAACGGGCGCTTCGCTTCCCTCGCTTAAGCAAGAGAGATTCAGAAGCAGCTCGCTTCCCTTTTCGGTAAGCGGCTCGAAATACATCTCGTCGCCACAGATATAGGAAGCAACGTCTCCCTCGGGATTTGCACAGTCGATATCAAAGGTCGAGCAGAAGCAGGTCTCCTCGGGACGGTTGCAGGCGAGCGAGACGATAACGCCGTGCTCGCGGCGGTTTTTATAATAGGTATCTATCGGCTCGGAGAGAAATACTCTGTCAAGAACCTCAAAGCTTCTTACGTCGCAGGCGCGCACGCCGAAGATCACGAAATCCTCACATTCCTCACGGGTGTCGATGACCTCTATCTTCTTTCCCTCAAGCTTGAAATCCATAAGGTTCTCGGTCTGGGGGAAGAAAAGGTCCTTCGGGGAACGGACGGTGTTAAGCTCCTTCGTCATCGTCATTCCGTTCTCGTATTGAAGAAAACGCGCTCCGCCCTTCGTATCGGCAGGTATGTAGAGCTTGTTTTTATCAGAGAGGGCATCAAAGAGTATAGGAAGCTTGGAAAGCTTTATTTTAAGCATTGTCCTTTCCTCCTCTCTCATAGACGATATTCGGCTCAGCGTCGCTCTGCGTATAATCGGTAAGCGGCGAACGGTTGCCGATGTTTTCACCTGCTTGATAGTTACCGTAAAGCTCGTTTATATCCTTTATGAACTTACGGTTGAGCAGATGAAGCGGTATATTCTGCGGACAAACGCGCGAGCATTCGCCGCAGTCGGTACATCTTCCCGCGACGTGAAAAGCACGGATGATGTGGAACATATTTTCTTCAAAGGAGTCGGATGCCGCCTTCTGCGCGATACCCGATGCGTCGTTATCAAATACGCATTTTTCACAGGTACATGCAGGGCATACGTTACGGCAAGCGTTACATCTTATACAGCGAGAAAGCTCGTTACGGAAGAACGCGAATCTTTCCTCGGGCGTCATAGCTTCAATTTTCGCTACCTCGTCAAAGCGCTCGCAGTCATCGACCGTTTCGCCCTCTTCGCCGATAAGCTCGTCATAAACGGGATGCTTTTTGCTCTTACAGTTTACGCATCTTTCGCGAAGGACCTCGTATACGGGGATCTTTTCAGTTCCGTAGAGAGTTTCGATATTAAGCACACCGTCATTTTCGGTGATCTTCGTAATTCCCTTGATTCCCTTTTCCTTGATCGTATCTGCGTCGGTCTTACCGTAGCACTCGATACCGACAGCATAGACGTTTTCTCTTATCACTCTATGCTCCGTGATCAGCTGTGACAAGCTGTAGGAGTCACAGGGCTTAAGAAAGATAAGCGTCTTTCCCTCCTTGCGGCTTTCCTTTACGAGATATTTCGAAAGGTTCGGCGAGCAAAGAGAATTATATATAAATTCGTTTTCGATCTCCTCGGCGCTTTCAAAAACGGCAGGAGTTATATCATAATCAAACTCGCCCTTTTTCCAGCCGAGAACGCGAGCGACTTCGCCGCTTTGAAGCAACTCGATCGCTTTCTTTTTCATCATTTCTTGCATCTCAGATCCTCCAAGCGCTTGTTTTCGCCAAGCTCGGTCACCGTCTTGACAAAATCGTTCATCGTTGAAGCGAATTTCTGACCTTCAGCCGCCGATACCCATTCAAGACGGGTGCGTTCCTTCTCGATACCGAGGAAGTCGAGCATCGAGAAAAGGAGAGTCATTCTTCTTCTCGCGTAGTAGTTACCCGTAGTATAGTGGCAGTCGCCGGGGTGGCAGCCGCAGATTATTACTCCGTCAGCACCTCTCTGGAATGCACGGAGAATGAACATCGGGTTTACACGGCAGGAGCAGGGCACGCGGATGATCTTTACCTCTGCAGGGTACTGAAGACGGTTAGTTCCTGCAAGATCGGCTCCTGCGTAAGAGCACCAGTTACAGCAGAAAGCGACTATTTTCGGCTTGAATTCTTTATTCACCATTTGCATATCGCGTCTACCTCCGCCATAATCTGAGAATTACTGAAGCCGTTCAGGTCCATAGCACCCGACGGGCAGGCAACGGTACATGCACCGCAGCCCTGACATACGGCAGGGTTAACGCTCGCTACGCGGCGAGTTACCATCTTACCGTTTATACGGAATTCCTTATCCGAATAGCTGATAGCGCCGTAAGGACATACCTTTTCGCACGACGAACAGCCGTTACAGAGCAGCTCGTTACTGTGAGCTACGCAGGGATTTCCTTTAAGTGTATTCTTCGCAAGCAGACCGATAACCTTTGCCGCGCATGCAGATGCCTGCGATACGGTCTCGGGAATATCCTTCGGTCCCTGACAAGCGCCCGAGAGGAAGATTCCTGCCGTGGGGCTTTCAACGGGGCGGAGCTTCGGATGTGCTTCCGTGAAGAAATCGTTTGTATCCATGCTTGCGGTAAGCATGGTCGCCAAGGGACGTGCGCTATTATCCGGCTCGATAGCCGCGGCGAGAACGACGAGGTCACAGGAAAGATTTAGCTGCTGACCGTTAAGCAGATCCGACGCGCGGACTGTAAGCGTACCGTCCGGCTCGGGAAGCACCTTTCCGACCATTCCCTTTACGTAATTGACACCGTATTCCTCCACCGCACGGCGGTAGAACTCGTCGAAATTCTTGCCTGGTGTACGGACGTCGATATAGAATACGTAAACCTCGGTGTCGGGGTATTTTTCTCTTATCAGCATTGCGTGCTTCGCCGTATACATACAGCAGATCTTCGAGCAGTAGCTCTTTCCCTTGCCGTCGTCACAACGCGAGCCGACGCACTGTATAAATGCGATCCTATGCGGATGCTTTTTATCGGACGGGCGAAGAAGCGTTCCGCCGTTCGGACCTGCCGCGTTCATAAGACGCTCAAGCTCAAGCGAGGTTATAACGTCGGCGCTCTGGCTGTACGCGAACTCGTCGTACTTATCAAGCTTGATCGGGTTGAAGCCCGTCGCAACTACGATAGCGCCGTATTTTTCGTTTACATAAGTATCCTGCTGCTTATAGTCGATAGCGCCGACCGTGCAGACCTTCGAGCAAACTCCGCACTTGCCGCTTTTCAGCATCGTGCAGTAATCCGCGTCAATCGTTGCGATCTTCGGAACTGCCTGCGCGAACGGGATATAGATCGCGCGGCGGTTATCAAGACCGAGGTTAAACTCGTTCGGGACCTTCTTCTGAGGACACTTTTCAGTACAAAGACCGCATCCCGTACACTTGTTTTCGTCAACGTAGCGCGCTTTGCGCTTGATAGTTACGTCAAAGTTACCGACGAAGCCCTTTACCTCGCTGACCTCGGAATAGGAATATATTTTTATCTTATCGTTCTGCGCACAGTCGACCATTTTCGGCGTTAAGATACAAGCCGCACAGTCGAGAGTCGGGAAGGTCTTATCAAGCTGGGTCATCTTTCCGCCGATCGTCGGATTCTTTTCGACGATATCGACTTCAAAGCCCGCCTCTGCAATATCGAGGGCGGTCTGTATTCCGGCAATTCCGCCGCCGATAACGAGCGCACGCTTGACTACAGGGCTTTCGCCTGCGGTAAGGGGCGCATTAAGATGCACCTTTGCGATTGCGGCGCGTCCGAGGATTATCGCCTTTTCGGTCGCCTCCTCAATGTTTTTATGTATCCACGATACCTGCTCTCTTATGTTTGCGATCTCGAGCATGTACGGGTTAAGCCCTGCCGCCGCGACCGTTTTTCTGAACGTCGCTTCGTGCATACGGGGCGAGCAAGAGCAGACAACGACGCCCGTGAGCGCGTTTTCCTTTATCGCATTTTTGATAAGCTCCTGTCCTGCCTCGGAGCACATATACTGATACTCCTCCGAGACAACGACGCCCGGCTCATGCCTCAGCGCCTCGGCTACGGCTTTAACGTCGACTGTTGCGGCGATGTTCGTGCCGCAGTGACAGACGAAAACTCCAATTCTCTGCATTTTCTTATTCCTTTCGGACTGATTGTTATGGGGTTAGTGCTAATTTTCAAATGCTTTTGCGGGAGGAGCGCGTGGGGTTCCCCGAAACGAGCGAACGCGAGTTTTGGGGGTTCCGAGCAAACCCCTCCCCTACCAACAACACACCTGATTATCGGGGCGCTGTCGTACCTTCTCCTGAGGGAGAAGGGGGACCGCGGTAGGTTTCGCGTAGCGAAAACTACTGAGCGGTGGATGAGGAGTAAATTCCCAACATAGACACCTCATCCGTCGGCTTTCGCCGACACCTTCTCCCGCTGGAGAAGGCATATTTGCGTCCAATCTACCTTCGTAGATAAAAGATAGTAGTTTATTATTTACTATACTTACGGAATGCCGTTACGATCGCCTGCTGGGGAAGCTCGGGATCAAGAAGCGACGGAATATCGTCTGCCTTGATGTGATTACTTCCCTGCGGACGGACCGCGAGAAGGCGAATTGCCTCGATAAGCTTTGCCGGCTCGACGCCGCGAGGACATCTTTCGATGCACGCGTAGCAGGTCAGGCATTTATATACCGATTCCGACTTCATAAGCGGCTCGATGTTTCCCTTTTTGACCATCGAGACGAACTGATGAGGATGATAATCCATCTCGTTATACGACGGACACGCGCCCGAGCATTTTCCGCAAGCCATACACTTACGGACGTCGACGCCACTCATTATAAGAACTTGTTCTTTGAGATCCATATTCACGCCTCCTTGATGCCAAGAGCGACAGCGAGTAGCTCGGTAAAGTATTTTACTTCGCTCTCTCCCTTTGCGCTTTCGAGGTTATATAAGCAAAGCGGACACGCGGTGATAATAATATCCGCGCCGAAGCCGTCTGCCGACGCGACGATCTTTTCGCTCTTCTTTACCGTTGCCGACTTATCTTCAAGGGCAACGTATCCGCCGCAGCATTCGTTTCTGTACGGATACATTACCGGCTCGCCGCCGATAGCGCGTATGAAGTCCTCAAGGATCTTCGGATTTTCGGGATCGTCCATATCCATAACGCCCGAAGGACGGAGGAGCAAGCAACCGTAATAAGCCGCGATCTTCTTGCCAGTAAAGGGATTTACGACCTTTTCGCGCAGGTTGTCAAAGCCAATCTCGTCGCGGAGAAATTCAAGAAAATGTATAACCTTCGTTTTGCCCTCAAACGGCTTTTCGGGCTTTACGTAATTATTGACCTTGAACGCAAAATTCGCGTCGTTTGTTAGGTCGTTTCTTACTCTTTTAAGCACGTTATGGCAAGCGGAGCAAAGAGTGATTATGTCCTCTTCTCTGCTCTCTGCTTCAAGAAGAGCGCGGACGGAGGAAAGCTTGGTTGCAATTTCGTCGCTCGACGCGGTATATGCGCCGCCGCAGCACTGCCAATTATCAAGCTCGCGCAAGTTCGCGCCAAGTGCCTCAGCACACAGACGCGCACTTCTGTCAAGCTCCTTTGCTTTGGTTTTAAGAGTACAGCCGGGATAATAACTGTATGTCATAGTTTTTTCCTTTTTGTGTTTGTTTGGGAATCATTTTTTGCGCCGCCTATATAATAGGCAGTTTATCTTTTTCGTATTAAAAATCCTCACCGTATAACGGGGCGTCGAGGACGTCGCCCCCTACAATATCGTGGGGACAACGGACCGTCGGGCGGGGGTTCCCCGAAACGAGCGAATGCGAGTTTTGGGGGTTCCGAGGTTGCCGGTCCCTACAATTAACGTGGCGAAGCTTCCTAAACCGAAAGGGGTATCCAAAGGGGAAAACGTGTGAAAATTTGCGAAAGCAAATTTTCATCGGTTTGCCCCTTGGCGGTTTTCTTTGCGAGCGTTTCTTTGTCCGAACAAAGAAATGCGGAAAACTCACACCATATTCTCGGGGTGGAAGACCTCGTCGAAGCGTTCGGGAGTGAGGAATCCAAGCTCAACACACGCTTCCTTAAGCGAAATGTTATCCTTATACGCCTTTTTTGCAGTCTTTGCGGCGTTTTCGTAACCGATATAGGGGTTGAGCGCGGTTACGAGCATAAGAGAATTATGCAGATTGTGTGCCATCTTCTCTCTGTTCGCCTTGATGCCGACCGCACAGTTGTTATTGAAGGAAAGGATACTGTCGGCAAGAAGTCTTACTGACTGAAGGAAGTTGTAGATGCAGACCGGCATAAAGACGTTCAATTCAAAATTACCCTGCGATGCCGCCATGCCGACTGCAACGTCGTTACCCATTACCTGAACAGCCACCATTGTGACCGCCTCGCACTGAGTGGGATTGACTTTACCGGGCATTATAGATGATCCCGGCTCGTTTTCGGGAATGAATATCTCGCCGAGACCGTCACGCGGACCCGATGCGAGCCAACG
The DNA here is from genome assembly GCA_017621655.1 of Clostridia bacterium. Taxonomy (GTDB): domain Bacteria; phylum Bacillota; class Clostridia; order Oscillospirales; family CAG-272; genus Colimorpha_A. Next base: position 67,862 of record JAGASS010000029.1, on the reverse strand, counting down.
AACGTCGTTCGCTATCTTCATCATATCGCAAGCGAGCGCCTTGAGTGCGCCGTGTGCAAATACCAGCTCGTCTTTTGACGTAAGTGCGTGGAATTTATTGGGGGCGGTGACGAAGGGTTTACCCGTAAGCTCGGCTACCGCCTTTGCAACTGCTTCCGAGAAGCCCTTGGGAGCGTTAAGTCCCGTTCCGACTGCCGTACCGCCGAGAGCAAGCTCGTAAAGGGGCTTGAGCGCCATAACTATCATTTCTCTATCGCGGATAAGACTGCTTCTCCAGCCACTTATCTCCTGTGAGAACTTGATGGGAGTTGCGTCCTGAAGATGTGTTCTTCCGCACTTGACTGCGTCCTCGTTTTCCTTTTCGAGACGCTCGAAGGTATTGATAAGGGTATCGATCGAGGGGAGAAGCTTATTTTCGATCTCAAGAACTGCCGAGATGTGCATCGCGGTCGGGAAGGTGTCGTTCGACGACTGCGACATATTTATATCGTCGTTCGGGTGAAGAAGCTTCTTGCCCGCGATCTCGTTTCCGCGGTTAGCAATTACCTCGTTCGCGTTCATATTCGACTGCGTTCCGCTTCCAGTCTGCCATACGACAAGGGGGAAATGCTCGTTCAGCGATCCCGAGATGACCTCGTCACACGCCTTTTTTATTGCGTCGAGCTTTTCTTCCGTCATTTTCTCGGGCTTGAGAGAGGCATTAGCGATAGCCGCCGCCTTTTTAAGTATTCCGAATGCGTGAGTTATCTCACGGGGCATGACCTCGTTACCTACTCCGATACGGAAGTTCTCGGAGCTTCTCTGCGTTTGCGCGCCCCAGTATTTATCGGCAGGTACCTTGACCTCGCCCATCGAATCGTGTTCTATACGGTATTCCATTTTTTCACCTCTTATATTCTAAGCTGATCTATTACTTCTCTTAACTTGCCTGCGCTGTAATGAAGCTTTGCAACTTCCTCCTCTGTAAGCGGAGAAATAAGCTTTCCGTTCACGCCGCCGCGTCCGACTATCGAAAGGATAGAAAGGCAAACGTCGTTTATTCCGTATTCGCCGTTCATCATCGTAGATACCGAAATCGCAGTGTCTATTCCGCGGAAGACGCAGGAGCAGATCTGGTTAACGGTAAGAGCGATAGCGTAATAGGTCGCGCCCTTTGCCGTGATTATCGTCGAGCCGGACTTTCTTACGTACTCCTCGATCTCGTCGTGGTTAAAGCCAGAGCCGTCAACCTCAAGTCCCTTAGACTGTGCGTACATATCGATAGGAGTTCCCGAAATTGTCGCAAGCGACCACGGAACGAAGGACGAATCACCATGCTCGCCGAAAACGCTTGCGTGTACGTTCTGCATGCTGATAGAGAATGTCTCTGCAATACGTGAGCGAAGACGTGCGGTATCAAGCAGCGCTCCCGTACCGATTATCTGCTTTTCGGGAAGTCCCGAGCAACGGCAGAAAACGTACGTCAGTATATCAACAGGGTTACTTACCAGGATATACACCGCATTCGGCGCTACCGAGGTTATTCTGGGAATTATGCTCTTTATTATGTCAACGTTCGTCTGCGCGAGGTCGAGACGCGACTGTCCCGGACGGCGCGCAATTCCTGACGTTATTATGACGATGTCAGAATTCTTCGCGTCGGGATAATCGCCCGAGTAGATATTGATAGGCGGCGTAAAGGGCGCGCCCTGTCTTATATCCATCGCTTCGCCAAATGCCTTTTGCTCGTTGATGTCTATAAGCACCACCTCCGACGCGTTACCGCTTACCGCCAGGGTATATGCTATTGTCGCACCGACCGATCCGGCACCGATTATCGTAACTTTTCTTCCCATTGAAATTAATTCCCTTCAAAAAAACAATATTACATCATAAGTATATCAAATTATTCATATGAATTCAAGAGCAAATCGGGAATACCGATATTTTTTTATCGAATTAATTTCTTGCAATTTCGGCTTCATTTTACCTGTTTTCACTGATTTCGTGATAAAAACAGAGCTGAGGCGGGGCATTTTTCGATTCATAGTGTAAAATTGCGATAATTTGCCCGTTTTTTACCATTCGTTTAAGGAATGCTGTTATGCAAAAAAGCAGATACCAAAAATGTTAGGTATCTGCTTTTTTCACAAAAATATATTCTATTAATTATATAATCTACCGAAAGCTACCATGTTCTTCAGCTCATATAGCTTGTCGATAAATCGTCTGTCAAGATCGGAAAGCTTCGTTCCCTCTCTCGTTATCATAACGTCCTTATACTTGTGTGCCGGTGCGTTGCATTCCTTCTGAACGAGACCGTAACGCTTAAGTATACTTTCGGGCATCGGAGACACCCACATGAACGACGAAGTCATCGTCGAGAGCATAAGGAAGGGGCTTGTTCCCTTGTAAAGGTTTACGACCTTTTTGCTCGAAAGATTGAGGGAAAGGTTCTCTGCCTGCGCGACGTTTATATACGGCACGTTACAGTCGCCGTGCGTTATTTCGACGTACGGTGCAAAATCGGAAAGCGAGAGCTTGCTTCTGTCCGCAAGTGGATGCTTTTCCGACATGAGCGCAAGACTTTCAAATTCCCAGACGGTTTCGCATTTAAGTCCTTTATCGCGGCAAAAATCGGCAAAATACGGCTCATACTGCGTCTGATAGCGGATAACGCCGAGGGTAAAGATGCCGTCCGAAACCATGTTAACGCCGTCTATCGACGTCGTTTCACCGAGATTTACGTCTATCGGCTTGCCATCGTCAAGAGAAGCTACGAACTCTCTCGCCGCGACCGACGCGTAGCTTCCGCGCGGTACGCAGACGTTGAAGCTCTGCATATCGGGGTCCTTATCGCGGCAGATGGACTGCATTTCGTCTATCTGCGAGAGGATATTTTTCGCGTAGCGAAGAAATTCCTGTCCCTTATCGGTAGGAACGACGCCGCGAGAGGTGCGCTTGAATATCTCGATACCGAGCGTGTCCTCAAGCTCCTTTATGGATTTTGACAGATTCGGCTGTCCCATAAAGAGATTTTCCGCCGCCTGAGTTATCGAGCCGGTCTTTTCGACCTCGAGAGCGTACTTAAAATGCTGTGTATTCATATCAGTTTTTACCGTCCTTTACGAACATCATTGCGTTCCAGTCGTTTTCCTCTACGGTCTTTATATAGGTAAGTCCGCCCTTTATCAAGGCATCCTTTACTCTTTCTTCCTGAGAGTCTATTATTCCCGATACGGCAATAAGTCCGCCGTCCTTCATATAGCTTGCCACGTCGGGCGCGAGGCGCACGAGAATGTCTGCTACGATATTTGCCGACACGAAATCATATTTTTCCTCGGTATCCACGCCACGGAGAAGGTCTGCAATTCCGCATACGATGTTTTCACAGCCGTTAAAGAGGCAGTTTTCTTCAGCTACCTTGATTGCAACGGGGTCGATGTCGTAAGCATATACCTTTCCTGCGCCGAGCTTTGATGCGGCGATAGCAAGTATTCCGCTTCCCGTACCGATGTCAAGCACACGGTCACCCTCTTTTATGTATTCCTCCATAAGCAGAGAGCAAAGGCGCGTCGTCTCGTGAGTTCCCGTACCGAAAGCCATTCCGGGATCCATACGCAGAACGATGTCGTTTTCATCGGCTTCGTATTCCTCCCAGCTCGGAACGACGATAAGCTTCTTTCCGATCCTGACGGGCTTATAGTACTTCTTCCAGGAATCGGCCCAGTCCTCCTCCTTCATTCCCGAAAGAGTGAGGTCATATTCGATTCCCGTCAGATGCTCCTTGATAAAGGAAACGCACTCCGCAGGGTTTCTCTCGTCGGGGATATAGACACTGACCGCGCCTACTGTTCTGTCGGCATTTATCAGCGACTCGTCGATAAGCTCACCGTAGCAGTGGTCAAGGGTATCGACCTCGTTTGCGTCCTCGATCATGAGTCCGTTATCTATCATGCTCATTACCGCGCAGACGTTATCAAGGTCCTTGATTCCGCACGCAACTCTTATTTGTGTCCAATTATTCATAATATTTCCTTAACGCAGTTTGCCGAGGGGATCTTGCTCCTCTCGGCTCTGCTCATTTTTTGGATTTCTTGAAGAAGGACTGCTTCTTCTGATAATTTTTCTGTCCGCATTCCTCTGCGAATGCGCGAAGCGCTTCCTTTTGCTTTTCGTTCAGATTCCTCGGAATCTCAACGGTAGTCTCGAATACGAGGTCGCCCTTTCTGCCGTTACGGGGAGATACTACGCCCTCGCCCTTAACGGTAAAGCGCGTTCCCGTCTGAGTTCCCTCGGGTATGTTAAATTTGACGCTTCCCGTCATCGTCGGAACGTCTATCTCAGAGCCGAGCGCCGCCTCAACGAAGGTTATCGGTATCTCGCAGAAAAGGGTCGTACCCTCACGCTCGAATATCTGATGAGGACGGACGTTGACCGTTACGTAAAGGTCGCCTGCGCTTCCGCCGTTACGTCCATCGTTACCCTGTCCCGTTACACGCAAGGTCTCGCCGTTATCTATTCCCGCAGGGATGGTTACGGTGAGCTTCTTCTGTATCTTCACGTAGCCCTTGCCGTTACAGTTTTTACAGGGATTCTTTACTATCTTACCCGTTCCGCGACAGGTATCGCAGGTCGTCGTGCTCTGGAAAACGCCGAAGGGGGTTCTCTGTGTCGTATTGACCTGACCTCTGCCTCCGCAGTTAGGGCAGATCTCGGGGCTTGTACCCTTGCTTGCACCGCTTCCGCCGCAGTCGGAGCATTTTTCAACGCGTCCGTAAGAAATATCCTTTTTACAGCCGAAATACGCTTCGTCAAAGGTCAAAGTAAGACGGTACTGAAGATCGTCTCCGCGAATCGGACCGTTACGTCTGCTTGATCCGCCGCCACCGCCAAAGCCGCCGCCGAACATCGAGCTGAATATATCTCCGAAATCGAAGCCGCCGAAGCCCGCTCCGCCAAAGCCGCTTCCACCCATTGACGGATCGAACGCAGAATGACCGAACTGGTCGTACTTGCTCTTCTTATCGGGATCGGAAAGGACCGCATACGCTTCATTTACTTCCTTGAAGCTTTCCTCTGCCGCCTTATCGCCGGGATTCATATCGGGGTGATACTTCTTCGCAAGCTTGCGGTACGCCTTTTTTATTTCGTCGTCCGACGCACTCTTGCTTAAGCCGAGCACCTCGTAATAGTCTCTTTTATCTGCCATTTCTCTTCCTCGCGTTATAGCCGAGAGGAAAAATCTTCCTCTCGGCTATAAGCCGTTATCTTAATTAGTTTCCGGTCTTGTCTTCGTAGTCTGCGTTGTAGTAGCCCTGACCGTTGTCGCCCTGCTGAGCGCCGCCCTGTGCGGCGTTAGGATCGAAGCCCTGCGCATTAGGATCTCCGCCCTGTGCCTTGTAGAGCTTCTCGGAGAGGCGGTAGAACGCCTGCTCAAGTGCTTCGGTGTCTGCCTTGATAGCATCGGTATCGGTTCCCTTTACGGTCTCCTTGAGCTTCTCAAGCGCGGTCTTGACCTCTTCCTTGTCAGCTTCGGGGAGCTTGTCGCCGATCTCGCTCAACGTCTTTTCGCTCTGGAATACAAGCGAATCCGCCTTATTCTTTATCTCGACTGCTTCCTTGAGCTTTCTGTCCTCATCGGCAAACTGCTCTGCCTCGCGGACTGCGCGGTCGATATCTTCCTTGCTCATGTTGGAGGAAGAGGTGATGGTGATATGCTGTTCCTTACCGGTTCCCTTATCCTGAGCCGAAACGTTTACGATACCGTTAGCATCTATATCGAAGGTGACCTCGATCTGCGGAACGCCTCTGGGTGCAGAGGGGATACCGTCGAGGTGGAAGCGACCGAGGGTAGTGTTGCCTGCAGCCATTTCTCTTTCACCCTGAAGAATGTGGATCTCAACTGAGGTCTGACCGTCGGCAGCCGTCGAGAATACCTGGCTCTTCTTTACGGGAATGGTAGTGTTTCTGTCAATTATCTTGGTGCAAACTCCGCCGAGAGTCTCGATACCGAGAGAAAGGGGAGTAACGTCGAGAAGGAGAAGGTCCTTAACGTCGCCGCCGAGAACGCCTGCCTGAATAGCCGCGCCGACTGCTACGCACTCGTCGGGGTTGATGCCCTTGAAGGGTTCCTTGCCGATAAACTTCTTAACTGCTTCCTGAACTGCGGGAATACGGGTCGATCCGCCTACGAGAAGCACCTTATCGATCTGCGAAACGCTGATGCCTGCGTCGGAAAGCGCCTTCTTGGTCGGAACCATACATCTTTCAACGAGGTCAGCCGTGATGCGGTCGAACTCGGCTCTCGTCAGAGTTGCATCGAAGTGGAGAGGTCCTTCTGCGGTTGCGGTGATGAAGGGGAGGTTGATATTGGAGCTTGCCATACCGGAAAGCTCGATCTTCGCTTTTTCAGCCGCATCCTTAAGACGCTGAAGAACTGTCTTATCGTTACGGAGGTCTACGCCGTTTTCTGCGCGGAACTTATCTGCCATCCAGTCGATAACTCTCTGGTCGAAGTCGTCACCGCCGAGACGGGTGTCGCCGTTTGTCGCAAGAACCTCGAATACGCCGTCGGAAATTTCGAGGATCGAAACGTCGAACGTACCGCCGCCGAGGTCGAATACCATGATCTTCTGATCCTCTTCCTTATCCATACCGTAAGCAAGAGCTGCAGCCGTCGGCTCGTTGATGATTCTCATGACCTCAAGTCCTGCGATCTTACCTGCGTCCTTGGTTGCCTGTCTCTGCGCGTCGGAGAAGTATGCGGGAACGGTGATTACCGCCTTGTTTACCTTCATTCCGAGGTATGCCTCAGCATCCGCCTTAAGCTTCTGAAGAATCATTGCGGAGATCTCCTGAGGAGTATACTGCTTGCCGTCGATAGATACCTTATAATCGGTACCCATGTGACGCTTGATGGAAGCTACGGTCTTATCGGGGTTAGTGATGGACTGGCGCTTTGCAACCTGTCCGACTACTCGCTCACCTGTCTTCGTTACTGCGACAACGGAAGGAGTAGTTCTTGCTCCTTCGGGATTCGGGATGACGATGGGCTCGCCGCCCTCGTAAACTGCTACGCAAGAATTTGTTGTACCAAGGTCAATGCCTATGATCTTTTCCATAATAATTTCCTCCTGAAATATACTTATTAGTTCGCTACCTTTACCATAGCGTATCTTATGATTTTATCGCCTTTTTTATATCCTTTTTGGAGAACTTCGGCAATAATTTGCTCTCCTAAGGTGTCGTCCTCGCAGTGGAGAACGCCGTTATGGAGATTCGGATCGAACTCTTCGCCTATGTTTCCGAACTCCTCAACGCCAAGCTTTGTGAGGATCTCGCCGAACTTTGTAAGCGTCATCGTAACGCCCTGCGACAGCTGACTTTCGTCTGCGAATTTCATCGCCATCTCAAGACTGTCCTTTATCGGCAGGATCGCGTTTATCACGTCGGAGACTGCGTCAAAATACACGCCTTCTCTTTCCTTCTGCGCGCGCTTGCGGAAGTTATCGTACTCTGCAAGCATTCTCGTGTATCGGTCTGTAAGCTCACTTAGGGATTCATTCAGCTTTTCGTTTTCCTCCGTCAGCTTTTTGACCTCTTTTTTGCTTTCCTTTTTGTCTTTCGGCTTTTCCTCGGTTTTTTCAGCCGTTTCAGCCGTTTCTTTTTCTATTTCGTTCTGATTTTCTTCCACGGTTATCTATCCTTTCGCTAATTCTCATCCTCGCCGAACGCCTCGGGAAGTGATAGCGAGCTGTTCAGCATAAGGGAAATGTTTTGCGCTATATATTCGACGGTCGAAATGACCTTTGAATAATCCATTCTTCGCGGACCTATGATTCCGATCGCACCGACGACCTTTCCGTTTGACTTGATCTTTTGGAATACCATCGTCGAGTTTTTCATTTCTTCAAGGATATTTTCGGAGCCGATAAGCACCTGCGGTCCGTCCTCGTCGAGGTCGCTATCCGAAACGAGCTTCAGAATATCGCGCTTTTCCTCGAGCACGCCGAGAAGCTCCTTGAACTCTCTTGCGTCGCTGAATTCGGGATATTCGAGCAGGTGATTCACGCCTGCCATCTTTAGGTCTCCGCCCTCCGGCTCTCCGAGCGTTTCACAGACGGTCTTGATGACCGAGGAGATTATTCCCTCGCCCTCGCCGAAGCTTCTTTCGATCTCCATTACGAGCGAGACTGTTATCTCGTCGACGCGCTTATTTGCGATCCTTGCGTTCAGCTCGTTTTCGAGCCGCGCTAGCGTTTCCTCGTTTATCTCCTCGTCGGAGGTTATCTGACGGGTCTTTATATTGCCCATTCCGTCGATCATGACGAGCATAAAGAGCTGCTTGTCGAGAAGCACTGTTTTGAACTTCGTGATGACCGCTGTGCTCTGCTTCGGTTTGATCGCTATCGAGGTATAATTCGTAAGTCCTGCCGCGAGCCGCGTTGCGCTTTCGAGCAGACGGTCTATCTCAGCAAGACGGCTCTTAGCGAGAGCATTCATTCTCGCAAGCTCGTTTTGCGACATACGGTACTTCTGCATCAGAGAATTCACGTAGAATCGGTAGCCGCTTTCCGACGGAACTCTGCCCGCCGAAGTATACGGCTGCTCAAGATAGCCGAGCGACTCAAGCTCTGCCATTTCGTTACGTATGGTAGCAGACGAAAGGGCGATCTGCTTATTTTGAGTAAGATATTTCGAGCCGACCGGCTCGCCTTCTTTGACGTGAGCTTCGATTATTGCCTTCAAAATCAGCTTTTTTCGTTCGTTAAGCTCAGATCCGCCGCCTTGCACCCTTTCTTCACATCCTTTACGTATTCTTTGGCATTTTAGCACTCAAAGCGGTCGAGTGCTAATCACAGTTATAATATACCACTATTCTTCCCGTCTGTCAAGAACGAATTTAAGATATTCTGTGAATATTTTGTAAATCAACTGTTTTGGCGGCGAATAGCAATAAACATCCCCCCGCATAGCGGGGGGATATTTCATTTTCGGGCGTAGCCCTAATACTACTGGCTGCGCACAAGTGCGCTTTAGATTGGCCTGCCAGCCATGCATTGGATACTTGCTACCCATAAATGGGTTCAGGGATGTTTCATTGCCTCCCTCCGGGAGGGAGGTGGATTTTTGCGAAGCAAAAAGACGGAAGGAGCACGCGATGAATGGAATTATAGACCGTTGCCCTTCTCATTAGGGCAGTTCTGTAAATATCTTCTATCGGACGTTTCTCGCCCGATGGCTCCTTCAGTCACCTTCGGTGACAGCTCCCGTAGGTTGCGCAGCAAACTACTCCGGAGTTGGAGCCATTGGCGTGAACTGCCCTTAAACTGCATTTTTTCTTTACATCATTTCTGTTCATCGGTAAACCTATATTGAACCCCGCCACTATGGCGGGGATTTCATTTACATAAAGATCGCTCCCCCTAAGGAGAGCGATCTAACGTTAATTAATCTTATTCATTCCCTTTATTCCGCAAAGGAGAACGTTCGTCACGTCATCTTTGGCGGCATTGTAGCTGATGCTTTCAACGGTCTTCTCGGGATAAGGATTCTCTACGATACAGCTCATGACAAGCAGATCATCTCCGTTTTCCGTCTTACCCTCGTAAGCGGGATCGCTTAACCACGTTCCCACATAGCCGATATGTCTGTAAAGAGCTTCGGGGAAAGGACGGGCGTAACAGGTGTCGCACTTCATAATGTTACCTGCATACTCTACCTTTATCTTCCACTCGCTTCCGTCAGAATATCTTACAGTATATTCTCCCGAAAGGGCAAGATCGGCATGTCGCATACGCATTTCCTTTTCGAGCGCTGTATGCTCAATTTTGAATCTTTCAAAGCTTCCGCCGACGTTTACCGTTACGCCGTCGGCAATCACAGCGTACGGATAAGCTTTCATAAGCTCGTGCGATATTCCCTCATTGCTTCCCGTCGGCAATTCAAATTGGGTTTCGGAATATCCGTGAGCAGAGAATTTGTCTCTTACCAGATCGCGCATTTTCGGCTGAATATATTTCGATATGACATAGCTGAACGCCTTGCGGTGAGAATCATCGTAATTTTCGGGATTCCAGAGCATTTCCGAGGTATACATAATATCCCAAAGCTTACCGTTTACAGCAAGAGTTTCTTCGTTTACCGCGCACCAAGTCGAGACCTCGCCGCCTATGAAATTCTCAGCTCTTGCACGCTTATTGTAACGCGGATAATGTGACGAATAAAGGTTACCCGCCATTACCTTGTAGCCCTCTTCGTAAAGATTATCCTCAATATCCTCGGCAAAATTGAAGTACCATATAAAATCAAGCATTATTATATCGCGCGGAAGAAGCTTTCTTGCGGGCGGCGTGAGATAATCGGTGCCCGGCTGAAGCATATCGGACCACATCATCGTGCGGTAGCCAAGCTCCTTCAGGTGCTCATATATACGCTGAACGTCCCTTGCAAAGAGTATATCCGGCGGTGTGTTCTTGCATTTATCGCAAAGACCTATATTATAGACCTCGTCGTGTCCGATATGAACGAATCTTTGCGGCTTTGTGACCTCGATTATCTCGTCCATTACGTCAAAGATCAGCTTGTAGCTATCCTCGTTTGACGGACAGTAGCAATGGAAATACTCCTCAGACGGGCGGAGGTCCTCGTTACGCGTATCTTCAACCGTCACGTTATGCTTTACCGCCTCGGCGATCTCGGGGTGCGGAAGCGTCAACCACTGAACGTGACCGAGCGACTGAACCTCGGGGATTATTTCAAAGCCAAGCTCTCTTATGTAGTCAATAAGCTCCGAAACCTCTTTTTTAGAGATCGTTTCGCCCTCGCATCCGAGCGCATGGTGCGGGAATTTAGGGTCGATCTGAAGCTGTTTTCTCCACGCCTCCGTTATCTCGGGATGACGCTCATATTCCATTGAGCCGAATATCTGTACGAACAGAGTATTATATCCAAGCGGCAGAAGCATATCACGGAAAAGCCGCTTAGTGAATCCTATATTTGAAACCTTCGGAAGTCCCATATGGAAGCCGCGGAATTCAAGCGAGGGGCAGTTGTCGATCTCAGCGATACGGAATTCGCCTTTTTCTCCAAGAGAGATCAACGCATAAACTGCATAAAGAAGTGATATCCTCTTTGATGCTCTCAAAGTAATGCCGTTCTTCTTAACCGAAACCGTATATCTTTCGCCGTCATGATCTTCATCGCTTATTACAGTAACGGGAACCCCGTCCTCGCTTTTTACGTCACCGAAGCGCTCGTTAAGAAGCTCATCAAGGAAACCTGCCGCAAAAAGCGCATCGCTTCCCTCTCCCGATATGCTTGAAATTCTGACCGTTCCGTCTTCAAAGCTTGCTTTTTTAGGGATAGGCCAAAGGATCGGCGTGTCGTTTTCAAATACCGACACCTCGGGCTTATTAAACCAAACGTCATATATTCCGCTTTCGATCCTGACGGTCAGCTTATCGGTGAAAACGCCTGCGTCTACTGTTATTCTGCCGCCCTTCATATTTCCGTTACCGGCATTGAACACCCCGACGGTCTTTCCCTTCGATATCAGCTTGACCGAGCAGACCTTAGAGTCCTCATGAAACGGGACCGTCACCGATCCGACGTAATATTCTTTATCAAGCACGAACTGAATCTCAAAGCCAGTTTTACATATTCTCTGCCATTTGAACAGTATCGCGCCATCGTCTGTTATCTCCGGCTCAAGCGGGATCTTACCGCCGAATTTCGTGTATGAAAACTTTACGTTTTTGCAGTTCCCGATATACATAATGGTTATCCTCCGAAAGAAAACATCTTTTCTTCATATTATCATATCGTACGCGAAAAATCAACAAAAAAATAAACATCCCCCCGCATAGCGGGGGGTATTTCATTTTCGGGCGTAGCCCTAATACTACTGGCTGCGCACAAGTGCGCCTTAAATTGGCCTGCCAGCCATGCATTGGATACTTGCTACCCATAAATGGGTTCAGGGACGTTTCATTGCCTCCCTCCGGGAGGGAGGTGGATTTTTGCGAAGCAAAAAGACGGAAGGAGCACGCGATGAAAGGGATTATAGAGCGTTGTCCTTTTCATTAGGGCGGTTCCGTAAATATCTTTTATCGAGCGTTTCTCGCCCGATGGCTCCTTCAGTCAGCTACGCTGACAGCTCCCGTAGGTTGCGCAGCAAACTACTCCGGAGTTGGAGCCATTGGCACATACTACCCTTAAACTACATTTTTTCTTTACATCATTTCTGTTCATCGGTTAACCTTTTTTTAACCACGCGACTATCGCGTGGTTTTGGTGTCTAAGAAAAAGGAACTCCGAAGAGTTCCTTTTTAACTTTATTATTTCAGAGCAACTGCCTTCTTTGCGTTCTCCGCGATGTTCTGCGCGGTGAGACCGTACATTTCAAGAAGGGGCGGAACCTTACCGGAACGGCCGAAGGTGTCGTTTACACCTACGCGTACTACCGGTACGGGTGCTGCTTCACAGACTGCCTCGCAAACTGCCGAGCCGAGACCGCCGATGATATTATGCTCCTCTGCGGTAACAATAGCGCCGGTTTCCTTAGCTGCCTTGACTACAAGCTCGGTATCAAGGGGCTTGATAGTATGGATATTGATAACTCTTGCATCAATTCCGTCTGCCTTAAGAAGCTCCTTTGCTTCAAGAGCCATAGCAACGGTAATACCGGTTGCAATAATGGTAACGTCCTTACCGTCAGCGAGCGTTACGCCCTTGCCGATCTCGAACTTATAGTCCTCGCCATTGATCACCGGAACTGCGTAACGTCCGAAACGGAGGTAGCAGGGACCGTCGAACTCGATAGCCGCCTGAACTGCCGCACGCGCCTCAACGTCGTCGCAGGGGTTGATGATGGTCATGCCGGGAATGGTACGCATAGTACCGATGTCCTCGAGGCACTGGTGGGTCGCGCCGTCTTCACCTACGGTGATACCTGCGTGAGTTGCACCGATCTTTACGTTAAGATGAGGATAACCGACAGCGTTTCTGATCTGCTCGAAAGCTCTGCCTGCCGCAAACATTGCGAAGGTGCTGACGAACGGAATCATACCCGTTGTAGCAAGTCCTGCCGCAACTGCGACCATGTTGCCCTCAGCGATACCGCAGTCGAAAAATCTTTCGGGGAACGCCTTTTTGAACTTGATGGTTTTCGTTGCCTCAGCAAGGTCTGCGTCGAGGACAACGAGGTTATCGTATTTTGCTCCGAATTCTACGAGCGCGTTGCCGTAGGATTCTCTTGTTGCTATCTTATCTGCCATTTTCGTTTCCTCCTCAAATAGTTGCGATGTAGGCATTGATCTCGTTCACTGCCTGCTCGTACTGCTCTGCGTTGGGCGCGGAGCCGTGCCACTTGACGTTGTTTTCCATAAAGGAAACGCCCTTACCCTTGACGCAGTTGCAAATGATTGCGGTGGGCTTGCCCATACTAGCGTGAGCTGCCTTGACTGCTGCGTCGATCTGCTCAAGATCGTGACCGTCGATAACTATAACGTTCCAGTTGAACGCCTCGAACTTCTTGTCGATAGGAGTGGGGTCAACGACTTCTGTAACGGGTCCGTCGATCTGGAGACCGTTGAAGTCAACGAAGATGCAGAGGTTATCGAGCTTCTTATGAGCTGCGAACATAGCCGCTTCCCAAACCTGTCCCTCTTCGCACTCGCCGTCGCCGAGGATAGCATAGGTATAGTAATTCTTATTTCTGATCTTTGCAGAAAGTGCCATTCCGCAAGCGGCGGAAATTCCGAGTCCGAGCGAGCCGGAGGTCATATCGACACCGGGGGTGTGCTTCATATCGGGGTGACCCTGAAGGTAGCTGTCTGCCTGACGAAGGGTCTTAAGGTCTTCTCTCGGGATGAAGCCCTTGAGAGCAAGTGCCGCATAGAGACCGGGCGCGGTATGACCCTTTGAAAGAACGAGACGGTCGCGGTCTTCCCACTTGGGATTATTTACGTCTACGTTCATTGCCTCGAAGTAGAGGTAAGCGAGAATATCGGAGATCGAGAGCGATCCGCCCGGATGTCCTGACGATGCGCTGAACACTCCCTCAAGTGCGCCGAGCTTTATCTCTGCACTTTTGAGCTTCAGCTCTTTGATTTTGTTCTGATCCATTGAATTGCCTCCATTAGAGTAATTTTTACATACAGTGATATTGTAACTCTTTTCTTTTGATTTGTCAAGGTGATTTAGAGTTTATTAGAATTATATTAAGCGCCACCTTGCCTTCCCCCCAGGGGGAAGGTAAGAGGTAAACCTCGGATGAGGTGTTACATAAGTTATGTATCTTTTTACTAACTTTTCTTGCTCGTGCAATGAAAAGAGTAGTTTTGCTTCGCAAACCTACCAAAAGAACCACGCCAAGGGGACAACGGGTTTGAATTTTGCCTTCGCAAAATTCTGCTCACGTTTTCCCCTTTGGAAACCCTTTTCGGTTTAAGGGAAATTCGCCACGTCACATCGTTCCTCCCGCGTCATTGTAGGGACCGGCGTCCTCGACGGTCCGTGCCTCGCCCTTCGGGAGAGGTGTCTGCGAAGCAGACGGAGAGGGTAAAAAAGAGCCCATTTGGGTTCTTTTCATTATTCATCATTATCCTGCGAATAAACGGTATCTTCTTGCTTCATTAATAGAATTGAATTTAGTTCTTCCGCCGCTTTTGCTTTTTTGGAATTATCTTCAACAATTCGCCCGTATCCCGCCACGATCAAAGAGAAAAACCATACGCCGAATACGATCAACAAATATTTGGCAACAATTAACGCAAACGCAAAAAAGGGGAAACGGGGATAGTTCGCTGCCGCTTCAAGAAAAGTAAAAACTTCCACAATAGCCGACAACGACGCAAACGCCATTCCGGCTATATAAACATATTTTGATGCTTTCATTATTGTTTTGCCTATACTACCATTTTTCATACTCTTCTCCTAACACATTATTTGAAGTAATTATACTCTATATCTCGACAATTGTCAAGAGATGGAGCATAAAATATAATTAAAATATCAGGAGGTGAATTTATGATCTCATACGAGCCGCTATATGAAACGATGAAGAAAAAAGGAATAACGACCTACAAGCTCATAAACGAATACGGGATCAGCAGAAGTCTCCTTGACCGACTGAAACACAACAAGCCGATCACGACAGTAACGCTTAACGATCTTTGCAAGATCCTTACCTGCCGTGTAGAAGATATTTTAATGTATATTGAAGAATAGAACGCGGGAACGTTTCGACATATTCCGCGTTTTAATTTTTGAAAAATACACAGTGTATTATCAAAAAATACACAAAGTTATGATAAAATCAATTCATTCCATTACTGCGAGGCAAGACATGAAGAGAACTAAATTACGCGACCGTCTGCTTCCGACTTACTCGAAGCCGGAGGAATTCCTACACTCACTATCACACGCGATAGGTGCTGTTTTCGGAATTGTCGTTCTTATACTGTGCGTTATAAAAGCGTCAAGCGTTGACGCGTGGTCGGTCGTCGGTGCGGCGATATACGGCGCGTCGATGATCCTGCTCTACACTGCGTCAAGCATATATCACGCAGTAAGACCGGGAATCGCCAAGCAGGTCATGCGCATAATCGACCACTCGACGATAAACCTCCTTATTGCAGGCACATACACGCCGATACTTCTCTCGGCGATCCGCCCCGTTTCGTCCATGTGGGCTTGGATAATATTCGGAGTCGTCTGGGGCTTCGGAATCATAGCCGCAGTTCTTACGTCGATAGACCTGAAGAATTACAGCAAATTCGCGATGGCTTGCTACATAGGAATGGGCTGGTCGATATTCCTTGCCGGAGACACTGTTCTTAAGGCGTTACCGATCGAGGCGTTCATCTATCTGCTTCTCGGCGGCGTTGCCTACACCGTCGGCGCGGTCATCTACGGCATCGGCAAAAAGCACCGCTACTTCCACTTTATCTTCCACCTTTTCGCCCTGCTCGGAAGCGTGCTGCAATTTATTTGTGTGTATTTTTACGTTATTTAATAACAGAAAACGCAGAGGAAATCCTCTGCGTTAATTTTTTGTGTACCCCGCCGAGCCGTGTAGACAGCCATTGAGAAACCCGCCTGTGCAGGTTGGTGCCCTCTCGCATCATTTGTGCTCCCAGCATCCCGTTGACCGCGTGACATAAGCAGGCGGGCGGGGAGGTCTGCATACCCAGATAACGAAGATAAAGCTCCATTTATCTCTTGTAGGTTTTAATAGCCGATCTATCACGCACTAAGCAGGAAATTTATTATTCCTCGTCGTAGTCGATCTCGCCGAAAAGCTCGTCGTTAAAGAAATCCGCAACGCGGTCAAACTCGTCGTCATCGTCGATCGTAACGAGTATCTCCTCGCCGCTTTCCTCATCGACCGCTACCTTGAGAATAACGTATTCCTCGTTCTCGTTATCCTCGATCGGAACGAGCGCGAGATATGTTTCACCGTCGATCTCCTGGCTTCCGAGAAGCTCAAACTGCTTTTCGTTGCCGTCCTCGTCGGTAAGTGTGAACACTTCTTCGTTAAAAAGTTCGTCTGCCATAATATTGCTCCTTTCGTTTGAAAAGACTTTTATATCCGTTATTATTTTATACAATTTCCGCCGATTTGTCAATACTTAACAGCATCAAGTTTTCGACAAGTGCATTACAAGCCCGTGCGGAAGCACCTTAGATAGGAATCTATAAAGCTTGTAGAAGGCGCGAGGCGTATATATTCCCCTACCCTTCGAGGCGTAACGCAGTGCCTTTTCTGCGGCTACCGCGGGATTCACGCGAGGAAGCGTATCGAATGTATGAGAGCTTCCCTTTTCGATTCCTGCGGCAGGAAGAAACTCGGTATCCATAGGTCCCGGGCAAAGCGCAAGGACGTTTATGCCCTTCTTTTTCAGCTCAAAGCGAAGTGCTTTTGAGAAGGCGAGAACGTACGACTTCGTTGAGCAGTAGACTGCCATTCTTGCCGTCGGTGCAAACGAGGCGATCGAAGATACGTTGACTATGAAGCTTCCCTTTTTCATATAAGGAAGCGAGACCGACGTTACTGCCGTAAGCGCACGGTTATTAAGGTCGACCATTCTCGTCTGAGTATTCAGATCCATTTCCTCGAAGTTGCCGAGCGTGCCGAAGCCCGCGTTGTTCACGAGTATCTTTATCTCAGGTTTTTCGCTTTCGAGCATTTCCGAGAGCGTTTCATAGTTTTCGTGCTTCGTTAGGTCGAGGGATATTGGGAATATCTTTTTATTCAGGAAACGCGTTTTCAGCGCTTCAAGCCGATCCGTGCGGCGCGCGATTACCCATATTTCCTCTATTTCGTCGTACTTTTCCGTGATAACTCTGACGAATTCCTCGCCGAGTCCCGACGACGCGCCCGTCACAACTGCTATTTTCATATCAAATATCCTTTCAGTCGAGCTTCAGCTCTCGCATATCGCGTCCGAGGAACATTATCGGCAAAAATTCGCCGAACAGACGCGATGTTATGCGCTCATCGTAACGCTTACGTAGATCGTCTCGCGTAAGGTTCGTATTTATTATAACCGCTTTTCCCTTGTTAAGACGTGTGTTTATGATATTATATAGGCACGAAACTGTAAAGGTATTACCCATTTCTGTGCCGAGGTCGTCGATTATGAGCAGATCGCATTCAAAGTATCTGTCGGTACGGCTTTCCTCGTTTTCGTCTCTGTTATAACCGCGCCCGAAGCGCTCGTATTCAAAGTCGGAAAATAGATTCTGCGCCGTTTCGCATACGACGTCGTAGCCACGGCGTACGACCGTTCCCGTAATTGCGGCGGAAAGATGTGTCTTACCGAGACCCGTGCCGCCGATGAAGATCAGATTCTGCGATCTATCGCCGAAGCTTTCCGCGTAGTGACGGCAGAATGTGACTATCATTTCGGCATTCTCGACTGCGTTCTTTTCCTTTTGATAGGTCGGAACGTAGTTATCAAAGGTCTTACTCTTTATAAGCGATCCGATGCCCGAGCTTTCGTAGCCCGCCATAACGAGCTTCGACTTCATACATTTGCACATATTGATTCCGACGAAACCGCTGTCCGAGCATTCGTTGCATTCATATTTTACGTCGGAATAGTCGGCAGGTATGCCGTACTTAATAAGAAGCGCCTCGCGTGCCTTAAGAAGCTCTGCGTTTTCTGCCTTTATAGCCGCGATCTCGCTTTCAAGCTTTTCGCCCTTGTATCTTGCGCTTGCTTCAAATATACGAAGTCCCGTCTGCGAAAGCGCGCTGTCTATTTCCTTAATATCGGGGAATCTCATCCCGAGTTCTCTCTTACGGATAAGCGCCGCCTCCTGTGCGCGGAGGGCTTTGCCTTCGTATTCGTGCTTTATTTTTTTGTAATTATCTCTGTTAAAGCCCATCACTTATCCCCCTCTCCGAGAACTATCGCGTTCATCATCGCTTCCGAGCGTCTGCGCGCCTTTTCGAAAAACTCCTCGGTGTCGAAGCTTGCACCGTTATTTGCGGGTTTTTCGACGAATTTCTGCTTATTCTTATTTGCCGCCTTGAAGTCCGCGTTTGCCTTTTCCGCCTGCTCTACGGTGCTTATACCGCTATCGTGCCAATCGGAAAGGATCTTCGACATATATTCAAGACCTGCTTTGCCTGTATTATTAACTGCTATTTCAAACGCCGCCTTGATAAGCTCAAACGGCATTTCCCATTCGATAAGCCACTTATCGAAGAACTTTTCTTCTTTCTTTGTGAACGCGCGATCACCAAAACCAAACAAACTGGAAAGTTTGTATTTGTTGCGGTTTCTTTTTTCCTCATTCTCTATGTATTTTTGAAGTGCTTCAAGAGTACGTATTCCTTGGTTATACAAAGAATATGCACACTTTTCAACATAGCTGACACTTAACTGTTTTCCAACTGCCTCAAATTTTTGTTTATAATAGAAAAACATAAGAAATATTGTTTCACAGTCATAATTTAAAACCGTATGAAGCGAAATTATCCTTGATCTATCTATCGGCGTAAAGGAGATTATTTCACAGATTTTCTCACATTCCTCCATAAGTTGCTTGAGCTTATTATCTTTTTCAACTGCATCCGAGATCTCTTTGCTACTTAGATTCTTATTTGCAGCAGATGGGGTAAGTTTCTTCGCTCCTTCAATAAGACCTTTTTTGCGCAAAGATCTTACAATATCTCCAAGCTCCTCTACGGTGCATCCGAGCTGCTCACAGAGCATTGTATCGTCTGCATCGCAGAGCGCTCTGTCGTAGGAGAGAAGCATAAGAAAACGCACTTCAAGAAGTGTATCGCAATTAAGAAACGCACTTGCAGGCAGACATACTGCGCCGTCCTTATAAAGAACGTTGTATTTCATCATTTCTCTCCTTTCTCGTTTTGCTTTATCTCGTACATAAGTGCCGAGAGTATGTCTCCGACGGGCAGATTTACCGTCGGAATATCGAGGTCAAAATCGCTCTGCGTCATATTCCAGACGCCCTTTACGCCCGATTGGCGAAGTGCAGACTGCATTTTTTCCTTATCGTCGCAATAGAGGATAAGCGCGATGTCGCAGTCAAGCTTTTCGACCTTTGAATAGATACCTTCATCAAAGAGGATAAACCTCATATCCGATATTCCCCTGCCCTCAAGCCACGTTGCAAGATGAGGCGCGTTTGACGGCTCGGCGCCTATAATAACGGCACTCATTCCGTCACCAACGCCGAGGTCGCGGCTTATTTCGGTATACAGCGTTTTTACGTTATATCCGTAGCCCTGAAGCCCTGCGCCCGAGTATCTGTTGAGATCGGCACGGACCTGCGAGGGGGTTATATCGAGCTTCTTCGCAAGAACTGACGAGCTTATTTTTATCTCGCCGTTCATCAGGCATTCGCGAAGCGTTCTGAAATAACGCGGCAGACGCTTCGCGCCCGCGGAGATATATGCAGTTTTCATTTTTATATCTCCTTTCGGGAATCTGCCTCCCTCCGGGAGGGATGGTGCAAGCGGCAGAGCCACGGACGAAGGGAGCCCGCGATGAAAGATATTATAGAGAATTGCCCGTCTCATTAGGGCGGTTCCATAAACATCTATTATCGAGCATTTCTCGCCCGATGGCTCCTTCAGTCTCGCCTACGGCTCGACAGCTCCCTCCCGGAGGGAGCCATATAAAGATACATCTTATTGGTACAACGGAAACGCGTTAGGTTCCGAGCTTGCTTCCACCACCTCCCTTGTGCAAAGGGAGGTGCCGAGCTTGCGAGGCGGAGGGATTGTAAAAGTTAAAAACGCTCTAAAACAATCCCTCACCGCTTCGCGGATGCTCCAAGCAGATGCCTTTGGCATCTGCGAGGGGGAGCCAATTTTAGATCTTCTTCAGCGTTTCGTTTACGTACGCGGTGAATTCTTCACAGGTAGCACCCGTATCACGTCCCGTTACGACGAGCTTCTTTTCTTCGAACATACAGATGTCAAGAGCGCGCGCAAGACGGTCGCTCTCCTCCTGATAGCCGATATGCGAAAGGAGCATAACGGTTGCGCGGAGCATCGAGCAGGGATCCGCGTACTTTCCTCTGCCCTCGGTTATCATTCTGGGAGCAGAGCCGTGGATCGCCTCGAACATTGCGTATTTCTTACCGATATTCGCAGAGCCGGCAGTACCTACACCACCCTGGAATTCTGCCGCCTCGTCGGTGATGATGTCGCCATAGAGGTTAGGAAGAATGAATACCTGAAACGCAGTGCGGCGCTTCTCGTCAACGAGCTTCGCCGTCATAATGTCGATAAACCAGTTATCGGTCTCGATCTCGGGATATTCCTTGCCGACCTCTTCGCAGAGACGGAGGAACTTACCGTCGGTCGTCTTGATGATATTTGCCTTCGTAACTATCGAAACACGGTTTTTGCCGTTCTTTCTTGCATACTCGTAAGCGAGGCGCGCGATACGGTTACAGCCCTCAGTCGTAGTAACGCAGAAATCAAGCGCGAGATCGTCGGTCACGTTCACGCCCTGCGATCCTACCGCATAGCTTCCCTCGGTGTTCTCGCGGAAGAAGGTCCAATCGATGCCCTTATCGGGAACCTTGACGGGACGGACGTTTGCGAAAAGGTCGAGTTTCTTTCTCATAGCAACGTTTGCGCTCTCGATGTTCGGCCAAGGATCGCCTGCACGGGGAGTCGTTGTCGGTCCCTTGAGGATAACGTCACACTTATAAAGCTCCTCCATGACCTCGTCGGGGATCGCCTGCATATGCTTTACGCGGTTTTCGATGGTAAGTCCGTCGATAACCTTGAACTCAATTTTTCCGCTCTTGACGTCGTCTGCGAGCAGATATTCGAGAACCTTTTTCGATGCATCGGTGATTATCGGTCCGATACCGTCTCCGCCACAGATACCGATGACGATCTTATCCATTTTGGAATAATCTACAGCGTCACCTGCCGCATTTATCTTTTCAACTCTTTCGAGCTGTGAGCGAAGCAATGCTTCGTATTTTTCTACTGCGCTTTTGATCTGATTTTCGTAGTTTGCCATTGTGTTTTCTCCTAAAATTATTCGCCCGTCGCGTATGCATTCAGCGAACTGTCGGCGGTATTTCCGTTTATAAATTCATAATACGCCTGCGCGCCGATCATTGCGGCGTTGTCTCCGCAGAGCGAACGCGGCGGAACGTAAAACTTCATTCCGTTCTTTTTCGCAAATTCTTCCATAAACGAGCGCAGATGCGAGTTTGCCGATACTCCGCCCGCAAGAACGAGCGAGGTATGCGGATAGCGTTCGATCGCCATTTTCAGCTTCTTTTCAACGCTTCCCAGCACCGTTTCGGTAAAGGAAGCCGCAATATCCTCCTTCGGATAAGGGATTCCCTTTTGCTCCATATTGTGAAGTATGTTTATGATATGAGTTTTAAGACCGCTGAACGAGAAATCCAAGCTTCCGTCGTTCAGTGCCGCAGACGGCAGCTTGAACGCCCTTTTATCGCCGAGCGAGGCGAGTCGGTCCATTTCCGCGCCGCCGGGATAAGGTATTCCCATAACGCGCGCGACCTTGTCAAAGGATTCGCCCATCGCGTCGTCCTTCGTTCTGCCGACGGTCTCAAAATGCGTATAATCGGTGACCTCGATAAGCGAGGTGTGTCCGCCCGAAACTACAAGCGCAAGGAATGGCGGCTTAAGGTCGGAGTGAACGAGGTAATTCGCCGCTATATGTCCTCTTATGTGATGCACGGGGACAAGCGGTATGTTTCTTGACAGCGCAAGGGATTTTGCGAAATTCACGCCGACGAGAAGCGCACCGATAAGCCCGGGGCGATTCGTCACGCCGATAGCGTCGATATCGTCCAAAGTAACACCTGCCGTTTCAAGCGCCTCGTAGGTAATCTTTGAAATCACCTCGCTATGTGCGCGGCTTGCGATCTCGGGAACTACACCGCCGTATAAGGCGTGCGTTTCTATTTGTGAAGCGACGATATTGGAAAGTATCTTCCTTTCCTCTCCCATCTCGACGACTGCCGCCGAGGTCTCGTCGCAGGAGCTTTCAATTGATAAAATCTTCATAGCTTTTTAGTCATCAGCACCGCATTTTCCTGCGGCTTTGTATAGTAATTTTTTCTTATTCCGTCTACCGTGAAGCCGAAGCTTTCGTAAAGGTGACGCGCAGGGGCGTTGCTTTCTCTTACTTCAAGATGAAAATATACGACTCCGCGTTTTTGCGCCTCCTCACACAGTGCGTTAAGAAGCATTTTGCCAAGTCCCTGTCCGCGCTTATCCGAACGGACCGCGATATTCGAAACGTCGCCCTCGTCAAGGACGGTCGTCAGTCCGCCGTACCCGATAAGCTCATCGCTTTCAAAAAGCCCGACGAAGTAAAACCTTTCGTTACCTAGGCATTCATAAAAGCTCTCCTCACTCCAAGGGCAGGAAAAGCATTCCTTTTCGAGGACCGCGAGCATTGGCGCGTCGCTTTTGCCAAGCGTTCTCAGATCAAGCTTCATTATCTCGCTGCTCCTTTAAGGATTCAACGTAACCATCGAGCATTCCGTTTGCCTTGATATACGAAAACGACAGATGATCGTAGAAATAGCTTCCGTTATCGGTTATAACGTACTCGAAGCAGAAATACATATGACCGTATTTTTCCGATGCGAAGCGGATCGAATAGGTCTCATTAAACTCACCGATGCTTTCGGTTTTTTCGCCGTTTACAAGCAGGGAAACGATACTGTCAAGCTCGGTCTTATCCTTTATCTCCTCGCGGTAAAGAATAAGCGGCTCGTCAACGAAAAGATACATTTCGCTCGCCTCAAACTCCGAAATGCTCGGAAGAAGCACGTTTTCCTCGTAATAAAGCTCGTATAGATCATCATCAAGCTGTCGAACGAGCCAATTTCTTCCCTTTACGCCGGGGATGGTATACACCTTATCGCCCCTCATCGTACCGTAAAGGTCATCCTCAAAAAATTCAGTCTTAATTAGATACGCCGACATATCGGCAGGACAGTACGTCTTACCGTTACTCGGGTCTATATACGCGCCGTCTTCATATATGAAGGTGCGCTCGTTTCTTATGGCAGGAAATATCGCTATAACGGCAAAGAAAAGCATAAGTCCGCAAACGACGAAAATGACGGTGTTTTTCTCCCGTCTTCTTCTGTCTGCCCTTATTTTCTTTTCCGCCATCTTTTTTAGCGTATTTCTCTCTTTTGCCATTTTATCCTCTTAATATCCGAACTGTCCCGTCAAGCTGTCGTCGTCCGTTACCCAATCGGAAACCTCTATAATGCGGTATGTATCCTCGGTATCGCGGATAACGACCTTTTCGATTCCCGCATTTATGACCTGACGCTTACACATTGCACAGCTCGACGTACCCGATGCAAGCTCGCCCGTTTTTGCGTCGATACAAGCCATATAGAGCGTTGAGCCGATCATCTCCTCACGCGATGCGGAAATGATTGCATTCGCCTCAGCGTGTATCGAACGGCACATTTCGTATCTTTCGCCCCTCGGGATATTGAGCTTGTCTCGCATACAGAACTGTATATCGGAACAGTTCTTTCTTCCTCTCGGCGAGCCGTTATAGCCCGTTGAAACGATGCAGTCGTTTTTTACTATAATAGCTCCGTAGTGCTTGCGAAGGCAGGTGCTTCGCTTTGCGACGGTCTCTGCGATGTCGAGGTAATAGTTTATTTTGGAAACTCTCTCCATAATATCCTCCGAGCAAAATTTTCGTATCTTATATTATATCATAATATAATGTGATTTTACAATAGTTTTCTTACAAAAACCGACATTTTTGTCAAACGCCCCTGCGTTCCTCGATTGCCGACATAAAATCTCCCCCGCACTGAAGGCGCAAAAGTGTCAGCTCGTTTCCGTCCTCGAAGATAAGAAGACAGCTTTCCTTTGGAAACATATCGGGGCAAAACGACATTTTCTTACCGACCTTTCCGTATTCCTTTTCGACGGTTTTCATCTTCTTATAAGGAATAACGGCACTCAGATTCGCAAGCGGAACGGTATAGACCGACGTACGCCTTTTACCGACCACCTGAATCACCGTAAGGCGGTTATAGGTAAGAAGCTCGTCCGCAGGGTCAAGAATATACTCGTAATAAGTCATAAGGTATCTTTGAACTATCTGTATGACAGTCACGGCACCTGCAAGCGCAAATGCCTCAAATATACCTCTGAAAAGCAGACCGAGAGTTGAAAGAAAAATAAAGACAACCGTCAAGGCGCTGAAAAGAGTAGCAAACAGCGCCGCGTATTTATTTTTACTTAAGCTTACGTATTTCATATTAGCTCCTGTAGTCGGTAACGTTAAGCACGATCTGCCCCTTTACCGTCTCGATATATCCAAAGGACGGATTCAGGTATGACGATGCGCCTATGCTTCCCGGATTGAATATATAAAACGGCTTTTCGCCGTCGATGCGTCTAATATCGCGGCTGTGCGTGTGACCGTAGAGAACGAGGTCGACCTCCTTTTCTCTCGCGTAATATTCAAGAACGGACGTACCGTGCTTTACGCTTTTCGTATGTCCGTGAAGCATCAGCACGCGGAAGCCGTCAAGATCAATGATCCGTTCCTCGGGCGTGCCGTCGAAAAAGTCGCAGTTTCCCTTGACCGCGATCATTCTCGCGCTTGTCATATTGCTTTCTTGCAAACGCTTGAAATCAGAAAGACCGTCACCGAGAAAAAGGACGACGTCGTACTTATCACGCGAAAAAACGTCCGCCATTCTCTCATATTTACCATGACTGTCAGAAAAAACAAGTATCTTCATAATCCCTCCAAGTAACGCTAACCTGATTATAGCATAGAATGAAAGTGATTACCACAGTTTTTTGTAAATTAAGGAAGGTGCGATATGGAAATCAGTCAAGATATGATAAACAAGATCACCGCGATGAACGATGCAGAGCTGAAAAAAGCGATCGGTCAGATCGCAGATGCGCTCGGCGCGTCGCAGTCACAAAAACGCATGGCGGTGAATAACGCAGGATTTATCAAGCGGAAGATCAACAAAATGTCGAAAAGCGAAATGGAGACGTTTGTCTCAAAGGTGCCGCCCGAAAAAGCCGAAGAGCTGAAAAAGACGCTCGGGCTTTGAGAAAGGAGCCAATATGGACGAAAACATTTCCGAAATGCTGAAAAGCGTTATGTCGGACCCCGAAACGATGTCGAAGCTGATGAGCGTCGCCGAGGGTCTGACGGGCGGAAGCGAAAAGCCGTCACCGCAAGTAGAGACGCCCGAAAAAGAGGTCAGCGCCGTGCCGAGCATCCTCACGAAAGGCAATGAGGAGCGCATCGCGCTCATTTCGGCAATAAGGCCGTACCTGTCGCCCGAACGGCGAAAAAGTGCCGACAGCATGATAAAGATGCTCAAAATGATGAAGCTGACCGATCTGAGCAAAATGCTCGGAAACCTCTGAAAGCGAGGAATAAAATGTACACAAGAAGCTATGCAGGCAGAAACAACGACGCTCCGCTTCCGCCCGATTACAGCGGTACTGCTTTGACCTTGAAGCCGCCGTCGGAGGAAGCGCCGATAAGAGCCGCGCTCACTCGCTCAAGCGGAAGAGGAACTGCATTCGGGCGCGACATTACCCCTCGATATCCGCAGTACACCGAGGAAAGCTACCGTGAGAGAAGCGATGATATAGTCGACAAGACCGAAGCGCCGTTCGGCATTCTCGGTCAGAACGGAGAGGGCGAGAGATACGAAAATGAGCCGATACCGAATAGCGTTCCGACGTCATCGCGTACCGACAAGCCGCTGATCGACCTCAGCAAGCTCGGTAGCGACGATCTACTCCTCCTCGGTCTCGCGTTTCTGATATTCACCGACAAGGACCGAGAAGGGGAAATTCCCGTCGATGCCCTACTCATACTCGCAACCCTTTTCCTTAGTGGGTTATAATAAATATCCCCGCGGGAACGTTTCTTTGCCTCCCTCCGGGAGGGAGGTGGATTTTTGCGAAGCAAAAAGACGGAAGGAGCACGCGATGAATGGAATTATAGAGCGTTGCCCTTCTCATTAGGGCGGTTCTGTAAATATCTTCTATCGGACGTTTCTCACCCGATGGCTCCTTCAGTCACCTTCGGTGACAGCTCCCTCCCGGAGGGAGCCATTCACTTGCGTCATTTCTGCTCATCGGTAAACCTTTTTTGAACCACGCTTCTCACGCGTGGTTTTCGGACACAAAAAAACGCGATACTCAAACGAGTATCGCGTTTTGATTTTAGATTAATCCGCCCAGAATAACCAATAAAACCAATGCCCACAGCACAATAAAAGCGCATATTGCAAGTCCGACAGACGAGCAAACTATACCTGCTACTGCCATGCCATTTGACCTTCCGACCGCTTTTGCTTTTTTTATAGAGGATACGCCGAGACACAGTCCGACTATTCCAAGTACCAATCCTACAACATAACTGCTGACAAGCAAAATCGAGCAAATGCCCAATACAAGCGATGCTATTCCAAGTCCTTTACCGGGTACGGCATTCGACTGATAGTAAACGTTCTGATACTGCGGCTGTGCCTGATAATTGGCGTTCGAATTTTGAACGGGTGCGCCGCAATTGGGGCAAAACTTTACGTCATCGGAAAAATTAGCTCCGCATTTTGTACAGTACATAGTTGTCTCTCCTTAATTATCTTATACCGTAGTTTTCGATGATATAGTCCATATCCTTATCGCCGCGACCCGAAAGGTTGATAAGCACAGATCCGCGCTTCATTTCCTTTGCGAGCTTTATACCGTAAGCGACTGCGTGTGCGCTCTCGATAGCGGGAATGATTCCCTCCATACGCGAAAGCTCAAAGAATGCGTCGATGGTCTCCTCATCGTTTATAACGTCGTACTTGACGCGTCCGATGTCACGGAGGAACGCATGCTCAGGGCCCGACGACGGATAGTCAAGACCGCTTGCGACCGAATAAACGGGCGCGGGATCGCCGTTTTCGTCCTTAAGCATAATACTGTTGAAGCCGTGCATAATACCCTCGGTACCGTATTTAAGGGAAGCCGCGTGATCTCCGAGCTTTTCGCCGCGTCCAAGCGGCTCGATTCCGTAAATATCAACGGGATCGTTTAAGAATCCCGAGAAGAATCCTGCCGCGTTAGAGCCACCGCCGACGCAAGCGACGATAGCGTCGGGAAGGTGTCCCGTCATATTAACGAACTGCTCTCTCGCCTCTTCGCCGACAACGCTTTGGAAATCGCGCACCATCATCGGGAACGGATGCGGTCCGAGGACCGAGCCGATACAGTAGATAGCATCCTTATACTCCTTTGCATACGCCTCAAAAGCGGCATCAACTGCTTCCTTCAGGGTTTTAAGTCCGTGAGTAACCTCGACGACGTTTGCGCCGAGTATCTTCATACGTGCAACGTTTGGCGCCTGCTTTTTTATGTCAACAGAGCCCATGTAAATATCACATTCAAGTCCGAAATAAGCCGCCGCAGTTGCGAGCGCAACACCGTGCTGACCTGCTCCCGTCTCGGCAATTACCTTCTTCTTGCCCATATACTTTGCAAGAAGCGCCTCACCCATACAGTGATTGAGCTTATGCGCACCCGTATGGTTCAGATCCTCGCGCTTGACGTAAAGCTGAACGTTTCCGAGCTTACCCGAAAGGCGTTCAAGATGCGATACGGGCGTAGGTCTGCCCTGAAATTCCTGACGGATACGGCGCAGCTCTGCTATAAAGCGTCTAGACTGAGCAATAGTCATATACGCCTCGGTTATCTCGTCCATCGCCGCCTGAAGCTCGGGCTGGATAAAGGAGCCGCCGTATTTTCCAAAGTATCCGTTCTTATCGGGGTAAGTCTTAAAATAAGTATTAAAATCAACGTTTTCGTATTTCATAATAAATTCTCCTTAAAAGTTAATATAGTAAAGCTTTAAGAAAAATACCGCCATCGTCTTGCTAAAATAAACATACTTTCTCCCTCTCCGTCGGAAAACAAAAATCGCCCCGACAGAAAACATAATTCCGTCAAGGACGAATATAAGCAAAAGCATATATCCGCGGTGCCACCGTGACTTGGCGCTTAGCGCCCACTCAACATACCGAAAAAGCATGCACGCATTTAACGGTTACGTTTCCGTCGGTCATTAGCCGCCCTCCGAAGTCCATTCACCGTAGTCGCCTCTACCGCACTTACACCGTCTGCGGCTCGCTTTTGAGACAAATATTACGGATACTACTCTTCATCTCAGGTTTATGTTATTCATTATATCACCGTGCTAAAGCTTTGTCAAGTTATAGACGAATATTTTTCTTACGATTGGAAAAAATGCTATAAACGAGGTGCAATATGGAATACATTGAACTTTTAGCTACCCTTAAAGACAAGCTGAATCTCAGCAAAAGCTTTGACATACAGTGCAGGATGATCGTATCAAACGGCAAGGAAGCGGCGTTCTTTACAACTGCAGGTCTTATCGACAACGAGCTTGCCGAGGAGCTTATCGAGCATCTAAGTCGAGGCGGCGAAAATGCAATCTTCACACTTCCCTGCCACGACGTGACGGTCAGCCAGGACCCCGAGATACTGACCGACGCTGTTCTTTCGGGCAGAGGAGTTATACTCTGCGACGGGGTGAAGGGCGGAATAGTTGCCGACATCAAAAAATTCCCCCTACGCGGAATAAACGAGCCGGAAAACGATCGCGTTTTACGCGGTCCGCGCGACGGATTTACCGAGTCGCTGGTTTTTAACACCGCGATGATACGTCGTCGGCTTCGTGATCCGAATCTGATAATGGAACGTTTTTCGGTTGGAAAAACTGCAAAGACCGACGTTGCGCTCTGCTACGTTGACGGCTGTGCCGACGCAAAATTCGTCTCCGCGATGGCGGAAAAGCTGAAAAATCTCAACGTCAAGGCAATAAATATGACGCAAGAAAGCTTGGCGGAGGCGCTCATACACCGTGGCTGGTACAACCCGTTTCCGAAGGTGCGCTACACCGAGCGACCCGATGCCGCCGCCGCAATGCTTGAGGAAGGAAGCGTAATAATCGTTTGCGACAACACACCGCAGGCAATGATACTCCCAACCTCGATTTTCGACTATATGCAGGAGACAGACGATTTTTATCTGCCGCCCCTCATCGGCACCTATCTGCGTCTTACGCGAATGGCGATATTTCTTCTCTCGCTCGTCCTCACTCCCGTATGGTATTACTGCGTTAAGAACGTAACGTCGCTTCCAGAATGGCTGCACTTTCTCGATATAGACGATAAGGCGGCAGTACCGCTTCTAATGCAGCTTCTGCTCGCGGAATTTATGATAGACGGACTGAAGCTCGCGTCGCTCAACACCCCGAATATGCTGAACAACTCCCTCTCGGTCGTCGGCGGACTTATACTCGGTGATTACGCCGTCGAGGCAGGTTGGTTCTCACCGCAGACGATCCTTTATATGGCGATAGTCGCTATCGCCTCTTTTACTCAGCAAAGCTACGAGCTTGGATACGCGTTCAAGTTTATACGAATGCTTCTACTTCTCGCCGTCGAGCTTTTCGGCGGCTGGGGGCTTGTCGTCGGGCTGATACTGACCGCTATAACCATCGCGCTCAACAAGACCGTTTCGGGCAGCCGTTCTTATCTTTATCCCCTTATTCCCTTTAACGGTGACGCGCTTCTACGCACCTTCGTACGCAAGCGACTGACCTACGAAAAACCGCAAAAGAAATGCGGCGCATCGAAGCACGACTGCTGCGGAAAGGGATCGAAGTGATAATTCTCGATATTGCCGCCGCGTTTGCTATCGCTATCCTTTGCGGTCTCGGCGGCGGTGGCGGAATATTCGTCCTTTATCTTACTGCCGTCAGCGGCATGAAGCAGATAACTGCGCAGGGCGTGAATCTGCTCTTCTTCCTTTCGTCAGCCGTCGGAGCTTTTGCGGTCAACCGAAAAAACAAGCTTATCGACTTAAAAACGTTTGCAATAATTTCCGTCGGCGGTATCCCGATGGCAGTCCTCGGATCGCTTGCCGCGTCGCTTATCAAAAACGCGCTTCTTTCTAAAATGTACGGAGGGCTTCTCGTCCTTTCGGGATTATACTATCTTTTTCAAAAAGAAAAGACCTAAAAAGTCCTGCCGAAAGAAAGACTTTGTAAATAAGTGTTCTCCCTTTTCGTTAAGTAAAAATAAGCCCACCCGATTTTCGGGTGGGCTTATATCATTTCATTGCCTTTTCAAGAGCGTTTCCGATCTCTGCTCTGACTTCAGCCATAACGTCGTCGGACGCGTATTCGGTAAGGGAGGGAGTCGCCTTATTTATGCGCTCCTTTACCCATTCTCTGCCGAGATACTTTCCCGCGAGATTGAACAGCTCAATATCGTTTACCGCGTCGCGGATGGTCTTAAGACGTGTAGTTGCAAGAGGACCCGGCTTGCCGATCTTCGTTCCGGGATAGAGGAGGAAGCCCTCGCCGTAAACGGGATTTCCCTGTCCGTCGCCGACTCCGTTGCAAACGTTTTCCCAAGGATCGACGTCGCCTGCCCAGTAGCCCCAATAGTTAGTTCCCCAATAGAGGAAGCCGTCTATATCTCTCTGATACATCTGCCAGAACATCGCCTTCTGCATATTTCCGGGAGTATCTATAAAGAGCTGAGCGTAGGGAGTTATCGGGTCGTTACAAACGTAGCACCACATCTTATCGCCCTTTGCCTTAAGCTCATCCATACGGGCCCAAAAGGACTTTTCGGGCTTATAGTCAAGGAACGCGTCGTATGACTGACTGTCGTCCCAAAGACAGAGCTTCGGACACCAATGGTTAGTCGTCGGCGCCATCTCGTCTACCTGGTCTCTGCCCTCTCCGACCTGAAGATTGGTATAGAAGGGAGAAACGCGGCTCATCTCGGGACAGATGCGAATGAAGCGCTCGCACGCCTCTCTGTACTTAACGAGGTGATGCGGCTCTCTCGGCTCGTCAAGCGGATATACCATCGCTTTGTCGAGCCAGACGGGGTTGCTCTTAAGCTTATCGTAATACTCCTTAAGCTCCTCATCGGTCAGGTTGTCAAGCGCCCAGATGCCGATCGCGAAAGAAGTAACTCTCGGATCTGACATATACTCGTCCGCACGGGGATCGAGAACGTCGTAAGGAAGATTGTAGGAGGACAGACCGTGCTCAAGGAGCAGGTCGTAGTATTCCTTATAGTTATCGCAAATGTCGCCCTTCATTTCGGTATCAAACTTCGTTATATAGCGCTCGGCAGTCCAGACGGCAGTTGCAAAGGTCTTATTTTCGGGAAGCGAGAAGCTCCAGACGTGTATTGCCACAGTAAAGGTATCAATTACCTTTCCGTCACCGTCCAGAAGTTCGAAAACGGCAGTATGGTCTCCTATATTTTCCGCCTTGAAATCAATGTAGAACGGAAGAGAGATCCCGCCCTTAACGTCAAGAAGCTCGCCCTCGTAAGGAACGATACAGTCGGTATGCTTATGACCCTTGATGTCATGCGTAAGATGCTCGGAATAAAGCTTTACCGAAACGCCCTCGCAAAACTTCGTTTTAAGCTTTATCTTGCCGTCCGTTTCGCTTCTTACAGCGATCTGACAGCCGCCCTCTCCGCCGTTTGTAAGTGAAAGAGAAAACTCCTTCTTAAGCACCTCGGGCGCAGGCATATCGGCTACGATCTTATCAAAGCCGTGAGTTATCCATGTTTTCATATTTTTCTCCTTGTTGAATTGCCGGTAATCATGTATGTATTTTACTATATCTCCTTCAAAAAGTAAATATATTTTCGGACAAATAATTTGCACGTTTAGATATAGCAATCAAAAAACGGCAATTTCAAAGAAATTGCCGTTTTAATATATTTACTTTGCAAGTACCGCCTCAAGCGCGTCACCGATCTCTTTTCTGATCTCTATAAATCTTTCGGGGGTAGTATAGCTTGTAAGTGTAGGCGTTGCCTCGTAGGTCTTGGCCATTACCCAATCCTTGCCGATATACTTCTCTGCAAGCAGAAGAAGCTCGATATCGTCAAGCGCGTCGCGAAGGATCTTAAGTCTTAATGAAGGCATAGGTTCCTTGAGTCCGACGGGCGCGCCGGGATAGGTAAGGAAGCCCTCGCCCGCAACGTGATGTCCGTATCCGTCGCCAACGCCGTTATATACGTTTTCCCAGGGATTGATCGGGTCTCCCACTGTGCTATGATAAGGTCCCCAAGAGCAGGTGCCCCAGTATAGGAAGCCGGCTGCTTCACGCTGATAGTGCTGCCATATCATAAGGCGGTGCATAAGACCGTCGGTATCGATAAAGAGCTGTGCGTAAGGAGTTATCGGGTTGTTACAAACGTAGGACCAAACGGTATCTCCTCTTTCCTGGAACTCCTTGAATCTCTGACCGAAGGACTTTTCGGGAGTGTAGTCAAGGAAAGGAGTATATGATTCGCTCTCGTCCCAAAGATTAAGCTTAGGACACCAGAGCGTCGTGCAGTCCGCCATAGCGTCTACCTGGTCCATTCTTTCGCCCATCTGCTTATTGGTATAGAAGGGGGAAATTACACCGATTCCCGGAGTCAGACGCGCAAATCTTGCGCAGATATCATGATATTTTGCAAGAGCTTCCTCGGTAGACGGCTCGTCGATAACGTAGATCATCGCCTTTTTGAGCCATTCGGGATTGCTTGCAACCTTATTATAGTACTGAGTTATCTTTTCGTCGGTCCAGTTTTTAGCTTCCCAAAGTCCGATAACAAAGGACGACACGTTGGGATCGGACATATATGCGTCTGCTCTCTCGTCAAGAATATCGTAAGGAAGAGAATGACCGCAGATATTATTTTCGAGAAGAAGATCGTAGTACGCCTTGTGTGCCTCGGGATCGGTATCAAAGCCGGCAATTGCGCCTCTGTTTATACCTGCAGAGGTAGCAAACGCCTTTTCACGAGGAAGCGCAAAACTCCAAACGTGAAGATTCAGAGTAAAAGTATCTATAACCTTACCCTCAGCGTCGAGGATGTCAAACGTAACGCTTTCGTCACCTGCATTATCCGCCTTTACGTCAAGAAGGAACGGAAGTGAGATGCCTGCCTTTACGTCCATCACCTGTCCGTCATACGGAACAAGCGGATCGGAATGGAGATGTCCGTCATTTATCTTGCAGGAATGGTCGAGCGAATATACGTTGCACTCAACGCCCGAAGCAAGATTCGCCTTAAGAGAAACCTTGGTGTCAGCTTCGTTATTTACAACGATCTGGCAGGTACCCTTACCGCCCTTTGTAAGATAAAGAGCGTACTCCTTATCGAGCTTCTCGGGTGCAGGCATATCAACGATTATCTTATCAAATCCGTGAGTCATCCATGTTTTCACAGTAATCACCTCTTTATGTAAGCACTAATTACTTTGCTAACGCCTCGATAGCGTCTCCGATCTCTTTTCTGATCTCAATAAATCTTTCAGGGGTAGTATAGGTGGTGAGCGTAGGAGTTGCCTCATTGACCTTTGCCATTACCCATTCCTTGCCGAGATACTTCTCAGCAAGAGCGAGAAGCTCGATATCGTCAAGAGCATCGCGGAGGATCTTCATTCTGATAGAACCGATAGCGCCCTCACGTCCGATAACCGAGCCGGGATAAAGAAGGAAGCCCTCACCGCAAATGGGCTCGGCATTTGCCTCCTCGCCGGGGTTACATCCTCTGACGCCGTTATACGGGGTTTCCCAAGGATTCACGCCGTCATTTCCGTGGTAGCCCCACGAGGTAGTTCCCCAGTACAGGAAGCCGGAAACCTCTTTCTGATAGTGCTGCCACATCATAAGTCTCTGCACAAGACCGTCGGTATCTATAAAGAGCTGTGCGTAAGGCGTGAGCGGTGCGTTGCAAACGTAAGCCCAAACGGTATCTCCACGCTTTTGGAAATCCTTGAATCGCTCTCCAAAGCTCTTTTCGGGGGTGTAATCAAGGAAAGGAGTATAGGACTGATCCTCGTCCCAAAGACAAAGCTTCGGGCACCAAAGAGTGGTGCAGTCCTCCATAGCGTCTACCTGGTCCTTCTTTTCGCCCATCTGATTGTTCGTATAGAAGGGCGAGATCACGCCGATGCCCGGGCAAAGACGTGCAAAGCGAGCGCAAAGAGCGTGATATTTTTCGAGTGCTTCCTCGGTAGAGGGCTCGTCGATAACGTAGAACATTGCCTTTTTGAACCAAACGGGATTGCTCTTGATCTTATTATAATACTTAAGGACTCTCTCATCGTCCCAGCCGCCTGCTTCCCAAAGACCGATAACGAACGAGGTCACGTTCGGGTCGGACATATAGGCATCGGCTCTCTCGTCGAGAAGGTCGTAAGGGATCGTATGACCGCAGATGTTGTCCTCGAGAAGAAGATCGTAGTACGCCTTGTGTGCGTCGGGGGCGGAATCGAAGCGTCCGATATGCCATCTGTTTATACCGACAGAGGTTGCAAAGCTCTTCTCGGTCGGAAGCGCAAAGCTCCATACGTGAAGGGTGAGAGTAAAGGTATCTATCACCTTGCCGTCTGCGTCGAGAAGGTCGAAAGTAACAGCAGTATCACCTGCATTTTCCGCCTTTACGTCAAGAAGGAAAGGAAGCGAGATTCCCGCCTTAACGTCCATAAGCTCGCCATCGTAAGGAACGACGGGGTCGGTATAAAGATGTCCTTCGATCTCGTGAACGTGGTCAAGGGTAAACGCCTTACATTCAACGCCCGAAGCCAGGTTCATTTTAAGGGAAACCTTAGTGTCAGCATCGTTATTTACAACGATCTGGCAGCTGCCCTTGCCGCCCTTTGTAAGATAAAGAGCAAGCTCCTTATCAAGCTTTTCGGGTGCGGGCATATCAACGATTATCTTATCAAATCCGTGAGTCATCCATGTTTTCATAGCATATCACCTCTTATTGTCGATTAGTTACTTCGTTGCCGCCTCGATAGCGTCGCCGATCTCTTTTCTTATTTCATCGAATCTTTCGTAAGTCGTGTAGGTAGTAAGAGTCGGAGTCGCCTCGTTTACCTTTGCCATTACCCAGTCGCGTCCAAAGAGCTTTTCAGCCATGCCGAGAAGTTCAACGTCGGATAGACCGTCACGAAGGATCTTAAGACGCTGTGTAGCAACGATGCCGTCGTATCCGACGGGCTGTCCGGGATATACGAGATATCCGCAGCCGTAAACAGGTCTTCCCTGTCCGTCGCCGATGCCGTTATACGGTTCTTCCCACGCCGTTTTTTCGCCATTATTGACCCAGCAGACAACGCTCCAGTAAAGGAAGCCGATTATCTTTCTCTGATAGTGCTGCCAGGGAAGCAGACGCTGCATAAGGCCGTCGGTGTCGATATACATCTGCGAATAAGGAGTGATCGGGTCGTTACAAACGTAAGACCAGACTCTCTGCCCCTTATCCATAACCTCGTTTATTCTCGTCTCGAAGCTCTTTTCGGGAGTGTAATCAAGAAAAGGAGTGTAGGACTGGCAGTCGTCCCAAAGGCAGAGCTTCGGACACCAGAGGTCAAGATAGGGAGCCATTTCGTCGAACTGGTCCTTACCCTCTCCAACCTGAAGATTGGTATAAACAGGCACGATAGAGGGGATCTCGGGCGCAAGGTTCTTAAGATGCGACACCTTTTCCTTAAACTTCTCGATAAGCTCGAAATTGTGCGGCTCGTCTATCGAATAGAAGAGCGCCTTATTCAGCCATACGGGGTTGCTCTTGATCTTTTCTGCGTAAGCACGCGTCTTTTCGTCGTTGCCCGAGGGAACGATAAAGGAGGTAACGCGGGGATCGGACATATATTCGTCTGCTCTTGGATCGAGAATATCGTAAGGCAGTTCGTATCCGCACATTCCGTGTTCAAGAAGAAAATCATAATATTTCTTATGAGCGTCCTCGGATTTGTCGTATCTTGAAGCTCTGTCTGAGCCAATGCCGCACGCAGTAGCGAAGGTCTTGTTTTCGGGAAGAGAGAAGCTCCATACGTGAATAGATACAGTAAAGATCTCGGTATTTCCGTT
The DNA here is from genome assembly GCA_017621655.1 of Clostridia bacterium. Lineage (GTDB taxonomy): Bacteria > Bacillota > Clostridia > Oscillospirales > CAG-272 > Colimorpha_A. Next base: position 31,383 of record JAGASS010000029.1, on the reverse strand, counting down.
TTCGGCAAGCTCGAAGGTCGCGGTATAATCGCCTGCATCTTCCGCCTTGAAATCAAGGAAGAACGGGAGCGATAGACCCTCCTTAACAGTAATAGCATCACCGCTGTACGGGATGATCGGGTCGGTATACTGATGAGCGTTTATCGTAAGCGTGTGATCCGCCGTGAAGACATCACACTTCACGCCGTCGCACGAAACGGTTTTGAGCGTAACGGCGGTGTCGGTATCACTGTTTACGACGATCTGACAGTTGCCGTTGCCACCCTTTGTAAGACAGAGCGCAAACTCCTTCTTAAGGACAGACGGTGCGGGCATATCAGCTACGATCTTGTTATAACCGTAAGTCATCCAGGTTTTCATGATAATTCTCCTTGATAATAAAAATTATTTATTTTTGATCGCCGCTTCAAGAGCGTCGCCTATTTCCTTGCGTATTTTGTAGAAGTTTTCTTCGGAGGTATAAGAGGTAAGAGAGGGTGTTGCCTCGTTGATCTTGGATTCAAGCCATGCCTTGTCGAGATACTTCTCTGCAAGGTAGAACATCTCGATGTCGTCGATTCCGTCGCGGAGCATCTTAAGACGGATAGACGCAATAGGCGAACCGTAACCGACGGGGTTTCCGGGATAAAGCAGATAACCCTCACCGTAAACGGGTCTGCCGTCGCCGTCACCAACGCCGTTATACGCCTTTTCCCACGGGTTCATATCACTTCCCTCCTGACGGTAGCCCCAAGAGGTCGTTCCCCAGTAGAGGAAGCCCTCGATGTCTCTCTGATAGTGCTGCCACATCATAAGGCGGTGTACAAGACCCTCTGTGTCGATAAAGAGCTGTGCGTAGGGCGTGATCGGGTCGTTACATACGTAAGACCATACGGTGTCGCCCTCCTTTTGGAAGTCCTTCATTCTTTCAGCGAAGGATTTTTCGGGCTTGTAATCGAGGAAGGGATCGTAGGACTGGCTATCGTCCCAAAGGCAGAGCTTAGGACACCAGAGAATAGTGCTCGGCGCCATTGCGTCGACCTGATCCATATTTGTTCCAAACTGCTTGTTCGTATAGAAAGGCGCGATAACGCCGATTCCGGGACAAAGCTTTCCAAGGCGGTCACAGTACGCCTTATACTTTGCAAGTGCCTCTTCATCAGTCGGCTCGTCGATTACGTAGAAGAGTGCCTTTTTGAACCACTCGGGGTTCTCTTTTAATCTGTTATAATACTGCGTGAGCTTAGCATCGTCCCAGCCGCCCGCGCTCCAAAGTCCGATAACGAAGGAAGTGACCTTCGGGTCGGACATATACGCCTCTGCCTCCTCGCTCATAATGTCGTAAGGCATCGTATGTGCGCAGACGTTGTGCTCAAGAAGCAGGTCGTAATACTTCTTATACGTAGTCGGACCCTTGTCAAATCTTTCGATTTGATAAGTGTTGATACCGACAGAGGTTGCAAAGGTCTTATTTTCGGGAAGAACGATGTCCCAAACGTGTACGTTTACCGTAAAGGTAGCGTAGACCTCGTTTGAAGTGCCGTCCTTGAACTCATAAGTATAGGTGTAATCACCTGCGGGGGTATCCTTTGTAGTTGTAAATTCGACGACAAAGGGGATCACCTTCTTTGACGCGAATGCCATCTTTCTGCCGAAATAAGGCATCGCAGGGTCGGTCCATTCCTTTTTCTTGATGGACAACGCTGTGTCAAGTATATAGGTCTGTGAAGTTATGTTCTTGTCCTCATACTTGTCGGAATCGAAATCCAAGAACGCCTTTTTGATCCTTGCATTGCTGTAAATAACAAGCTGACAGCCCTCGGTCTCGCCTCTCATCATATAGAGGTCATAAACCGTACCGGAGTTAATATCCTTCGGCTTGACGTTAGCAAGCTGCTTGTCGGTAAGATGCGTCGTCCATGCTTCAACTTTTATATCTTTTTTTATTTCGGTCTTTTCGTTATTCTCATTTCCGCCTTCGTTACACGCGACAAGCGAAAGAAGCATTGAAAGCGTTAAAATGATAAGTAAAAATTTTTTCATTTTTTGCACCTTATATTATTTATTTTTGAGCGCCGCCTCAAGTGCGTCGCCTATTTCCTTACGGATCTTATAGAAGTTTTCTTCGGAGGTGTAAGAGGTAAGGGTGGGGGTTGCCTCGTTTATCTTGGCATCGAGCCATTCCTTGTCGAGGTACTTCTCTGCGAGGTAGAACATTTCGATGTCGTCGATTCCGTCACGAAGTATCTTAAGACGGCTCGTCGCAACGGGACCCGCAATACCTACGGGGGTACCGGGATAGAAGAGGAAGCCCTCTCCGTAAACGTCGTTACCCTTGCCGTCACCGACACCGGTATACGGCTTCTTCCATGGATCAACGTTCTTGTCATTATATCCCCAAGTTGAAACTCCCCAATAAAGGAATCCCTCAATGTCTCTCTGATAATGCTGCCACATCATAAGACGCTGAACGATACCGTCGGTATCTATAAAGAGCTGTGCGTAAGGCGAAGTCGGTGCGTTACAAACGTATGCCCAAACGGTATCGCCCTCTGCCTGAAACTCCTTCATTCTCTCGGCGAAGGACTTTTCGGGCTTGTAATCGAGGAAAGGATCGTAGGACTGACTATCATCCCAAAGGCAGAGCTTAGGACACCAGAGAATAGTGCTCGGTGCCATTGCGTCGACCTGATCCTTACCCACGCCCGTCTGATTGTTCGTATAGAAGGGCGCTATAACTCCGATTCCGGGGCAGAGCTTTGCAAAACGGTCGCAGTATTCTCTGTAATTTGCCAGTGCTTCCTCGGTAGTCGGCTCGTCGATTACGTAAAACATCGCCTTTTCAAACCATACGGGGTTTTCTTTTACTCTGTTATAATACTGAAGGAGCTTTTCGTCGTCCCAGAGCTTTGCGTCCCAGATGCCGATAACGAAAGAGGTTACGCGCGGGTCGGACATATACGCTTCTGCCTTCTCATCGAGAATATCGTAAGGAAGCACGTGTCCGCAGACGTTATGCTCAAGAAGCATATCGTAGTACTTCTTATACATCTCAGAGCCCCTGTCGAATCTTGCGATCTGCATACCGTTGATTCCCGCAGAGGTAGCAAAGGTCTTATCCTCGGGAAGAACTATGTCCCAAACGTGTACGTTTACGGTAAAGGAAGCAAGCACCTCATTGTTTGCTGCGTTCTTGAACTCGTAGCTATACGTATAATCGCCTGCAGGAGTATCCTTCGTAGTAGTAAATTCAACGATAAACGGAGTTACAAGTCTCGAATCAAACGCGATCTTCGTACCGTAATAAGGAATGGCGGAGTCTGTCCATTTCTTTCCCTTTATGGTATGAGTTTTATTCATTACGAATATCTCGGAGGTCAGATTCTTGTCTGCGTACTTATCAAGCTCCGATTCCATGACACCCTTTTTGATGTCCTTATCACTGTAGATAATAAGCTGACAGCCCTCAGTCTCGCCCTTCATCATATAAAGGTCGTAGACCGTATTCATGCTTATATTCTTGGGCTTGACGTTCGCTATCTGCTTATCGGTCAGATGCGTCGTCCACGCGCTTACGTTGATGACCTCGTTTTTTCCGACGTCGTCCTTTTTTTCGCTTTCGTTACACGCAAAAAGCGAGACGATCATGGAAAACGTGATGATCAGTAATAATAACTTTTTCATAATAACCTCCGATGATACCATCCAAGCCAATCCGAAAACCCGTTTTTAGTGCTTCGGGGAGACATTTCGGCTTTTTGTTAAACGATTATTTATTCTTGAGGGCGGCTTCGACTGCGTTGCCCATTTCGATTCTGATCTTTGCAAATTGCTCGTTCGTCACGTAGCTCGTAAGAGTCGGAGTTGCCTGATCCACGTAGTTCATTACCCATTCCTTGCCGAGAGCTTTCTCTGCAACGTAGAAGAATTCGATATCGTCGATTCCGTCACGGAGTATCTTCATACGGATGGAGGATACCGGCTCAAACATTCTCATATCGAGTCCTGCAGGATAGAATAGGAAGCCCTCTCCGTAAACGGGACTGCCGTTACCGTCACGAACACCGTTGAAAACAGTCTCCCAGGGGTCGATGTTATTATAAGTCACTTGACCCTTCTGCCTATAGCCCCAAGAGGTCGTTCCCCAATAGAGGAAGCCCTCGATATTGCGCTGATAGTGCTGCCACATCATAAGGCGTTGCTCAACGCCTGCGGTATTGATGAAGAGCTGTGCGTAAGGATCGATAGGATCGTTACAAACGTACGACCACATTTTGTCGCCCTCGCTCTGCATCTCCGCCATTCTCTCGGCAAAGCTCTTGCTCGGCTTGTAATCGAGGAAGGGATCGTAAGACTGACTGTCGTCCCAGAGACAGAGCTTCGGACACCAAAGATCGGTAGTGGGGTCCATGAAGTCGACCTGGTCCTTGCCCTCTCCCATCTGAATATTCGTATAGATAGGGGAAATTACGGGAATTTCGGGCGCAAGGCGCTTCAGACGCTCGCAGTGCGCTCTATATTTTTCCAGATCCTCTGCGGTAGACGGCTCGTCAATAGGATAGAAGATCGCCTTTTTGAGCCATTCGGGGTTTTCCTTAAGCTTGTTGTAGTAAGCTATAATATCCTCTTCGGTATTTTCCTCGGGATGAGAGGGGACCACAAACGACGTTACGCGCGGGTCGGACATATAGTCGTCTGCGCGAGGATCAAGAATATCGTACGGGAGCGAATGAGCACATACGTTATGCTCAAGAAGCATATCGTAGAACTGCTTGTAGAGAGCAGGTCCGCAACCGCCGTAGAAACGGCCTATATGGTAGGTATTGATACCTGCCGAGGTCGCAAAGGTCTTTTCTTCGGGAAGAACTATATCCCAAACATGTACCGTCACGTTATAGGTCGCAAGCGTTACGCTCTTCTTTCCCGATGCGTCGTTTATAGCGAATACGTATTTATATTCGCCTGCAGGTGTGTCTGCAGTAGTCTTGAAGTCGATAACGAAGGAAAGTGACTTGTTCTTTTCAAGCGAAATATCCTTCTTTCCGTATGGGAAGGTAGAGTCTGTATACTGCTTACCGCTTATTTTATGAGTATTGTTCATCGAGAAAAACTCGGTCGTAATGCTCTCGTTTTCGCCCGAAACGGTAACAAGCTCAACCTTTTTTGCCGCCTGATCACTGTAAATAACGATCTGACAGCCCTCGGTCTCGCCTCTCGTCATATACACGGTATAATCGGTAGACAGTTTACCCTTCGGCTTGATGTTCGCAATTATCTTATTGTAGGTATGCGTCGCATAGGCAGTAATATTTGCCGATACGCTCGGCTTTTTCTCGGGTTTCTCACCGTCGCACGCAACTGTCGAAAAAAGCGTACAGACGATAAGAAGAAGGGATACGATCTTTTTCATAATAGTTCTCCTTACGGAAGTGCTTTTTCGAGTGCGCTTCCGATTTCGATTCTGATCTGCGCGAAAATGTCGTCAGTTGCCTCTATCGAGGTGAGTGACGAGGATATTGAGTTTACTTTCTCATTTACCCATTTGTTTCCAAGAGTCTTGGCTGCGTACATAAGAAGCTCCATATCGTCGATACCGTCGCGCATTATCTTCATACGCAGGGACACCGTCGGAGCATCAGTCACGCTTTTACCGGGATAAAACAGGATTCCGTCGCCGTAAACGTGATTGCCCTTATCGTCGTATAGACCGGTATCAACGCTCTGCCACGGATCGACCTTGTTAAAGACGCTCCACGCAGTCGACGACCAGTATACGAATCCGTGTATACCTCTCATATACTGCTGCCAGAAAACGACTCTCTGATTAAGTCCCGAGTGATCGACCACGAGCGCGGTGTACGGCTCGCCCGGTGTGTAAGAAAGGTAAGTCCAAACACCGAAGTCCTCGCTCATCATCTTTCTCATTCTCGCTTCAAAGGACATGCTGTGCTCGTAATCGTGCTTACCGTACGAGATCTCGTCGTCCCAAAGGCAAAGCTTCGGACACCAAAGAGTACAGTAGCCCTTCATCGCGTTTACCTGGTCCCATCCGCGAGGATCGATCTGAATGTCCTTATCCATAGGACACGTGATCTTTATTGATTTACAAATGCTCTGCAGGTGAATTGCCTCAAGGCAAAATTCGTCGATCTCTTCTTTGGTCGAAAGCTCGCCTGCCGGCATAAAGAACGCCTTTTTGAGCCATTTTGTATTCGTTTTCAGCTTTTTGTAATATGCTTCAAGCGTTTCGTCGGAAACGTCGTGCGGTACTCTGAACGCCGTCACGCGAGGATCCGACATATATTCGTCGGCACGCGGATCTAAAATATCGTAAGGAAGATCTCTTGCGCTCAGATTGTGTTCAAGAAGCAGGTTATAGTAGTTAAGATAGACCTCGTCGGTAATTTCTTCTTCGCTTACCGAAAAGTAATTCGCAATATCCTTTTTCGATACCGTTACAGAGCTTTGATAGGAAAGCTTCTCGGGAAGCGTAATATCCCAGACTCTTACGATTATCACGAACTGAGCAACCGTCTTGTCTGACTTATCACGAAGCTCGAAAACGTAAGGATAATGCCCCTCCTTCGTACCGCTTACCGAGGTAAACTCGATAAGGAAAGGAAGAGTGTTCCCTGCCTTACAGCTGAAGCTCGTTCCCTCTGTATACTGCTTTGCAGGATCGGGAAGAAGCGAGCCGTTTATCTCGTAATTGGTATCGAAAACAAAGGTCTTATAATCGAGGGAATTTTCCTCTTTATATATGCATTTAAGCGTCAGTGAACAGTCGGTCTCAGGTCGGAAAACAACCTGACAGCCCTCCGTTTCACGCTTCGCCATATAGACCTTATACGAGGTCGAGGGCGAGCTTGGAACGGCACCGTTTGCCGCAATTTTCGTATAGGAATGTGCAGTCCACGCGCTGACGGAAACGTCACTTTTAGGATTATCGTTCGGCGCCGTGAACTCAAAATCGTCACTTGGCTTATCGTCCGTGTCACCGTTAACAGTCGGCGTTTCGTCGAAGCTGTTCGATGAGCATGCGGTAAAAGTAAATAGCGTGCACAACGCAAGCAAGATCAAAAGCGATCTTTTCATTTGTGCCTCCGTTTGTTATTTGTTGAAGTCGATATAAGCATAAAGCTCACAGAGAATATTTTGACTGTAATAAATATTAATGAAACAAATTATTCTTATCTGTTCCATTTGGTTTTGTATTTGTAAAAAGCGATAGGGGGCGACCCTTAAGTCGCCCCCTTAGTTGTCAGCAAGCCGTTTGACGGGCAGCGTCGCCGCTTAACCGATGTCAGCGATTACTGATCTGTATTTAGTTCTCCTGGAATTCGTCGAACGCAGTCATGATCTCTTCAAGAGCTTCCTGAACGTCATCCTTGATAGCGTCGTAGGAATTCTTGATCTGAGTGCCGTCAGGATTGGTTCTGACGTCTACACGAACCATGTCCATGAAGGGAATCTTAGAGTGAAGAAGAGTTCCGATGTCCCAAGAAACGCTCTCGAGAACGGTGTCGAACATCGAGTCAACGTCAGAAGTTGCCTGACCCTGAAGTGCGTCGTGCTTGTATGCAGGATATACGTGCATCTCGGAAGAGATGGAAAGTGCTTCTACGAGAAGAGAAACGATGTCAGCGTGAGCGGTGATCGGAATAGACATTACCGAGTAGTTATCAAACATTGCGGAGTAGTATCTATCCTGGTTCTCGTCGAACTTCGGCTGAGGAATGATAGTGAAGTTGTCTTCTACGTAGTTGTTGTAGTAGTTGATGGAAGCGTTAAGGTCATCAGCAACGAAGAGTGCCTTACGGGTAGAGAATGCAGCTCTTGCTTCGCCCTGAGTACCGTAGAAGATACCGGGAGTCTGGTAGTACATGGTGTGCATTCTGTCTACGAAGGTAGTGAGCTTTTCGCTCCAGTAAACGTCCTTAAGACCTTCCTTAGGATCGTTCTCGATCATGGGGATCTGCCATGCAGCGTGCCAGGTATCGATATGCCAGTCATAAGACATAAAGTAGCCGAAGCCGTCGTCTGCAGTACGTCCGTCACCGGTAGCGTCGTCGAAATTGTACTCGTTTACGATGCTCATAAGCTTATCGTAAGTCCAGCCGCCGTCAAGAATGGTTGCGATGAGATCATCAGAGAACTCTTCGCCCTTCCACTGGTCGCCGAGGTCACGGTTGTAGTACATAGCAACGGTCTGACCGACAGTAGAGATACACATCTTGGAGATAGCAGTGTAGATCGCGTCACGAACAGAGAACTTCCTGTTCATGCCCTGGATCCAGTGCGACTCATCAAGGTGAGTGTACTTAAGATTGTTCCAGTTAAGAACGAATCCGTTAGTGATAAGGGGCGCACTCTCGTAGACGTAGGTCATAGCGAGGTCGAACTTATCTGCCTGCATGGTGCAGTCGGTAAGAACCTGGTTGAGGTGAGCATACTGAGCGCCGTCGTTATCCTGACGTACGATGAAAACGCTGTATCTGTCTTCGACCTTAGCGTTTCTAAGTACGAGCGCCTGGTCAACGATGTTTTCGGAGGTCTCGTCGTCAACGACTACCTCCATTGCACCGTAGTGTCCTCTGGTACTGATACGGAAGTCCGTACCGCCGCCGTCGTACTCGGGAAGCGCATCCCACTTTTTGCCGGGGGGGCGCTTGATGGGGTCATTGTTGCCACCCGATCCGTTTCCTCCGCAAGCAAAGCATGTGATCAGCATGCAAGCTGCGATGAGAAGCAAAAGAAACTTCTTCATAAATTTTCTCCTTTTTGGAAATATTTTTTATATTTTGACATTTGCGTATACGATACGGCAAATGTTAAAACCGTGACATTGCAAAATCGGTATCCGTTTCTTGTGCAATATGTTAAAATTCCTCTTTTAGCTTTTTCGCAATTGTTACAAAAAACTTCGATTAATTCATGTTTTTTTAACTTTTGATGGGAAATATTTTGCAATTATAACATATTAGCGCCAAATTTCGGGGAATTTTTATCGCTTTTTTGCAAAATTAGTATAACACGCAACCGATTTTTCTTCTATAAGAAATTTGTCTTAAATTATCATTTATTTGTCATCAAATGTAAACAATTGTGATGGATATGTGAACAACAGATGAATCGCGAAGAAAAGCAGACCGTGTCCCTAAGACGTTTTTCGTTAAGGATCAAGCTTTCAGCTTTCGGATTTTTCGTCAACGGCGCTCATTACTTCCGCGAGGATGTCCGCAATCGTGTCCTTCATATCAATATATGACTCTTCAAGCTTGCTGTTACCGGGGTTGTCGAGAACGTCGTTCCGAACAAGCCCGATCATATTTACCTCCGAAGAAAGAAGCGTTGCGATATCCCATGAAGCTTTTTCAAGAACGATGTCGAACGTCGATTCAGCGTCAGCCGTTGTCATCGCCTGCAGCGCGTCGTGCTTGTATGTCGGATAGTTATGCATCTCGGAAGCCACAGAGAGCGCTTCAACGATTAGAGAAACAAGAGTGGGATCGGCTGTATTGGGTGCCGACATTACGGAGTAGTCGGCATACATGGCAGATCTGTATTCTTTCTGATTATCATCGTATTTCGGCTGAGGAATGATCATGTAGCCGGATTTTCCGTGCAGAACGTCAAGGGCATCTGACATAGTGATCGTCGTGAAAAGCGCCTTATCGTCCATAAACGCGCCTATTGCTTCTTCCTTAGTGCCGTAGCGAATACCGTCGGTATCGTAGTACATCGTATGCATTCTGCTTGTAAATGAACGGAGCTTTTCATTCATATAAACGTCAGTCAGACCCTTTTCCGCGTCGTTCTCTACGCAGGGGATCTCCCATACGGCGTGCCAGGTATCAATAGATTCGTCCGCGGTCATATAGAACGCGCAGCTGTCATCCTGCGATCCGTACTTATTGATAATGCTCATCAGCTCATCATAGGTCCAGTCGCCGTCGCAAACGGTATCGATAAGCTCTTTCGTGAAATTTTTTCCTTTCCAAGCCTCACCGAGAGTGCGGTTATACGCCAAGGCGGATGTCTTGGCGACAGTAGAAATGCACATCTTGGAAACAGCGGTATAGATAACGCCCTGCACGGTGAACGCCTCGTTCATTTTGCCGAGCCAGAAAGACTCGTCAAGGTGGGTGTAAGGAAGCTTTGCCCAGTCGTAAACGGCGCCGCTTGTGATAATAGGCGAGCTTTCACCCGCGCTCGTCATTGCAAGGTCAAACGTGCCTTTTTTCGCGGCAAGGTCGGAAAGGACGGTATTAATATGCGAAGCGGAAGAATTGTCCTGACGGACGATCTCAACGTTGTATCTGTCTTCGACCTTTGCATTTCTCAACAAAAGTGCCTCGTCGACGATATCCTCTGAGGTCTCGTCATCAACGACGACCTCAAGTCCGCCGTATTCTTCCCTGTTACTGATACGGAAATCCGCGCCCTTGAAGTTGTACTCGGGGAGCTTCGCCCACGGCGTCGGATCCGGATAAATGGGTATCCTAACTCGAAGATCGTCTTTCTTTTTGTTACCGCAGGCGAAGCAGGTAACGATCATGCACGCAGTAATAATAAGTAAAACAAGCTTTTTCATGGCTTTCTCCTTCCGTATTAGATTTTATTTTTTACGTTCTGTATTTCAAAATTCCGGATCGTACTTCTGTTCAAACGGCTCCCAGCATATTTCTCTTACCTCGATGTCCTTTATGCGTAGCATCGTGCAGTAGGCAGAAAAGCCAACGTGACCGCCGTTTATAGGATTCGGGTCTATCATTTCCGAGACGAGAACGTCGTCAACGACCATAAAAGAATGACCGTCTATCACTCCGCAGGTCATTCTGACCTCGGTGCCGGGGGTGTACTTATACAAGCTCGTCGTAGAATAGAGATTCGAGCCGACTCCGTAGCCGATATTTCTTTCAAGACCTGCCTTGTTTTCGTACCAGCCGTTAAGACCGCAGACGTATGAAAGTCCGAGATAATCGACCTCGTCGTCCCAGTTTGCACAGAAAACGGCGTTAAGGTCACGGGTCGCGGGAAGTATCGTCGAAACGGTGAAGGAGAGCATTACGTTACCATTATAGTAATCGCGCGTGAAAAGAATTCCGCCCTTGTTTCCGTTTTCGATTCCGATGAGCGCACCGTCCTCGTACTTCCATTCACCGCTTTTCGGCTCGAAATAATCGAGCCAATCGGTATTCGGCTTATAGTCGAGAAGCACCTTCGACTTATCAAAAAGAATTTTCTTACCCAAAAGATGAATGTTTTTCATATTTCCGTCCTCAGTTATAATCCTCGCAGAATACGCGTATCTTGTAGTAATGTCCCATTTCCGACGTGATAGCCGTCTTGTCGAAGCTTCCGTCTTTATTTTTCTTCATAAAGCGGATCGAGGTTGACGTCCACTGATGACACTTTCCGTCGGGGTATATCTTAACACAAGAGCCGTCGTCGAAATTGCCTATGCCCTTGATCTGACCGTTTCTTCCCTCGGAGTGAATAAGAGGAAAGGCATCGTAATCGGTTCTGAACTCGCCCGTAGTTTTATCGAACTGATATACTGTGCGGTGGAAGGTCACCCAAAGGCGATTCTTATCTCCGTAATAGGGAGCAAGATCGTGTCCGCCGCCTGAGGGCGCTACGTATTTTGCAAGGCACTTGACAGTCACCTCGCCGTTTTCCCACGTTACCTCATTCTTCGAAAGATAGTTACCGCATAGTATCCAGAGCACCTTTTCATCGGGATCGTAAAGCACCCCGTGTCCGTCGGGCGCGTAAACGCAACCGACCGACGGAACTCTGCCCTCTGTGGGATCGAAAAATTTTACGTCATATCCGACGGTCGACGCAACGGCGATAAGGTATCTGCCATCGTCAAACGGGATAAGCTCTATAGAATGAGGATTTGCTCCCGTATGATCGGTCACGTAGAGCTGCTCGTGTGTCTCGTAATCGATCATTGCCGCGCTCATGTGTCCGTATGACGTAAGAACGACCTTGCGTCCTTTATAACGGCGGAGCTTTACTCCTGCTATTGAAGGTTGATCGTACTGATGTGACCAAACGAGGGAGGACTCGTCGATAACTCCCTTACCTATGTCGTGAACGTCTACTCTGCCGTGACTCTGATTTGTCAGTGCCACGAGGTACTGTTTGTCTGCCATGGGAACCATCTCCTTTTCTTTTCCACCTTAATTATACTACTTGTTTACCTTCTTGTCTACCGTTTTTTCTTTTTCGACAAATTTTTTACAATACTCTTGCATTTTGTTAAAAGAGCGTTTATAATATAGATACTACATAAAATTGAGAGGTAATAATTATGGATCTTCTTAAAAAATTTTGGCCCCTTGGCTTCAAGGCAAAGAAGGGTGACGTTGTTTCCCTTATCGTTTGGCTCGTAATCGGCATTATCTTCTGCGCAGTCGTTGGCTGGGTGATCGGTCTTGTTGCAAGCCTCCCGATAATTAGCATCTTTGGCGGAATCATCGGACTTCTTATGGAAATTTACGGTCTCGTAAATATCATTCTTTGCGTTCTTTCCTTCCTCGGAAAGGTTTGATCCGTCAATTTGAGAATCAAAAATACCGAAGCAGAAGCTTCGGTATTTTTTAATCCTTATTTTTGAACTACCTCACCCGATATGACCTTGAAAATAAAGGCGTACATATCGCGTGCCATTTTATAGACCCTCTCAAGCTCGGAATCTGTAATATCGAAGCCAACGTCGGTAGGATAGCGCGTTTCGATATAGTATCTGTTGAGCGAGGTACTTTCGTCGAGCCACTCGTCAAACTTTCTGTCGATCCGACAGGCGCTTCTGCACAGAAACGTCAGGTTATGTCCGTCAACGTGCTTGCCGTTTTTATAGAGAAGATAACCCTTTAGCGCCTTTTCGATGCACTGCTGACAGTGGAATGCGGCGTTGCAGTTATCGCCGTCATTATCCTTTAATATGCGCGCGGAATCAAGATCGCATTCTGCTCGCTCGAGCCAGTCGAAGTATCTTTTACTGTCGTGCGGACTTCCGCGTCTTCTACCCATAAAGCACCCTGCCCTTCGACATTATGCTGTACGCATAGCTCGTTTCGTCCTTTTCGAGGAGGATAAAATCTTCCTCTCTGTATACAAGCAGATTGAAAGCGACGTCGCAGTCAAGAATGCGGTAAAGCCGTCTTTCGGCTTCCTTCGGATCGCCCTTCACGACGATAAGCAAGCTTGCCTCTCGCAGCTGCTCTCCGTTTTTCTTTTCGCCGTATAGGATCACCTTGCTCGGGCTGACCTCGTCAATGACGGTCTTACATATCTTATCTAATATTCCGTTCATTTCCGCACCTCCGTTTCTTACTTCTATTATACACGGATGCGCGGACTTTTTCAAGTATCAACCGATTATTTCATTCGGTGTGCTTCCGCCAAGCCCGAAGCTGACGGCGATAGCTTCGTTTACGCGTCTCATAACGCTGTCGTCAAGATGACCCATCTTTTCCTTAAGTCGGGTCTTGTCAAGCGTTCTCACCTGCTCGAGCAGAATAACGGAATTTTTCATAAGTCCGCCGCTTGATGTGTCGGAGCTTATCATCGCCTCAACGCCTATGTGCGTCGGAAGCTTGTTTTTTCCCGTGCGCGAGGTTATCGCGGCGGCGATGACTGTCGGGCTGTACCTGTTGCCGACGTCATTCTGTATTATGAGAACGGGACGAAGTCCTCCTTGCTCCGAGCCGACGACGGGACTCAGGTCGGCGTAAAATATATCTCCGCGTTTACACGTCATAATATTTTTCCTTTCGGTTTTTTTGTTCTTCTTCGTAAGAGCTCATTACTATTTTTCGGCAGGCGTGGGAATAATATTCGCGCTAAGAAAAAATTGATGCCCTTACAGTAATTATTTTACGCAGAGAAAAATATGATGTGAAATTTTCCGCATTTCTTTGCCCGTGCAAATGAAACAAGCAGTTTTGCTTCGCAAACCTGCGCAAAGAAAACCGCCAAGGGGCAAACCGATGAAAATTTGCGATAGCAAATTTTCACACGTTTTCCCCTTTGGAATTCCCTTTCGGTTTAAGAAAATGCTTAAACTTTGTTGGTAGGGGAGGGGCTTGCTCCTTCCGCTGTAACGCCCCGTGTGCACCGCAAGAGTTATATCGCGCAAAGATTTTCCCTATCATCTCTTTTCTATTGATAATTGGGAAAAAATGTAATATAATAGTTATATGAAACCGAAAGGAAAATAAAAATGGGCGGATTCAGAAAAACGGGCGCATTGCCGCTTTTAATATCGGATAACATAAGCTGCTTTCACGGATTCTCGACCCGCGAGGGCGGGGTCAGCCGCGGAGACGGGCTTGACACGCTCGACCTCGGTATGGGAGCAGAAAAGGACGTAAGAGAAAACCGTCGCCGCTTTGCTTCGGCGCTCGGCGGCGATATTTCAAATATGTTCTCGGCAAAGCAGATACATTCGAACATCGTTGAAATCGTAACAAAAAACGACTTGGGGCGTCATTTCGAATGTGACGGCTTCGTCACTAATGAAAAGGACCTGCTTCTCACCGTCAAGGTCGCGGACTGCGTTCCGATCCTTCTTTACGATGATTCGGGCGTTATCGGTGCGGTCCACGCCGGCTGGCGCGGAACTGTCAATGGAATTGCCGTCAACGCGGTAAAGAAGATGATCATGCTCGGCGCGTCGGCTGAAAATATAAAGGTCGCGATAGGTCCTTGTATTCACGCCTGCTGTTACGAGGTCGATATTCCCTTCGTTAACGCAGTAGAGGAAGCCGAATACGGAATCGAGCTTCTTCAGTATATAACGCCGAGCGACAAAGAAGGTTATTTCTACGCAGACCTGCCTGAGATGAACCGGCATCTTCTAACCATCTCGGGCATAAAAGACGAAAGCATCAATATTTGCCACTCCTGCACCTGCTGTGAAAGCGACGTATTTTTCTCTCACCGCGCAAGTCACGGCAAGCGCGGACTTATGATGGGCGGAATAATTCTTAAATAATATCGGCGCAATTCCTTGACAAATAAGAAAATATGTGCTAAAATTACCGTAACATAGGGAGTAGTTTGCGCGTAAGCGTGTCAAGCCAACCATCCCGCGGAAAACATCTTCCGATTGACTTGACTTAATGAACGAGACTGTGTGCGGCATTTTTCCGTGCATTGGCTCGTTATTTTTATTTTGAAAATAATTACGTAAAAAAATCCGAAAGGAATTAAATAAAAATGAAGCATTATCTAACCGAAAAAGAAGAAGTGCTGAGTGGCGTTTCCTCCTCGCTTGACGGTCTGAGCACCGCCGAGGCAGAAAGCCGTCAGGCACGCGACGGAAAGAACAAGCTTGCGGAAGGAAAGAAGATAACTCTTTTCCAGAGGATCATCTCCCAGCTTGTCGATCCGATGGTACTCGTGCTTATCGGCGCGGCGATCGTATCGGCAGTAACCGAGCTTTCGCTCCATCCCGACAAGCTCCCGACTGACGTATTCATCATTCTCGCGGTCGTCATCCTCAACACCGTACTCGGCGTCGTTCAGGAGAGCAAGGCGGAAAAAGCCATTGACGCGCTGAAGGAAATGGCGGCGGCGACCTCAAAGGTCATACGCGACGGCAAGCTCGTTACCGTTCGAAGCGAAGACCTCGTTATCGGTGATATCGTCATCCTCGAAGCAGGAGACGCAGTCCCTGCCGACGGACGAATACTCGAAAGCGCGAGCATGAAGATCGAGGAAGCGGCGCTGACGGGAGAAAGCGTTCCTTCCGATAAGGTCGATCACGTTCTTACCGCCGCAGATAACGGTGACGTTCCGCTTGGCGACAGAAAGAACATGTGCTACATGGGTAGCGTCGTCGTTTACGGACGCGGCGTTATGGTAGTTACCGGAATCGGTATGAACACCGAAATGGGTAAGATCGCAACCGCGATCACCGAAGCAGAGGAGGGCGAAACTCCTCTTCAGAAGAAGCTCTCTCAGCTTTCCAAGATACTTACTTGGCTCGTTCTCGGTATCTGCGCGTTTATGTTCGCCTTCACTCTGTTCATGAACAGAGACGTTCTCACCGCAAAGAACGCCTTTAAGGTCATTCTCGAGGACGCATTTATGCCTGCCGTATCCCTTGCGGTCGCAGCAATTCCCGAGGGACTTGCCGCAGTCGTTACCATCGTTCTTTCGATGGGCGTCACCAAGATGTCCAAGCAGAACGCGATCATCCGTCGCCTTACCGCAGTTGAGACGCTCGGCTGTACTCAGATAATCTGCTCCGATAAGACAGGTACTCTTACTCAGAACAAGATGACCGTTGTTGACAGCTGGGGAAGCGATAATAACCTTCTCGCTATCGGCATGGCACTCTGCTCCGACGCTAGCCCCGATGAAAGCGGCGAAGCAGTCGGCGAGCCGACCGAATGTGCGCTCGTTAACTACGCAACGAAGCTCGGTCTTCATAAGAATGAGATCGAAAAGACATCTCCCCGTGTAGGCGAAGCACCCTTCGACTCGGGTAGAAAGATGATGTCCACCGTTCATAACGATAACGGTAATATAATTCAGTATACAAAGGGCGCACCCGACGAGCTTCTCGCGCGTTGCACGAAGATACTCGTTAACGGAAGCGAGGTCGCGCTTACCGATGCGTACAGGAAAGAGATCCTCGCGAAGAATACCGAGTTCGCCTCCCAGGCGCTACGCGTTCTCGCCTGCGCATACAAAAAGCACCCTGCAATACCGAGCGACTGCTCGCCAAACGCGCTTGAACACGAGCTTGTATTTATAGGTCTAACAGGAATGATCGACCCCGTTCGTCCCGAGGTAACCGAAGCAGTCAAGCAGTGCGTGCTTGCAGGCGTCCGCCCGATAATGATAACGGGTGACCACAAGGACACTGCCGTTGCTATTGCAAAGACGCTCGGAATCATCTCCGACGCATCGGAAGCAATAACAGGCGCAGAGATAGATAAGTACACCGACGAGGAATTCGACGAAGCGGTAACGAAGTATTCTGTCTACGCACGCGTTCAGCCCGAGCATAAGACGAGAATAGTCAACGCTTGGCGTAAGCGCGGAATGGTAACCGCAATGACGGGCGACGGCGTAAACGACGCGCCCTCTATAAAGAGTGCCGACATCGGTATCGGTATGGGTATAACGGGAACCGACGTTACGAAGAACGTCGCCGACATGATACTCGCCGACGATAACTTCGCAACCATCGTCTCCGCAGTTGCCGAAGGAAGACGAATCTACGATAACATCACGAAGTGTATTCAGTTCCTTCTCTCCTCTAACCTCTCCGAGGTCATAAGCGTATTTACCGCAACGCTCTGCGGATTCACCATTCTCAAAGCACCGCATCTTCTCTTCATCAACCTCGTAACCGACTCCGTTCCCGCACTCGCGCTTGGAACCGAAAAGGCAGAGCCGAATATCATGACCCGCAAGCCGCGTAAGAGCAACGAAGGCATCTTTGCAGGCGGCATGGGCTTCAACATCGCATATCAGGGTCTTATGATCTCGGCGATAACGCTTGCAGCTTACTTCATCGGCTACCGCTTCCAGTTCAATCATTGGGGCATCGGTAACAGTGACCACGGTATAACTCTCGCGTTCCTCGCTATGTCGATGGCAGAGATATTCCATTCCTTCAACCTCCGTTCACACGGATCGATCTTCAAGCTCAAGACTCACAATATGATCCTTTGGGGTTCAATGCTCGTATCGCTGGTTCTCACAACCGCACTCGTTGAGATTCCCTTCCTCAGCAACCTCTTCGGATTCGTTCCGATCGGCTGGGAAGAATACGCTATCGCTATCGGTCTTGCATTCTCGACAATCCCGATCGTCGAGCTTGTCAAGCTCTGCACCAAGCATAAGCGTCACGAATAATAACTCCGCTTTTGCGACAGCAAAAGCATCATTAACTAAAAAAGAGAGAACATACGGATCAAACCGTTTTGTTCTCTCTTTTCTGCTTGTATAAGATTTTCGGCTAACCCATGTAACATCGTTTTTATGCGGGCTGTCGTGGGCGCCAGCCCCTACCGCGCAAATTTTGGACGCTTCTCGGTAGGGGTCGGCGCCTCGACGACCCGTTGTAAAAAAAGAACATCGTTTTTATGCGGGAGGGGAAACCCCCGTCCTACGAAAACGTGACGAAATATCGGAACGTCGTCTCGCCTTCCCCTGAGGGGAAGGTGTCAAGTGCCCGTTGTCATCCTCGAGCAAGCTCGCCCGCGGGATTCTTCGGTCGCTTCGCTCCCTCAAGAATGACAGCGCGGGCGGCGCAGCGAAGGATCTCGGGCACTTGACGGATGAGGTGTTCGGGTGTTGGGGTGTCGAGGACATCGCCCCCACGAAAACGATTCACAATTGGTTTTGGCAAAATCGTATCACGAACATAAAAAAAGACCCGTCAAGGTAGTTTCCAATAAGACAGTATGAGAACATTACTGGCGTAGGGTAGCTGCCGTACAGGAGTGCGACAAGAAAAATTGGCGATACTTGGTTTTCACAACCAGGTATCGCCTTTTTCTATCTTTAACAGAATGTTTGAGTCTTACTGGAGGTACATATGATGCAGGAACTGAACTATATCCGTTGTGGTGATTACTATATTCCCGATATTCGTTTACCGGAGGAAAATAGACCTATTGGTCGGTGGGGGCGTATGCACAGAGACTACATCAAGGAACACAACCCTATCCGCTTCAATGATCTGTGTCTTAGCGGCGAACTGTGGACATATCTGGCTGATTTGAATGAGCAGGCACAGAGCCGCCTTGAACTTATCATCGAGCAGATGAAGGAATCTGAGGGCGTGACAGAGCAAATGAAGCAGCACGATCAGATGGCATGGGTTGGAGTCATGAACAGTATCCACAACCGAGCCGAAGAAATTGTTCTGTGTGAGATGATCTACGAGGAGGATGCGGTATGAGAATCCTTGAAGAATTTTGGTACGGCAACATTGAACCAACCGAGTATGACACATCCTCTTGCAAAGAATACAAGAAGCTACTGGAACTGATTTGCAGGAATGAAGAAAAGCTCAAAGCCACTATGACGGACGAGCAGAAAGAACTGTTTGAGAAATACACCGATTGTGTGCGAGAACATCAGACCAATACAGACTGTTTGATCTTTCAGAATGGCTTTAAGTTGGGCGCAAGAATGATGTTGGAAGTCATGAAAGAATAACCAGATATTGAATCATACCCCCATCGGTGCAATCGATGGGGGCTATTTTCTACAGTAAGGCAAATTCACCTCATTATATCAAACGAAAAACTCATGATTTCGGGAGAATATCTTGAAAAACAGAAGAAACTGTGTTATAATAAATTTTAACTATAACCATGAACGGAGAGGTGCTATGTCAGTTAGTTATGATAAGCTCTGGAAGCTTCTTATTGATAAAAAGATGAATCGCACGGAACTCAAGGATTCATCCGGGATTAGTTTTAATGTGCTTGCCAAGATGGGAAAGAACGAATTTGTATCCATGGAAAGCCTTATGAAGATTTGCGCCACTCTTAACTGTAACGTTGGCGATATTATGGACTTCTTACCAGAAAGTGAGGGATTGCAGGAATGACACCAGAGATGCTGGCTACACTAACCGAACAAGTTGCCGAACTTGTTCAGACTTACAGTAATAACTATCCGCAATTCCAGAGAGCAACCTATAACGAGACTCAAGTCCGTGTTGATTTTGTAAACCGCTTCTTCAAACTCCTTGGATGGGATGTAGATAACGAACGTGGATTGCCACAACACCTGCGTGAAGTTACCCATGAGGCTACCGTAGTTGTAGAGGAAGATGGCATCCATCGCAGCAAAAAACCAGATTATTCTTTCAAGGTAGGTACGGAAGTCCTGTATTTTCTTGAGACAAAGAAACCTGCGGTAAACCTTACTATCGATGCAGCTCCGGCATTCCAGCTGCGCAGATATGGATGGAGCGGAAACTTAAAAGTCTCAGTGTTGACCAATTTCACCGATCTATATATCTATGATTGTTCTGTTCGTCCGAGAGAAGGCGATGACATTGGTGTCGCAATGATTGCTCACTACCACTTCGACGAGTACGTGGAACGTTTTGAGGAAATTTACAACATGCTGTCCAAAGAAGCAGTCTTGACCGGACAGTTTGAGCGCCATTTCGGTAACATTCAGGGAGCTCTTCGTCGTGAACCGTTCGATCAGTATTTCTTGGATCAGATTAGAGCATGGCGAATGATGCTTGGCGAGGATATTCTGCGCAACAATCCAAATGTTGATGTAGAAACACTCAATATTTTTGTTCAACGAGTGCTTAATAGAACAATTTTCCTTCGTATTTGTGAGGATAGATGTTTCGAGAATTATGAGTCGCTGAAGGCTATTACGACATACCAAGATCTAAGGACAATGTTCGCTGCGGCAGATCAGAAGTATGATTCTGGATTATTTGAACTCTTAGAAGAAGATCGCCTTACTGTGTCTGATGCGGTTATCATTGAGATATTCCAAAGCCTGTACTACCCCAATAACTCCTATGAGTTTGGTGTAATTGATCCGTATATTATTGGTCAGATTTATGAACTGTTCTTGGATGAGGCTCTTGTAATTCGAGAAGATGGACATATTGAGACGCAAGAAAAGCCTGAAGTGGTTGACTCCCAGGGTGCAGTCAACACCCCCAAAAACATCACCGATATTATTATCGAAGAAACGCTCCGTCCTCTGTACGAAAATAAAACTCCCGAAGAAGTAGCTCAGTATCGCATTGCAGATATTTGCTGCGGGTCTGGCAACTTCTTGCTGTCGGCATTTGAATACATTGTAAACTATCATATTGAGTATTATCGAAACCATGATAGAGAAAATGCTGAGCGAAGAGGCGATATTTATCAACTGGCTGGCAGTACTAATTATATACTTTCTTACGAGAAAAAACGCTCCATTTTGAAAAATAACATCTTCGGCGTTGATATTGACCCTCTGGCTGTAGAAGTATCAAAGTTTAGCTTGCTGCTAAAGGCGTTGGAAAATTCGTCCTTAGAGGAGGCAGAAGCTTTTCATCAGCGTACTAATCAACGTATCCTTCCTAATTTGGACGAGAACATCAAAAATGGTAACAGCCTTGTGAATATGGCTTATGCACGTTTTGATCGATCTGTTTACCAGAATATTTCCTTGATGAACAAGTTAAAGATGTTCGATTGGAATGCTGAGTTTGGCAACCAAAAGTTTGATGCAATTATCGGTAATCCGCCCTATATTCGTGTGCAGAATATGGTGCACTATTCCCGAGAAGAGTATGATTTTTATAAGAGCAGCCATTCTCCCTATGTAACCGCACAAACTGATACACTCGATAAGTATTATCTGTTTATTGAAAAAGGACTTGCACTGTTAAACGATGGCGGAATGCTGGGTTATATCGTCCCGCACAAGTTTATGAATATCAAGTCAGGCGCTAAATTGAGAGAATTGCTTTCTTCCAATTCCAACGTTAAGAAAATTCTGCATTTCGGAACTCATCAAGTTTTTGAAAACAGAAGCACTTATACCTGCATTTTGGTATTATCTAAGCAAGGCTATGAAGAATTCCAAATTGGCTTTGTTCAGGATTGGAATCGGTTCTTGTTCAATCATGATACAGAATGCTTGACCTATCCGGCTGCTTACATTAGTAGTCAGCCGTGGTCGTTCTTGCCGCAAAATATCGTTGCACATTTGGAAGAGATTTCGCAATCTTGCGTTTCCCTTTCCACTTTGGTCGACATTTTTGTTGGTGTTCAAACAAGTGCTGACCAAATCTATATCATTCACGCTGATCGTGAAGACGAGAATTTCATTTACTCGCACGATAGACAGGGGCGTGAGTTCCAGATAGAGAAAGGAATTCTGCGTAAAAGTATATATGACACACAACTTGTCAGTTACGAGAAAATTGAAGCAAATAGCTACATCATATTCCCGTACAAGGCGGTAAACGGAAGACCGGTTCTATATAGTTTGACAGAAATGACAGAGGATTTCCCTCATGCGTTAGCATATTTGAATCGCTTCAAAGATAAGCTGGATGAACGCAATATGCCTGGACGCACGACTGAAAATTGGTTTGCGTTCGGACGCAGTCAATCTTTAAGACGTTTCCTTACAGGAGAACATCTCGTTTGGCCTGTGCTTTCTACAAGCTCAAATTATGTCTATGATAATGACATGGTTGTCTTTACAGGTGGAGGAAATGGTCCTTTCTATGGTATAGAAAAGAAAGCTACTTCTCAGGAATCCATTTTCTATATCCAGGCAATTTTGAACCATTGGCTAATGGAACTCCTTGTAAAAAGTAGAGCAAGCACCTTTAGGGGAGATTACTATTCTCATGGAAAGCAGTTTATTGCTACCCTGCCTATTTACAAGATTGATTTTGAAAATCCTACTGAAGTTGCCAAGCATCAGCAGATTGTTGAGATGGTGCAAAACATCATGCAGTTAAAAGAGCAATTAGCTTCTGCGCCTAACGCCACTCGTCGTACAGTTTTGGAACACTCCATCACAGCAATCAACGCTGAACTAAATAGCGTAATCGATGAGCTTTATCAGGTAGAATCTCAGGAAGTCGAGGAACAGGTATGAAACCGATTGAAGGATATAACAAATTAAGAGGCGGATACTATACCCCCGACAAAATTTCTGAATTTATTGCAGAATGGGCCATCCGTAAAACATCCGATTCTGTTTTAGAGCCAAGCTGCGGTGATGGTAGTTTTTTGAGTGCCATAACCACTCGTTATAAAGAGTTGGGAGCTACGGATGAGCAAATTCGGAACAACGTACTTGGAATTGAATTGGATGATGTTGAGGCTAAAAAGTCGGCACAATATGGTACAACTGTGGTATGTAAAGACTTTTTCACATACTATCAAGAGAATATCGAAGATCAAACTCAATTCGATGTGATTGTTGGGAATCCACCTTTCATTCGCTATCAGCACTTTACAGAGGAATATCGTAAAATCGCATTTGCTTTGATGAACAAACATGGGTTTCAACCCAATCGCCTAACGAACATTTGGCTCCCATTTTTAGTGCTTTCTTGTAAGGCATTAAAGCCAACTGGTCGTGTTGGGATGGTTATTCCCGCTGAACTGTTCCAAGTTGACTACGCTGCTGAAGCAAGACAGTTTCTCAGTACGTTTTTTGATAAGCTAACACTTGTTACATTTAAACGACTGGTATTTGATGACATACAGCAGGAAGTTATTCTTCTGCTGGGTGAAAGAGGCTGTGATAAGCATGGTATTCGTGTTGTAGAATTGGATGACATGGCAGATTTGATTGCACAGGGCCAAACATGTTTAGAGAATACCGAGCTAAAGGAACTCGATCATAGCCGTGACAAATGGGTAAAATACTATTTATCCAACGAAGAACTGGACTTGCTGAAACGGCTTAATAGTGATCCGAGGATTACTAATTCAACCGATTTGTTTGAAGTAAATGTTGGCCTTGTAAGTGGCGAGAATGACTTTTTTGTCATGAACCAGGCAACGGTAGAAGAATTCAATCTTCAACAGAGTGTTATCCCTATCATTAGCCGTTCCGAGCAGTTAAAAGGTGTGCAATTAACAAATGAGGATTACAACAATCTGATTGAGTTAGGTAAAAAGGTGTTTTTCTTTGCTCCCGGAAACGAGGAATTTGATGCCTTGACTGATGAACAGAAGGCATATATTCAGTGGGGCGAAGGAAAGGGCTTCAACAAAAATTATAAATGCCGTATAAGACCAAGATGGTATCATGTTTCACAGACTTGGTGTGCCGATGCTTTTCTAATTCGTCAGGCGCATTTGTATCCAAGGATGATTTTAAACGAGAAAAAAGCACTCGTTACTGATACTCTTCACAAGGTAAGATTCTTAGAGGGCATTGATGGAAAACAAGTTGCAGCGGCCTTTTTGAACACTTATACGTTCGCTCTTAGTGAAACGCTTGGCAGAAGTTATGGCGGAGGAGTCCTCACCTTTGAGCCAGGAGAAATGCGAAAAATTCGCATTCCTATGCAAATGGCAGACCAATTAGATCTTCAAAAGATTGATGCTTGGCAACGCCAAGGCGAGATCGATAAGGTTTTGGAATATACAGACTCCATTTTGCTTCGCAAGGGTTTAAACTTAACAGAGCATGAAATCGAACTGCTGCATAGTATTTGGAAAAAGATGTGTGGTAGAAGAATGACTCGAAAGAATCAAAGCGAATAAAGAACTCAATTATAATCCGTCGAGCAGCAACTATCTGCTCGGCGGATTTTTTACTTATATCGAAGTGGAATTATATTGAGTTTGGTTTATAGAAATTCGACACGACTTTTATCGAAGTTGCGTTCCACCACTTCAACGTAAGTTGCGTAGGAATTTGTCGTTGTGTAATTTCAATCCAACGAATTGAATTATTCACGATTTCGTGATATAATAATTAAAAATGTTAGGAGGTGGATTGCCATGGCCGTAACCTATAAGAAATTATTTCACTTACTGATCGACAAGGGCATGACGAATGCCGAACTAATGGAACAGGCAGGCTTTAGTGCAAATATCATTACCCGAATCAAGCGTGACAATTATATCTCTCTCGATAGTATTGAGAAAATTTGCAAAACTCTACAATGTGGCGTTGATGACATTTTAGAGTTTACCCCGGAGAAAGAAAAATGAGTAATATTACAGTGGATGCACTCTTGAAGCATCTTATTCTTACAGAAACTAAGGTGCATACACGTTTGAAGCGACTTGGCGCCGCATCGTTGCCAAACTGGAAGAAATCCTGCCGCTGTGTGAACGGCTGAAATGAGGTGTTTTAATGAAAAATTTAGATCGTAAAGTCACACTGCTATGTCCTCTTTGCGGTAATGATCAGTTTTCATCATTGGACGAAGAGTTTGAAGATCTTCTTCCCGCAAGTGACGATGTACGAGTTCGTTGCTCTGATTGTGGTTCAGAATACACGAAACGAGAGTTGCTCGATAGCAATGCCGCAATAATCGATAATGCTGTAGATGAGCTTGCGCAAGATGCAGTCAAAGAACTTGAAAAAGAATTAAAGAAAGCGATGAAAAAATGGAAGTTTTGATTAACACATTGAAGGAAATGGTTCCTTTCATAAAAGATTGGGGTGCGCTGATCATCGCAGGTATATCTCTGTTAGTTGCCGTCATTTCGCTGTTTAAATCTTCAAAGGCACAACGCCTCCAGAACAAGGTTAACGAACTGGAACTCAAGATTAAGCAGAATGAATTGGACAAGATAGCTAAGGAGAAGGAAGATGCGGTACTTGCGTGCGTTGAGGCAAGATTTATTACTGTAGGTAAAGGTAAGCATAGACTGAAAGTTTGGAATTCAGGAAATGCAACCGCCTATAATGTGACTGCTCGATTTGATGGTGATGTCGGAATTATGATTATGGATCGTGAAAAGCAGCCTTTTGAAGAATTAGAGGCAAGAAAAAGCTATGAATTGATTCTAATCACACACAATGGTTCTGCATCAAAATTCAGAATAATCACTGAGTGGACAGACTCGAGCGGAAAGCAGTATACCAAAACACAAATGGGTGATTTCTCATAAATCGAATTTTGTTTACTTCGGATTACAAATCGTTTTTGATAATTGAGAGGAGGGGCATCAATGAATCACAATGATCGAGAACACTTCTGGCAAACATTATGTTCCTTGCCCGGAAATGATATTGTGGCAGAACGAGAACAGCTATTCAAATCAATTAAGTATCCAAAGTTACTTTTTCGGTATCGTCCTGTCAGCACAAAAAGCTTGGAAGCGCTCAGAACAAACAAGCTCTACTTTTCTTCTGCGAATTATTATGACGATCCTTTTGATACCTTTCTTCACATCGACATTGAAGCGATCCGGAAAGAGTATCTAAGTGCATTCCAGACTCCGGAAAGTACAGAAGCTGTTGTGGATGGTGTTAAGTCATTGCTTGGGAATATTCTCTCTGAGGAGCAAGCAGCGCAGTTTACGGTTGAGAATGTGACAAACGCGCTTTCTCACGGGCTTACCGAAAGCTTTTTGAATGCAGCACTTTCACTCCGTGATGAAGTTAAAAAAGATACATGGTCAGTTTGTTTCTCCGAAAATGGGTTTAATGAGGTTCTGTGGCTGAAATATGCAGATCAGCACAGAGGGTTTGTTCAGATCTACGACCTTGAAAACAATGACAACTTCTTATGCGGCAAGCAGGACAAATGTGCAAATTGCGGAATCAAGAACTACGGAACGCCGCTATATCCGATTTATTATTCGGACACGCCTTATGATGCAACCAAATTTGCGAAATTCGTTATGCTCCGTAAAATAGCAGAGACAACCGCAACTCAGATTCCTCCAGAGCTATATACAGGTATGGGAAGTGCTTTATGGGAACAGGAAAGAACGACCCTAATCAAAAAAGAGTGCCATAAATACGATGAAGAATGGCGAATGATAACTGGGTGCATTATGAAGCCACCGGTGATGATGGAATGGATCCCAAGCGGTATAATTCTCGGTCTGCGAATGGACGTAGCAGAGGAAAATCTTGTTGTAAGCATGGCAAAAGAGGCTGGGGTCAAAAATATTTATAAATCATACATAAATGCTCAAAACAAGCTGGATGCTTATCCTTTGAAATTGTAATCTTTCCAGCGGGTATGTGAATAGTTGAAATGAGGTGATATTATGCCTGCCAATTCAAAGCCATTTAGCTCTTTATTAAAAGTAACAAATGCACAAACTCAGGATCGTTGGTATCCAACTGCGGTTGATACGTATAAATTATCATTTGTTTTGGATATGAGTATTGAGAATAGCGAAGCATTAAGAAGTAATCTCGCATACAGCATGCAATATCTGGAGTTTTTAGAAAAAGAAATAGAGGAACTAAAACTATCCGATGTAATATATACAATGTTGGTGAAATCCTATGTTGTAACAGGTATGTCCGTGCTTGAAGGACTATTTGTCAATATTGTTAAGTCAAATGGATGGTGGAAAACCTCTACCCTGGAAAGCTTAGGGACTACTCAAGCCAACGAAACAAGATTTGGCACAGAAAAAATAATAGTAAAGACAGAATTATTAAAAAAGGTAGATGAATATCCACTCCAAATGAATCTTGATGAATTAATCAAAATACTCGAAAGACACCATCAAGCATTACAAGTAAATCATTTGGTATATCCGACGTTAAAGCGGTTAAAAGATTTAAGGAACAGAGTACATCTGCAAAAAGTTGAAGACAGATTAGATCACGATTACAACGCTTTTAATTTTTCTGTAAAAAAGGAAATGGGCGGTATATTATATGAGATCCTTTCATCTCCAATGGTAACAAGACTCCCACAAAATTTTGAATTTTTAAAGAAAAATACGGATGAAGCATATACACATGATTGAGTATTTCGGTGTCTTACCAATTGCTGAAGTTGTAGAATGGGAGTGAGAAAATGTATCGAGGAGCAGGATGGGCACACAGCAAAGAGTTTTTCACCGAAATAGAAGCTCGAAATTATTTTGCGGCTTTACATAGCAAAATGAAATCGGAAGTTGAGCAGATGAGTGACGCAGAGATAGTCTCCTGCAATTTTCAAGAATGGGCTAACTATCTTGCCGACAAATATAGCATTGTTCCCATTTCAATTTTTGAAACGAATATTGAGAGATCACTCTCCGAAACCAAGGTCAAAAAAGCAAATCCTTTTCGTGGGCATCCCTATGAAAGAGAGTTCTTTGAGATAGATGGTGTTCGGGTGACTTTTAAAATTCCGTTTGACGGAAATCCAGACTTGTTTGAAATACAGCCAAGCAGTCGTATTCTTTCAAGATTTGCTACAGAGAGTTTTATTAATCCTTGCAATGAAGACTGCGGAAGTTTTACGCTGAATTTTGAATATACCAAGCAGGAACTTCAAGGCAAAGGAGAAGCAATGGCTGAATATGTTCAGAAGCAGTTTGACCGTGAGTTTGACAGCTACAAAAAAATGATTGCGAATGTAAATGCTGAGGTGGCTTCGTACAATAACAGTTTGAATGCTTCGGCTTTGCGGCTGTTAGAGGAACGAAAAAAGAAAGCAGATTCCTTTTCCGCCATTAGTGCCGCCTTGCAGATTCCGTTAACGGAAAGCAAGAACGCACCGAACACAAAGCCGATTCAGTTGAAGCGAATTGTTCGTCAGCCGTCCGCAAAACCGACTGTTCCTCAGATGGCTCCCGAATCATGTATCAGCGATCGAGACTATGAGAACATCAATAACATCATTGCGATGTGCGGAACTACAATGGAAAAGACAGCTCGCACATATTATGCAAACGGAGAAGAAGAACTTCGTGACCATTTGCTTGCTGCATTAAACACTCACTATGAAGCCGCAACGGGCGAGACTTTCCGCAAAATCGGAAAGACCGATATTCATATTGAGTTTGAAAACAAAGCGGCTTTTATTGGCGAGTGCAAGATATGGCATGGAGAGCAACTGTTCCAAGAAGCGATTCAGCAGGTTCTCAATTATTCAACGTGGCGAGATTTGAAGGTCTCGGTGATTATCTTCAACAAAGAAAACAAATCGTTCCACTCGATTCTATCTAAGATTAAGACATGGGCGGATATGAACACGGTATCCTACAGTCAGCCACAGGCAAATATATGGAAATGCAAATATTATCGTCAAGATATGAATGTGGACATTCAGCTAACCATTTTGTCCTTTGACCTTTATGTTGATAAAAGTCAGTTCAAAGACAGCAGATACAACAACTAAAACTAAATAATGACTAAGCCAAAGGCACTAACCGCAAAAAGTTAGTGCCTTGATTTTTGTTTTGATGCAAATTTAACTTCTACACAACCTGTGTCGAAGTTGCAATTTTAACTTCGGTGCAAATTGCGGCGAAGTGATTTTTAACTTCTGTCCAAGTTGGGCAGAAGTTGGATTTAGACTTCCGACCAACTTGGTCGGAAGTGAGTTTTATATTCCCGACAAGTTGTCGGGAAGTTAGTTTTGAAAATTCTGCCCAGGTTGGACAGAATTATTTTTGCCCGTTGATATTTCTCTTGAAAACGTCCTAACAGGTAGAGAGAACTTTTCTGCAATCGTTGATTTTCGTTCTTTGTAGTTCCGAATATAGTGAGAGGGATTCGCAATCTTGACGGCATAGTACATTATCTGTATAATAATGGAACAGCGGTACACCGCTACATAACAACTGAATAAAAATGTTCGACCCATAGTAATGAAGTCGGAGCAATCCGACACAGCATCGGTATGCTATGAAAACACCGAACTGCTCCACCACGCCTTTGGTTCTGTTGGCGGGAGCTGTATGAAGCAGAACCCGACTTTGATCTTCAGAGCCGATTACATAGAACATCATTTTGAAGCGAGAGCCACGCTCCCGCCGATTTCTGATGCTCTGTGTAATCGGCTCTTTTTGTTTACCCAAATGGAGCCACAACAATAGTACATCCTCAAAATTGAATGACCGTCCGAATGGGATATGACTTTGCGATGACATGAGCGAAGCAACGTCGGGGTGAGACTCCCGGACAGGAACAACATTCGGGTAAAACGGCAAAACGCAAAGTGTGGCTAATTGTCAACTTGACACTTTGGCAAAAACGCAAAAAACGAAAAGGCTGGGTAGCGTAGAGCAAGATTCTACCTTGGGCCCAAATTTCGCTATCCGCTCATTTTGCCCTCATGGAATCTTGTTGGGGAGTGCCTTCCCCAAACCCTGCTCTGTTCCGCAAAGCGGAAGCGATACGGCTAACGCCGATTTTCAATTTTCAAAAAGCAAAGGAGGAACCGAATGGCAAAAACCTACAACACACCGAAACGAACCCACATTGTAAAAACCCGTCTGGACGATGAAGAGTACGCCGAATTTATGCGTCGGATGAAGCTTTACGAAATGAGCCAAGCGGAGTTTATCCGTGAAGCCATCTCCGGCGCAACCATCAAACCTACCATCGTGGCAACCTTGGTCAGCGATGATCTGCTTGCCGCCGTCGGTCAGCTGACCGCTGAGTATGGCAGGATCGGCAACAACCTAAATCAGATTGCCCGACATCTCAACGAATGGCACAGTCCCTATCCTGCCATGGCAAAGGAACTGCAAGATGCTGCCGCTGATCTCGCCACGTTGAAATTTGAAGTGATGAAAAAGGTAGGTGATGCTGTTGGCAACGTTCAAGCATATAAGCTCTAAAAACGCCGACTACTCTGCCGCCGAAGCCTACCTCACCTTTGAGCATGATGAGTTTACCATGAAGCCTACCCTGGACGAAAACGGCAGGCTCATCCCAAGACAGAATTACCGCATTTCTACGCTGAACTGCGGTGACGAAGATTTTGCGATTGCCTGTCTGAGAGCCAATCTCCGCTACGGCAAAAATCAAAAACGGGAAGATGTCAAAAGTCACCACTATATCATCAGCTTCGATCCCAAGGATGTTCCCGACCACGGATTGAACGTAGATCTGGCGCAGAGCCTTGGCGAGAAATTCTGCAAGGAACATTTTCCCGGTCATCAAGCCATCGTCTGTACACACCCCGACGGACACAACGGCAGCGGCAATGTTCATGTACACATCGTTATCAATTCTCTGCGAATTGAAGAAGTTCCGTTCATGCCGTATATGGACAGACCCTGCGATACGCAACCGGGCATGAAGCACCGATGTACCAATGCAGCTATGGAATACTTCCGTGCCGAGGTCATGGAGATGTGCCACGATGCGGGTCTGTATCAGATTGATCTTCTGAACGGAAGTAAGAACCGTGTGACCGAGCGAGAGTATTGGGCAAAGAAGAAAGGACAGCTTGCGCTGGATGAAGAAAATGCCGTTCTTGCCGAGCAGGGATTGCCGATCAAACAGACCAAGTTTGAGACGAACAAAGACAAGCTCCGTGAAGAAATCTGCATGGCACTCTCTGACGCAATCAGCTTTGAGGACTTCGCAGAAAAACTTTTACGACGTGGTATCACCGTCAAGGAGAGCCGAGGGCGATTGTCCTACCTCACACCAGACCGCACCAAAGCAATCACGGCACGCAAGCTGGGTGACGATTTTGATAAAACGGCTGTGTTCGCTGCCTTTGTCAGAAACGAAAAACAGGTTAGAACGAAAACACATCTCGTTCATTCTGCACCAACCATGCAGGACTTCATCAAACAGCAAAACTCTGTCAGCCGTGTTGTGGATATGGATGCAGCAAAAGCCAAGGGCAAAGGTTACGAGCATTGGGCAAAGATACACAACCTCAAAAACGCAAGCCGAGCTCATGTGCTGTATAAAGAAATGGGCTTTGATTCTCCCGAAGCATTGGCTGCCGCTTGCGATGATGCTCGTACCAAGGTG
>JAGASS010000028.1 GCA_017621655.1 Clostridia bacterium | reverse complement strand
TCACGATACCCAAGGTGGTGTTCTCGCATATCCATTATAACACCTATTTTGAATTCTGGCGAGTATGTTTTGTTTTTTCTGCCTGTTTTTCCCATAAAAATATGCACCTCCAAAAGTGTCTAACTTTTGGGGTGCATATCAGACCCCTATGCGGCTTACGTGCTTTTTATTTTCTTTTCCGAGCAATTTGCCCCTAAGATTCCGCGGGAGCGCATCACTCAAAGCGCATTTCACCGCTTTCGATACAAGTCGTTACGAGGAGTTATACTACCCTCACTAACAGTATATCACATTATGCGCATAAATGCAATATCAAATTAACATTTTTGGTAAAAAATGCGCAGAGCGTTTTACCCTTTCAGCTTTCCGTTAAGCTTGCGGCTGACGGCTTTTACCGAGATATACACAGTAAGCCAAATTACCGCGTAGCCGATAATGAAAACGGCGGTAAATATTCCGAGCGCTTCGGGCTTAAACGGTATCCAGCTATTGACAAGGTACGCGCCGACGTAAGTAATGTAAAGCAAAGACAAATGCGCCCCTGTCATAAGGAGCGGAGAGCGCGTTTCGATCTGATTGAGCACACTTGCTCCCGCCTGAACAAAGGCGATAATATAGGTAGAAACGATCGCCAAAAGCACCTCGTCGCCGCTAAGCGAAAATCCGCTTTCCGTGCGTTGTATTACCGCGTATATGATTCCCATAATTATCGGTCCGAAGCCGCCGAATATCAGTCCGCGATGGAAGAATTCCTTAAGATACTTATTCATATCAGATACCTATCCTTTCCTTGACCTTTTTCAGATTTCGTCTCGAAACGTAATCTCGGTAGCCGTTTTTGAAAATGACCCCGAGTGTTCCCGAAAACGATGCGTCAAATCTTTCGATCATATTCAAATTCGCAATACAGGACTGATTTATCCTTATAAAACAGGACGGCAGATCCTCTTCGATCTTGCTCAAACGGCTTTTTATGCGCAGCTTTCCCACCGCCGTATAAGCAAAAAGCTGATCCTTTTCGCTCACAAAGCAGTCGATTTCATACGGACTTAAGGTATATATTCCGCCGTCCGAATATCCGACAATATTCTTCTCCTCTTTTTCGCAGATGGCTCTTATCGCGCTCACTGTCGCATTTTCCTCTTTTGCGTAAATTACGACCTCGCCCTCGTATTCTTCGCCGAGTATTAAGCTGAATTTCATCTGATCACCTCAAAAATATTATAAAACAGCTTTCATCCTTTTTCAATATATAAACGGAAATCGGTTATTTTGTAAAGATATTCGGCTTCTTATTGCAAAAAGCCATATTCTGTGCTACTATATTGAGATGAAAGAGGTATAATATGAGTATCGAAAAATGGTTAAAAAAGAATACTTCCTCCCTCTCGGGAAAGACAGTCGCTATTACCGGATCAACGGGCGGTCTCGGCGCTCCGCTTTGCGCGTATCTATCACGCCTCGGCGCGTCTCTTATCCTCGTTGACCGCAATAAGTCACGCTCCGAAGCACATGCATCAGAGCTTCGTGAAAAATACGGTGCTACGGTGTCTCTCATACAGTGCGACCTTCAAAGCGGCGCGTCGGTAATTAAGGCAACAGAGGAGCTTATCAAAGCCGAGCCGGATATTTTGATTCACAACGCAGGCGCGTACAGCATTCCGAGGGAGACCTGCGATACCGGATACGGCAACGTTTTTCAGATCAATTTTCTTTCGCCGTACTACATAACGAAAAAGCTTCTTCCGACGCTCCGAAAGAAAAACGGCAGAGTCATCGCCGTCGGAAGCATCGCGCATAATTATTCTAAGACCGACCCGAACGATATTGATTTCGTAACGCGCAAGGCGTCAAGCAAGCTTTACGGTAACGCAAAGCGCTTCCTTATGTTCTCACTCTATACCCTTTTTGAAAATGAAGAGGACGTAACCCTTTCGGTCGTCCACCCCGGAATAACCTTTACGAACATTACAGCACATTATCCAAAGGTCATTTTCGCAATCATAAAGCACCCGATGAAAATAATCTTTATGAAGCCGAAAAAGGCATCTCTCTGCCTGTTACGGGGACTTTTCGACAGCACCGCAAAAAGCGAGTGGATCGGTCCGCGCCTCTTTAACGTCTGGGGCTATCCTTCAAAGAAGCTACTTAAGACCTGCAAAAACGACGAATCCCTCTTCATTTCCGATCAAGCCGAAAAAGCTTACAGAAAAATGTGCGGCGATATTTGACATTTTTTGAAATCAGTGATATAATAACTGTGTATTTTTATCATTAAAAACGACGGAGATAAATATGTCTAAGAAAGATAAAACAGAAAAACCGAGGAAAGAGAAAGTAAAAAAGCCATCTAAAATCCGAGACGGCATAAAAAAGTGCTTTTCTTACCTTAACGCACATCCCGTTTTGCTGATAGTCGTTCTTTCCTATTGTCTTACGTTCTTGACCGAGATATTGGGAAGACACTCGTGCTGGGGCGCGCTCGTATTCGAGTTCACAAAACCTATCATGTTCTTGACGAACATGTCAATAATCGCGCTTACCCTTTCCATTGCTCTTCTCTCTAAAAAGAGGACCTACTGGCTATGCGTAATATCGCTTATATGGTTTGGACTCGGCATTACTAACTTCGTAATGCTCTTCAACCGTATAACGCCCTTCAACGCGATGGACTTCTTACTCATGACGAGCGTTTTACCGATACTTCCCGTATACATCGGCTGGGTCGGTCTGATCTTAGCCGGAATCGTGCTTTTTGCAGTAATAGTTGCGGTGATCGTCGCGTGGTTCAAGGTAAAGAAATCTAAGGTAAACTATACGCAGGCGGCAGCAGCTATCCTTTCCTGCATAATACTAACGACAGCATTCGTCGGCGGCGGAGCTTTATCCGGCAGTATCCCTGCGCACTTCTCGTCTCTTCCCCGCGCATACGACGCACATGGCTTTGCTCTTTGCTTCTCTATAAGTATTTTCGATCGCGGTGTATCCAAGCCGCGTAACTATGACAAGAATATAGACGATATCGTCGACTTCGTCAAGGGCGACGACACAGACGGCTTTACGCAACCCGAAAAGACACCGAATATCATCTTCGTTCAGCTTGAATCCTTCTACGATCTTAAGCTCCTTAAGGAGTTCGAGTTTTCCGAGGATCCGACGCCGATATTTACGGAGTTAAAAAAGAACTGGACGACCGGTGTTCTCACAGTACCCTCAATCGGTGCAGGAACCGCAAACACCGAGTTTGAGGTACTCACGGGATTAACAATGCAACATCTCGGCTCGGCGGAGTATCCGTACAGAACCTTCCTTCAGAATCAGACATGTGAAAGCGTTCCGTTCATTCTCAAAAATTACGGTTACAGCTCTCACGCAATACACAATTACAAGGGTAATTTCTACGACAGACACAAGGCGTTCTCAACGCTTGGCTTTGATACCTTCACCTCCAGAGAATACATGGAGCTGCTCGGCAAGAACTTTGCCGGATGGGAGCAGGACGCAGTGCTTCTAAAGAGCATTACTGACGTCCTTTCCTCTACCGAAGGACCTGACTTCATACAGTGCATAACCGTTCAGGGCCACGGAAAGTATCCCGTCGTTTCCTACGACGGCGAGAGCGAAGAGGTCATTAAGCCAACCAAGCTTCCCGAGGGTGCAAACAAGCACGCCTACACATACTTTGCAAATCAGCTTTACGCGACCGACCTGTTCATCGGCGATCTGATCGCGGCGGTAGAGAATATCGATGAGGAAACCGTTATCGTATTCTACGGTGACCATATTCCGAATATCGGATTTGAAGAAGAATGGATCCCCGACGGCACTACTCTTTACGACACTGAGTATATTATCTGGCGCAGCGACGGAGTTCGTGGAGAAAACAAGAACATCACCTCCTACCAGCTTTATTCCGAGGTATTTGCTTCCCTTAATATTGAGGGCGGAATAATATCGAAGCTTCACGATAAGCGTGCCGAGCTATCTGCCGATGATTATGACTACTATCTGCACGCTCTTCAGTATGACATCATCGAAAACGAGGGCGAAAAGTCTTATGACGGCAAGCTCCCCTTCAAAGCTACCGATCTTAAGATGGGCATAATCGACGTTACGATCACCGATATTTATGTTGGCGACGAGTACGTTTACGTTAACGGAACGGGCTTTACTGAAGCAAGCCAGATCTTTGTAAACGGATCGCACGAGGAGACCGAATATCTTGACGACAACACTCTCATTCTTAAGGGCGTTACTCTCAAGGACGGTGACAAGATCAAGGTCTCGCAAATAGCCGACTTCTTCAGCCCGCCTCTCAGCTCTACCGAATCATTTGTATATCAGGAAGTAACAAATGAAGAATAAAAAGATTGCCTCCCGAGGGAGGCAATCTTTTTATTTACTTTCGTCTTCGATGTTTACGTTAAGAAGCTCAGTCGGGTCTATTGCTTCGCCGTTTAAGGTCAGCTCAAAATGAAGATGCGGCTCGTCGGCGATCTCAATTATCGCGCTTTCGCCAACGCTTCCGATAACGCTTCCTTCACTTACTTCTTTGCCTGCCTTGATTCCGCTTGCAAGCTCGGGGGAAAGGTTTTTATACACCGAAATAAGTCCGTCTCCGTGATCTACCGTAACCGTCGTTCCCATAAAAGGATCTTGTCCGATCTCTTTTATAACACCGTCCGCAACCGCAATAACGTCGGCACCAAGCTCGGTCTCAATGTCGATTCCGCAATGAACGCGATAATCGTTCATAGTAGCCGAATAGACGGCGCTTTTCAGGTCGTGCGCCTTTATGACCGTACCGTTGACCGGCATTTTAAGCGTTTCGCTCATCCAATCCTTTTCGGGCTTGACGGTCGGCTTATCGTCCGTCACCGGAGGATCGGTAACTGTGGGAGGATCGGTTATTATCGGTTCGTCACTCGACGTTGGGGGCGGAAGCGTTCCTTCCGTCGGCAAAGGGAGCTTCGTCTTGTTTGCCTCCTTGGAGCTTCCGAAGAAGGTGTACATAGTAACGCAAAGCACCGTTACTGCCATAAGGGTAAGTCCAATGTATACGACTCGCCCAATGAGGGTTCTCTTTTGACTGTAATTCACTTTAAGATCTTCCTTTCAAGATATTTTTTGCCCTACCGTTATTCTTACCGACTTTGAATTTTTTATTCAGAACGGCAAAAATATCAAAAAAGAAAAACCGACGGTCTCCCGTCGGTTTCGTCAGATCATTATTTCACTGTTATCGAAACAAGCTCGTACATTTCCTTGATCTTTTCGCATACGGGAGGATTCGTTCCCGGCTCAAGACAGCATGCTGTTCCGTAAGCGCACGCCATTCTCGCGCAATGCTCGAGTGTCGGGTCTTCGGCGTATCCTGCGATAAAACCTGCAACCGTGCTGTCGCCTGCGCCGACCGTCGAAAGACTCGTTATCTTCGGAAGCTCGATAGTACACTTGCCAAGCTCGCCGCAGTAGACCGCACCATGCTCTCCCATTGAGATCATAACGTGCTTGATTCCTCTGCTGTAAAGCTCCTCTGCCGCCTTAAGCGCAACGTCCTTTTCGTGGCAAGGATAACCGACAAGCGCCTCGACCTCTTTTTCGTTCGGCTTTATAAACCAAGGCGCGATCTTGAGAGTATCGGATAGACCGATAGACTTCGTATCGAGCGCGACCTTATCGGTGATGGTTTTAAGCTCCTCAACGAATTTTACGGTATATTCAGTCGGAATACCCTCGGGGAAGCGTCCGCAGCAGGCAATAATATCGTCGGGTGTGACTTCCTTTTTGAGAGTTGCCAGAATATAGTCGAGAGTTTCGGGATTTGCCGAGAAGTTATTCATAACGATTCTCGTTTCGTTTCCTTCACCGTCGATAAGAGTTACGTTTTCTCTCATTCTTCCCTCGGTATAGAAAAGGCGGGTCGGGATCTGCGCCGCAGTCATTCCCTCAATAAAGGGCTGACAGTTTTCATGTCCGAGAAGAAGATATGCTCTTGTATCAAAGCCGCAGCCGAGAAGCGCACGCGAAACGTTTACGCCCTTACCTCCGGTAAAGACCGATACGCTCGACGCCTGATTCTCCTCGCGGAGATTCAGCTTCGGTACTGAATAGAAGATATCGTAAACGGGATTAAGCGTTATTGTAAAGATTTTCATGAGAATAGATCCTTTTTCAAATTACTGAATCGGTAAGCTTTTGAACCACCGAAAGATTATACAAAGATACGTTTGACGGGCATGGCAGACCTATCGTGCTCTTTCCCGTAACTGTACGGAAGATAACGCACGCCGCAAGGTAGCTTCCCGTACTTGACGGATGATAACCGTCGTTTATATTTATCAAGCGGGTGATATATCCGGAATCCTTAACGCGCGTAAACATATCGCCGACAGGGGCGACGGTAGCGCCGCTTTCGGCAGCCGCCTTATCGTACGCCTTGATAAGCTTTTCGGACATTTCCCGATACGACATTCCTGTGCTCATAAGCTTCTCGGTATTGTCGGCATAAGCCCACGTCTGATAAAGGATGACTTTCGCGCCTATTTGCGAAACGATACGCGAGAGCCGCTTGACCGCGTTTACAAACCCCGCTTCGTCTGTACACGGAAGCAGACTTTGCTCCTGAAGAACGACGTAGTCCCATTCGTAAGAGACGATCTTGCTTATAACAAGACGTCCTACCTCCGTTTCTTCGTCGCAATATTGCGCCAAGCTGTAACCGCCGTAAGCTATCGACTCAACGCGCGAATCGGGATCAACCGTCTTCGCCATATTGAGAAAGGTGTACGGCATATCGTTAAAATAAGTGAAGCTGTTGCCTATAAACAAAACTTGCATAATCACACCTCGTTGCGTCGGGGAAAAGCTTGTATAACTATGAAAATATAGTTCATATAATCAGGAATATTTTATCACATTGAACCAAAAAAGTCAATAACGTTAGCGCTATTTTATGTTATTTTTTGCAGATATTCTGCGTTCATAGAGATCGAAATCAACATTTTTTACACTTTTTTGCATATTAAGACGCGTATTTTGTCAATATCACAGTTGACAAAACCTGCGATTTTCAATATAATAATGTAGTATATGATAAAAACAAGTGCAGTATTATAAACAGGAGCAAAAACAAGTGAGTAACAATACGGTAAAAACAGTAAAATTCGGCGGAAGCTCGCTCGCAAGCGCAGAGCAGTTCCGCAAGGTTCGCGACATTATTTTCGCAGATAAGGATCGCCGCTACGTCGTTCCCTCCGCGCCCGGAAAGCGCTTCAAGGAAGACACCAAGGTAACCGATATGCTCTATGCCTGCTATGAGGCAGCATCCAAGGGCGAGGACATAAAGGAGATCTTCGGAAAGATCAGAGAGCGCTACGACAGCATTATAGCCGAGCTCGGTCTTGACCTTTCTCTTGAAAACGAATATAACAAGATCGAGGGCGCGCTCATTCACCGCACGGGACGTGACTACGCCGCATCGAGAGGTGAATACCTTAACGGTAAGATCCTCGCCGCTTACCTCGGCTTTGATTTCATCGACGCGTCGGAGGTCATCTTCTTCCGTCAGAACGGAACCTTTGACGACGAAAAGACGAACGACGTGCTTTCCGCTGTCCTCAAGCGTCACGAATATGCCGTTATTCCCGGCTTCTACGGCGTAATGCCCAACGATACGATCAAGACCTTCTCGCGCGGTGGCTCCGATATTACCGGATCTATCGTCGCAAGAGCGTCTCAGTCCTGCATCTATGAGAACTGGACCGACGTATCGGGCTTCCTTATGGCTGACCCGAGAATCGTTGATAACCCGAATCCTATCGAGCTTGTAACCTACCGCGAGCTTCGTGAGCTTTCATACATGGGCGCTACCGTTCTTCACGAGGACGCTATCTTCCCCGTACGCGTTGCAGGCATTCCGATAAACATCAAGAACACCAATATCCCGAACGACAAGGGTACTATGATAGTATCTCACTGTCCTCCCGACGGAAACGGCTATATCACAGGTATTGCCGGCAAAAAGGGCTTCAGCGTTATCACTATTGAAAAGGATATGATGAACAGCGAAAAGGGCTTCGGTCGCCGCGTTCTTCAGGTCCTCGAGAGCTGTGATCTCAGCTTCGAGCATCTTCCCTCCGGTATCGACACGATGTCTGTCGTCGTAAACACCGCAGAGCTTGAGTCGATGCGCGACCTCGTTATCAGCAATATCTGCACCGCAGTCGATCCCGACTCTATCTCGGTCGAGGATAACCTCGCGCTCATCGCAGTCGTCGGACGTAACATGGCGAAGGCAAAGGGAACGGCGGCAAGAGTATGTCACGCCGTCGCAAGAGCAGACATAAACATTCGTATGATCGACCAGGGATCTGATGAGATCAATATCGTCCTCGGCGTAAACGAGGAGGATTACGAGGAAGCTATCCGCGCGATCTACGCAAGATTCGTTCAGCAGTAATAATTTTGAAAAGTGCCGATAACGGCACTTTTCTTTTTTTGCGGGCGAGCAATGCTCGCCCCTACAAGGTGCTTCAAAACGTTTTTGTAGGGGCGACCATTGGTCGCCCGTTCTGCGTCAGTAGACAAGACCCTGACCTACGTCAAATTCTATATCTGCAATAACTTTTCTTTTCACCTCCGCTATTGACATAAAAGCCCTAAAAAGGTATAATTATAGGGTATATTACGCTAAAAGGAGCATTTTCATGAAAAAAACAGTTCTTAAAAAATACGCAAAGCTTATAGTCGAAAAGGGCGTAGCCGTAAAGCGCGGCCAGGAGGTCATCATAAACGCAGAGCTTGACCAGCCCGAATTCGTTACAATGGTAGTTGACGCCGCATACAAGGCAGGCGCATCGAAGGTCACCGTCGAATGGAGCCATCAGCCGCTTGCAAAGATTCACACTCGCGGCCGCTCGCTCAAGGTAATGAGCAAGGTTGAGGATTGGGAAAAGGCAAAGATGGAAAGACGCGCTGAAGTTCTTCCCTGCATGATCTATCTTATGTCCGAGGATCCCGACGGTCTTAACGGAATCAACTTCAAGAAGATGGCAAAGAGCGCGCAGGCAAGGATGAAGGTCATCAAGCCGATACGCGACAAGATGGAGAACAAGTATCAGTGGGTAATTGCCGCCGTTCCCGGCAAGGCGTGGGCTAAAAAGCTCTTCCCCGAGCTTCGTGCTTCGGCTGCTGTTGAAAAGCTTTGGGAGGTCATTCTCAAGTGCGCAAGAGCTGACGGAGAAGATCCCTGTGCCGATTGGGACGCTCATAACGCAAATCTCGCCGCCAAGTGCGAGTATATTAACGCTCTCGGTCTTAAGGACGTCACCATCAAGTCCGGAAACGGCACTAACCTCACAGTCGGTCTTATTCCCGATGCTCTCTTTATGGGCGGAAGCGAAGCGGCTCTCGGAAGCGGCATCGTATATAACCCCAATATGCCGAGTGAAGAGGTATTCGTAACTCCTAAGAAGGGTGCGGCAGACGGTATCGTTTATTCGACCAAG
Source organism: Clostridia bacterium (assembly GCA_017621655.1). Taxonomy (GTDB): domain Bacteria; phylum Bacillota; class Clostridia; order Oscillospirales; family CAG-272; genus Colimorpha_A. The sequence continues at coordinate 52,155 of JAGASS010000028.1, read as the reverse complement.
CCCTTCTCCTACAACGGTCAGGTTATCAACAGCTTCTACGTTAAGTTTGAAAACGGTAAGGCGGTAGAGATCAAGGCAGATAACGACCGTCAGACAGAGCTTCTTAACCAGATGATCTCGATGGATGAGGGCGCAGCTTACCTCGGAGAGGTCGCGCTCGTTCCCTATTCTTCCCCCATCAATCAGTCGGGAGTGCTCTTCTTCAACACTCTCTTTGACGAGAACGCCGCTTGTCACCTTGCTCTCGGCAGAGGATTCTCAAACGTCCTTAAGGACTACGAAAAGTATTCTCATGAGGAAGCGATCAAAGCAGGCATAAACGACTCGATGATCCACGAGGACTTTATGATCGGCGCTATCGATACCACGATCACGGGTACCGATAAGAACGGCAAGACCGTAACGATCTTCGAAAACGGCGAGTGGGCGTTTTAATGAAAAAATTTGCGATCCTGACTCTCGGCTGTCGAGTTAATCACTACGAAAGTCAGGTGCTTTCCGAGGAGCTATCTAAGCTCGGATATGAAAGCGCGCCTTTTAATGACAAGTGCGACGTTTATATCGTCAATTCCTGCGCAGTCACCGAGGAATCGGTGCGAAAATCGAAGCAGATGGTGCGCCGCGCGGCGAAAAAGAATCCCGACGCGCTCATTATGGTCTGCGGATGCGCTTCACAGCTCCGTAAAAGCGATTTTGAGAAGATAAAGGAGATATCCTTCATCTACGGCACGCGAAACAAAGACGCGCTGATTTCGGCATTAAAAGCCCGTATAAACGGCGAAAACTCACCGCGAGTTATTGTTGACGAGCCGAATTCTCCCCTCACGCCGACCTCGATCACGCGCTTCGACAGAACGCGCGCTTACGTCAAGATCCAGGACGGATGCGAGAACAAATGCGCATACTGTATCATTCCGAAGGTACGCGGAAACGTCGTTTTACGTCCCGAGGACGAGATAATCTGCGAGGTAAAGGCACTATCAGATAACGGCTGTCACGAGGTCGTGCTGACGGGCATCGAGACCTCTGCATACGGCGAGCGTTTGCCGATACTTATTGCAAAAATTGCAGAGATCGACGGCATTCACCGCATACGCCTCGGCTCACTTGAGCCGTCGTTTATGAAAAAGCAGTTCGTTGATGCTATCGCGAAGATCGACAAGGTCTGTCCACATTTTCACATTTCGGTTCAGAACGGCTCCGATAACGTCCTCCGCGCAATGAGACGCAGATATAACGTAAAGATGCTCGAGGATAACGTGGCATATCTGCGTTCCGTCATTCCGAACTGTAACCTTTCCGCCGACGTTATCGTCGGTTTCCCGGGCGAAAGCGAGGAAGATTTCTTATCGACCTGTGAATTCGTGAAGCGCAACGCATTTCTGCACCTGCACATATTCACCTATTCCCCGCGCCCCGGCACCGAAGCGGCGGCAATGGATAACCAGCTTCCCGAAGCGGTCAAGACCGAGCGCCTTCACCGCCTTTCCGCTATCGCGGACGAGGGAAAGTGGAAGATCCTTACCGCAATGATCGAAAGCGGCAAAGAGATAAAGGTCCTCTGCGAAACGTACAGTAAAGGTCACATTTCAGGACATACCGACGGCTTCGTCGAGTGCCTGATACAGTCAGATACCGCACCCGAAAAAGGCGCGATTATATCGGTAATTCCCGATCATATAGAGGACGGAAAGTTAATATGCAAAAAACCGTGAGGATTTCCTCACGGTTTTCTTTTATTTTTTCTTTTTCAAAATGACCGCAAATACAGCACTTGCAATTCCGGCTGTTGCGGCAATCGATGCGACTGCTACAATTATAATTATCGTCGTGTTACCGTCGTCCTTTTTGCCACTTTCCTTTCCGCTGTCGCCGTCGGTCGTATCGGGAACGGTAACGTCGGGCTCGGTGGTGTTTGGCATGGTCGTATTTCCGCCCTCGGTCGTTTCGTCAAGGGTGGTTGTTGCGTCAGGAGTTGTTTCTACCCGTCTAGTGTGATTACAGCTATTACATTCTTCATCGTAGTCATTGTCGTAGTTATGACTCGACTTTGTTCCTGAAGTGCCACAAATAGAACAGTTATGCCAATGCTGATTCTCATCACTTTCCCAGGTTGCTTTGTAGCTGTGGCTTATAGCGCGGACATATCCGCAAGTATTACAATCCGTATCGCAAGCGTTATCATAAGCGTGACTTGCCTCGTCCTTTCTATCTCCGCAGCCGGAGCAAGCGTGCCAATGCTTGCCTGAGTTTGTTGTCCATTTGTTTTCATAGGTATGAGTATGGCCGAGAGCTGCCTTGATAACGTATACGCAGGTCGTACAAGTTTGAGCTGTCGTTTCGGTAGCGGCGGCTCCCGGGGTATGTGAGCTCTTTGTGTCGGGCATTCCGCAAACGGAACACTCGTGCCAGTGACCGTCTTTGTCGTTTTCCCAAGTTATTTTGTAGCTATGGGTTATGCTCCTTGTGTGACCGCAGGTATTACAAGTTGTGTCGCAAGAATTATCGTAAACGTGAACATCCTCGTTGATCTTTACACCGCAAACAGAACACTCTCTCCAATGCTTAGACGAGTCCTTTTCATATATATTTTTGTAGCTGTGATTTATGGTGCGAGTATATCCACAGGTGTTGCACGAAGTGTCGCAGGAGTTATCGAAGCCGTGGTTTGTCTTTGCTCCTATGAAACCACATGCTGAGCAAATGTGCCAGTGTTGAGTGCTGTTATTATCCCAAGTGGTTTTGTAAGAATGAGTGATTGTGCGTGTATATCCGCAAGTGTTACAAGTGGTATCACAGGTAGTAGTGTAACTGTGTTGTGCTTTTGTATTAACAACGCTACATCCTTCGCAATTGCAAGAGTACCAATGGTTATTGCTATCCGAGTTCCAATCATTTGAAAAAGCATGGTCGCATTCGTGCTGATTGCTTCTTAACTGAGGATATTTGTATACATCATTATTGACTACCCATATATCAGCAAAATTAAAATCAGTGTAAGTTGATATTACTTTCAATTCCTCTTTGTTCACACCATGAAGTTGAGTCGAATCCCCAAATCCCACAGCACCACTAGCTAAACCTGCAAAATAACAATTGTTGATAGTCGCAACAGAACTGTAGCCACATATTAGACCACCATACACTTCCTCTTTTGAAGAGGCAGAGATTTCACACACGACATAGCAATTTGTTACATCGTTAATTGTATTGTTGTAGCCTAATAATCCGCCCGAGTAAGCTTTCCCTGAAGCGTTATTAGATGCAGATATATTGCCGATATTGTAGCAATTCGTTATCTTTCCGCCCGACAAATTGCCCACTAAGCCACCTGCATAGGCGTTACTGGATTTCTTGTTTGTTTCCGCGCTAATCAACCCTGTATTATAACATTCACTTATCTCTCCGCCAGACATCGTCCCTGCAATGCCTCCAGAAACTGACCAATGATTTTGATAATTGGATGTTGTATAAATTGATGCTAAATTACGGCACTGAATAATTTTACCGCTATTGGTAGACACAATTCCACCCGTTATATGGTAATCAGAACCCGTGTTAGTGATAGTTGTTCGGTTAGTACATCCAATTATATTACCAGTGTTATTTGAAGCTATACCGCCAACTTTTCCGCCCTGCGTGCCGAGTGTTAAATTGTTTTCGCTCATACAATTTTGAACGGTTCCTGCATTATTTCCTACTATTCCTCCCAAATTGCAGGAAGAATTAAAAACAACAAGACAATTTTTGCTTTTACAATTTAGGATTGTTCCATTATTCTCTGAGCAAATTAAACCCACCTGGCCATCGATGTAACCTATAGTATAGCGAGCACTTTCAATAGTTAAATTTCGAATTATTCCATTGTTGATTGAAAACAATCCAGGAGCACTGCAATAAGTTGGAGCTGTTACCTTTAGATTTTTTATGGCATAGCCATTTCCATCAAACGTTCCGTTAAACGAAAACGTTTTCCAACCCGATGGATATAAACCATCATTATTATAATCCGAGTCGGAGAAGATGATGTCGCAAATTAATATATAGTGTGCTGAAACATCTTTGGTAATATGCCCCAGTTCTTCCGCATTGGATATTTGAAAGGGGTTATTCTCGCTTCCGTCACCACCAGCGAAGTAAGAACTATAGTCTAATTTTTCCTTCAAAACAGGGTAAGGATATGCGTTTTCTGTATCATATTGCCATGTTGTTGCAAAATCAAGTTTCTCAAATGATTCTTTTGCCATCATTTGATTTGACGATAACTTCACCGCCAAATCAGTGCCATATACATGACCAGCACCATTGGTTACATTATCCATATAATAACAGCTACTGCCATAGCTTCCGCCATTGGCTGCAGGTACATATCCTATTATCGCGCCACCATTAGGAACATTGCCGACGTTATATGAACGCGAAGGATACCACCCTTCGCCAACGATTCCACCAACATAAATGCTACCACTGGCAGTACTGCTAATAGCACCTGTGTTATAACAATCAGTAATTGATCCCTCGTTTTCTCCTGCTATTCCTCCCGCATACCCCCTCGAGCTTACTGTAGCATTATTCCAAGAACGAGTTATTGTTCCTCCTGAGAAATTCTCTCCTACGATTCCTCCCGCATGAGTCGTAGCATATACGTTTCCGCTCGAGCTACAATACTCTATCGTTCCTTTGTTTACTCCTGCAATGGCTCCCGCACGGGCTGTCCAACTGTATTGTGTGTCAGTTTCAGCATAAAAATCACAGTCTTTCAAATGAAGATTCTTGATTATACCAGTATTGTATGAAAACAATCCCATCGAAGATGATGGTACTGACGTATTGCCTTGTAGTCCTGAAATCGAATGGTTATTGCCATCAAAAACACCTCTAAAAGGTTTGTCACTTGTTCCAATTCCAATCCATCCAAATTTCGAGTTAGATATGCTTTCAAAATCATCTGACGTAAAAACTAAATCAGCGTTCAACAAATAACAGGCACTTAAATAGTTACTGACATTTTTCAAGTGCTCTATTGTTTCAATGATGTATGGGTCATTCTTCGTACCAGAACCGCCAGCAAATTCTGAAGTCTTGGCACTCGCACTTGTCGCACCGAGCATTGCAGCAGTAGAGATTGTTGCGATCGCAATAATTATCATAAGCAGTCTTTTCATAATACCGTCCTCCAAATTAAAAAGTGCGTGGCAGAGCCACGCACCGAAAAATGTATGGCTCATTGCTGCGACACAAATGAATCTTCAACGCTTGACACAGAAGCATACGAAAATCGAGCATACATTTTTGCCTAAACAAAAATGTACACTTCCGTGTCGTTTTATTCATTTATGTCGCATCTTAATTTTACCACGTTAAAGCATTTTTGTCAATAGCGGGATTTACGATTGCCTCCCTCCGGGAGGGAGGTGTCGAGCGAATGCGAGACGAAGGGAGCCCGCGATGAATGAATAATAGAAAGTTGCCCATCTCCTCCAAGGCGGCTCCCTAAAGATTTGTCTCCGTCTGTTTCGCACCCGACGGCTCCTCCACCGCTACGCGGAGCCCCCTCCCGGAGGGAGCCATTCACACGCCCTACACAAAAAAGACCGTTGATCTCTCAACGGTCTTTAATTATTTAATTATCCCACTAAACAGAAGATCATCGCCGTCGTAAAAGACTGCGCTTTGACCTGGGGTAACGGCACGCGTCATATTATCAAATTCGACGAAAGCGTTTTCGCCGTCGAAGGTTACCTTACAAGGTGACGGCTTTGCCGAATAACGGACGCGGCAGGATGCGTTAAGCGTTCCGTTTATCATCGGCGCAAGCTTCATAAAGTTAAGCTCCCCGACCTCCGTCTTGCCCGAAAATTCCTCGCCTGCAGGCACGAGAGTGACGGTATTAGCGCTCGGATCGACCTTACTTACGAACATAGGTCTGCCGAACGCGCCAAGTCCCTTTCTCTGCCCTACCGTATAGCGGATTATTCCGTTATGCTTGCCGATTACCTTTCCGTCGGCATCAAGGAAATCTCCCGTCGGAAAGCTTTCTCCCGTTGCTTTTTCGATATACGAAACGTAATCGCCGTCGGGGATAAAGCAGATGTCCTGACTATCCTTCGCGTCGGCCGCGCTAAAGCCGAGCTTCGCCGCTTCTTCACGAATATCGTCCTTTTTCATTCCCGAAAGCGGCAGATAAAGCGCACTTAGCTGCTCCTGCGTGAGTCGCGAGAGCGCGTAGCTCTGATCCTTTCCGCCAACGGTGTCCGCCTTGATGAAATATCTTCCGTTTTCATTTGCGATAACGGCATAATGTCCTGTTGCGATCTTATCAAAGCCGTTTTGACGCGCGTAAGTCAAAAGCGCATCAAACTTGACCGTCGGGTTACAAACGATACACGGATTCGGCGTTCTGCCGTTCTTATAGTCGTTTATGAATCTCGCGACAACGTTTTTTTGAAACTGCTCTCGGTAGTCGACGGTTACAAACGGAATACCGACCTGCTCTGCCGCCGTTTCCGCCGCAGAAACGTCGGTATATTCGTGCATTATCGCCGCCGCGCCGACAACGTCGTGACCTTGTTTCTTCAAAAGATACGCGGCATAAGTGCTGTCAAGACCGCCGCTGAGTCCAATCAGTATCTTCATTCCGGAAGCACGCTTTCGAGGATGATATAGGTAACGTCAACTGTCGATTTCTCGCCGTCTATCGGGGTTATAATTATAACTCCGCCTCTTCCGCTTTCGTATTCAAAGCTCCTCTGTACAGAGACGCTTCCCTTCACGGTCGCCTTATATATCGTCGAGCCGTCGCAAATGACAGTTACCTCAACGGGCTTTGATGAGCTTATTTCAAGAAATATCTCGAAATTACCCATTCCGTTGATCTTAAGCGGTATTTCCTCTGCCTGCTCTGTGATCTCCTCGCGCTCGTTTTCGAAGGAAACGAATCTGAACGAGAACAGCGTAAAGGTAACGAATCCCGTTACGCAAATAGATACGGTCACCATAAGAGCGACAAACGTTTTGAAGACAAAAACTCGCTTGCCGACGAACATTCTATATCCGATAACGAGGGGAAGAAGTCCGAATCCTATATAAAGTAGACTCATTCCTATGCTCTGCGGAACCGAGAAAGCAACGAGATCGACAGACTCCGACGCACTTTCGGATGCACCCGAATAGGTAAGGGCAACTGCAAGCGCGTTGTTTGCGAAATGAAGGATCATCGGAAGTATGAGCGACTTCGTTCTGATAGCGACAAAGCACAAAAGCGCGCCTGTAAGCGCAGTCGGAACGAAGGTGTAAGCATCAAGATGCATCACGCCGAATATAACGCCGATTATCGTTATCAGCAACCATTCCTTCTTTATACGCGAGAAGCACTTGACTAGAAACCCTCGGCAGAAAAACTCCTCGCATACCGCAGGAATTACCGCGACAAGGAATATCGCAAGCACTGGATGCATACCGAGAAGAAGCGAATCAATAGCATCCGAGCGCGCGTTTGAATCGAAAAATCTTCCGATTATGACCGAAATACCCGAGCTGATAAAGGTGACGCCCGCGTACATGATAGCCGAGCCGAAAAACTTTTTGATCGGCGGCAGTTTCGTCGGGAATACCTCGCTTATTTTCGTTCTCGTCAGAAGCGTGAATATCAGCGCGATAAGTGCGATAAGCACTCCGCCCAAAAACGCTCCGTTCTTTCCAAATATCGGAATCAGAATAAATCCGCCGAAAAGAAGCGAAAGCACCGCGAGCACGACGGCTATTATTCCGTGAATAGAATTTAGTCCTTTTTTCATAATGACCTCAAAAAAATCAAAACGACAAATGAATCTAAGCATCGCCTGACTCATTTGTCGTTTTTTTCTTATGAATTATCAGCCGAGCTTAGCGGAGTTAACCTTTACGCCGGGGCCCATGGTGGAAGCTACGACGCAGCTCTTAATGTACTGACCCTTAGCAGCAGCGGGCTTCGCCTTGATGATCGCGCCCATAATAGCGTCGAAGTTCTCAGCGAGCTTATCCTTACCGAAGGATGCCTTGCCGATCGGGCAGTGAATGATGTTGTTTCTGTCGAGACGGTATTCGATCTTACCTGCCTTTGCCTCGGTAACAGCACGTGCAACGTCGGGGGTTACAGTACCTGCCTTGGGGTTAGGCATAAGACCCTTCGGTCCGAGAACACGACCGAGACGACCGATAACGCCCATCATGTCGGGAGTTGCGATAACAACGTCGAACTCGAACCAGTTTTCCTTCATGATCTTCTCAACGTAGTCTGCTTCGCCAACGTAGTCAGCTCCTGCTGCCTTTGCTGCCTCTGCCTTATCTGCCTTACAGAAAACCATGGTTCTAACAGTCTTACCGGTACCGTTAGGAAGAACAACAGCACCTCTTACCTGCTGGTCAGCGTGACGGGAGTCAACGCCGAGACGAACGTGAAGCTCAACGGTCTCGTCGAACTTTGCCTTTGCGGTCTGGCATACGAGGTCAAGTGCCTCTGCCGAATCATAAAGCTTAGCCGTATCGACAAGCTTTGCACTATCAATATATTTCTTTCCCATTTCTATCTACCTCCGAAAATCAGTCAACAACAGTAACGCCCATGCTGCGTGCAGTACCTGCGATCATGCTCATCGCGGTCTCGAGCGAGCCGGCATTAAGGTCGGGCATTTTGGTTTCGGCGATCTGCTTGATCTGTTCCTTGGTGATAGTAGCAACCTTGGTCTTGTTAGGAGCCGCGGATGCAGTCTCGATGCCGCATGCCTTCTTGATAAGAACGGGCGCGGGGGGAGTCTTCGTGATGAAGGAGAAGGAACGGTCTGCGTATACAGTGATAACTACAGGGATAACAAGACCGATCTGACTCTTGGTTCTTTCGTTGAATTCCTTAACGAAGTTTGCGATGTTAACGCCGTAGGAACCGAGTGCAGGACCTACAGGCGGCTGTGCGGTAGCTTTACCTGCGTTGAGCTGAAGCTTTATATAACCGCTTACTTTCTTAGCCATTTCTTTTTACCTCCAAATGTGGTTATTAGACGGGGGATTAAGATTTTCCCCCTCCCACCTTCGCGTCTTTGCGCGAATGTTCGTTTGATTATAATTAATAGAGTTTTTCTGCGCTCTCGGAATCAAGCTCGATAGGAGTTTCTCTACCGAACATAGAAACGAGCACCTTGATCTTCTTTTTGTCGTCGGAAATTTCCATAACGGTTCCAACAAAGCCCTTAAGAGGACCTGCCGTAACCTTAACGCTGTCACCGATCACATATTCGAGGGTGATCTGCTTGGTCTCGACTCCGATTGCCGCAACCTCTTCATCGGTAAGCGGAACCGGCTTCGATCCGGGGCCGACAAATCCCGTTACTCCGCGAATATTGCGGACAACGTGCCAGGTAGCGTCGCTCATCTTCATTTTAACGAGGACGTAACCGGGGAATATCTTTGATTCAGTTTCTTTGAGGACGGGATTTCCGTTCTCATCCTTACCGGTCTCTTCGGTAACAGTTTCAACGGGAATACGAATATCCGTTATAACGTCCTGAAGATTACGGTTCTCGATGATTTTCTCGAGGTTTGCCTTAACCTTGTTCTCGTAACCTGAATAGGTATGTGCTACATACCATCTAAGCTCGGAGCTTATCTCGTCGAAGTCACTCATTTAAGTCCCTCCGTTTAGACAAGAGTTCCGATCCAAGTAAGAAGGTTGGACAGACCAAGGTCGATAAGGCCGATAGCAACGCTTGCTACGAGAAGCACTACGATAACTACGCCTGTGCTCTTAGCAGTCTGCGCCTTGCTGTACCACGAGATCTTCTTCATCTCGCTTTTGTTGTTCTTGAAAAAGTCTTTGATCTTGCTTCCAAGTCCGGGCTTGCGGTCTTTAGAAGTCTTTTTCTTGTTTTCTTTTACCTTTTCTGCCTTAGCAGCTTCGGTATTCTTCTCAACTTCTGACATTAACCGATTCTCCCTTACTTAGATTCCTTGTGAACGGTGTGCTTCTTGCAGAAGGGGCAATACTTGCTCATCTCAAGACGGTCAGGGTCGTTCTTTTTGTTTTTCATTGTGTTGTAGTTGCGCTGCTTGCACTCACTGCAAACCATTGTGATTCTGACTCTCATATTTTTCCTCCCGATAGTATTGACAAAGACATTTTCGCCAAGCCGCGGCGCCTTTGCCTGATTTTATCTCCCTCAAGAAGAAGGCAACAACAAAAAAGCCCTCTCCGCAGAGGTAGTAATATTTTACCACATTCATTTCTCTTTGTCAACACTTTTTTCAAAATATTTTCTCATTATTTTTGCTTTTTGGAATAAAAACATCCTGCTCGGGAAAACTGCTCAAAAAGGCATATTCAAAGGGGGGAAACGGCATTTTCACCATAGTCATAAGAACGATAATAATATACGTATTTTTACTGCTTTCAATGCGGCTCAGCGGCAAAAGACAAGTCGGCGAATTACAGCTTTCCGAGCTAATAACCGCATTTCTCATTTCCGAGGTGGCAACGACACCGCTTACCGACCCCGATATGCCGATCCTATACGCCCTGATACCGATAACGGTACTTCTCTGTCTTGAGATAACGGTATCGTTTATCACAACGAAATCGGTCTCGGTAAAAAGAATGTTCGAGCCGGCTCCGACCGTGCTCATTGGAAACGGAAAGCTGAATATCGCGGAGCTGAAGAAACAGCGCCTTACCGCCGACGAGCTGATCAGCTCGCTTCGTCTGAACAACGTGTCTGACATAAACACCGTCAATTTCTGTTTTCTCGAGCACAACGGACAGATCTCCTCCTTTTCAAAGGACGAGACGCTTGCTCTACCGCTTATCGTCGACGGGAAAATTCACAACGGACATCTGAAACTTTTGGGGCGCGACGAAAATTGGCTTAAAGCCCGTCTTCGAGAACAAAAGGCCGATATGAATGAGGTGTTTATCGCAGTCAGCGACGGAAATACACTGACGATCTTTGCAAAGGAGAAAAGGAAATGAAGGCGTTTATATTCTCTCTTTCAATTATTATCGCGATAACCGCATTCACCGTCGCAAGCGGTCTTTACGTCAAAAGCGTCACCGACCAGCTTCTTGCCCTTGAAAAGAGGTTTCCCGAAAAAGAGGACGGAGAAAGCTCCCCGTCGTCGGTAATAACCGAGAGCGAGGAGCTTTTGAACTCTTCATATGAAATACTGACGGCGATAAGCCACACGCGGCTCCCAAACAACGTCAAGACGTCGCTTGAGCATCTGATCTCCTGCTACCGTCACGGCACCTACGCCGACTACATGGCGGCACGAGAGAACTACGTTGAGGCACTTCGTTCGCTCCGTCAATCGGAGATACCCTCATTAAAGGGAATCATCTGAATTCGGTCACGCCGTCGTCAAGCAGAACTCTTTTGCGGAGTATCGTACAGTCGGCAATGCCGAGCACCTTTGCGATATAATCGGGATTAAGATACTGATCGGGGGACGCGCTCAACACGCAGGTGAGCTTGTTCCCCTCTTTTTTATAAGAGTGGATCATCGGCTTGATGTCGGTAAGCTTCTCGCCGCTTTTTGTGCGCTTGAGAAGAACGATCTCGTCCTGCTCAAGGGGAGCAAGAGAGAAATCTTCGTCGTTTTCAAGCTCATATTCGGCGTAGCGAATGGAAACGAACCTGCTATCGGGCTGATACGCATCAAGCACTCTCATTTCGGGCGGAAAGGCGTTATTAAGACGCGTAATAAGCTCTTCCTTTGACATAGGTCTCGTTATCTTGAAATCAAGAAGCTCAGTCACGCTTTCGGCACCGATCGAGAGCGGAAGCGCAAAGACCATCTTCGGATGGGGATTAAAGCCCTCCGAATACTTTATCGGTATTCCTGCTCTTATCATAACCGTTTTCATCGTACGGTTAAGGTCAAGGTGAGAAATGAACTGCAAGCTTCCTACCTTTGAAAACCTTATTCTTACAGCTTCGGACAGCACGTTCTTTCACCTCCAAGCTTATTAGCTCCGCAACCGGAGCATTTTTCACGGCAGTTGGGAGTCGTTTTCGACTCAAACGCCTTCTTCCATTCACGAAGAAAGAATTCCTTCGTAACGCCGCAGTCTATAATATCCCACGGCAAAACCTCGTCGAAGCCGAACTGTCTGTTCGCATAGAAGCTCGGGTCTATTCCCGCGTTTTCGAACGCCTTGAGCCATGTCTCATACGAGAAATGCTCGTCCCAGCCGTCAAACTTCTGACCGAGCTTGTGTGCCTCAATAAGCGCCGCACTCAGCTTTCTGTTTCCTCTTGCAAATACCGCCTCGATTCGGCTGACCTTTGCCTCGTGCCAGTTATATCGGATATGCTTTTTCGACTTGACCTTTTCAAGCAGATGCTCCTGCTTCATCATAAGGGTCTCAAGGTCGTTCTGACCGAACCACTGGAAGGAAGTAAAGGGCTTCGGGACGAAGCAAGCGACGCTCGCGGTGACCGTCGGCGCTCTTCCCTTCACGCGGTTGGGATTCTTGTAGAACTCGTCCTCGACCTTAATGGCGAGGTCGGCAATTCCCTCGATATCCTCAAGCGTTTCGGTCGGCAGACCGTTCATAAAATAGAGCTTGACCGATGTCTTGCCTGCCTCAAATGCGGTGCGACAAGCTTTAAGAAGATCCTCTTCGCATACGTTTTTGTTTATCGCGTCACGCAGGCGCTGTGTTCCCGCCTCGGGCGCAAATGTGATACCGCCCGTGCGGACCGTCGATATCTTATCCATAAGCTCCTTCGTAAAGCTGTCGATACGGAGCGACGGAAGCGACAAGCTGACCTTACTTTCGTTCGTCCATTCGAGGAGCTTATCTGTAAGCTCGGGGAGATGCGTATAGTCACTGATGCTGAGCGACGAAAGGGAAATTTCATCAAAGCCGGTGCTTTCATACAGACATTTTGCCTGCTCGTTCAGCACGTCGGGAGTCTTATCACGCACGGGACGGAAAATGATTCCCGCCTGGCAGAAGCGGCAACCGCGAATACATCCGCGGTAGACCTCAAGAACGATCCTATCATGAACAGTCTCGATATACGGCATAATGAGCTTATCGGGGAAATAGCTCTTATCCATATCCTTGATTATTCTCTTGACTATCTTGGTCGGAATATCGTCGTATTTGGGCGTATATGCCTCGATCGTACCGTCGGGCTTGTATGTAACCTCGTAAAGCGACGGAACGTAGAAGCCGGGAAGCTTTGCAAGCTCGTGCAAAAACGCTTCCTTCGTATAACTGCCGTCATCCTTCATCTTATTATAAAGATGTGTCATCTCAGGCAGTGCCTCCTCGCCCTCTCCTATGCTGAAGGCGTCGAAGAAATCGGCAACCGGCTCAGCGTTATATGCGCAAGGTCCGCCGCCGACGATTATCGGATAGCTGTCATCACGCTCCGACGCGAGAAGCGGAATATTTCCAAGCTCGAGCATATTCAGCACGTTTGTATACGAAAGTTCGTACTGAAGCGTAAACGCAACGAAATCGAACTCGCTTATCGGATCGCGGCTCTCGTGCGCAAAAAGCGGAATACCGTTTTCGCGCATTTTTTCTTCCATATCGTCCCAAGGAGCGTAAACTCTCTCGCACCACACGTCCTTTTCGAGGTTAAGAACGCCGTAAAGAAGGCGCACGCCGAGGTTTGACATTCCGATCTCATATGTATCGGGGAAGCAAAACGCAACGCGGCACTTAATTTCATCCTTGTTTTTAATGACCTGCCCATACTCACCGCCCGTATATCTGCCGGGCTTAAGGACCTGCTTGAGTATTGAGCGCATTTTCTTGTCCATTGTCATTCCCTTTCAAATATCTACAAAAATGCAGTCTTTCGACTGCATTTTTGCTTAAAACCGTAAAGTTAAAATCACATCAAAAGAAATCTCGAAATAAGATATACCGACGCAAGCCAGAAGAGCTGGTAAAGTGCAACGTATACCGAGCTTATCGCGGCTATCGAGCCAAGGAAGGCAACGATAGCGGTTATCGCGATACCGCCGATTATCGAAAGCGTCGCGATCATAAGGTTAGTCTTGGTCACGTGCTTCGTCTTGTCGCAAAGCGTAAACGCGCGGAGAAGCGCCTTGACCGACTTCTTCGATACGATACCGCTGTCGGTACGGTCAGTTCCGCGGCTTCTGTCACCGAGGTCGTCGTATTTAAGAACGCGCACGGGATATTTCGTAAGGCGAATTCTCGTGCTGAGCATTTCGTCGTTGATATTAGGGTCAACTGTCTTGATTCCGACGCAGATTCCCGATTTATAAAGATTCTTAAGAGTTGCTTCAAATTCGGGATCGATACGGTAACGGACGTAGAACTTCGCTACGACCTCATCGTCGCAAACAAGGAAGAGAATACTGATCTCGCCGCCCTCGATCTCCTCATCCTCGGGATCGGTAACGGGCAGATAGCCGTTATGACGGAGGTAATCCGCCTTACCTGCGTAGATATGGTGTCCGTCAACGACGGTCTCGATTCCGTCTGCGTCAATAGAAATGACCTCAATATTCTGCGAGCGTCCTATATCAGCGGTTGCGACGTTGAGAACGTCGGAAAGCGGTCCGCCTATGCAGGAATAAACGCTTGCCATATAGTATATCGCGGTATCAAGACGTCCGCTTCCGAAGACCTTTATCGAGCGAAGCTTAACGCCTGCAGTCGGGAACACTTCCCTATCGTCAAAGCTTATCGAGGAAGCAGAGGTGTACTCATCGAGCGCGCCCTCGCCAACGATTGCACTTCCGTCATCATAAGATACCTTAGAGGCGCGGAACATCGGCAAGCTGAACGCGAAGAACGCAGTCATAGGAAGCGCAAAGGCAAACGCCGCATAACCCGTCGACATCGCGCTCGGGAAATCCTTGTTAACGAATGCACCGACGATTATTCCGACAACGAAAGCAATTACAGTCGCGGGAATAAATGCGTTAAGTATGTTCTTGACCGATGAATATTCGCCCGTGCGGCGGAAATATCCGTCGATGAACGCGGTCTTGTTTATACGGAAAATATCGGGCTGACTCGGAAGGAATTTATCAAACGCCTTCGTTTCAAGCTCGGCGTCGATAATATCGAGCTTTTCGAGAGCGAACTTGCTTCTCTTCGAGGAAATGATCCTGAAGGTCATTATCTCGCGGCGAAGATCAAGTCGCTTACCGAACGCGAACAGAAGAAGTGCTATCGCCATCGGGAAGTTGAAGCCGACTATCGTGCTTCCTGCTCCGAAGAAGCAGGCAATTACCGAATAGAGCGTAGACACGGCGAGCATTATAGGAAGTATACTTTCAACCGTTACTCTTCTGTTTATAAGATTCTTGAATCCGAATATTACTTCCTTGTAGAGAACGGCAAAGCCGATAATAATGAGCTGGAAGCCGGCCATTATATGTACGACGGGATAATACTCGGGGTTAAATACGTCAAGCGGCTTTGCGCCGAAAATACTGATGTTTTCGTAGAAGAAAAGTACAATACTTATAGCGGCGAGAATGAAAAGCTTGATCGCACTCTTGCCGTACTCTGCCTTGTAGTTTTCAAATATACCCTTGATTTCTGTAGGGGAAACGAATTCCTTGATCGGCTCCTTGACCTCTTCGGGCTTCACCTTTTCCTTGACGGGCACTTCATCGGTAATCAGCTCATCCGCACTGCTTCTAAGCTTATCTGCCGATTCCTTGCCGATAGCGGCATCAAGCTCCTCGTCCATGCCGAAAGCAACCATAAGGTTAGCGTCGACCTCATCGAAGCCATCCTCGTTGATCTCATCGGCAAACTCGCTGTATTTATCGATCTCGGTCGGAACGAGGGCTTCCTCTTCCGCAACCTCGTTAAACAGATCTTCGTCAGGAGCTGCTTCCGTTTCTTCCTCCGTCACCGCATCGATAGACTCTTCTTCGGTAACCTCATCGAGCGCTTCAAGGTCTTCGAGAGAATCATATTCTCCGATTTCGTCAAGCTCAGCCAGCTCGTCAGCTTCCTCGGCTTCTTCGACAACCTCTTCAGCTTCTTCTATTGCTTCTTCAAGCTCCTCTTCGGGTTCTTCTATTGCTTCTTCAAGCTCCTCTTCGGGTTCTTCGTCATATCCACCGTTCTTCGGCTCTTCAACAGCAGGCGCGCCGTAAACGTCATCAAAAACGGATTCGTCAAGCGAAAGATCGTCATCCGAGAAGATCTCTTCAAGTGCGGAAATATCGGTATCGCGTTTTGGCTCCTCCTCTTTTTCCTCGATCTCTTCGACTTTCTCAAAGCTTTCCTCGGAGGAATGGCTCGTGACTATGATATCGTCAAGTCCGTCGTCTTCACTTTCGCCATTATCCTCTGTAGAAATAATAGCGTCGTTTATCGCTGTGAAGGTCAATGTATCATTATCTTCCACGTCGGTATCATCAATATTGAACGCGATCTCGACGGTATTGGAAAGATTAACGGCAACCGTATCTGCGCTCGGTGCACTGACCTCTTCCTCTTCCGGAGCAGGCGCATTCTGTGCGGCAAGGATCTCGCGGACAGACATGAATCCGCCCTCCTCGTCGTCCGAAACGTACGCGATAGTCTTTTCAATATCGGTCATAGGACGAAGCGGTGCCTGCATGGTATCCGCCATACTGTCGTAAGAATCGACCCCGTCAAGCTCGGGAACGTCGCAGACCTTTCCGCCTGCGCTGAGACGGTTATAAAGATCTTCATCGGGCGCGGTAAACGTCTTCGCGTCCTCAATATCCGGCTCGGCGGTACTGCCCTCGGTCATTTCCTCGGGAATGTCTATCGAGGAAAGCGTCTGAACGAACTCCTCCTCGATCTCGGCGCTCTCTGCCTTCTCGGTCATTCTTCTGTAATCTTCCTCGGGAAGATATTTTTTCATAAGCTCATCGATATCGAGGTCCTCAATATCAGATTTCGGAACGGGGCTTTCAAAGCTGTAATCGCTGTTATCGGGCATATGCGCCTTTATATCCTCCTCGGATACCGAAGCGGTTATCTTACCCGAACGGCGGAACTTATATTTCTTTCCGGTAACGCTCTTTTCATCGGTGTTTCCATCTGCCATATTCGCCTTAAGCTGAGCAAGAAGCTCGTCGGCAGATATATCGGAATTATGCTTTTTGTCCATTTTCCGCACCCCTTTCTTACTTACCAAAATTTCTCTGCCTTGCGGCTTCGCAAAGAATGACCGCGCCGGCTGTCGAAACGTTGAGAGAATTAATACTTCCGTACATCGGAATCGAGATTATGTAATCGCTTTTATCCTTAAGCAGTCTTGACACGCCGAAGCCCTCACTTCCGAGGATTATCGCAGTGGCGCAGGTCATATCGGTCTCAAAATGCGGACTACCGCCTGCCTCTGCGGCAAATATCCAGAGTCCCTTTTCCTTAAGCTCGTCGACTGTCTGCGCGAGGTTAGTAACCTTTGCTACAGGCACGTACTCTACTGCTCCTGCCGACGCGCGACCTACCGCTTCGGTAAGACCTACTGCACGTCTTTTCGGAATGATGACTCCGTGTGCGCCCGAGCACTCAGCAACTCTGAGAAGTGCTCCGAGGTTTTGGGGGTCTTCAACTCCGTCCGCAATTATGATAAGCGGCTTTTCGCCCTTATTTTTCGCATTTTCGAGTATTTCGTCGACCGAAACGTAGTCCTTCAGTGCCGCAGATGCTATAACGCCCTGATGCGCCTGACCGCCCGACATATTGTCGAGCTTCGTTCCCTCGACCTCAATAACGGGTATATTGCGTCCTATCGCCTCGGAGACGATAACGGTTATAGATCCCGTTCTTTCGCCCTTTTTTACGTAGACCTTATCGACGTCGCGTCCGCTCCTCAAAAGCTCCGAAACGGCATTTCTGCCGATAACGTACGAGCCGGAAAGCGGCTTGCTTTCTACCTGTCTGCGTTCAAAATTGCGTCGGTCGTTATTCCTCTTTTTGTCGTATCTTTTTTCCATCTTACCTATCCGTTCATAATCGCATAGTTATACATCGTCTATTATATCACAAAAAATTCCCTTTGTATATAATTTTTTCAAAAAATAAATAAAAAAGCAGAGAAAAATCGCATTTTCTCTGCTTAATTATTACTGTTCTTTTGTTACAAGCTTGGGAGAAACGCCCTTCGCTACCGTATCGGCAGTTATTACGACCTCTTTTACGTCGGACCTGCCGGGGAGGGTATACATAGTATCGAGAAGCACGTTCTCAACTATCGCGCGAAGTCCTCTTGCACCCGTTTTCAGCTCGATCGCCTTATCTGCGATCTTCTCAAGCGCGCCGTCGGTAAAGCGAAGCTCGACGTTATCCATTGCAAACAGCTTTTTATACTGCTTGATTATCGCGTTTTTCGGCTCGCGAAGTATCTTGACGAGCGCCTCGCGGTCGAGATTCTTGAGCGCAACGATAACGGGAATTCGTCCGACAAGCTCGGGAATTATACCGTATTTAACGATGTCGTGAGGAGTTACGTCCTTAAAAAGGTCAACGCTTTCCTTTTGCGCCTTGGTAAGCACCTCGCTCGAAAATCCGATACTCTGCTTATCGCGGTTTACACGCTTGCTTATCGTTTCGTCAAGCTTATCAAATGCGCCGCCGCAGATAAAGAGGATATTCTCGGTATTTATCTGAATAAACTCCTGATTCGGATGCTTTCTGCCGCCCTGCGGAGGAACGTTCGATACCGTTCCCTCGAGGATCTTGAGAAGCGCCTGCTGAACGCCCTCGCCCGAAACGTCACGGGTGATGGACCGGTTTTCGCTCTTACGGGAAATTTTATCTATCTCATCGATATAGATAATTCCCTTTTCTGCCTTCTCGATATCGAAGTCAGCCGCCTGGATAAGACGGAGAAGAATATTCTCAACGTCCTCACCGACGTAACCTGCCTCGGTAAGCGTCGTCGCGTCCGCTATTGCGAAAGGCACCTTAAGGGTCTTCGCAAGGGTCTGTGCAAGGAAGGTCTTACCGACGCCCGTCGGTCCGATAAGAAGCACGTTGCTCTTCTGTATCTCAACACCGTCGGCGTTGTCCTTCTTCTGAAGTATTCTCTTATAGTGGTTATAAACCGCGACCGAAAGCGTCTTTTTCGCGTCGTCCTGACCGATAACGTACTCGTCAAGGACCGCTTTAAGCTCTGCCGGCTTCGGCAGGGTATCAAGCGAAAGCTCGCTCTTTCCGCCCTTACCCGTCTTTTTGCCGTTGCGGCTTATGCCGAAATGCTCGTCGACGAGGCGGTTACAGCCCTCAAGACACTTATCGCAGATATAAAGACCGGTCGGCGACGGAATGAGGAACTGCACCTCATCCTCTCGGCGTCCGCAATAATCGCAATAAACGTGATTATTACCGTTGTTTTCGTTATTTGCCATTATCAGTCTCTCTTTTCGATAACTCTGTCAATAAGTCCATATTCAAGCGCGGCTTCAGCCGAAAGGAAGTTGTCGCGGTCTGTATCGCGAGCTATCTCCTCGATAGTCTTGCCTGTGTTCTTAGCAAGTATCTTATTGAGCTTTTCTCTCGTTGCGATGATGTGATCTGCGTGGATCTTGATGTCCGACGCCTGACCCTGCATACCGCCGAGGGGCTGATGGATCATTATCTCGCTGTTCGGGAGTGCAAGGCGCTTACCCTTAGTGCCTGCCGAAAGAAGGAACGCGCCCATGCTTGCAGCCATTCCGACGCAAATGGTCGAAACGTCGCACTTAATAAAATTCATAGTATCGTATATCGCAAGTCCTGCAGAAACCGATCCTCCGGGGCTATTGATATAAAGGCAGATATCCTTATCGGGGTCCTGCGCCTCAAGGAAAAGAAGCTGCGCGATAACGAGCGACGCTGTAACGTCGTTTACCTCGTCCGAAAGGAATATGATTCTGTCGTTAAGAAGGCGGGAGTATATATCGTAAGCTCTTTCGCCTCTGTTTGTCTGTTCAACTACGGTTGGTACGAGTGCCATAAATTTCCTCCTATAAATCTGTGCGGAAAGCACTGTTATATGCTTTCCGCGCGATGTCAGTATGAAAGAATGAAGTTTGCTATACGCTCTGAAAGAAGAACGTGTCCTGCGTCGTTCGGATGAAGTCCGTCGGGCATATACATTTCTCTCTGAACGTCAATTGACGGCTGAACGCCGTAAATATCATAAAGATCAATAACCGGAAGCGAGTAATAACGCGCGACCTCTCTTATCATCTCGGCGTAATCGGAAAGGATCTTTCCCTTTATGTCGGGCTGATTCTCCGTCAAGCGGTGAAGAGGCGTGCAAACGAATATTCTCGCAAACGGATATTCCGTCATAAGATATGTGTAAAGATAATGAAGCGCGCCGTAGAAGGTATCGGGGGTTCTATCTGACATTTCTCCGATAGGTGCGTCACCGTGACCGAAGTCATTTGTTCCGCCAAAGACCACGATAGCGTCTGCGTCTCTATCCATCTCGACTGCCCTCATCGGGAAATCAAGATCGTGGCGCTGATTCTCGGACGACACCACCTGCTTTGCAAGTCGCGTTCCGCTTACACCGTAATTACGGGCGGCGGCGAGACCGAAACGCTCTTTCATTAGCTGATGAAAAGTTTTGCTCGCATCGGTACAACCGTAGCCCTCGGTAATGCTATCTCCGAGAAAGTTTATCTTCTTACCCTTAAGCTCCATATTACTCGGTTACTTCTTCAGTCTTCTCTTCTGCTGCTTCCTCTGCCTTGGGAGCCGCCTTCTTTGCTCTGGGCTTACGTGGCTTGGTGATGGAAGCATTGCTCTTAACTACCTCGACTGCCTTCGATACCTTGATATCGTCGGTGATCATGTCGGGAGTGATCTGAGCCTTAACCTCGGAAAGCTCAATGCGGTAAGCGTCAGCGATCTTCTGAAGCTCTGCCTCGATTTCTTCCTCTGTTACCTCGATATTCTCGAGAGCGGCGATCTTCTCAAGAGCAAGACGTGTCTTGACCTGCTTTTCAGCGATAGGTCTGAACTGCTCTCTCATATTGTCGAGAGTCATGCCGGTATACTTGAGATAAGTATTGAGGTCAAGTCCCTGCATTCTGAGACGGTTGTCGTAATCACGGACCTGATTCTCGGTCTCGGTGACGAACATTGCTTCGGGAATGTCAGCTTCGAGGTTCTCGATAAGCATATCGATGAGCTTATTCTCAACTTCTCTGTCTGCCTCTGCATTGTGTCTCTCTGTGATTTTTGCCTCAACGTCTGCCTTATATTCAGCGAAGGTATCAAATTCCGAAACGTCCTTAGCGAACTCGTCGTCAAGCTCGGGAAGCTCATTGAACTTGATCTCGTGAAGAACGGTCTTAAATACAGCCGCCTTACCAGCAAGCTCGGCAGCATGATACTCGGTCGGGAAGGTTACGTTTACGTCGAATGCGTCGCCCGCATTGTGACCGACGATCTGCTCTTCAAATCCGGGAATGAACTGACCGGAGCCGAGAGTAAGGTTATACTTCTCGCCCTTGCCGCCCTCGAAGGGAACGCCGTCAACGGAGCCCTCGTAGTCGATTACTGCGATATCGCCCTCAGCCGCTGCGCGGTCGGTGATATCAACGGTACGGGAATTACGAGCGCGAACCTGCTCGATCTGTGCGTTTACTTCTTCCTCGGTAGTAGGAGCAACGGTTCTCGTTACCTTATAACCCTTATATTCCTTAACGGTAACCTCGGGCTTGACCGGGAAGGATGCCTTAAGAACAACGCCGTTATCGTCAAGAGAAACGATATCGAACTCTGCCTGACCTACGGGAGTCTCGCCGCACTCGGTGATCGCCTCGTCGTATGCCTTGGGGAGAAGCGCGTTTATAGCTTCATCGTAGAATACGCCCTTACCGTACATCTTCTCAACGACGGAACGGGGTGCCTTACCCTTTCTGAAGCCGGGAACGTTCATGTTCTTAACATTCTTTCTGTATGCGGCCTCGACTGCCTTGTCGAAGCTCTCCTTGTCGATAGCTATTTCAAGCTCAACCTGATTTCCATTTTTGTTTGTGCTTTTCAAGCTCATTTTGTTTTTTCCTCCGATGATATTAATATCCTTATAATTTTACCAAATTTTCGCTTATTGTCAATAGATTTAGGCGAAAAAGTAGTTAATTAATTGATTTTTAGGGGTATAAAACTCAAATAATCCGATGAAACTATATTCATCTTTATTCCCTCGTGATCAAACGACCTCGGAATATCATATGAATTATGAAGATGTCCGTAGTAGCATCTAACTATACCGTACGTTTTCATAAGCTCGATAAGATCTTGACTTACAAAGTCCTTACATACGGGCGGAAAATGGAAAAATGCGACCTTTTCGTATTTTTCGTCGGGATCGAGCGCGACTGCCGCCTTGAATGACAGCTCGGTACGTATGACCTCGCGCTTTGAAAGCTTTTCAAAATCCGTTCCGTCGGGCGCGCTTTTCGGGTCGTAAAACCAACCGCGCGAGCCGCAGACGATAATATTCTCAACGAGATGCGCGTTATTGTGAAGAAGCGAGATATTCGTTATTCCCTCTCGGGCAAAGAATTCGCTAAGCTTCTTTTCCGACTGCCACCAAAGGTCGTGATTTCCCTTTCCGATTATCTTTTTTCCGTTAAGAGAGGAGATAAGCTTTAAGTCGGGTCCTGCTTCTTCAAGATTCAGTCCCCAGGAAATGTCGCCCGGGATGACTACTGTATCGTTTTCACCGACGACAGCGTTCCAACTGCTGACAAGCTTCGACATGTAATCGCGCCAACGGTTTCCGAAAACGTCCATCGGCTTCGGTACTGCTTCCGACAGATGTGTGTCGGCAATAACGTATAGAGCCAAAATCTCCTCCTTTCTCGGTATATTTCAACCGAAATTACGAATACTAAACGTGGATACCTCCACAAGAAAGGAACTGAAAAATGGGAATTTTTGATATGCACGTTGAAACGAAGGACGGCAAGAAGAATCACAACAAGGGCGTCATCTGCGACGTTCGCAACTGCGCTTACCACGACGGTGACAACCACTGCACGGCATCCAAGATCGCCGTAGGTCCGTCATTTGCGACCTCCTGCACCGACACCGTCTGTGCAACCTTCAAGCAGAAAAATCAGAATCTCTGAAAATTGAGTGCCGAAAGTGGCATATCCTCCGCTTTGATCGCGTTATTCGGGTCAAAGCGGACTTTTCTTTTTGCAATTCCGTATAGGGGCTTCGGAATCGGAACGCCCGTCTTCTTTTCAAGAAGCTCCATTGCGTCAAGCTCGTTTTCGGGAACCTCGCCCGTCAGTGCCTTAAGAACGGCGGGCGAGAACTTGTAGGGCGACGCTGTCGACGCGCAAACGAGCTTTCTGCCGCTGTTATTTTCCTTGATATAGTTCTCGGCGCAGTACAGACCTACTGCGGTATGAGTATCGCAAAGATAGTTATAATCCTCATAAATGTGCTTGATCTCTATGGCAGTCTGATCCTCGTCGCAGGATAGACCTGTAAATTCAGCGCCGATCTTCGCCTTCGCCTCGTCGGTTACGGTATAGCTTCCATTTTCCTTAAGCTCGTTCATCAGCGTCTCGGTCTCTTTCTGACCGCAGGTGAGGTACAGTAGACGCTCGAGGTTGCTCGAAATGAGAATGTCCATTGAGGGTGAGGTCGTCGCATAGAAGGGACGGTTTCTGTTATAATTACCGCTTACGAAGAAGTCGGTAAGAACGTTGTTCTTATTCGACGCGCAAATGAAGCTATGAACGGGAAGTCCCATAAGCTTCGCAATATAAGCTGCGAGAATGTTTCCGAAGTTACCCGTCGGAACGCAGATATCTATCTCCTCGCCGAGCGCAATGTCTCCGTCCTTTAATAGATCGCAGTAAGCCGAAATGTAGTAAACGACCTGCGGTACAAGACGTCCCCAGTTGATCGAGTTTGCAGACGAGAGGAAAACTCCCTTTTCGTTCAGCTTTGCGTTTATTTCCGAGTCGGAGAATATCTTTTTAACGCCGTTCTGCGCATCGTCAAAGTTACCGATAACGGAATTCACTTCGACATTCTTTCCCTCCTGCGTTGCCATCTGAAGCTTCTGCACTCGGCTTACGCCGTCAACGGGATAGAATACCGAAATTCCGACGCCGTCTACGTCCTTATAACCCTCAAGCGCCGCCTTACCGGTGTCACCCGAGGTAGCAACGAGAATGAGCGCCTTACGCGTATCTCCCGTCTTTTTTACGGCTCTGACGAAAAGCCGAGGCATTATCTGAAGCGCCATATCCTTGAACGCCGCCGTCGGACCGTGCCAAAGCTCAAGAACTCTTATTCTCTCTCCGAGCTTCGATATAGGCGCAGGACCGCCGGGGAAGCTGTTTTCACAGTAGGCACCCTCGCATTCGCAGAGAAGCTCCTCGTAGGTATATTCGTCAGAGAGGAACTTATACATTACCTTTGCCGCGCGGGCAGGATAATTATCATCGCAAAGCGCCTTTATTTCGTCAAGCGAAAGGGACGGTATTTCGTCGGGGAAATAAAGTCCTCCGTCCTCGCAAAGCCCCTTCTTTATCGCCATAGCGGATGATACTGCCTGGCTTTTTCCTCTCGTGCTTATGTACTTCATATCTTTTTTCCTTCCTCAGTTAGGATTTATTAAAAATTGCTTTTTGCAAAATGTTCTGCGTTTTTATAAAATACCGCGTCAGATAGATCCTCGGAGTGATATTTCTTCGCCAAAGCGTCGTACAAAACGCCGACCTTTCCCACGTTTTCGATGCCGTAAGGAAGCGTATCGTCCGACGTTCCGTCAAAATCTGTGCCGAGACAGACCGCCCCGCTTCCGCAGGTATCGAACAAATAATCTATATGCTCAAGCAGCGTATCAATGCTTCTGCCTCCGAGATGATCTGAAACGAAATTGACGCCTATAACGCCTCCAAGGGAAGCGACCTCCCTTGCGACTTCATCCGAGATGTTTCGCGGGTGATCAAACACGCTTCTGCTGCAACTATGGCTCGCAATTAGCGGCTTTTTCGCGTCCTTTGCAAGCTCTATCGCCTGATAACAGATCTCGTCGTTTGAGTGCGAGAGATCAGGCGTTATACCAAGCTCGAAGCAACGGTAAACGACCTCTTTTCCGAAATCTGAAAGCCCCTCCGAATTGTTGAACGCGCCTCCGATATGGCAGCTATCGCGCCAGACGAGGGTAAATATCTTAACTCCTCGCTTCGCTAACGTATCGAGACGGCTGATGTCTCCGTTAAGAAGCTTTCCGCCCTCAACGGCGAGTATCGGAGTAAAATTCTCAATGCCGAAAATATGCTCCTCGGCGTAGTCGAGATTCCGTAGGCAACGGGCATAATTCTCGTCGTTATCCAAATTATGCTCGCTCCATATCGCCATCACCTGCGTATAGCTATCAAGAACGCTAAACGCCTTGTTAAGCTCTATATGACAGGTGTTATCAAACATACCCTCTTTTCGGCGGAATATCTCGCCGAGAGTATCGCAGTGAAGATCAAATAATTTCATAGTGACCTCAGATCCAGATTCTGCCCTTTGCTCCGAATACACCCTTCATGTGATTTATCTTATAGCTTCCCTCTCCCGTGTTCTTGTCGGAGCAGACGAACACCTCGATCACGTCAAAGCGGTAAAATTTATCGCTCGGGAAGTTTTTTATAAAGCAGGAAGCGGCACGGGCAAGATTTGCACGTTTTTTTGCGGTAACGGCGGCAGCAGGTCTGCCATACTGACTTTTGACCTCGCGTCTTGTTTTTACCTCGACAAATACAATATACTGATCCTTTTGCGCGATTATGTCGATCTCTTCGTTATACGGCTTGTAGTTACGGCAAATTACCGTATAGCCGTTAGTTTTCAGATAATCCTCGGCAACTCTTTCGCCTGCAACTCCCGTAATTATATGTGCAGGGGCAAGCGAGCCGTCCTTTTTCCTTATGTCCATCAGGAAAGCACGCACTTTTCGTTGCAGTAAACCATTCCGAGCTTACCGTCAACGGTTACTGTTGTACCCGTTTTAAGTATCTTCGTTGCGTTTTCCGCGCCGACGATAACGGGGATGTTAAGCGTCTTACCGACGATAGCGGCGTATGAATCATCGCCTCCGCGCTCGCAGATTATCGCGCTCGCGTGACGCAGAAGCCCGATTATCTTATCGGATGCCGACGGAATAACGATAATGTCGCCGTTTTCAAACTTCGCCAGCGCCTCCGCATCAGTTGAGCATACGCAAAGCTTGCCGCATACAGACTTATCGACTATACCGTTTCCTGCAAGAAGAACGTCGCCGACCATCTGAACCTTAAGCATATTCGTCGTTCCCGAAACGCCGAGCGGTAGACCTGCCGTAATAACTACGAGATCGCCGTACTCAACGTGACCGTTCTTATACGCCTCGTCAACCGCCATTTCAAGAAGCTCCTCGGAGCTTTCGGCGACCTTATCAACATGAAGCGGAATAACTCCCCACGACATATTCATGTGTCGGCACGCCTGATCGGACGGTGAGCAGGCAATAATATCTGTCTGCGGACGGAAGCGCGAAAGCAGACGCGCGGTATAGCCCGATGTCGTAACGGTAATTATCGTCTTAGCACCGAGGTCGTGCGCGGTCGTACATGTCGCATGCGAAATTGCGTCGGTTACGTTCGTA
Source organism: Clostridia bacterium (assembly GCA_017621655.1). Lineage (GTDB taxonomy): Bacteria > Bacillota > Clostridia > Oscillospirales > CAG-272 > Colimorpha_A. Next base: position 25,528 of record JAGASS010000028.1, on the reverse strand, counting down.
AATCCGCCGAAACGGTTATCGAAGAATCTCTTTTTATAGTCAATATCACTCTCGGTACGCATAGCGATCGTAGCCATACGCTTGACGGATTCAACGGGATATTTGCCCATAGCAGTCTCTCCCGAAAGCATTGTCGCAGAAGTACCGTCGTAGATAGCATTAGCAACGTCTGTTATCTCCGCACGCGTCGGACGGGGATTCTGCGTCATGCTTTCAAGCATCTGCGTCGCGGTTATTACTTGCTTACCTGCATTGTAGCACTTTGAGATAAGCTGCTTCTGAAGGATCGGAATATTCTCCATAGGCACCTCAGCTCCGAGGTCGCCTCTTGCTACCATGATTCCGTCGGCTTCGTTAAGTATCTCGTCGACATTCTCAACGCCTGCGGTATTTTCAATTTTCGCAATAATTCTTATGTCTCCGCCGCCGTTCCTTTCAAGCTCCTCGCGCATCGTTCTTATATCCTCAGCGCTCTGAGTAAAGGACGCCGCGATGAAGTCAAAGCCCTCCCGAACGCCGAAAGCAAGGTCATCCTTGTCTTTTTCGGAAAGAAAGGGCATCGAAAGCTTGATTCCGGGTACGTTTATACCCTTCTTATCGGAAAGCTTGCCGCCGTTAAGAACAGTCGTCTTTATCTCCGTCTCTTTGACGTTATCAACGCGAAGCTCGATAAGTCCGTCGTCAACGAGGATCCTGCTTCCTATGTTAACGTCACGCCAAAGCCCCGTATAGGTTATACTTACGCCATTTTCGTCGCCCTCATGGTCATTAAGGTAGAGGGAGAAGCTGTCGCCCGTTTTGAGGATCGCGCTTCCGTTCTTAAACTTCTTAAGGCGCACCTCAGGTCCCTTCGTATCAAGCAGAAGCGCCGTATATGTTCCAAGCTCCTTGCGAAGCTTTTTTACGATATCGACCTTTTTCTTGTGTTCGGAATGCTCACCGTGCGAGAAGTTTATTCGCGCTACGTCCATTCCCGAAAGGATCAGCTCTCTTATTACTTCCTCTGTCTCGGACGCAGGTCCAAGCGTACAGATAATTTTTGTCTTTCTCATTTTTTGCCTCACAGGATTTCTATTACGTTGCAGTCAAACTTCTCGGTAATAACAGAAGGATCAGCGTCCTTTATCATTTTTTCAAGCTTGTCAAGCACGGGATTTTCTGTTTCAAAATGCCCGAGCGCCGCCATGCTCATTCCGTAAACGGAAGCATCGGTCATATCGTTATAGCTTAATCTTCCGCTTATGTAAAGATCGGCACCCGCCGTGTGCGCGTACGGAATATAATGCTCGCCGTCACCGCCGACAACCGCAACACGCGTAACGCTCTTGTCAAAAAGCACAGCGTCTGCCTTCGACGCACCAAGCTTTTCCTTTGCGAAAAGAACAAACTCACGGTCAGTCATAGGTGAAACGTTACCGATAACTCCAAGCCCGTCGTCGCCGAAGCGCTCGGTATCGGTAAGTCCGAGAAGCTCGGAGAGAGCCGTATTGACTCCGCCATCAACGGCGTCAAGACGCGTATGGAACGAAAAAACCGATATATCGTTCTTGATAGCGGTCACAAATCTGTTATCCGAAACGGTCTTGATCGGACGGAAAATAAGCGGATGATGAGTAACTATAAGGTCAAAGCCGTTCTTCGCCGCATATTCTACTGCGCCAACAGTCGCATCAAGCGACAAAAGCACCTTTTTCACTTCCTTTGACGGATCGGGCAGGCACATGATTCCGTCGTTATCCCAAGAGCAGGAAAGCTCACGCGGTATTAAATTTTCAAGTGCGCGATAAAGCTCGTGTGCAGTCATCTTTTTTCTCCGTTAATTATTTCGGTAATATTTTTTATAAGCTCTTCTTCGTATGAAGAGTCAGCACCGCCGTGCTTCTTGCCGTCGTAAATGGAATTAAGAACGTCGAGCTTGTTCTTTGCCAAGGCGAAAAACTCAGCGTTTTCATTGCGGACACCCGCCTTGCCGAGCAAAAGCTCGGACGGACTAAGCTCGTATTTTTCTCCGTTATATCGGCAGGAAATTACAGTGTAATATTTGCCCTCAAAAACGGTGTTCTCATATAGTATCTCAAAACCGTTTTCGCATAGATACCTGCGAAGCTCATCGCCCTTTGTCATCGGCTGAAGAACGAGTCGAACGTCGGGATTTCTCACGTCGGGGCAAGCGTCGATTATTGACGCAATAAGCTCTCCGCCCATTCCTGCAATACTTATATCGCAAGGCGGAATAACGGACACGCTTTTCATTCCGTCTGATAGACACAGACGGCACTTTTCTCCGACGCCAAACGCAGAAACGGTATCCGCCGCCTTTGAAAGCGGACCGCGTGCAACGTCGCAAATATATGCAAATGGTATTTTTTCTTCAAGAAGAAGCGACACAGGCAGATACGCGTGGTCACTTCCAATATCGTAAAGCGTCACGCCGTCACGAATCATAGAAGCAACGGCAGATAAACGCGCGTCAAGGTTTATACTCGTCATATCAAAAATTAATGGCTGTAACCGAATAGGTCACAGCCATCGCTCACTTTGTGCTCAAATAATCGTTGATCTTGGTGATGAGCGCATCAGCATCGGTGCCGTGTACCATGCAGGCAGCTTCTATGCTTTCGCCTCTCGATGCGGGGCAGCCGAGACAGTGCATACCGATCTCGAAAAAGAACTGCGCAGTACCTGCGTCATAATCAAGAACGTCGCCGATGATCGAATCTTTTGTTACTACCATTGACAGAAATCCTCCGTTTTGTTATAATACTAATAAAATCATAACCATTATAGCAAAGTATCATACGTTTGTCAATGATTTTGAGCTATAAAAATGCAGAAAGAAGGAAAATAAAATGTGTCTTTTTTGTAAGATAGTAGCGGGCGAGATCCCGTCGAATAAGGTGTATGAGGACGATAAGATCCTCGCGTTCCGCGATATTGCTCCGCAGGCGCCGACACACATTCTCGTCATCCCGAAAACCCATATTCCCTCTCTCGACGGAGTGAACGAGGAAAACGCAGAGATCGTTGCGCACATATTCAAAACCATCCCGAAAATAGCAGCAGAAGAGGGTCTGACGAACGGCTACCGCCTCGTATCAAACTGCGGCCCCGACGCCTGCCAGACAGTCCCCCACCTCCATTTTCATATCCTCGGCGGAGCGAAGCTCGCCGGACAGATGGGGTAATATACGAACATAAAACCGCACGAAGCACTTGCTTCGTGCGGTTTTATTACACTTCGTATTGTTCGACCATTTCAAACACTTTGCAAAAATCAGCATCATATTCAAAATAGATAATACTACCATTATCATATCGCAATATAATGAATTGATTCGATTTTTCAGCTTCGTCTTCCGAAATCGAACAAAGCTTTGAAATTCGGGAATTGATATATTCCACCACTATATTTCTGCCAAATTGGTTTATATAATATTCTATATGTGCGCTTTTCACTTTAGCAACGGGCGTCTGAATAGGCATACCTTCGTATTTAACTAATGTAGTGTTTAAGCCGGAAAGACTATCATAATAACCAAAATTATTCGTGTAATCGAAATAGTATACACTTTCGATTGCCCCCGACGCAATTATATTATTTTGCAAAGAATTTTTTATGTAATTTTTACTAGGAATTCTACTTTCCAAGCATTTGTTCTTCAGTAATTGATATGCCAATATTACCCACAATATAGCAGGTGCGTTTGAGAAAACCTCATCTGTTTTAAAAACTATCGAAAGCAAAAGCTTTGCTAGAATAACATCTAAAACAGTAATCCATCTTATTGTTTTGAGTTTAAACTTCTTGCCACTTATTACTAGAATAAACGGAAGCAACATATAAGCTACCCCAGTAAGTATAATCATAATTAACACATATTCAATCATAATATAACCCTCCTCCAAAATTAAAAAAGTGTGTCCCAACGAGGGACACACCGAAAAAGCGTTCCCTCATTGTTGTCGCACAATGTCGCAACTCCATCAGGGAATGAGAAAAAAGAGAGAAACACCTTTTGCCAAGGTGTTTTTCCCGATAAAGTTGCAAATATGAAATTGTGTGACAAGTTGATTATATCATACACTGTCGAAAAAGTAAAGAGCAAATTAAAAAGTACCGCAAAACTGTGCTTCACACGTTTTGCGTAGGGTGCCACGTTGATTACCTTCTCCTGAGGGAGAAGGGGGACCGCGATAGCGGTGGATTAGGAGTAATATCCCAATATAGAGAGAAAAGGAACTGTCAAAGCTCATTATATTCGCTTTGATATGCTTTTTGACACCTCATCCGACTTCGCTTCGCTCAGTCACCTTCTCCTGCTGGAGAAGGTAAAACGAAGTGTCAAAACACTTAATTGTCTGCAATAGCGTGCGCGCGGGAGCAAAGCGGCGGGAGCGCGTGGGGTTCCCCGAAGCGAATGTATGAGCTTGGGGGGTTCCGAGCCTGCCCCCGCCCTACAATTGATTTTGCGCACTCAACTCAAAAAGGACGGATAAACTCCGTCCTTTTCAAAAGTTTTTGAGGTCAAGGAACTTTTTTCCAAAAGCTCCTTGCGGGGTGCGGGGCGGCGCCCCGTGCCTTTCACCTATTACTGATTGTCGGCAAGATACTTAAGCTTTGCAATATCGCGTAAAAGCTTGATATACTCATAGCGCTGTCTTGAATAATGACCGTTTGCCTCGATTTCGGAAAGCTCGTCGATAACTGCCGCGATAAGATCGGTATCAATATCCTTATGCTCAACGTGCGTCATGATCTTTGCGCTTCTCGGGGGCAAAAATCCGCCGAAGATCGGGGAGAGATCCTTTGTGAGCTTCTTTCCGAAGATCATCTTATAGTTTTCTTTACGGTAATCCTCGTCGTATTCCTGCGGAGTTGCATCCCAAAGTCGGTCTGCAAACATCGGGATATTCGCCTTAAGAGTATAGTCATAGAAGCCGTAGTTTTCCCTGTTTCCGTATTCCCAGGCACACATTTCGCTTCCCACGACCTGCTGCTTGAACTCGTCAGAGATCTCGGGATACGTGACGGGCGACCAGCTCTTAAGCTCGTCCTCGCGCAGATACTCATCGAGGTCAACGTAGGTCTTTTCGTAGATCGAATTATAGAGCTTGTATCCCTGACGTGCAAAGTCCTCCATCGTACAGTTTTCGTAAGGACCTCTGCCGGGATATGCAATTCTCCAGAAGGCGATAAGAACGTCCTTCGGTATCGGCGACTCCTTCGAAATATCTATCTGGTCGTTCCACATGACCATCGTTTTTCCGCAGCTCTTTACAATGTCGTATATGCGCTTCATAACGTAGTAATACTGCTCCTGAATTCCGGATAGACCCTTTTTCTCTCTGAAGGCGCGGCACTTTCTGCAAACGTCCCAATGGCAAAGCATATTAAGCCGAGGCGCGTCGTTGAAATAAAGCTCGTCGCCGCCGACGTGGAGATATTTTCCGTGGAAGATCGAGCAGACCTCTTTGATTATGTTTTCATACAGCTCGAACACCTCGTCGCTCGTCGGACAGATACACCAATGGCTCTGATTTTCAATATCGGTGTCGCAGGCAAACTGCGGAAACGCCTCGATCAGCGCGGTTGCGTGCGCAGGAACCTCGATCTCGGGTATCGCTTCTATTGCGAAGGTGTCGCAAAGCTCAACGATTTCCGAAAGCTGTTCCTTCGTATACTGTCTTCCGTTTCTTGCTTTCGTTCCCTTTATCTGCGGTGCGGAATCGGACTTGAAGCAGATGCTTTCGGAATCCATCAGGTGAAAATGAACTCTATTCATCTTCGACATAGCCATATAAACTATGACGTCCTTTACGTCCTGAAGCGGCTCTCTTATGCTTCGTGCAAGGTCTATCATTACTCCGCGATGAGAATAATCGGGATGATCCTCGATAATTCCGCAGGGTGCTTCGCCGTCAAGAACAAGGCAGGTAATGCTCGCCGCGGCGTTAATTGCGCCTCTTTTATCGCAGAATTCTGCGGTTATTACGTCCTCGGTAACGGTAAATCGATACCACTCGTCAGGGTGCTTTTCATCTATTCCCTTAAAATTCAGCTTGCATCCGCAGGAACAAAACTTGGTGTCGGGCAAGAAAAGCTTAAGAGCTTTTTCAACGTCCGTCGAAAAAGGGCAATTTTCAAACGTCAACGCAAACGCACCTGAGTATTTCCACGTTTTTTCGGTTTCTTTATAGCTTTTAACTCTTGGAATTATCATTTGTCACACTCCCAATTTTACTTTATTTTATGTTACCACTTAAACCAAATAATGTCAATATAAAAAGCACCGCAAAGCGGTGCTTTTTCTTATTTGTAATTCTTCAGATAATCGACCTGGGATCTTGTCAGTCGCTTCCAAGTTCCCGATTTGAGGTTGCCGAGTGTGATGGCACCGATAGCGATGCGGCGGAGCGAGGTAACCGTGAGTCCGAGCTGCTCGCACATTTTGCGTATCTGTCGGTTTCTGCCCTCGTATAGCGTGATACCGATCGCGCTTTCCTCCTCGCGAAGCGAGAGTATCTTCGCTTCGGCGGGGACGGTCTCGTAGCCGTCGATAATCATCGGCTTATTAAGCTTTTTGAGTTGCTCCTCCGTGACCTTGCCCTTGACCTTTACGGTGTAAAGCTTCGGGATATGGTGCGCGGGGTGCATGAGCTTATTCGCGAGCTCGCCGTCGTTCGTCATTATGAGAAGTCCCTCGGAATCAAGGTCAAGCCGTCCGCAGGGATAAACGCGCTCGCCAACGTCAGAGACAAGCGACGCCACGCATTTGCGTCCAAGCTCGTCGTTCATAGTAGTAACGTATCCGCGCGGCTTGTTCAGCATTATGTAAACGAATCTTTTAACTCGCGGCATCTCTACCGGCTTGCCGAGGTACTCGACACGGTCGACACCGGGAATTATCTTTCTTCCCTGCTCGACTCGCTCGCCGTTGACTCTGATTCGTCCTGCCTGTATTTCTTCCTCCGCCTTGCGTCTTGACATAAGACCGCAGTCGGCTACGTATTTTTGTACTCTTATTTCATTAGTTTCCATGTTGTTTCCCATTTTTCATAATTATAGGGGCGCGGATATAGGCTCCCCTTGAGGGGAGCTGTCGGCAACGCCGACTGAGAGGTGCAAAGTCGGTCACAGTTCCCTCTCCGTCGCCTACGGCGACACCTCTCCCAAAGGGCGAGGCATTGTCTTGCCTTCTCCTGAGGGAGAAGGGGGACCACACGAGGGGTTCCCAAATGCGAATGAAATGAGCGTTTGGGGTTCGCTCGTAGCGGTGGATGAGGAGTAATATCCCGATATCGAGAGAAAAGAAATTGTCAAAGCTCATTGCATTCGCTTTGGAACACCTCATCCGTCCGAGGTTTACCTCTTAGACACCTTCTCCCGCTGGAGAAGGCATTTATTTAACACTCCTATTACCTAAACAGCCCCAAAAGCCACTGCCAGAAGGTCTTTTTGACCTTTCTTTTTGGTGCGTCGGTCAGTGCCTCTATCGGCAATGACGCGACCTCGTCGTTACCGTTCATAAACACGGCTCTGCCGATAATATCGCCCTTTTTCACGGGCGCGAAAACGAATCGCGGCAATTCTATCACAACGCGAAGCTCGCTCGCGTCGTTCGGCAAAACTGCCAACGTATCACCCATTGCGCCGTATCTTATCATCGACTCTTTTCCGCCGACCGTGGGCAGATAGCCCTCAATTCCGCCCCCGCTTATCTTCACTCGCTTGACCGACGCAAAGCCGTGATCAAGCATCTTTTTGTGGTCGCTCCAGTCATTTGGTGCGTTCAAAGTTACGGCAACGAGCGTAACTCCGTCACGCTCCGCGGCGCTTACCAAGCACCGTCCGTCCTTCTTCGTAAAGCCCGTTTTAACACCTATACAGCCGTCATAAGTCCTCAAGAGCCGATTATGGTTTACAACGAGGCGTCTGTCTTGGACACCGTTAAGCGGCAAAAGCTTCTTATACGTCGACACTATCTCGCGGAAGACGCCGTTCTTAAGCGCCTCAGCGGTAATTAGTGCAAGCTCACACGCAGTCGTATAATGCTCCTCGCTGTCAAGCCCGTGCGGATTGTCAAAATGGGTATCGGTAAGCCCCATTTTCTCCGCTTTTTCGTTCATTATCTCGGCAAAATCCGAAACCGAGCCGCCGACTGCAATAGCTATCGCCGTCGCGGCATCGTTTGCACTCCGAAGCATCAGCGCATAAAGCAGCTCGTGAAGCGTCAAGGTCTCACCCTCCGTCAGATACAGAGACGAGCCCTCGATCCCGACGGCTTCCTTCGGGATTCTCACCGCCATATTAATGTCTGCATTTTCAAGCGCAACGAGCGCCGTCATTATCTTAGTAGTGCTCGCCATAGGGCGTCTTTTGTCCGCGTCCTTTTCGTACAGAACGCGTCCGCTTTCGGCTTCGATAAGCACCGCGCTCGACGCGGAAACGCTTATGTCAAGCTTTTCGGCGTGCGCCGAAAACGGCACAAAAACGCCTATAAAAATTGCAGTTATGATACAAATCAGGACCGCTTTTCTAAACATATATTTTCCTCCGTAGGGCAAATTCCCCCACTGAAATATATGCAAAAAACGTCCGTATTACGCCTTATTTATCTTTTTTAGCCGCCTTTTTTGCTGCTTTTTTGTCCTCTTTTGCCTGCTCTTTTTCCGCCTTTTCTTCAAGCTCTTTAGTCAGCTCTTCGATCTCGTTTTCAAGCTCCTCGTCGTCAAGAGCAGTCTCCGGCTCCTTCTTTGAGAAAAATCCCTTTATCTTCTCGATGGTTTCGGGCGCCTTATCGAGCAGCGACGAGATGGAATCTAACGTGCTGGTAGCCGCGTTGGTTCCTGCAGGATTATTTATGTTAAGGGTAGTTACCTTGCCGTTCTTATCTACAACAAGGAAGCAAAGAGGTGTAACGGAAATACCCGTTCCGCCGCCACCGCCGAAGCAAGGCGTCGACGACTTAACGGTCTTTGCGCCGTCCTTATCGCGATTCTTCGGAAGATAGTCAACACCGCCCGAAGCATAACCGACTGTAACCTTCGATACGGGAATGATTACTGTACCGTTGTTAGTATTTATCGGCTCACCGAGCACAGTTCCCGAATCTGCAACCGTTCGTATTCCCTCAAGGGAGCTTTTGATCATTTCGCTTACGTTATTCTCTGCCATTTTTATACCTCCGTACCTGCTTTTGCAGGATTATTTTCTGATTTTGTTTTACGCTTCGGGACTTTAAGGTATCCCGTAAATCCCGTCAGACCTACTGACGCTATTTGCCACATTCTTATTTTGAGCGCGACGTGCGCTTCGATCCTCGTCTTCTGCGAGAGAAAATCCGCGCCGACGTACACTCGATTTTTGACTCTGCCCGGATACTTCATATTCAGGTGCTTATCAAATATTTCAGTTAAGTAAGATACTCCCTGACAAACGTATCCGTACGTCAATGCCGTTTTATCCGGCTCATCTCCACCGACGTATACACGCAAATGATACAAGCTGATCCTCAAATGCTTTCCGAACTTCTTGATCGCCTTAAGAACGGCAAGACGAATAAGATCCAGGGTGTATCTTGCGTTTTCCTTCATGCCGTACTGCGGTTTTTCCTTCTTCGGCTTGTCGGTTATATGTCCGCTTTTTTTCTTATTTTTAGAAAGGATATATTTTTTCTGCTCTTTAAGCCGCCGCTTTCGGAATCGGGCTATTCTGAAATCCGAAAGCTTCGTCGGCCTTTCCTTTTTCGGCATCAGCTTTATTCTGACGAACCAAATTCTGAGTATGACGCTAAGCTCGTCCTTGAGCTTTATATCGACCCTTATCGGCGTCATCAGAATAAGCGCGGCGAGCGCAAATAGACCGCCGAATATATACAGAAGTATCATCGGTCCGAACAGCACCGCAAGCGTAACGAGCAAAGCAATGCCGAGCAGTATTAAGATTATCGTCATCGCTTCACCCCTTTCGTTTACTTACAAATCAAGCGTTGACCGTGTTTTCCGTGTTCTCGGTGTTCTCCATTTTCTCTTCCGCTTCGCCCTCCGACGTGCTTTCAAGCACCTCGGTCTTGGGAAGCTCGTCAAGGGAGGAAAGTCCGAAGCAACGAAGGAAGGTCTCTGTCGTTGCATAAAGATTCGGCTTACCCGGAACGTCGAGTCGTCCTACGACCTCAACAAGCTGCTTTTCGCAGAGCGTCGTGACCGCATATGTACTGTCAACGCCTCTTACCTGCTCGATAAACGATTTCGTAACGGGCTGATTATACGCGATTATCGCGAGCGTTTCCATTGAAGAATTGGAAAGCGCGCCGCCGTGACGCATACCGAGCGCAGTCTTTACCATACTTTCGTAAAGCTCGTTCGTGCAGAGCTGGCAGGAGTCGGAGAAGCAGACGAGTCGTATGCCTCTATCCTCGTAAGCAAACGCGTCGCTTTCGAGTATATCCTTAAGCTCGTCCACCGTTATTTCAAGCGTTTCTGCTATTTTTTCGTATTTTACAGGGAAACCTGCCGCGAACAGTATCGCTTCAATTATCGGTATAAGCTCCCTCTTGTCCATTATACATTACCTCTCTTAAATGAGTCAGACTCAGTGTCAGATACACCGTATCGTCCTCGTTTTCCATAATAACTCTCTGCACCTTGAGAAGCTCAAGTGTTGCCGAGAAGATCGCTATAAGCTCGCTTCGCGATTTAGCGGTCAGCAAAATATCCTCAAAATTACTTCTTCCGTTCTGACGCAGATACTTCATGACTGTAATTATCTTCGCAGAAACGGGAACGACCTTTGCCGCAAGAAGCCGTCGTATTGCCTTTTCCGATTCTCTTGCCAGCTCAGGCAGACGGCTGTTCTTTATCAGCGCACGTTGCATTGCGCGGCTTAATAGGTCAATATCAATATGCTCGGGAAGATCGGAGCGAGTATCAAGCACCTCCGGCTCCTTTGCAATTCTTCCTGCGTATATAGAATACTGATCGTGAAGATACACTGACGCTTCCTTTGCTCTCTTATATTCAATAAGGGCGCGTGCAAGGACGGCACGTGGGTCTTCCTCCTCTACTCCCTCTATCTGCGGCTTCGGAAGCAGCATTCGGCTCTTGATAAGCATAAGGTCTGCCGCCATAACGATAAATTCGCCTGCGATCTCCATATCCATCTCGCGCATCATATCGAGATATTCAAGATACTGATCGAGTATCATGGCGATCGGTATGTCGTAAATATCGACCTTGTTTTTCGTTATCAACCCGAGAAGGAGGTCAAGAGGACCGTCGTATATCTCAAGATGAAAGCTTAATTCGTTACTCATAAACCGGGAACCAATCCAATTATAAAATCAAACAAGTACGATATTCCGCCCCTTGCATACGCAAGCGGAACATCCAGTAGACCCGTAAACAGAACAACGAGCGTTATCATCATTATATATCTCTCATAACGCATAACGCCGAAATAGTACTTATCGGGAAGCAGGAAGTAGAACACGCGTGAGCCGTCAAACGGCGGAACGGGAATGAGATTAAACACCGCGAGTGAGATGTTTAATATCTCGAAAATATAGAAGAAGGAATAAATTATCGTAAACGCCCTAAGCGACGTCGGATTTATAGCTGACTGCGGAAGCGCATAAGCATATATTGCAACCGTTACCCTACGCAAAAGTGAGGCAGTAAAGGCGATTATAAGATTGGACACGGGTCCCGCCAAGCCCACAAGCGCCATTCCCTTTTTCGGTTTTTTGAAATATCTCGGATCTATCGGCACGGGCTTTGCCCAGCCAATTCCGAAAAGGAGCATTGATACCGTTCCTATCGGATCGAGGTGAGACAGCGGATTGAGCGTCAATCTGCCCATGTATTTTGCCGTCGGATCACCGAGCTTTTTTGCCACCCATCCGTGAGCAAGCTCGTGAATAACAAGCGATATGAGGACTACAGGAAAGGTGAGCAGGATCAGTATAAGTTCATCCTTTGTCAGTCCGTTCTGAAGATATCTAAAGATCATTTATCAGTTCTCCAAAAATTCGTAAAGCGTCTTCCAAAGCTCGTCTTTTCCGATCCCCTTCAGCGAGGAAAACGGAATGACGGGACCGAGCTTACTAAGCTCCTCCTTATTCGCATTGAAATCCGTCTTATTGAGTTTATCGCATTTAGTTGCGACGATGACGTACGGTGTTTCGCTCTCGTCGAGCCAATCGAGCATCATATAATCGTCCTCGGTAGGTCCTACCTTCATATCTATAAGCTGAAGTATAAGACGCTTTTGAACCGGACTTGTAAGAAAATTATCGGTCAGCGCAGACCATCTTTTCTTGTCCTTGAAGTCTCTTTTCGCGTAGCCGTAGCCGGGAATATCGACAAACCATATCTTCTTATCAATATCGTAGAAGTTTACCGTTATCGTCTTGCCGGGCGCGGAGCTGACTCTCGCGAGATTTTTTCTACCCAAAAGCGTATTTATAAGCGAGCTTTTTCCGACGTTCGAGCGTCCCGAAAAAACTATCTGCGGTCTGTTATCATTCGGAAACTGCGAGACCAGGCCCGCCGTCAGACCGAGCGAGGAATTCTGTACGTTTATTTTCACTTATTTCACCGTTTATCTGATTATTGCCGCGTTTAACACCTGGTCAACGCTTGAGCAGGGGATAAATTCGAGCGATTCTTTAACGAGAGGATCAATATCGTTTAGATCCTTTTCGTTTTCCTTCGGAATACATACCGTCTTTACGCCCGCCTTGTACGCCGCCATTGTCTTTTCCTTAAGACCGCCGATAGCGAGCACGCGTCCGCGAAGCGTGACCTCACCCGTCATAGCAAGATCGCGTCGAACAGGTCTGCCCGAAAGCTCCGAAGCGAGAGCTGTAACGATAGTTACGCCCGCAGAGGGACCGTCCTTCGGGATCGCGCCCTCGGGAACGTGAATATGTATATCCTTTGTCTTATAGAAGTCGGAATCGACTCCAAGCTCGGAGGAATGCGAACGGATATAGGTTATAGCCGCCTTTGCCGATTCCTTCATAACGTCACCGAGCGAGCCGGTAAGCTCGATCTTGCCGTTACCCGGCATTGCCGCCGCTTCGACGCGGAGAAGGTCTCCGCCGACCTCCGTATATGCTAGACCGTTTACTACTCCGACCTCGTCGTTTTCGTAAACCTTATCGGGTGTTATCTTTCGCTGTCCGAGATAGTCCTTGAGATTCTTCTCGGTTATCTTGACCGACTTGACCTCGGTCTCGACCATCTTCTTTGCGACCTTACGGCAAAGAGACGCAAGCTCTCTTTCAAGGTTACGCACGCCTGCTTCTCTTGTATAGAAGTCGATAAGCTCAAACACCGCGCCGTCGCTTATCTTAAGCATACGCTTATTAAGACCGTGGCGCTTCATCTGCTTCGGGATAAGGTGATCCTTTGCGATAGCAAGCTTTTCATGACGCGTATATATCTTAAGCTCGATGACCTCCATTCTGTCAAGAAGCGGACGCGGAATATTATCAATATCGTTCGCGGTCGCTATGAACAGACAGTCGGAAAGGTCGATAGGAAGCTCAACAAAATGGTCGCGGAACGCCTTATTCTGCTCGCTGTCAAGCACCTCGAGAAGCGCCGACGACGGGTCGCCGTGGCTGTCTCTTGTCAGCTTATCTATCTCGTCGAGAAGAATTACGGGGTTGAGCGTCTGCGCCTGATTTATCGCGGTGACGATTCGTCCCGGCATAGCCGCAACGTAAGTCTTTCTGTGTCCTCTTATATCCGCTTCGTCGCGCACGCCGCCGAGGGAAACTCTTACGTATTCGCGCTTCATTGCTCTTGCGATAGACGCGCAGATCGAGGTCTTACCCGTTCCGGGAGGTCCGACAAGGCACAGTATCTGATTCTTAAGCTCGGGCGTCATCTGCTTAACGGCAATGAACTCGAGTATTCTTTCTTTTACCTTTGTAAGTCCGTTATGATCGTCGTCGAGAATCTTTCTTGCCGCCTCAACGTCGATACGGTCCTTGCTCTTTTTACCCCAGGGAAGCTCAAGGCAAAGATCGAGATAATTTCTCATTACCGAGCTTTCTGCCGAGGTATAAGGCATCTTTGCGAGCTTCTTTACTTCCTTCGTCAGCTTCTCGCGTACCTCTTTCGGCAGATCTGCTTCGGCGATAAGGTTGTTATACTCGACGATCTCCTCGTCGTCCTCCTCGTCGCCCTCTCCGAGCTCTTCCTTAATGACCTTCATCTGCTCCTTGAGATAATAGTCGCGCTGGTTGCGGTCGAGACGCTCACGGACGCGCTTATGTATCTTCATCTCGGTGCTGAGAACCTTGCTCTCTCTTTCCATGAGGACGCAAACAAGCTCTGCTCTCTTTATCGGATTATACTCCTCGAGCACCGCCTGCTTATCCTTGAAGTTGAGAAGCACGTTGCAGGCGATAAAGTCTGCAAGCATACCGGGATTGGTTATCGACTTTAGTGCCGCTACCATCTCGGGCGCAAGCTTCGGAAGGAACGACGCGAGCTTTTCAAATGCGTCTCTCATTTCCATAATGAGCGCTTCGCCCTTGATTCCGCCGTCGTTATCGGCGGTTATCATTTTGCAAAGCAGGTCTGCATAAAGACGTCTGCTTTCAAAATAGTATTCTTCAACGCTCGCGCGGCAATATGCCGTTGCAAAGACCTTGAGCGAGCCCTCGGGCAGACGCACCGTCTGCTTTATCTTCGCCGCACATCCTACTCTGAAAAGAGTCTCCGCCGTCGGCTCCTCTTCGCGCAGATCGTTCTGCGAAACGATAAATATAAGTCCGTCTCCGTTTTCCGCTTCCTCGCAGGTGTTCGCCGCCTTTTCGTCGGTAAGCTCAAAGCTCATCGGTACCGACGGAAACGGTATTATTCCTCTTAAAACTACTACCGGAAGGCGTACCGCCTCCACTTTTTCTATATATTTCTGCATTGTTTTTTCCTTTTTGCCGTTTGTAAGTTATCCTATATTTCGTCTCACAAGCTCGATGCCCGTGCATTTTCTAAGCTTGCGGTCATAAGTGAACACCGCGCCGTTCATTTCACATTCACCCTCGGGCGTTTCGAAGCGCACAGGAAGATGAGTGCGGAACTTCTCGATTACCTTTGATACGTCAACGCCGAGTATCGAATCTATAGGTCCGCACATTCCGAGGTCGGTAAGGTACGCCGTTCCCTTTGGGAAGAAGCGAGTGTCCGAGGTCTGAACGTGTGTATGCGTGCCGTATATTATGTCGATCTTGCCGTCGAAATAATTTGCGAGCGCAAGCTTTTCCGAGGTTGCTTCGGCGTGAACGTCGAGGATCGAAATATCGTACTGACCGTCATTTTCGCAGAGCATTTTTTCGACCGCCTCAAAGGGACACGAAAGTGGCTCAATATAGGTCGTGCCAAGCACGTTCATAACGAGAATACGAAGCCCGAAGCTCTCAAATATGAAGCTTCCCTTTCCGGGTGTGCCGGACGGATAATTCGCGGGGCGGATTATATAGGGATTCTCGTCAATATAGGTCAGCATTTCGCGCTTCTGGAAAATGTGATTTCCCGAGGTGAGCACGTCGATTCCGCCGCCGAGAAGCAGCTCGGCAGTCGAACGGTCAAGACCGTTATGCGACGCGGCATTTTCGCCGTTTGCGACTGTAAAATCTATTCCGTATTCACTTTTTATCTTGTTCAGGCATCGGCAGACCTTTTCGCAGGCAGACACGCCCGTTATGTCGCCGAGAGCCAGAATTTTTACCGTATTTGCGTTCAAAGGGCAAATTTCCCCCATTGTATTGTATAATTATGATTATTATACTATATTTGAGTGAAAATGTCAAGGAAATTGAGAATCAAAAAAGCCCCCTTTTATGGGGGGCTGAACAACGTTCATTCTACTCGCTTTCTTCTGCTCAAAAGAATATTTATCCCTGCGCCGATAAGCAATATCTCCATACAGAAATATAGCCACAGCATAACGACGATTATCGACGCCAAGCTACCGTAAACGTAAGAATACCGCCCGAAATGCTCGACGTAATACTCGAATATCGCCGAGAAGACAAACCACGCCGCCGCGCTCAAAAACGCGCCCGGCGCCTCCTTTATTCCCCTGCTCCTTCCGTTTCCGAAAACGCGGTAGGTAAGCATAAAAACCGCGCTGAGAAGCAAAAAAAGCGCTGCGCTGTTGAGTACCTTCAAAGCGCCTATATGCCGCCAATTCGGCACCGCCTGAAATATCATATCTCCGAACACCCAAACTATAAGTGCGAGTATCACCGAGCAGATATAAAGAAGCGTTATAACGATGCTTTTGAAAATATAAAAAACGTAGCTTTTGTCCTTCTCCCCACCGTATACGTTCCTTATTCCCGCACCGATTCCGCGTATGCCGCTTGATGCCGACCACAGAAGCGTACCTGCACTGACTGAAAGAAGCGGTATATTGGATTTTTCGTTTATTTCGGATAGAATTCGCATCGCGTAAATCTCAAGCCCCTTCGGAAAAATCCTAACGATATGCGAATACACTTCCTCGCCGCGCGGCATGAAATATCCGAGAAACGAAAGAACGAATATCAGCATCGGCACAGCCGATATAATTATAAAAAAAGCGGCCTGAGAAGCGTACACCCGAATACGGTGCTCCTCAAGCCACTTGTTTATCCGTTTTATTATCAAAACTAACGCTCGGATAACCTTTTCTGCCCTTGACATATATACTCCGTTTCGGTTTTATGAAAGAAGTATATGCAAAAAATCAGATCAGTATTCTTACCGCGCCGTGCAGGCACTCTGCGTCAACCGAGGTATATCTACCAGCAAATTCGCCGTCTGTACACCATTCGGGATTATCCTTACACTCGATATGGACCTTGGACGTATGAATAAGCGTTACCCTATCTCCGTCTGTCTTCTTCGCAAGAAGAAGCTTTGCGGTCTCGGCAAGGTCCTTCGGGCACTTGATGCCCTTTATGAGAAGCACCTCAAAAAGTCCGTCGCTCAAGCTAACGTCATCCTTCGAAAGCTTAAGAACGCCGCCTGCGGAGGTAGAATTTGTAACACCGACAAGCGCGTAATCGCCCTTGATAACGCCGCCGTCGTAAACGATCTTCGTGCGGTACGACTTTCCGATATTCGGAAGCTCCTTTGCACCCTCAAGGATGTAAGCAAAGTGACCGAGAATATTCTTGACCTTCTGAGAAGCGGAATAAGACGCCTTGACGAACAGACCGAAGGATGCGATATACGAGAAGTTAAGCTCGTTATTGAACATTCCGATATCAAGCTCCATGACCTCGCGGTTTTCAATATCGGCTGCCGCCTCAACAGGATCTCTTGAAAGACCGAGGGTAGCCGCAAAATCGTTAGTGCTTCCGCAGGGATAATAGAGAAGAAGCGGCTTTTCATCGATCTTAAGCAGACCGCTTATGACCTCGTTTAGCGTTCCGTCGCCGCCGCAGCAAACTACGAGATCTCTTGTGCGTCCGAATTTCTCGGCGACCTTCGACGCGTCTCCGCGCGCCTTCGTAGTATAGACCTTCGTTTCGTAATCCTGCGCCTTCAGCGTTACGAGCATATTCGGAAGGTCCTTCCGTATATTCATTTTTCCCGCAACGGGATTTACAATTATTATCGCTTTTTTCGACATTTTACTGTCCTCGCAAATATTTCGTTGCTACCATTTTACACCCTTTTTGCAATTTTTTCAATAGTATTTTCATTTTTTCAAAAAACTATGGACATTTTTGCTTTAATATAGTAGAATATAAAAAGATTTATTAAATTGGAGCGTACTATGAGCGTTTATATTCCTAAGGGCTACAAATCAATACTCAATCCGCGTCAGACACAGATGGCGATAAAAAAGGTGAAGGACTTTTTCGAGCGCGACCTCGCGATTCAGCTCGACCTCATAAGAGTTTCAGCACCTCTTTTCGTAACGTCAAGCTCGGGTCTTAACGACGACCTGAACGGCGTTGAGCGCGCGGTAAAATTTGACATAAAGGGTGTAGAAAGCGACGCAGAGATCGTTCATTCTCTCGCAAAATGGAAGCGTAACGCGCTTAAAGAATACGGCTTCGGCCGCGACGAGGGGCTTTATACAGATATGAACGCCATCCGCCGCGACGAGGATACCGACAATATTCATTCGGTATTCGTTGACCAGTGGGACTGGGAAAGAATCATTTCCAAGGAAGAAAGAACCGTCGAGACTCTCAAATCGACGGTCAAAAAGATATACGCGGCGCTTCGACACACCGAAAAGCACGTAGCGGACGACTATGCGTTCGCAAAACGCCTTCTTCCCGAAAAGATCACCTTCGTGACCTCGCAGGAGCTTGAGGATAAATATCCCAACCTCACCGCTAAGGAACGTGAATACAAGGCGGCGAAGGAGCACGGCGCTATCTTCCTTATGCAGATAGGCGGCGCTCTGAAGTCGGGCAAGCCGCATGACGGACGCGCACCCGACTACGACGACTGGTCGCTTAACGGCGATATTATCGTTTATTACGAGCTTCTCGACATCGCCCTTGAGCTTTCCTCTATGGGTATAAGAGTTGACGAGGAAGCGCTGATGCGTCAGCTTAAGATAAAGGGCTGTGAGGAAAGAGCCGAGCTTCCCTTCCACCGCGCGCTTCTCAATGGCGAGCTTCCCTACACGATAGGCGGCGGTATCGGTCAGTCGAGAATGTGTATGTTCTTCCTACATAAGGCACACATAGGCGAGGTTCAGTCCTCGGTATGGGATAACGAAACTATCCGCGTTTGTAACGAAGCGGGAATAACCCTTCTCTGATATGAAAAAGAAAGCAATACTTTTCGACCTCGACGATACACTCCTTGATTTCCACCGTTCGGAGAACGTCGCACTGCGCAAAACGCTGTCGGAAAACGGCGTTACGCCGACCGACGAGATGATAGCTCACTATTCAAAAGTCAACCTTTCGCAGTGGAAGCTACTCGAGAAGGGCGAGATTACGCGTGAGCAGGTGCTTTACCGCCGTTTTGAAATATTCTTTTCAGATCTCGGTCTTACCTGCGATCCCGTAAAGGTGCAAAGCGGCTACGAAAATGCCCTCTCGCAGAGTTATTTTTACCTCGACGGCGCAGAGGAGCTGCTCGACGAGCTATCACAAAAATACCGCCTTTTCGTCGTTTCAAACGGTACTGCAAAGGTGCAGGACGGAAGAATAGCACTAAGCGGAATCGGCAAATATTTTGAGCAGATATTTATCTCTCAAAGAGTCGGATACGATAAGCCGAACCCAAAGTTTTTTGATAAATGCTTCGAGCTTATCGGCGATCTCGACCGTTCCGATTGCTTCATCGTCGGAGACAGTCTGACCTCGGACATTCAAGGCGGAAAAAACGCAGGTATCACGACCGTTTGGTATAACCTGCGCGGCTATGAACGCGATCCCGAAATAGTGCCGGATTACGAAATTCAGTCGCTTGATATGCTGCCGATAGTGGCAGAGATGATATTTGAGGAAGAATAAAACAGCAAAAAAATCACGGCTTTTCAGCCGTGATTTTTTGTCCCTGCTATTGTATTATCCGATAATTGATCCGTCCGGAACGCTGTATAGTTTGCTGCTTTTTCGTACGCCCTCCAAAGAGTCACCCGTATACGTGTATTCGTCTACCCAAATCTGCGTGACTGCACCACTGTTCCAAATCGGCTGATAATCAACGACTTTTCTGCCAAGTTCATCTTTCTGCATAACGCAAACTCTTGTCCTGTTATTAAAATGAACAACGATTCTCAAGGGTTCTCCTAATGTTTCATCTGCGAAATAATATTTCCAAAGCATCCCGTATTCTTCAAATTCAGTTACTTCTTCTCCGTAATGTTCTTCAACAAGATAGCCGTCAAAATCATATTCAACGTAATAAGTGACTTTATCATCAACATCGTAATCGGTGCGTACTTCTACTTTTTCAAAGACTATATAGTAGCCCGGGTAGTATTCAATGCTCTGCTCACCGCCAACGGCATCCTCATCATTGAACATGCCAATATTGATAGTCTTATAAGCATTACCGTTTTTATAAAGCTTCACGTCTGCACCTGCGTTATAATACTCTATAGAATACACAACCTTATTTTCGGCATCATAGAGAACTTCCAAAACTTTTTTGTTCCCCAAAAATGCTGATACAAGAGACCCAATTTCGGTTTGTCTTGTTTCTGTAAACGTGCGGTAATCTTCGTATTCTCTCACGCATACTACGTTACCTTCAGTGTCGTATTCGGTTATCTTGACTACGTCTCCATATTCGTCATATTCGCTCACGAATACAACATTTCCGTTTTTATCGTACTCGGTTTCCTTGACTTTTTCTCCATTCTCGTCGTACTCAGTAACAGAATATGAGCCATCCTCATTGTATCTTGTCCAGGTTTCAGTACCGTCCTCACGGTATTCAGACTTGGACTCCAAAGCTCCAAGCTCATATTCGCCGGTTTTATCATCTACAATGAGATCGTACCATTCCTTGGCCTCGACAGTCTTTCCGTCTGGACGGTAGATAGTGACCATAGCGTCGTAGTAGTTGCCG
Organism: Clostridia bacterium; assembly: GCA_017621655.1. Classification (GTDB taxonomy): domain Bacteria; phylum Bacillota; class Clostridia; order Oscillospirales; family CAG-272; genus Colimorpha_A. The sequence goes on along the minus strand of JAGASS010000028.1, from coordinate 4,975 downwards.
TCTATTTCATAGCTGATTTCCTTAGTTGCTTTACCGTCAGCAGTGTATTCGCATTCCCAAATATACTTTATATCTCCGTCCATTGATTCGTTTTTGAGAGCAAGGCAGGTCTTATTCACGTCGTTCAGCTTGATCTGCGCAGTACACTTTCCGGATACGTAGTCATCTTCGTCTATCGCGACTTCTTCTCCGTTAAGGAGAACCATCATCATATCATATTCTGCTTTGTCAATATTGCCTGATTCATACATTGACTTGTACTGCGCTTTTGCAATAGCAATATACTCTTCAGCGGCGGTACCTTCGAAACGCGCCGACTGATACCACTTCGGGGCGTCATCGGAAAGAGTAAGGATTCCGTTCTTCACAACTGCTGAGCCGAATTCCGTACGTACGACCATTACACCGGTAACGGTTCCGTTAAGCCCGAGTTCTTCTATCATATCGGCAGGCATCTCTTCCTTTTGTAACTGCAAAAGCGAGCCCTTGCCGTCAATAACGGTCACCTCTATTTCATACGCACCCGCCATGCCCGTATATGTCACGCCCTCGTCGGGCTCAGGATCGGGCTCGGGATCAGTCGTTACAGGGGGCTTAGGCGTAGTGCCGGGGGTAGTTGTTCCGTCAGGAGCAGTTGTTCCACCGGGAGTAGTGGTTCCACCGGGAGCGGTGGTGCCGTTAGGATCTGTCGTTTCGCCCGGAACGGTAGTGGCGTCAGGATCGGTAGTCGCGTCAGGATCGGTAGTCGAGTCGGGATCGGTAGTCGAGTCGGGATCCGTAGTGTCAGGTGCCGTCGTATCCGAAGCGGTCGTGTCGGTGGAGCTTTCAGGCGTTGTTACTTTCGGCTTCTCGCTATCTTTATCGCAAGAAGCAAGCGACAGGATCATCGCCAAAACCACCAATAGGGTTAAAAGTTTTTTCATCATCCATTTTCCTTTCTCTTTTTAGTTTGTTTTGGATAAATAAAAAAGTGCGCCAGCCGAAGCTGACGCACAAAAACGCAAACTCCGGTTGTCGCCAAACAAACTTATACAGAAAGGGTATTCACACACTCAAATCTGTGGAATTTGCATTTTATCAAATCCATAATTTGAGTATGTCAAAAAATGATATAATTATCCCCTCAAAAAAGATAAAAATACCCCTTGGTTTCTGTATATTAAGTTCGTTTGGCATTCTCATTTTATCACGGTGAAGCGGTTTTGTCAATAGCGGATTGTCGATTTTTGCATCTCTCTATCCGCGACGTTATTCGTAGGGACCGGCATCCTCGACGGTCCGCATTCGTCGCACTCACTCTATCCGCGGCGTTCAAAATCATACTACGTTATCGTAGGGGGCGACGGCCACGTGAACCCCCAAAGCTCATTACATTCGCTTCGGGGAACCCCTACCTCGACGCCCCTTTTGAAAGAATGTTACATTACGATTAGACGGGCGAGCAATGCTCGCCCCTACAAGAAACTTCGAACCGTCCTCGTAGGGGCGACCATGGTCGCCCGCATAAATAACGATGTTACTTTACTTTTATAACGGACCGTCGAGGATGCTGGTCCCTACAGGGTGTGGCGCTGATTCTAAACAGCCAGAACAGAGTGAGCGCGGGAGCAGGCGGTGCGTCGAGGACGTCGCACCCTACAAGGTGTGGCGCAAATTCGAAAAGTTAGTCAACAGAGGGAACGCGATAAATATAATTCCTCAAAACCAAAAAAGAGCCGTTCGGCTCTTTTTTAGCATCCGCGTTTATCGGCGGGGTTGAAATAGTAGAAGTTCTTACTGTCGAGCTGATCCTGTACCATTCCGAGTGCTTCACCGAAGCGCTGGAAATGCACGATCTCGCGCTGACGCAGGAAGCGTATCGGCGCGATAACGTCGGGATCGTCGACAAGCTTAAGGATGTTGTCGTAGGTCGTTCTCGCCTTCTGCTCTGCGCCCATGTCCTCGGTAAGATCCGTTATCGGGTCGCCCTTCGACTGCAGGTACGCCGCCGTAAAAGGCACGCCTGCCGCAGACGCGGGGTAAACGCCGAGCGTGTGGTCTACATAGAATGCGTCGAAACCCTGACGGATTATCTCATCCGTCGACAGATTCTTAGTAAGCTGCTGAACTATCGTTCCGACCATTTCGAGGTGTGCAAGCTCCTCGGTCGCAATGTCGTTGAGCAATCCCGCGACGCGCGGATACGGCATCGCAAATTTCTGCGAGAAGTAGCGAAGCGACGCGCCAAGCTCCCCGTCGGGACCGCCGTACTGCGATAAGATGACCTTTGCCGCCCGTGCGTTCGGCGTCTTGATATTCACGGGAAACTGTAATCTTTTTTCGTAACTAAACATATCAGTTCATTTCACTCCCTTCAAGCCATCCGTTTTTGTTCCAAACCCAGGTGTCGGCTTCGTTGGGTCCGTAGGACGAAAGCGCACCGTAGCTCTTTTCGTACTGATTCACGAGCGCTTCGCGCCTGTTCTGATATTCCTTGAACATAGCGAGCGCCTCGGGGCAGTCGGGGTGAGTGTCGAGATAAAGTCGAAGGTCGTCAAGGACGAAGCTCGCTTCGCCTATTGCGTGGAGAAGTTCTTTCTTACTTGCGCGGTTGTCGTTCATCGTCTCATTCCTCCCGCACAGTAGGGCTTATCAAGATCCGGGAATATCGTTCCAATCCGCCAGCCGTCACACGGCGAATAAAGCTTCCCGAAGGTCTGTTTTTTCGTATACGATATTCCAAGCGAAATCGGCTGGCTGACGCAGAGACAGTTGTCGCTCGGAGTATCCACTACACGGTTTTCCTGCCGCGGCATCGGGCACGACTGCCCTCTGCGAGGGTATCTGTTTCTTTCCATACTCTTTTTCCTTTTTTATATTTGCGGTTAACCGCTGTTATCATCTTATGCTAAAAGGAAATATGAGTGAGTAAAAATCATATTGACAAAACCGCTATTTTAGTGTAGAATATATCAGTAATCGGGATGTAGCGCACGCACTTACGCAGTAAGTGCCCGTAGCTGCGCCTGCTTTGGGCAAGGAGCGCGAGCGCCGACTGTGTCGGATGAAGCGAGCGCGATCTTGGCGTAGCGGTCAAAATTCTTCGAGCGAATGCGAGAATAGAATTTTGGGCACCGCAAGCAGGGCGGACAAAGCAAAAATCAACGTTTACCCAGAACAGCAAAATTTAATAATTTCGGGATGTAGCGCAGTTGGTAGCGCGCCTGCTTTGGGAGCGTGCCTAGCACAAATTGCCGTGATTTCGCGAAAGTCCCGAAAAGCCTTTAACGGTGCGGACTTTCGGGGTTTTATGAAAACTCAAAAAAGCGTGGAATTTGAGTTTGACCACAGTTTGTCCCACTTCCACGCAAAAAGATCAAAAATTGAATAGATATCCGGGTGTGGCGCAGCTGGGAGCGCGGGTGGTTTGGGACCATCAGGCCGCAGGTTCGATCCCTGTCACTCGGACCACAAAAACGACCTTGGATTAAACCAAGGTCGTTTTACATAACCTATATTTGTTAAGAATTCAGGGGAAAGACTATGGAAGTTAGTTTTGCGAATTTAACAGATGAAATTAAAGAAATCAAAAGAGCAATTGAAATTGCAAAAGCAGATACTTTAGAATTCTGTAATAAATGCGGGATATATAATGAACAATTACAACGTATCTCCAAAATTGATTGGCACATTCAAGGTTTATTTTATCATTTTGGGAATATGATTGAGCATTATGGTGCTATAGTTGATACAGCAGGTAATAAAGTAGAAAGTGCGAATAATCAAGAAAATATTGATATATCAATACTTATGACGGGCAATGATAAATTGCCACATTTGTATTTTGAATTATATGCATTTATTAACCTATTCCGAATTTCTCTCGACTATTTTCACAGAACATTGTACAAACAATTTGACAATCCAAAAAATCTACCAAAATCATTCAGTGCTTTTAAAAGTCAAACTACGGACTGTCCTTTGCTGGAACGCATGGCAAACGATAACCTGATTCTATATTTTAAGGATTTTCGAGACTGTTTAAACCACTATAGAACTTTTTCCGCGAATAGAATTTATTTTTTAATCCAAGAAAATATACCTATCGATGAAATGCCAGATTTAAGCAGTTTTGAAGAAGCTTTTCCCGACATTGTAAAACCTATGTTCAGAAAAAATGCCGAAGGTAAATATGTTGTCAATTTTTATTTACCTGATTACATATTTCAACAGGGAGAGACTAAAAAATTAGTTGTAAAATTCACTTATAATGAAAAGAGAAACATTTTAGCTACCACAATGCATGCGATTAGGCATCTTGTTTTTAACTATCTTGAGTTATTAACCTGCTTAAAATCAAATGAGGTTAAATATCATTACAATAAAAATGGTTTTGAAAAAGCAGTGGACTACATTGACTTTTTTGACTAATTGGCTTTAAAGATATGATTGTATTTAAACTTATTTAACATTCGCTACTTCTTTGCTTACTGCATACCAAATTTTGAGGGCGGCTCTTACGAGTCGCCCTCTTTTAGTTTTGCTTTCTCTTCCGCGATCTCCGCTTTGATTCTTTCAATCATCTCGGCGAGTTTGATTTCGCACTGCTCGCGGGTTTCGGCGTAGACGTTGAATTTCTTTCGTTTGCCGTTCGGCAGTCTTGGGAAGAAGCTGCCTTCCCAGAGGTTGTCGTTGATCTGATACAGGCATCCGGTGCCGGATTTGCGTATCTTTCTCGGGACGGGCTCGGGATGAGGCTCTGTGGGCGCACACGGGGCGTTTACGGGTGTATTCGTGGCTGCCGTGGGTGTTTGTTCGACCACGGGCATCTGCGCGTCAGTGCGCCCGATCTTGCGGTCAATGCTCACCGCCGCCTGCATCTGCATGGTGTCGGTCATGTGGCTGTAGATATCCAGTGTAGTAAATATCAACAATCCTCACATGTTGGTGTACTAAGATATTTTTTCTCAGGTGGTGGGGTTTTGTCGATCAGTTT
>JAGASS010000027.1 GCA_017621655.1 Clostridia bacterium | reverse complement strand
GTAGACTGAAAATCTACGTGTCGTTGGTTCAATTCCGACTCGAGGCACCAAAAAAGAATAGTGTGTATCGCAGCCACGCGGTACATATATGCGGATTTAGCTCATTTGGTAGAGCGCCACCTTGCCAAGGTGGAGGTGGCGGGTTCGAGCCCCGTAATCCGCTCCAAGCAAAAATCCGCTTTCGTAAGAAGGCGGATTTTTGCTTGTATTATTCACTATTCACTATTCATCATTCATCATTCATTATTCATTAAATAAAAGCGGATTTTTAATGAATAATGAAGTCGCACAGCTAATGAAGAATGAATAATGAATAATTAAGGTAGCTTTTTTCCCGTTGGTCAAAAAGCATTTTTATATATTGAAAAAGATGTGGATTAAGGGTATAATGATCATAAAGAATGAGGAGTTGTTATGAAAGAAAATTTATTGATCGATAAATCTATTGATTTTGCTTCTCGAATCATAAAGCTTCATCAGTATTTAATTAGAACGAAAAAAGAAACGATTATTTCTAAACAAATAGTTCGCAGCGGCACAAGCATTGGTGCAAATATAAATGAAGCCAACTATGGTCAGAGCAAAGCGGATTTTGTTTCGAAAATGCATATTGCTTTGAAGGAAACAGCTGAAACGGAATACTGGTTGAGGCTGCTTACGATGTCCGAATATATAAATGAGGATATGGGGAAATCGCTTTTAAATGATTGTTTAGAGATAAAGAGAATTCTTGTTGCTTCAATTAACACCGCAAAAGATAACGCAAAATGAATTGCGGCTTATTTAACCTTTTACGTCGGTCTTCATATCATAATACTACCCATAGCAAAAATAATTTCTCAAAATCCATTGACAAAACGCTCGCACTGTGATATAATGCTCATGTTCCGAATACGGCGACATAGCCAAGTGGTAAGGCCACGGTCTGCAAAACCGTTATTCTCCAGTTCAAATCTGGATGTCGCCTCCAAAACAAAAGAGCACCCAATTGGGTGCTCTTTTGTTTTGAAAGTGATACCGATAGGTTTGAACTGCAGCGCGAAAGCGCGGCAGTTCAAATTTGAAAGCTAAGCGAAAACGATTGATTATCGTTTTCGCAACGCTTTACACCGCAAAGCAAGGAGTATGCCAAGCCGAGTGCATCGAGGCGAAGGCGGACGACTATGCGACCGGTGAGTTATGTCGCCTCCCAAAAATCCTGCACGAAAGTGCGGGATTTTTACTTTTTACCTCTTATCTCTTCACTCTTACCTCGAATTGCAGGATTTTTTGGCAAGTAATAAGTAATATGTAAGAGGTAATAGGTGTTGCGGCATCGCCGCTTTTGTGTTATAATACGCTCGAGATTTTGCGCGTACAAACACGAATTCTCGGCTTTTAGGGCACATTTTGCAAGGAAGCAAGTGTTACTTGACAATATTCCAAACAAACTTTATTGTTTTCAAGATCAAGAAATGATATAATTTAGAAGAAAGGAAGTGTTTTTTATGCTGAGTGATAACATTAGAAAGTACCGTAAATTAAATCACATGTCACAGGACGAATTAGCTGACAAATTAAAAGTAACAAGACAAAGCATCAGTCTTTGGGAGACCGGACAGACACAACCGTCTCTTGACAATATAGTCGCCTTAGCTAAACTGTTTGATGTTTCTACCGACAAATTGCTGTCTGCGGACGAGTCCGAGCCCGAGCCCGTGGCCGTTCCCCAAGCGAAACCTCAAAACGATACACCCTCAAATAAGAAAAAGTACATATTGGTCGTATGCTTAATATTCTGTTTGCTTTTGGTGATTGCTCTCATTCTATGGATATCTGGAATTTTCGGTGCGAAAAACAATGGCGAACCGTCTCATACTATTCCGGGAGGAACGATAATTACGACAGATCCGCCCGAAAGCACGCCGAATACGACGGAACCGCCCGAAAGCACGCCGAATACGACAGAGCCGACTCAAACCAAGCCGAATACGACGAAGCCGCCGCAAACCACGCCAAGTACGACGAAGCCGCCACAAAACAAACCTAAGGATATATACGGATATCTCAAAAATTTCGTGATTCAAAACGGTACAGTAAACGGAGACCACTGCTATTATTCAAACACCGCTGATAATTACGGAGGATACGCGTCCGAAAGCTTTTCTCTGTATTATTGGGCAGATACCGAAAAAATAGAATTCTGCTTACACAGTGTTTTGAACGATACATTCAGCATAAATTTCTATATATACGTTCCTAAAACGCACACCGGCAAATATACTTACATAACTTCATACTACTACCGAGATACCGGTGTATCTCGCTACGAGGCAACCGGTACGATAGTAGCGTCTGATTTTACTAAAAATTATCCATTGCCATGTTCTCGTTATACCGGCGCGACCGATATGCAGAACGAATTTATGGAAATGAGCAGGCAGGGCATTTGCGATCTGCTCAGCTGCCTTGAGAGATTTCTTGAAGTAGAAAACATGGAATATTCCTTTGACGATTTAGGTTTTACGAAGTTTTGATCTTTTTCTTTGCCCACCGTATTCCATATCTTTCTGCTGAATTAATAAAAAAGCTGTGAGAAATCACGGCTTTTTTCATCTTGCAAACCGTCTTAAAACATGATAAAATAAAACCGTAACCAAACGCTAATTCATTTTTTTTATTCAGAGGTGTCAGGTATGAGATTCACGCAGTTTGAAGATCCGTTTAAATACCGCCAGCCGGAGATGACGTTTGCCCAAGATCTTGCGCGCCCGTATCATAAAGAGATCCCGCCGCATTGGAACGAGGACGAGCCGAGCTCGGACGAGGTCGACTTCTCGCATGTCACGCTTGACATAAGCTTCAACGACGAGCTGCTCGAGACGGCATATGACGATTTTAAGAAGTTTTTATCCGTTATGCAGATAAAGGTTGACGGTCTCGGCAAGAAGATCGTAGTTCGCAAGGGAGAAACGGAGTGCTTTGAGGCGTATATTATCCGCGTGGAGCGCGACGGCTGTGAGGTCATCGCCGCTGATACCGAGGGTATTCGCCGTGCGCTCGTTTATATTGAAGACGAAATGCTTCGCCGTTCGGGCTCAAGACTTCCGCTCGGCGAGATAAAAAGACGCCCGTTTATAAGAGAGAGAATATCGCGCTGCTATTTCACCCCTGCGAGCCATATCGCAATTGAGGAACGCGAAAACGAGCTTGCCGACGATATTGATTATTACCCCGACGAGTATCTTAATCGCCTCGCGCACGACGGTGTAAACGCACTGTGGCTCGGCGCAACGCTTCAGTATCTTGTTAAAAGCGACATCGTTCCCGAGTACGGTGCCGATTCCGAAAGAAGAATCGCGAAGCTCAACCGAACCATTGAAAAATGCCGTCGGTACGGAATTAAGACTTATCTTTTCTCGGTCGATCCCGCATCGACGTATATGAACGAAAAGCTGAAGAATCATCCCGATATGCTCAGCGACGAGGAATCGCCATGGATCTATCACCTTTGCCCCTCGACGGAAAAGGGACTTGCATATATCAAGGAAGCATATTCGGAGCTGTTCAGACGCGCACCCGGACTTTCGGGATATATAAACCTGAGTGTGGGAGAGGCGGAATCGCATTGTGGATCGGGCGGAGCTCTTACCTGTAAGCGATGCCGCGAAAGGTTCGGCACGCTTGGCAAAACCCTTGCTTTTGTTGAAAAAACTATATCTGACACTATAAAATCGGTCTCGCCAAACGCAGAATACGTTAGCTGGACCTACGCGCAGAGGGGTTGGAAGCCAGAGGATATAAAGGAATCATGCCTAACGCGCGACAAGAACGTAAGACACCTCGTCAACTTCGAGGATCTTGGACTCGTAGATCAGCTCGGCGAGAAGCGACTTGCCTACGATTATTGGCTTTCATACGCAGGCCCCGGTCAGCTTTTTGAGGACGCTATTGGATATGATTCGTCGGTAGGCGTTGAGACTTGGGCGAAGATTCAGGTCTGCTCGTCACACGAAATATCGACAGTACCTTACGTTCCCGTTCCGTCGCTTCTTTACGAAAAATACAAATATATGCACGAGCATTCGGTGCGCGGAGTAATGCAGTGCTGGTTCTTCGGCAACTATCCTTGCCTTATGAGCCGCGCGGCAGGCGAGCTTGCGTTTGAGCCGTTTATGCCGACGGAGCGCGATTTCCTTTTGCACCTTTGCGGAATATATTGGGGCAAGGATGCGCCAAAGGCGGCAGACGCATTTGAAAAGCTTGCACGCGGTTACCGTAATTTCCCCGTTGGCGTTGACTTTGAATGGTACAGCCCGATGCAGGACAGCCCCGTTGCGCCGTATCACTTGGAGCCGATAGACCTGCCTATGCCCGCGACCTGGACGCTTGACGATATGGTCGGCGCAGACAGAGTTTGGGACTGCGTTCTTGACAGCCACACGCCGAGCGAGATCTTAACGCTCACAAGTGAGCTTTCACGTCTTTGGAACGAAGGATGCCGCGATCTTTCTTCGATCGGCGATTTTTCAACCGAGACGCGCCGCGAGCAGTTGACGGTCGTAACTGCGGCAAATTACATATTTGAAAGCGGAGTGCACACCTTTGAGTTTTACACCCTGCGCGAAAAGCTCGCGCTTGAGGATTGCGACAAGCTTGAAGTGCTTGAAAAAATGAAAAAGCTCGTCCTTCGCGAGATCGAGATAAGCCGCGCGCTGATCCCGATAACGAAGGAGGATAACCGAATAGGATACCATTCCGAAGCGCACGGATATAAGATATTCCCCGAGAAGCTCGAGTGGCGTATAGAGGAGCTTGAGAAGCTTCTTGTGACTGAATTCCCCGAGGTCGAGCGCCGAATTTCAAACGGAGAGCTTCCTTTGCCGTTCTACTTCGGTCTAGACGAGGGGGCAAGAGCATATACCGTTCGCGAATGCGATATTTCCGACGCAGAGTGGTTTGATTTTATCGACTCCGCAGGACAAGAAACCGATAAAACGCGCGTCCGCGCATCGAGAAACGGAGACAGATATACAGTAGAGCTGCTCCTTGACGGTGTCGGTGACTGGTTGCGTATAGATCCCGAATTCAAGGTAATGCACAGAAGCGTGCCGATGTTTTTGTGGTGCGGAATGCTCGAAATTCAGGAGAATACGGGCTATTCCATGTTCGGCGAACGCCTTGAGCGCCGCCGCAAGGCATTTGATCTTAAATACACGAAGTATGACGACAGCGAATCTTACGCGTTCTCGTTTGATATGCGCGACCTTTCGATGAAGCGCGGAGAGCCGTTCCGACTGATGATAAGGAGAAACGGCAAGAGGAGCGACATGCTTTCCCCTGACGGCAAGGTGTTTTACCGTCTCGTCGTCGGCGGATTCTCGCCTGACGCATTCTGCTTCTTTGTGCCGAATTAATAAAAAGACAGAGACCTCAGTTTGGTCTCTGCCTTTTGCTGTAAATGAAATCCCCGCCATAGTGGCGGGGTTCAATATAGGTTTACCGATGAACAGAAATGATGTGAAGAAAAAATGCGGTTTAAGGGCAGTTCGCGCCAATGGCTCCAACTCCGGAGTAGTTTGCTGCGCAACCTACGGGAGCTGTCAGCGTAGCTGACTGAAGGAGCCATCGGGCGGGAAACGCTCGATAAAAGATATTTACAGAACCGCCCTAATGAAAAGGACAACGCTCTATAATCCCTTTCATCGCGTGCTCCTTCCGTCTTTTTGCTTCGCAAAAATCCACCTCCCTCCCGGAGGGAGGCAATGAAACGTCCCTAAACCCGTTTACGGGTAGCAGGTAGCCGATGCGTGGCTGGTAGGCCAATTTAAGGCGCACTTGTGCGCAGCAAGTAGTATTAGGGCTATGCCCGAAAATGAAATACCACCCGCTTATGCGGGTGGATATTTATTATTTATTTCACTCAACTTCTTTGATTTTTAATTGCTGCCGCATTTGATAAGGAGTTTTTCCCGTAATGCTTCGGAAGACGTTAATAAAATATGATGAACTGTTATAGCCGCATTTCGTAGCGATCTCGGTTATACTATCTTCGCTCGTGCACAGCTGCTGTTCGGCGGCATGTATTCTCGTAATATTCAAATATTTTCTGAAGGTCATTCCCGCAACGCGCTTAAAGCTGCGCGTAAAATAGCTGTAACTCATTCCGATGCTTTGCGCCAATTTTCTTTCGTCCAGATCCTCTGCGTAGTTACTCTTTGCGCAGAGCATAGCGTTATAGATTGATTCAGCCACTTGATCACTCATAAGAGCCGTGCAGTTATCGCTCTCGCGCAGTATCGTCAAAAGCAATTCCATGATCTTCAGACGTATGGCAACCTCGCTTGCGTATTTTTGCTCTTCGTATTCCGCTATAAGCTGATTCAGGATCAATAAAATATTGCTGTTTCTCAGCTCGTCTTTTTTCCATATATTTTTCTGCCCGTCGCGATTCAAGGCGAATCGCATAATATATTCGGCCTTGACCTTTTGCCGCGAAAATTCGAGCAGGAAAAGGGGAGGTATCTTTATTACGTAATACTCATTAACGGGGCGGCTTTGTGCCGTTACGTAGTGTATTGAATTTGAGCAAAACAGGATCAGATCTCCGCCGAAGACCTCGTATTCACACCCATCGATCGATACGTTGTAGCTGCCTTCCTTGATGTAGAGCAGTTCGATCGCATTATGAACGTGAGCATAACAGGCAACCGTATTCGGGCTGTTTGACTGAATAAAAAACTCGGCTTCATTTCCGTTTCCGCGCGGTGCTTCGATGAGGATCTTTTTGTTATTAGATTTCATTATGTTTTCCTTAAGGACAAATTTTTTATATTTTTTATCAATTCTATTATATCATTTATGAAAATAAATGTCTATACTAAAATTGAGAGTTGTATAAAACTTTCAAATAAAATAATGAGGAGAAAAGTTATGGAAAGAATCGTTAAAGTCGGCATTATCGGCTGCGGAGGCATTGCGAACGGAAAGCACATGCCGTCGCTTTCAAGAATCCCGAATGTTGAATTAGTAGCGTTTTGTGATATTATTCCCGAACGCGCTGAGGAAGCAAAGGAGAAATTCGGAACGAAGGATGCCAAAACCTATACAGATTACAAGGAGCTTCTTTTGGATCCGGAAATCGAGGTCGTTCACGTACTTACGCCGAACCGCGAGCACGCTCAAATAACAGTCGATGCTCTTTACGCCGGAAAGCACGTAATGTGTGAAAAGCCCATGGCGAAGACTGCTGCCGACGCAAGGAGAATGTATGAAGCGGCAAAGGCAACGGGCAAAAAGCTGACTATCGGCTATCAGCACCGTCAGAAGCCCGAGAGCATTTATGCAAAGCAGTATATAGAGTCGGGCGCTATAGGCGAGATCTATTACGCAAACTGTCTTGCTATCCGCAGACGCGGCACTCCTAACTGGGGAGTTTTCCTTGACGATGAGGCGCAGGGCGGCGGTCCTATCATTGATATTGCCACACACTCTCTTGACCTTACTCTTTATCTTATGAACAATTACGAGCCCGAGCTTGTTATCGGTAAAACACACAAAAAGCTTGAGCATCCCGAAGCAGGTAATATTTGGGGAGACAACGGAGTAAGCACGACACCTCTTGAAGAATCTGCTTGCGCGTTCATACGTATGAAAAACGGCGCGACCATTATGCTCGAAACGAGCTGGGCGCTCAATACGTCAGAGCCGATTCAGGAAGGAAGCTGTGTTCTTTGCGGAAGCAAGGAGGGACTCCAGATCAAGAATAACGTTCTTAAGATAAATAAGATAGAATTTGACCGTCAGACCGAAACAACAGTCGATACCTCTGCGGGCGGTGTTGCATTCTATGCAGGCGGAAACGCATCTCCTTCCGACGTTGAAGCGGCAAACTGGATCAAGTCCGTTATTGACGATACCGATCCGATAGTCCTTCCCGAGCAGGCGCTCGTTGTATCGGAGATCCTTGAGGCGATCTACGAATCGTCTAAAACGGGAAAGCCGGTGTATTTTGAATGAAGATCGCAGTTTTAGGAGTTTGGCACGTACACGTCGCCGATTATACGTCAAAGGCGCTTGAGCTTGGCGAAGTGATCGGCTTTTACGAAAAGGATGACGAGCTGGCAAATGAATTCAAAAAAACGCACGATATACATCGTTTTGCTACGGTAGAAGAGCTTTTAAGCAGCGATGCGGAGGGTGTTATCGTATGCTCGGCTACAAGTGACCACGTTGAAGATATTATCAGGATCGCAAAAGCAAAGAAAAATATCTTTACCGAAAAGGTGCTTGCTTTGACGGATGCCGATTGTGATAGGATCGAGGCGGCAATAAAGGAAAACGGCGTTTCCTTTACCATCTCACTTGTTCAAAAATATATCGGCTCACGTCTTGCTGTCAAGAACGTCGTTGATAGCGGCGAGCTGGGCAAGATCAATTATATGAGATTCCGAAATTGCCATTCGGGTAGTGTATATGATTGGCTTCCGAGACACTTTTATGATCTCGATCAGTGCGGAGGCGGTGCCATGATAGATCTCGGCGCGCATGGAATGTACCTCACTGAGTGGATTCTCGGAATGCCTGTTTCCGCAAGCTCCGAGTTTACGGTAAGCTGCGAAAATGAAGCGGTCAAGGTGAAGAATGCCGATTTGGTCGAGGATAATGCGGTTACCGTCATGAGCTTTGCAAACGGCGCGATCGCAGTAAACGAAACGGGATTCGTTTCGCAGTATTCCCCCGTTACGCTTGAGGTTTACGGCGAAAAAGGTTACGTTCGTATGGAAAACAATAGTGTCATAAAATGCACAGCTGCAACAAACGGAATAATAACAGAGGTTCCCGTTCCGCCCTCTTTGCCTTTTCCCATCGAGCAATTCCTTATGGGTAATATTCTGCCCGGATGCTCGATAAAGGAAGCCAAGGCATTGACGCGAATGATGACTATGGCATATAAAAATTAAACGGCAACATATTAAAAAGATCCCGCACGCAAGTGCGGGATCTTTTGGGAAGTAAGAGGTAATAGGGAAGAAGTAATAGGTAAGGTGGCTTTTCGCCGGGCGAAAAGCAGTTATTTATTGCATCTCGCGTCAAAGTGTGATACAATATGCTCGAAGGAGGTGAAGAAGTGAAAAAACACAAATTTTTATTCGTCATATTATTTGCTCTCGTTTATGCGGTGGTTTTGAGCTTTGGAATAGAGTGTCTGTTTCGGTGCATAGGCACGATCGGTACTGTTCACAACATTGACTCAAATGTACCCGAAGACAGTCAATCCGTAGTTATGTATTGGCTTGCATTGATTGCGGGAATTTTGTCTGTTGCCGCGTTTGTTGTGACCTTGATGTTCAATTACAACGTCTCCGATAAGCTGGGATACAATAAATATATTTGGTGGATACAATTTATCGCCGTCGCATTTATCGCGTTTTTCATGGTCGAGCCGTGGGAAAGATTTTTCGACTTTCTGTCGGAAACCTTATAATAAAGCAAGCTCCGAGAACGATGTTCTCGGAGCTTATTGTTATTATTGAAACGCTGTAATAACAATTATTGGCGAAACCATTATACAAAAGCTGACAAAATGTATTGTACACTACAATGATTTGTGATAAAATAATAGGCGAAAAGATAAATGCTTTTTCGATCTCTGCGAGGGGGTAAAATCGATTCTTTGAAATGCACTAAGCAGGCGCATGTTTGCATCGAATAAGGAGAATACCTAAAATGGATTTCAGCATAAAGCAAGCAAAGCAATTAATTGAAAAGCACAAAGCACTTCTTTTGAAATTGGATAATATAAAGTCCAAGGAGACGGAGATACAAGCGAATACAGCACGTATCGCCAATGGCTTGATTACAGGTACAACAATAAAAAAACAGATTTTTGACTATTTTGAGCATCCTTTCGAAGAGTTGAGAAGGACGCCGGACACGGATTTGTTGATACGCAACGTTTATAAGTATCTTCTATCTCAATCGGCATTTGAAACTGCTCAGAACTATACGGATCAAGTGGCTTCTATCGTTAAACAATACATAACTGCTCTTAATCCGGGATTAGCGGGGCTGTCTTGGCTTTTTGGCGGAAAGCGCGCGAAAGAAAACGCCACGAATGCGTATAGAGAGTTGACAGATATTCTTAATGGGAGCTACGGTCAAGTAATCCCTCACCTTGTCTCAGACGTTGATTCAGCGTGTCAAGTATCTGCAGAGGTCGCTTGGGATACCTTTTTGATGAATCCATCGTCGTTTGAAGATGCGTTGGAAACAATGTGCCCCGGAATAATTGAATCGAAGGGTTATAGCCCGTTTCAGCATCAGTTCTCACAATTGGATTCATTGAGAGGGGAGATTTCTAAATGTAACTCTGTAGCCGAAAAGGAAAAGGATCGGGTAAAGAATGCCGCAGAGAAAATGATGGCTTTTAATGCTATGCAAATACTGAAAAGCGTCCCCGTTGAGGAAGTTAACCGTGAAAAAGGAGGATTTAGGGTTAAATCACTTCGTGATGCAGGTATAGACACAATGGCGGATATTTACTCCGCCTCTCCATATCAGTTATCGTCTATATATGGAATAAGTGATAATGCCGCCTTTTCCATGAAGAGGATCGCTAAACGATTTTTGGAGGAGGCGAGCGAAGGCGTAAAAATTAAGTTAAATGCAGATGACCGTAATAAACAGGCGACTGAGCTTGTCAAAGCGATTTGCATTTATCGAACAAAAACCGCCAGTAGAAAAGAATTACTCGATATTATCGAAAATAACCGAGAGATCGTTTCGAATGCCGAAGAAACGCTTGAAATGGTCGGGAACGGTCTTAGTTGGCTGTTCTTTACGAACGAACAACGTTCGGATACACGTGATGCATACAAAAAACTAAAGCCGATTGTCGAAGGCGAATACGCCAAGAAGATAAAAAAACTCGCCAATCTTCTTCTTGCTGAAAAATCGGCACCCTCCGCCAATACGGCATGGGCCGATTTTCAGGAGCATAATATCGAGTACATTTCTGTGCTTGAAGAGATCGTTCCAGGGGCGCTGGGTAACGACGATGGTCTCTACGGATTGCCGGAGGATCTGGCGAGAGAAATACAGGAAGAGGTCCTTTTTCCTGACGGTTTGCTGTGTACTCTCCGCCGATATCAGGAATGGGGCGTCAAGTATATTTTGCACCAAAAGAATGTATTGCTTGGGGACGAAATGGGTCTCGGAAAAACCGTGCAGGCAATTGCCACGATGGTTTCTCTCCGCAATACGGGAGCTACCCATTTTCTCGTCGTTTGCCCTGCAAGCGTAATAACGAACTGGTGTCGCGAAGTTGTAAAGCACAGTATGTTACGAGTCACGAGAATACACGGCGCGGGCAGAGCGCAAGCTATAAAATCTTGGGTGAAAACAGGAGGAGTTGCGGTTACAACGTTTGAAACGACGGCATACATAAAGGATGAAAGTATAGAAAAAATTGATTTGATTATTGTTGATGAGGCTCATTATATCAAAAACCCAGACGCGCGAAGAAGCATAAACGTGAAGCGCTTGTGCTCGAAGTCAGATAGAATGCTGTTTATGACAGGCACGGCATTGGAAAACAAGGTTGAGGAAATGGTGGCATTGATAGAAATTCTTCAACCAAACGTAGCGACATCGGTTCAAAGTATGACTTTTATGCCCAGTGCACCGCAGTTTAGAAATCGAGTAGCCCCTGTTTACTATCGCCGTAAGCGCGAAGATGTGCTTACGGAGTTGCCCGAACTCATAGAGACAAGAGAATGGTGCACGTTGAATCCTGAAGAAAAAGAAACTTATGAGCAAAATGTACTTTCTA
Source organism: Clostridia bacterium (assembly GCA_017621655.1). Classification (GTDB taxonomy): domain Bacteria; phylum Bacillota; class Clostridia; order Oscillospirales; family CAG-272; genus Colimorpha_A. The sequence goes on along the minus strand of JAGASS010000027.1, from coordinate 54,012 downwards.
AAAACTATGCTGCCTCTCGCAGACTGTCGTGGGACGTGGATGATTTGAGAAACAAGTCCTGTAAGGCAAAAAGACTGCTCGAAATAGTTGATGAGGCAAAATCAGAAGGGCGAAAAGTGTTGGTTTTCTCGTTTTTCTTGGATACAATTCGCTCTATCGGAGGATTTCTTGGAGAACGTTGCTACGGACCGATTAATGGCTCAGTTCCGCCACCGCGTCGACAAGAGATAATAGATTCGTTCGATAAGGCGCCGGAAGGATCTGTTCTTTTGGCGCAAATACAATCCGGCGGAACCGGTTTGAATATACAGTCCGCCAGTGTGGTTGTTATTTGCGAACCACAGTTTAAGCCGTCAACGGAAAATCAGGCAATATCACGAGCTTATCGAATGGGACAATCCCGAAATGTGCTTGTATATCGCCTGCTTTGCGAGAATACGATCGATGAAAGGATTACGCAACTGTTGGAGTACAAGCAGAAGGTATTTGACGAATTTGCTGATAAATCCGTCGCTGCAGAGCAGAATGAGACTGGTGCGGTTGAAGTTGATGAAAAGAAATTTGGTCAGTTAATTCAAGAAGAGATTGACAGAATTAATGCTGAAAAGGGAAAAGCACCAAAAGATAGCAAAGAATAGAAAAAGCTCCGAGAACGATGTTCTCGGAGCTTATTTTAATCATATATTCCTGTTGAAAGGTATCTTTCGCCGCCGTCGGGGAGGAGTGCTACGACTGTTTTATCGGGGTTTTCAAGTGCGAGCTTTGACGCGGCGAAGAGCGCGGCGCCCGAGCTGATGCCGACGAGGAAGCCCTCGGTTCTCGCGAGCTGTTTAGCACACTCGAATGCGTCGGAGTCGGAAACGGTCACGACCTCGTCGCAGACCGATGCGTCGTAATTCTTCGGCACGAAGTTCGCGCCGATTCCCTGAATGCCGTGCGCGCCCGCTTTGCCCTCTGTTATAAGGGGGGAGGACAACGGCTCGAAGCCGACGATCTTTATACTCGGATTCTTTTCCTTAAGATACTTTCCAGTGCCCGAGAGGGTACCGCCCGTGCCGATTCCGCTGACGAAAATATCGACCTTACCGTCGGTATCCGACCAGATCTCGGGACCTGTTGTTTTATAGTGCGCGTCGGGGTTTGACGGATTATCGAACTGACCTGCGATGAGGGAATTTTCGTATTTTTGAGCGAGACGCTCCGCTTCCGCTATCGCACCTGCCATGCCGAGCTTTCCGTCGGTCAGGACTATTTCCGCGCCGTAAGCGGAAAGGAGACGCCTGCGCTCGATGCTCATGGTGTCGGGCATCGTGAGGATCACCTTATAGCCCTTTGAAGCACCGACTGCGGCAAGTCCTATTCCCGTGTTTCCGCTCGTCGGCTCGATTATGACAGAGCCGGGCTTAAGAAGCCCCTTACTTTCGGCATCGGCTATCATCGAAGCGGCAACGCGGTCCTTCGCGCTTCCTGCGGGGTTAAAATATTCAAGCTTTGCGATCAGATTTCCCTGTGGAAAAAATTTCGACAGACGCACAAGCGGCGTCGATCCGATCGTTGATACGATGTTTTCGTGAATTTTCATAAGATGGATCCTTGATTATTGATTTTGAATGTTAAGGCGAATAATTATATGCGGGATTATTGATTTAATTAAGGAGTTTGTGCGACGTTTTTGTAGGGGGCGACAACCTCGGGAACCCCAAAAACTCGCCTTGCTCGTTTTCGGGAACCCCTACCTCGACGCCCCGCAATACAACGATTAGATTTTGTAAAACGCAAAATTCTATCATAAGACATTTAATTCTCGCAACAAAGATTCATTACCTTTGAAACGGGGCGGCGGGAGCAAGCCCCCGCCCTACAAGGAATAGATCGAGCGGCTTTCACATTCCGTAAAATTCCTCTGCAAACCTTACCGCGCCCATTGCGTCGGGTGAATACTTATCCGCGCCGATATTACGGGCGTATTCCTCGTTGAGCACCGCGCCGCCTACCATTACCTTTATATCGGGATCGTATTCGTGCAGAAGCGAGACTGTCTTTTCCATGCTCGGTACAGTCGTCGTCATAAGAGCACTTAAGCCGACGAGCTTGCAGTCGGTATTTTTGACAGCGTCAAGGACATTTTCGGGCGAAACGTCGCGCCCGAGGTCGTAGACCTTGAAGCCGTAGCTTTCAAGAAGCACCTTGACGATGTTCTTTCCTATATCGTGAATATCGCCCTTGACGGTCGCAAGAATTACGGCGCCCTTTCCGCCGTCAGACGCGCTCGGCATAAGCTTTTTAAGCTCGGAGATCGCACCGCTTGCCGCGTCTGCGCTCATAAGGAGCTGTGGCAGATATGCCTTTTTATCTTCAAACTGCTGACCGATCTCGTTAAGCGCAGGGATAATTTCTGCGTTTATAACGCCGAGAGGATCGCTTTTTACCCTTGATGCAATCTCTATCGCTTCCTTTGCCATTCCCTTGAGAATGCAGTAGGAAAGCGTGAGGTCGGCTTGCGGCGTTTCTGCCCTTTCCGCCTTTGCCTTGTCGGCGTATGAAATGTAGTCAAGGCATCCGTTATCAAGCCCGTGAAGCACTCTGAATGCGTAATAAGTGTCGAGCATTGAAGCGGAAAACGGATTCATTATCGCGCAGGAAAGCCCGTTTTCGAGAGCGAGAGCGAAGAAGGTCGAGTTTATCTTCTCGCGCTCGGGAAGCCCGAAGGAAATATTCGACACGCCGAGCACGGTCCTGAAGCCAAGCTCGGTTATTTTTTTGACCGCGCCGAGAGTGACTAAGGCGCTATCCTTGTCGGCGGAGACCGAAAGGGCGAGCGGATCAACGATAATGTCCTTTTTCTTGATGCCGTATTTTGCGGCTTCAGAAGCAATTTTGAGCGCAATTTCGGCTCTACCTTCGACGGTGTTCGGAATGCCGCTTTCGTCCATCGTGAGTGCAACTACCGTTCCGCCGTACTTTTTGACAAGAGGGAAGACGGCGTCCATCTTTTCCTTTTCGCCGTTTACTGAATTGACAAGCGGCTTGCCGTTGTATATCCGCATAGCGTTCTCAAGCACCTTCGGATCAGAGGAATCGAGCTGAAGCGGAAGCGCGGTCACGCTCTGTAGCTCCTTTACTGCCTTTTTCATCATCTCGGCTTCGTTAATGTCAGGCAGACCAACGTTCACGTCGAGAATATGCGCGCCCGCTTCCTCCTCGCGGCTCGCTTCGATGAGCAGATAGGAGATGTCGTTTTCGCGGAGCGCGGCTTTGAGCTTCGGCTTGCCCGTTGGGTTTATTCTTTCGCCGATAAGTATCGGGTCGTTGCCGATTGTTACTGCTTTAGCATAGGAGGAAACGACGGTGTCGTTTTTCTCGGTCGGCGCTTTGAACGGCACGTCATTTACCGCCTTGACCGCTTCTCTAATATGCTCGGGCGTCGTTCCGCAGCAGCCGCCGAGGAGCGTCACGCCCATTGTTGCCATTTCCTTTATGTATTTTGCAAATTCTGTCGGCGTCGTCGTGTAGAGCGTTTTGCCGTCAACGACCGTCGGAAGACCTGCGTTCGGGTTCATAACTATCGGAGTCGACGATACCGAGAGGAGCTTTTCCGCGATCGGAAGCATCATATCGGGACCGAACGAGCAGTTTGCGCCGAACGCGTCAACGCCGAGTCCCTCGAGTAGCGCAGACATCGCTTCGGCGTCCGCGCCAGTCATGACCTTACCGTCGGAGCCGTATGCGTTCGTTACGACTATCGGCAGGTCACAAGTCTCTTTTGCGGCAATAACAGCCGCTTTCGTCTCGTAGCTGTCTGCCATCGTTTCGATGAGAATCAGGTCACATCCGAGGTCGGAAGCGCAGCTAAGACATTTGGAAAACGCCTCGACCGCATCTTCAAATGAAAGGTCACCAAGCGGGCTTAAAAGCCGTCCGAGAGGTCCGAGATCGTAGGCAAGATATGCGTCGGGGCAGTCAGAAAGTGCCTCTTTTGCGCAAGAGATCGACGCCGAGATAAGCTCGGCGTAATTAGTGTATTTCAGGGGGTTTATCCCAAAGGTGTTCGCCTTTATTATATTCGCGCCGGCAGACAGATACGCGCGGTGAAGCTCGGTTATCTTGTCGGGGTGTGTGAGCGACCAGCTTTCGGGCGCTTCGCCGGGATTCAGACCAAGCGACTGCAGGACGGTACCCGTGCCGCCGTCGAAAAACAGATATTTACTTTTCAGATCGTTTCTAAAATTTTTCATTCAATTATTCCTGCGATAGCTGTGATTGATTTCGTCGGTGTCATTAAGAGCGACGGTGAAAGGGTAATACCGACTGTTTTCTCGGCATCGAGAAAGTTAAGAAGCGGCTTTTGAAGCTCCAGCGGAAGATCGCCGTAGCCGGGGCTGAAGCGCGGAGCGTGCGAAAGTCCGTCGAAAATGAGCTTTTCCGCCTCATCGCAAGCTGTCTCGGAGAGAGCAGAGGCGATAGCGTCGGTCACGAACTGCTCGGACGGCATAAGCTTTCCGAGCTTGATGAGAAGTCGGTCAACGTCGCTTCCCAAGGTGACGGCGAAGACCGCCGCGCGTTTACACTCACCGAGATTCTTTATAAGATCCTTCGACGTTATTTCCCCAAAACCGAGATCAATTCCGCTTTCAGTCCTTATAATATCGCAAAAGCGGCTGACAAATTTCGCCGAAACGCAGTCATTCAGCCCCTTTAAGCACTTCGGAATGAGAGAGATGCTCTCTATAGGACAGCCGAGCCGAGCACGAAGCTCGTTTCGGTCAACCTCGGGAAGAGGAATTATTCCATGCTTTATCATTTGATTATTTCGCTTACGTTGTCACGAAGCTCGCGTGCGACGTCGGGCTTGTTCATCGAGTAAACGTGAACGGCGTTCACGCCGTTAGCGTAAAGGTCGATTATCTGCTCGGTCGCGTAAGCGATTCCCGCCTGGCGCATGGCGCTCGGATCGTCACCGTAACGGTCAACGATGCGGAGGAAGCGCTGTGGGAGCGCACTCTTTGATATAGAGCAAATTCGCTTTATCTGCGAAGCACTTGTGACGGGCATTATACCCGCAACGACGGGAACGTCAACTCCCGCGCGGAGCAGACGGTACATAAAGTTATACAGGATATTGTTATCGAAGAACATTTGCGTCGTAAGATATTGGCATCCGCTTTCGACCTTCATTTTAAGTCCCTCAATATCGCGTGCGCTGTTTTCGCTTTCGGGGTGACATTCGGGATAGCAGGCACCGCCGATGCAGAACGAGCCGAAGCTACTTATCTCGGTAGCGAGGTCAGAGGCGTATTTATAGGTAAGGGAATCGGGGGTCATACCGTCGGGCAGGTCTCCGCGGAGGGCGAGAATGTTCTCAATTCCGCGAGAACGGAGATCTGTCAGCTTGCTGACGATGCTCTCACGCGTTGCGTTGACGCAGGTCAGATGCGCAACGGGAGTCACTCCAAGCGCGCTTATTCTCTCTGCGATCTCGGCAGTATAGGAAGCGGTCGTTCCGAGCGCACCGTAGGTGACGCTCATGTATGACGGCTTAAGAGATGCAATTTCAGATGCCGCCGCCATGACCGAGTCGAAATTCGCGCTCGTTTTCGGCGGAAATACCTCGAAGGAGAACGACGGCTTATTGGCTTTGATTATATCTATAACTTTCATAAATATTACCCCATTTTAGCATATTAAAGTTATTATATCACGGTTTTTCGTCAAATTCAATAGCGTGCAGAAAAAAATACGTTTTGTCACTTCGCCAACACCTATCATATAATGCTTTTGAGGAGAAATGCTCCTCAGAAAAACACAGGAGGAACAAAATGGCAACCTTTTTTAACCAGGCAACTCTGACCTACTCGGGCGGATCTGCAAGCTCGAATATCGTATCGGGCGAGCTTGTTGAGGCGATCAGCGCGATAAAGACCGCGACGACCGAGACCTACCGCGATGGCGAGAGTATAACGTATGTTATCAGCTTGATAAACGATTCCGACGCGCCCTCGTCGGTGCTTACGGTTACCGATGACCTCGGCGCATATGCAGTCGGTACTCAGACGGTATTTCCGCTTGTTTACCGCGACGGCTCGGCTGAGCTGTTTGTGAACGGCGTACCGACGGCAGTAACAGTGACCGACACACAGCCGCTTACCGTTACGGGAATCACGGTTCCCGCAAACGGAGACGCGGTGCTCGTTTATACCGCATCGGCAACGGAATTCGCACCGCCGACAGCTGACGGTACTGTAGTTAATACCGCAACCGTAACGGGCGCAGGTATTACTACACCTATTACCGTCACCGAGACCGTAACTGCGGAAGGCGGCGCACTTCTCGGAATAACGAAGGAGATCTCTCCCTCGACGGTAACTCCGAACGCGCCTCTGACCTATACTATCACGGTAACAAATAGCGGTAACGAGGAAGCGGCAGCCACCGACGATCTTACGGTGAGCGACGTATTCGATCCGATCCTTGATATTACCTCTGTTACGCTTAACGGCGCGACCTTGACCGAGGGCACGGATTACACCTATAACGAAACGACGGGCGAGTTTACAACCGTCCCGGGCAGAATAACGGTTCCTGCCGCGACATTTGAAGTCGATCCTTTAACAGGCGCATACGTTATCACCCCCGGCGAAGCAGTCCTCGTGGTAACGGGAACAGTACAGTAAAAATAAGGGAGGGGAAACCCTCCCTTATTTGTATTGTTCGGATTAAGTTAGGAACATTCGAAAATATTTGAAAGCCCCTCGGTATGGGAGAACTGTGTTCGCGCGCGAAAAAACAATGTTACATTCTTCCCAAACGGTGCGTCGTGGACGTCGCACCCTACAACAACGTTGCGACAAATTTTAAAAAATCAACAGTACCGAACGAAAAAAGAACGCCGATGGGCGTTCTTTTTTACCTTTATGCAAAATACTTTTTGACGAAAGCAATATCGCGCTCGGAGTCGCTCGCACCGTAGCCGTCGTAGACGGTTTCTATAGAAATACCGCCGTCGTAGCCGATCGCTTTCAGCTTGTGCAGATAATCGGCTACCTCGCAAACACCGTCGCCGAGCTTGACCTCGACGAGCTCTTTGCCGCCGTTCGACATCCAAAGCGGTTTTTCGGAGATCTCGTCGCCCTCGCGGATTATGTAATCCTTAACGTGAACGTGAAGGACCTTGGAAATGTATACGTTATAGAAATCGGTCGGATGAGTTTCCGAGAAGAGCGTGTTTCCGACGTCGCCGCAAACGCCTATTTTAAGACCGCGGCTCTCCATTTCCTTGTAGAGACGTCCGAAATTCTCAATGCCGTTTACAAACGGTCCCTGCGGCTCGTAAAGAACGGTAAGACCGAGGGAATTTGCATACTTACCGACCTCCTCGTCGGCTTTAACAAGACGGTCGAAAAGGGTATCGAAGGTGTCGGGATTTTCCTTGCTATTATTGTATCCGATAGTCATCGTATGATGGAAATAGGGCGAGCCGAGAATTGCGGCGTACTCTGCCGACTGCTTGAAGGTGTCGACGCCGTTTTTCTCGCCGTACATTCCGCCTTCTTCAGCAAGAATGTTTCCGCCGACCGAGTAGCAGGCACAGGATAGACCGTAGCGGTCGAGAGCGTTCTTCAGCTCGTATGCGTATTCCTTGTTCGGAATCCTCTTTACGGTCGGAACGTCGAGAAATTCGACTGCGGTAAATCCGCGCTCAACAGCGTAGGAAAGTGTCTTTTCAATGCCCTCGCTTGTCAGCATATTGTTAAAATAAGAGTAGAACGTAATATCCATAATTATACCTCCGCGTATGCGTCTGCTTCGACTGTGTAGAGTGAGTCGAACGCTTCATTTTCAAGTGTGATGTGGTCGTATTTCTGCTCCTGCAGAATTACTTTTTCAATGTCGGGACGGGTCTTGGGGTGCTTGGGCGTAAATACCGTACAGCAGTCCTCAAAGGGAAGGATCGAGGTCTCAAAGGTCTCGATTCGGCGCGAGATCGCGATGATCTCCTCTTTGTCCATGCCGATGCAGGGACGGAAAACGGGACGGTTTACAACTGCGTCGGTGACAGTCAGCGCCTGCATCGTCTGCGACGCGACCTGACCGACTGCCTCGCCCGTAATGAGCGCCTGACAGTAGTTGCTTTCAGCCACTCGCTCCGCCAAACGCATCATTGAACGGCGGAGAAGCAGGGTAAAGTATTCCTCGTCGACTGAGTCGCGCAGGACCTCCTGAAGATGTGTAAGGGAGATAACGTGAACCTTTATCTTTCCGCAGTATTCGGAGACGATCTCGGCAAGACGAATGACCTTGTCGCGTGCCTGCTCGGAGGTGTAGGGGTAGCTTTCAAAGTGTACGGCTTCGAGTGTAACGCCACGCTTCGCCATCATAAATCCGGCAACGGGGGAGTCAATTCCGCCCGATAGGAGTAACAGACCCTTTCCGTTTGAGCCGTTAGGCATTCCGCCGGCACCCGGGAAGCTTCCTGCGTGAATGTATGCGTTTTCCTCGCGTATCTCGGTCATTACGATAACGGACGGATTGTGAAGATCGACCTTGAGGTAAGGCATCGCTTCAAGCACCGCACCGCCGACAAGACGCGAGATCTCGGGGGATTTGAGTGGGAATTTTTTATCGGAACGGCGTGCGTCCGCCTTGAAAGACGCGTGACCGTGCAGGTACGTAGGGAGATATTCCTTTGCGACGCGCTTGATGTCTTCAATATCCTTTTCGGCAACCGCCGCGCGTGCAACGGTCGTAATGCCGAACACCTTACGGCAGAGGCGGAGCGCCTCGTCTATGTCGGCGTCATCGTCCGTCGGCTCGACGTATATCGTGCTCTGAGCAAGAGTTACCTTAAAATTGCCTGCAAGCTTCAGGCGAGTATCAAGCTCTCTTTTGAGCAGCTTTTCAAAATATCCTCGGTTAAGCCCCTTGAGGGCAAGCTCACCGTATTTTAGGAGCAGTACTTCTTTCATATTTTATGTTCCTTTGCGTATTTTTTACATATCGTATTAAGCGGACAAATTTCGCATTTCGGGCTTCTTGCCGAACAGGTCTCGCGCCCGAAAAGGACGATCCTGTGGCAAAAGTTCGACTGCTCGCTCGGCTCGATGATTTTCACTAATTCTCTTTCGACCTTGACGGGGTCCTTTAAGGATTCGGGATAAAAGCCGAGCCGTCCGCAGATTCGTATGCAATGCGTATCGGCAACGATCGCGGGCAGCTGATAAAGATCGCCGCGAATGAGATTTGCGATCTTCCGTCCGACACCCGAAAGGGAAAGAAGAGCATCCATATCGCTCGGCACCTGTCCGCCGAAGTCCTCGATAAGCTGACGCGACATTTCCTTTAAGTCTTTTGCTTTCATTCGGTACAGACCGCAGGAATGAACCAGCTCTTCGATCAGCGAAATGTCGGCATTCGCCATCGCTTCCATCGTAGGGAGCTGCTCAAAAAGCGTTTCACAGACTAGATTGACTCTTGCGTCGGTGCACTGTGCCGAAAGCCGCGCCATAACGAGAAGCTTCCAAGGATCGCCCTTATAATTGAGGGCGCACTCGGCGTCGGGGTATATCTCGGTTAAGATCCGAACCGCTTCGCTTGCACGCTGTTTTTTTGTTAATTTTACGGTTTTTTCATCGTTGTTCAACGTTTTTTGTTTCATATTTGCTATTCCATTATCGGAAGATAAGTAGTATAATGACATTATATAATAAAAGCACACTTTTTTCAAGAGTTTTATATAAAGGATTTTCGTTCCGGGAGTATTTATATGGAAAAGGCACTTTATATAATAGGTCAGGCGGTCGGAATCGTTGCTATCATCATAGGCATCGTAACCTATCAGATCAAGTCAAGACGCGGCATTATGATCGCAAACATAGCTTCGACAGTTTGCTTTGCTCTGCACTATGCTATGATAGGTGCGTACGTTGGAATGGCGCTCAACATAGTGGCTACCGTCAGAAATGTCGTTTTTTACAACTCGAATATGAGTAAAAAGAAGAGCACGATCTGTACCGTGACCTTTGCCGTTATCGCTTGTGTTGCAGGTATCATCACCTGGGAGGCGTGGTACTCGGTGCTTCAGCTCATGAACAGCGTTGTGAGATGCTATATTCTCTCCCTTTCAAACCCGAACAGTATCCGCAAGGGCATTATGATCGTTGTTCCAATGACGCTTATCTATAATATCATCGTCTTCTCTATAGGAGGTATTATAAGCGATTCGTGCTCGCTTATATCCACGGGCATCAGTCTCTTCCGCTACAGAGAAAAGCCAAAAAAGAAACAAAAAGCATAAAAAAGAGCGCAGGATATGGCGTTGTGTTCCTAAGGACACAACGCCAACTCTATTCGCCTACGGCGAGTTCTATTGTTTCGCAGTGATATTCGGCTCCAGCCGAGTGGTATTCGCTACGCGAGTTTTGGAGGCGAATAGAATATAACTGCTCTGTTTACAGAGCAATATCACTTTTGCGGTGGCAAAAATATCACGTTGTTGCGAAGCAACAATCATATCGCTAAAAACTATCAGGAAGAGCGCACTTATTCACCACCGAAAGTGATAGCGCTATAAAAAAGAGCCGATACGGAATCAAATCCATATCGGCTTTTTTACTGTCCTTTAGCACCCGTCGATATTCCTGCGCTCCTTTTGTCTATGTGAGAAGAAAACCGCATAAGTGAGCGTTTTTTTGCCATTCATTTAATATTTTCAGTGTCTTTTTCGGTTTTTTGTTCTATTTTACTATTCCATTATTGAAAGATAAGTAGTATAATAATATTATATAATTATAAATATAGATTTTTAGAGTTTCATATAAAGGATTTTTTGAAATGGAAAAAACAAAAAAGCCAACCCCCGAGCTTCTTTCTCCCTGCGGCTCGCTTGACGCCCTGACCGCGGCGGTCGAGGGCGGAGCTGACGCTGTATATTTCGGCGGAACGGTATTCAATGCGAGAATGAACGCAAAGAATTTCGCCCGCGCAGACATTCGTTCGGCAGTCGGATACTGCCACGAAAACGGCGTTAAGGCGTACGTCACCCTCAATACTCAGATATATGACCGCGAGCTGAAAAGCGCGCTCGATCACGCGGCGTTTCTTTATGAAAGCGGAGTTGACGCGCTGATAACGGCGGATATGGGGCTTTCGTCTCTTATCAAAAAGCACATTCCCAATCTCGAGCTTCACGCGTCGACGCAGGCGACCGTTCATAACCTTGCAGGCGCAGAGAAGCTATACGATCTTGGTTTTAACCGCGTCGTGGGTGCAAGGGAAATGGATATAGATAATATCAGAACGCTCTGTCAGTCACGCGCGGAGATCGAGATGTTCATTCACGGCGCGATATGCGTGAGCGTTTCGGGACAGTGCCTGATGAGCGCGATGCTCGGAGGCAGAAGCGGAAACCGCGGACAGTGCGCACAGCCCTGCCGTATGAGCTATAACAGGGAATATCCCCTCTCGATGAAGGATATGTGCCTGGCGAACCATATAACGGAGCTTTGCGAAGCGGGCGTTCGTTCCTTCAAGATCGAGGGAAGAATGAAAAGCCCGTCGTACGTTTACGGTGTAACCAAGATATACCGTCGGCTGCTTGATGAGGGTAGAAACGCAACCCGCGACGAGATAAACGAGCTTCAGCGTCTCTTCTCGCGAAGCGGCTTTACCGATGGCTACTATACGGGAAATATTGACAAAAATATGCTCGGTATCCGTACCGAAAACGATATTGCGAAAACCCGTAACGAGGGAAGCTTCAAGGGCGGCTCGATAAAGCCGGTTGAGGAGAGCGTAAAGAACGCTCCCGTAATTCCGTCGAAGCTTGATTTTCCGCAGAAGAGAAGGACCGAAAAGGCGGTCTTTACCGCATCCTTCAGAGAAGCGGGACAGATACCCGAAAAGCATGATCTCGATATAACCTATCTGCCGCTTTCAAAATACAGAAGCGTGGCAAACGGCGTGTCGCTTCCGCCCGTAATTCTTGACAGCGAGCTTGATAACGTCAAGCGCCTGCTTGAAAGAGCCGTAAACCAAGGGGCAAAGCACGTGCTTGTCCATAATATCGGTCAGCTTGAGCTTGTCCGTGAATTTGGTCTGACTGCACACGGAAGCCACCGACTTAACGTCTTTAATAATTATTCCGCCGACTTCTGGCAGAGTAACGGCAACCTGAGCAGTATAATTCTCTCGGCAGAGCTTATTCTTCCGCAGATAAGAGATATAGTTCTTCCCGAGGGAGTAAAGAAGGGCGCGATCGTCTACGGACGGCTTCCGCTTATGACGCTTCATAAGCCCGTTGAGAAAAAGGTCCTTCGCGATAACAGGGGCGCATCGTTCCCGATTTATCCCGAGGAGGGAAGAGACGTTCTTTATAACAGCGTGAATATCTATATGGCAGACCAGCTTGACCGCCTTGACGCATCGGGAATTGAGGAAAGACACCTCATTTTCACAGGCGAGGACAGAGGCGAGGTAATGAGAACGCTCTACGCATATACGCATAAGCTTCCGCCTAAGGAGCGCGAGGCGATCAAACGCATAAAGTGAGGGAAAATATATGAATATCAAGGTTAAAATTCTTCGCGAGGGCGCACACGTTCCGACGCTCGGAACAGCGGGTGCCGCCGCTTGTGACCTTTACGCACTTCTACCCGAGCCGATAGTTCTTCAGCCAGGCGAGCGCCGTCCGATACCGACGGGAATCGCGATCGCGCTTCCGAGCAAGGATTACGTCGCTATAGTATGCGCGAGAAGCGGTCTTGCTCTTAAGCAGGGACTTGCGCTTGCTAACGGTATCGGCGTTATTGACAGCGATTATCGCGGAGAGATCTTCTTCGCTATGGTCAATAACGACAGCGAACCAAAGACCGTCGAAAACGGTGAAAGAATCGGTCAGCTTATGATAATGCCCGTAATTCAGGCGGATTACGAGGTGGTTGACGAGCTCGACGAAACGGAACGCGGTGAGGGCGGATTCGGCTCTACCGGTATCAAGTAAGAAGGTGTTTTTCCAGTGAACGTTTTTATTCCTACACTAAGCAAAATGGGCTATTTGTTTTGCTTTATAGTCCTCGGTTATGTTTTGAAAAAGATCAAGGTGTTGCCTGATAATACTGCAACCGTACTCGGCAAGCTTGAGAACAATGCGTTTATTCCCGCGCTTGCATTTTCCACGTTTGCGACCGGCGTTACCCTTGATGAGCTTGCCTCCTCTTGGCAGTTTCTTGTGGGCGGAATTGCGGTCATTGCGATCGCGATACCTGTCGGACTGATAGCTTCACGCTTTTTCAGCAAGGACGATTACATAAGAAAAATATATGCCTACGGATTATGCTTTGCAAACTTCGGATTTATGGGTAATGCGATAGTTGAGGGTGTATACGGTAAGGAAGCTTTAGCAAGCTATCTGATACTTACAACGCCGATCTCGGTAGCAATGTATTCTTGGGGCTTCCCCGCACTTCTTATCCCCTCAAACGAGGAAAAGCCGAGCATGGCGTCACGCCTGAAATCGCTTCTTTCTCCGCAGTTTATATGCATGCTTGCGGGAATAATAATTTGCTTTGCCAAGATCCCCCTGCCGAAGTTCTTTGCGGAGTCAGCATCGGCTCTCGGCGGCTGTATGTCGCCTGTCGCTATGCTGATAACGGGAATGACGATCGCGGAGATCGATATTAAGAAGGCACTCGGAACGGTTCCCGTGTATATTTTGACGGTTATCAGACTTATTGTCATGCCGATAGCATTTATTATTGCTCTTATGCTTTTGAAGGTTCCTACGGACGTTGCAATGCTTATGGTTTGCGCTGTCGCTATGCCTCTCGGTATGAATTCGATCGTTGTTCCTAAGGCATACGGAAAGGACAGTACGGTTGCATCGGGAATGGTTCTTATTTCGCACGTTCTTGCCTGCCTTACGATACCGTTCATATTCATGCTTTTCAACATCTTAGTAAAATAACCGAAAGGTAAAATGATGAAGGTCTTTACCACAACTCTTGGTCAGATGGCATTTCTCTTTCTGCTTATAGCTCTCGGCTATATTCTGAAAAAGATAAAGGCGATCCCCGACAATACGCCGTCAGTCCTCAGCAAGCTCGAAAATAACGCGCTGATCCCTGCGCTCGTTATGGGAACGCTGATGACCGAATTTACGTTCGAAAAGCTCTCGGCGTCCTGGCAGTATCTTGTCGGCGGAGCGGTAGTTACCGCGGTGTCAATGGTTCTTGCTATTATCTTTTCTCGGATCATAGTCAAGGACAGATATGAAAGAAATTTATATACGTACGGTCTGACGTTTTCGAACTTCGGCTTTATGGGCAACGCAGTTGTCAATGCTCTTTTCCCCGAGGTCTTTCCGTACTATCTGATCCTTACGATCCCGCTTTGGATATTGATATACGTATGGGGCGTACCGTCTCTTTTAATGCCGCACGGCGGCGAAAAGACCGGTATGCTTTCGCGCCTTCGCAAGCTGATAAATCCGATGTTTATTGCGATGCTCATCGGTATGATACTCGGCATCAGCGGAGCGGTAAATCACATGCCGAAATTCATTGTTGACTCGGTAAATACCCTCGGAAGCTGTATGTCGCCCGTTGCGATGCTTCTTACCGGTATGACGGTTGCCGAAATGGGACTCGGAAAGGCGTTTTCAAAGTTCTCAGTCTATATCGTTTCGGTAATACGCCTGATAGTAATTCCGATGATATTCATGGTACCGCTGATGTTTTTGCCGATACCTAAGGGAATATCGCTCTGCATTATCTGCTCGGTCGCAATGCCTCTCGGACTTAATACGATAGTCGTGCCGAAGGCGTACGATCTCGATACGTCGGTCGGTTCATCAATGGCGCTCATATCTCATATTATGAGCTGCGGAACGATTCCATTGATTTTTATGCTCTTTGAACTGCTCGTAAAATAAGAAAATTCACGAAAATTTGTATATTTTTGCTTATATTGACATAATTTGCGTTAAATTCGTTTGACAATTTGCCTTAAACGTGTTATAATTTATTCATAATAACGCTATTGGGGGAGATATTTTGACGCACGAAGAATACAAAAGAGCGATATGGGACGGATACTGTGACTGTGCATACGAGTATCTCGGCTGTCACCGTGACGGAGATTCCTACGTTTTCCGCGTCTGGGCGCCCGAAGCGAGGAGCGTAAGAGTTGTCGGACGCTTTAACGGCTGGGATAGAAACGCCCCCGTAATGAATAACCTCGGCGGCTTTTTCGAATGCCGTGTTCAGGCAAGTCAGTTCGACGAATATAAATATTATATAGAACGCCCCGACGGCTCGTTTGTAATGAAAGCCGACCCCTACGGTTTCCATACCTGTACGCGCCCCGAAACTGCATCAAGAGTATTTGACCTCTCGGGCTATGAATGGGGCGACGGCAAGTATATGAGGGCGGCGAAGAGGCGGAATCCGCTTAATTCCCCCGTCAATATATACGAGATGCACCTCGGCTCCTGGCGCAAGTATGAGGACGGAAATTTCTATTCTTACCGCGCGCTCGCCGATGATCTAGTTCCGTACCTTACCGATATGGGATACACTCACGTTGAGTTTCTTCCCGTTGCGGAGCATCCGTTTGACGGATCGTGGGGCTATCAGGTTACGGGCTACTATGCACCGACCTCGCGTTACGGCACGCCGCACGATTTTATGTATCTTGTCGACCGTCTGCATCAGGCAGGGATCGGCGTGATAATCGATTGGGTCGGAGCGCACTTCCCGAAGGACGAATGCGGTTTATACGAATTCGACGGCAGCTGTTGCTACGAAAACCGCGATCCGAGCCGCCGCGAGCATCCCGAATGGGGAACGCGCCTCTTTGACTTCGGCAGAAACGAGGTAAGGGCGTTCCTTATCTCGAATATCAGATATTGGATAAAGGAATATCACGTTGACGGTATTCGCTGTGACGCCGTCACAAATATGATATATAAAGATTACGCGCGCGATCCCGACTGCTGGCGAAAGCCGTACGATTCGGTCAATCACGACGCGGTGCGCCTGATTCGCGATATGAACGCGGTTGCGTACAAAACGAATCCTGCCGTTATGATGATAGCGGAGGAGGCAACGTCGTTCCCGCTTGTAACAAAGCCGGATTATGACGGAGGACTCGGCTTCGGCTTCAAGTGGAATATGGGCTGGATGCACGACACCCTCGACTATATGTCGGCAGACCCGATATATAGAAAATATGACCACGATAAGATAACCTTTTCGCTGACGTACGCGTTCTCGGAGAATCACGTTCTTCCGTTCTCGCACGACGAGGTCGTACACGGTAAGCTATCGCTTATCGGGCGTATGCCGGGAGACTACGGAACGAAGTTCGCGTCGCTTAAGGTGCTTTATTCCTACCTGATGGCGCATCCGGGTAAAAAGCTCTTATTTATGGGCGGCGAGTTTGGGCAGTTTATCGAGTGGGACGAAAAGCGCGAGCTTGACTGGTTCTTGCTCGGTTATGAAAGCCACGCGGATATGCAGAGATTCACCCGCGCGCTCAATCACTTCTACCTAAATAATCCGCCGCTATGGGAAAACGATAACGATTGGAACGGCTTTTCGTGGCTCAAGGTCGATGACCGCGACAACAGCGTGTTTGCTTTCCGACGTATAGACAGAAAGGGAAACGAGCTTATCGCAGTGTTCAATTTCTGCCCCGTTCACCGTCCCGGTTACCGCATCGGAATACCGAAAAAGTGTATTTTGAAGCAGGTGTTCACGACGGGCGGAGGAAGTGAGAAGATAAAGACCGACGATATTCCGTTTGACGGACACGATCAGTCGGCATCCTTCGATATTCCGCCAATGTCGGCAAGCTTTTATAAGATGACGTATATAAGAAAGTGATTCGACTTTATGGCTCCCTCCGAGAGGGAGCTGTCTGCGAAGCAGACTGAAGGAGCCACCGGGCGAAAGACATTCAATAACATATTTTTATGGAGCCGCCTTGGAAGAGATGGGCAACTCTTCAAGATGATTTACATCGCGGGCTCCCTCCGGCATTTGCTCTGCAAATGCCACCTCCCTCCCGGAGGGAGGCAAAACACCGACCTATCTCCGCCGAGAGCGCGGACAAATTATAAAACAATCTCGTTTAGCGAGGAAAAGAAAGAAGGTTTATTTAATGCCAGTAAGAAGCAAGGAATGTATCGCGATGCTTCTAGCAGGAGGCCAGGGCAGCCGCCTTTACGTTCTCACCGAGAACACGGCAAAGCCCGCAGTACCCTTCGGAGGAAAGTACAGAATCATCGACTATTCGCTTTCCAACTGCGTAAACTCGGGTATCGACACCGTCGGTATCTTAACGCAGTACCAGCCCCTTGAGCTTAACGACTACATCGGAAACGGTCAGCCCTGGGACTTAAACCGAAACTTTGGCGGAGTTCACGTTCTCCCGCCGTATATGAAGACGAAGGACAATTCGTGGTACAAGGGAACCGCGAACGCGATCTATCAGAATATTCACTTCATAGACCGCTATAATCCGGAGTACGTTCTTATCCTCTCGGGTGACCACATCTATAAGATGGACTACTCGAAGATGCTCTCCTTCCATAAGGAAAAGAACGCTGAATGTACTATCGCAGTTCGTACTGTTCCGATCGAGGAAGCGTCGAGAATGGGAATTATGAGCACCGACGAGACAGACCGCATCACGGAGTTTGAGGAAAAGCCGAAGGTGCCGAAGAGTAATCTCGCATCTATGGGCGTGTACATATTCACCTGGAAGACGCTCCGTCAGTACCTTATCGACGACGAGAACGACGTGACCTCGAGTAATGACTTCGGTAAAAACGTCATCCCTGCGCTTCTTAACGACGGCAGAGGTCTTTACGCATATACCTTCGACGGCTATTGGCGTGACGTCGGAACGCTCGATTCGCTCTGGCAGGCAAATATGGACCTGCTCGACCCGAGCCATCCGATAAACGTAAACGCGCCTAAGAAATTCAAGATATACAGCCGTAACTACGCACAGCCGCCGTCCAATATTGTAAAGGGATCGGTGGTAAAGAACTCTCACATTGCAGAGGGCTGCGTGATCAAGGGAAGAGTTGAAAACTCCGTCATCTCGACCGGCTGCTATATTGAGGAGGGCGCAGTCGTTACCGATACTGTAATAATGCCTAACTCGGTAATTAAGAGCGGCGCAACGGTAGAATACGCTATCGTCGGCGAAAGATGTACCGTCGGCAAGGGCGCACACGTTGGTGCGGAAAAGACGGATTCGCCCGAATGGGGCGTTGCCGTTGTCGGAAGCGATAAAACAGTACCCGACGGCGAAGTTATCGCCGCCAAGGCAGTATATTGAGAGGGGGATAAAGCGGTATGAAAGCAGCAGGAATTATTTTCTCCGGAATGTATAACGACGGTCTTGATTATCTGACGAGAAACCGTACGGTTGCATCGCTCCCGTTCGGCGGAAGATACCGCCAGATAGACTTCGTTCTTTCGAATATGGTAAACTCGGGTATCGAAAGGATCGGAGTTATCACAAAGTATAACTATCAGTCGCTTATCGACCATCTCGGCTCCTGTCAGGACTGGGATCTCAACCGCAAGAGAGGCGGTCTTACGATCCTTCCTCCCTTCGCATCGAGCAGCTCGGGCGGCTACCGCGGAAAGATAGAGGAGCTTCGTGCAGCACTTCCGTTCCTCTCGAAGCACGAGGACGAGTTCGTCGTTCTTTCCGATACCGATACGATATGCAATATCGACATCAAGAAGATAATAAGACAGCACGAAAAGAGTGGTAAGGATATAACGATCGTAGTATCCGAGGCGACCGAAAACGAGAACACTATCTCCGAGCTAGTCTTTGACAAGGACGGCGACGAGGTAAAAGCTATGTACCTCAATTACGCGGCGCGCAAGGGACAGTATACGTCTATCGGTATGTATATCATCTCCCGTGAGCTGCTTATCGAAAAGGTTTCGGCACTCGCATCGCGCGGCTTCTATCATCTGGAGCGTGACTTCCTCCAGCAGGAATTCAATAAGGGCGAGCTTTCGGTCGGCGTTTACTGTCACGACGGTCTTATTATGAAGAACCGCAATATTCTGGAATACTTCAACAACTCTCTTTCGATGAAAAACGAGGAGGTCCGTAACGCGATCTTCCGCCCGTCAAGACCTATTTATACGACGGTAAGAGACGAGGTTCCGACTTATTACGGTGAAAACTCCGAGGTGACCGACTGTACGGTTGCAGACGGATGTCACATCGAGGGTAAGGTAGATAACAGCGTGCTTTTCCGTAAGGTCGTTATCGAGAAGAACGCAGTCGTTCGCAACTGCGTTATCATGGCAAGCTGCGTCATCAAGGAAGGTGCGGTCGTTGAAAACGCGATAATAGACAAGGAAGCGACGATTTCCAGTCTTCGCCGTATCGTCGGCGCGCAGACTAGCCCGATGATAGTCCAAAAGGGAGAAATTATATGAAAATACTTTTTACCGCCTCCGAGGCGGCGCCGTATATTAAAACGGGAGGTCTCGGTGACGTCGGTCAGGCGTTGCCATCGGCGCTTGCGGCTCTCGGACACGAGGTAAAGATCGTACTTCCGCTTTACGGAAAAATAAAGGAAAATGAAAAGCTTATGTCGGGCCTGACCTATTACGGTCAGACCCGGACACCGCTTTCGTGGAGAAACCAGTATACGGGAATCTTCCGCGAGGGAGAGGGTAAAAATCCCGAATACATATTCGTTGATAACGAGTATTACTTCCGCCGCGGCGACGGACCGATATACGGTCACGGTGATGACGGAGAGCGCTATGCCTTCTTCTCGCGCGCCGTAATCGAGACGATGATCTCTATCGGCTTCACGCCCGACGTGCTTCACTGTAACGACTGGCAGACGGCGCTTACGCCCGTATTCCTCCGCAAGTTCTACCCGAAATTCAATAAGGTCAGAACGGTATTTACGATACATAATATCGAATATCAGGGAAAAATGCCGTCGAGCTTCGCTTCCGACGTTGTCGGAGTTGACAGCGATACGGCAGCGTTGCTCACCTACGGCGACTGCATAAATCTTATGAAGGGCGCGATCGTGTTCTCCGACGCGGTTACTACCGTTTCCGAGAGCTATGCGGGCGAGATACTGACGGAATATTATTCTCACGGTCTCTCTCCGATCCTTCGTGAGAATTCTCATAAGCTTTTCGGTATCGTAAACGGTATTGATATGGACGTATTCAATCCGCAGACCGATAAGGCGCTCTACGCAAATTACGGTCCGACTGTTGAAGCTGTCAAGGATAAACAGAAGGATAAGCTCTTCCTTCAGGAGACCTTAGGTCTTCGTCCCGAGAAGGATACGCCGATAGTCGCTATGATAACGCGACTCGTCAGCCATAAGGGAATGGACCTCGTCGCCTGCGTGATAAACGAGATAATGGCGCTCGGAGTACAGGTCGTAATTCTAGGTACGGGCGAATACGCTTACGAGAATATAATGAGAATGACGGCAGAGAAGTATCCGGGCAGAATGGCGGCAGAGATACGCTTCGATCCGAAGCTCGCAAACGCGATCTATGCCGGTGCCGATATATTCCTTATGCCCTCGCAGAGCGAGCCGTGCGGTCTATCGCAGATGGTTGCAATGCGCTACGGTACTATACCGATAGTAAGAGAAACGGGAGGTCTCCGTGACACCGTTCCCGCTTACGATCCGACCGACGGCAGCGGACGCGGATTCACCTTCGTCGACTATAACGCGCACGAGATGCTCCGCGCAGTCGAAAGATGCGTTGACTTCTACCGTAACGACAAAAAGGGCTTTGACCGCCTTGTTCGCAAGAATATGAAGACTGATTTTTCTTGGAACGTATCGGTGAAGAAGTACCTTAAGGTGTATAGGAATAAGATGTAAATTTCGGCTCCCCGTTTCGGGGAGCCGCGGGTCGTCGTAGGCGCCGACCCCTACCGAGAAACTTTTAAAAGCTGCTTGGTAGGGGCTGGCGCCCTCGACAGCCCGTATAAAACGGTGTAATATAATAAATGTAAGAATTATATTATATAAGCAAATTTTAGTAAAAGGAAACCCACAAACCAATGAACACAGAACTTTTAAGAAAACGGACAGAAGAGACTTGCCTGCAGAATTTCGGCACGTCGCTTTCTGACGCATCGAACATTGAGGCATACCGCTCGGTATGTATCGCTGTTCGCAAGCTTCTCGTCGAGAAGAATCACGAATTCCGCAAGGGAATCAAGGAAGACAAGAAGGTCTATTATATGTCGATGGAGTTCCTCGTCGGAACGTCGCTTCGCAATAACCTTTTCAACCTCGGCATTGAAGACCAGATGAAGAAGATCCTGAAGGGTGCTGGCAAGGACATTCAGACTCTATACGACATCGAGCCCGACGCAGGTCTCGGTAACGGAGGTCTCGGACGCCTTGCATCCTGCTATATGGACGCGGCATCATCTCTCGATATTTCCTGCACAGGATTCTCTATCAAGTACGAATTCGGCATCTTCCGTCAGAAGATAGTCGGCGGCTGGCAGATGGAATTCCCCGACGATTGGCTCGGAAACGGCGGCGTTTGGCTCAATCCCCGTACCGATGACGCAGTACAGGTGCGCTTCGGAGGCGAGGCGGTCGGACGAATAGATGCAGACGGCAAGTACCGCGTTGACCACCGCGATTATCAGATCGTAATGGCAATTCCTTACGATATGTATATCTCGGGATACGACAGCAAGGCAGTAAATAAGCTTACCCTTTGGGAAGCAAAATCGCCTAACAGCTTCGATATGTCCGCTTTCTCAAGAGGAGAATACGCAAAGGCACTCGAGCAGGAAACAATGGCAGAGGTCATTTCAAAGGTCCTCTATCCTGCCGATAACCATATTCAGGGTAAGCGTCTGCGTCTGCGTCAGCAGTACTTCTTCGTGTCTGCTTCGCTTCAGACGATAATCCGCGACCACCTTCGCCGCGGTCATACCTTGGAGCAGCTTCCCGAAAAGGTCGCAGTTCATATTAACGATACTCACCCCGCACTCTGTGTTCCGGAGCTTATGAGATTGCTCATCGACGAGCACGAGCTCGACTGGGATAAGGCGTGGGACATCACCTGCCGCACCCTTTCCTACACTAACCATACCGTTATGAGCGAGGCGCTTGAAAGATGGAGCGAGCAGCTCTATTCCGAGCAGATGCCGCGTATCTATCAGATAACGCAGGAGATCAACCGCCGTCTGCTCATAAATCTCCGCGCATTCTACGGAGACGACCGCGCAAAGCTTGACTATATGGCAGTTATCGCAGGCGGCGAAGTTCGTATGGCGAACCTCTGCCTTGCCGCTTGCCATAAGATAAACGGCGTTTCTAAGCTCCATTCCTCGATCCTTAAGGAATCGCTCTTCCGCGATTACTGCGTAATGGATGAGAGTAGATTTACGAACGTAACGAACGGTATCGCATACCGCCGTTGGCTCTGCCAGTCGAACCCAGGTCTTACTTCGCTTCTTTCCGAGCTTATCGGCGACGGCTTCAAGCACGATAGCGTTCACCTTGAGAAGCTTCTTAAGTATTATGACGACGAGAGCGTTCTCGACCGCCTCAATGCTATCAAGCTCGATAATAAGAAGCGCCTCTCCTCCTATATCGCGGAGGCAAACGGCGTGAACGTCGACCCGACATCGATCTTTGACATTCAGATCAAGCGTCTGCATGAGTATAAGAGACAGCTTCTTAACGTCCTGCAGATACTTCATATGTATATTACCCTCAAGAATAATCCGAATATGGAATTCCGTCCGCGCACCTTCGTGTTTGCGGCAAAGGCGTCTGCAGGTTACCTTATGGCGAAGCAGATTATCCGCCTCATTTGCGCGGTTTCAGAAATGCTCAAGAACGATCCCGTTTCGCGTGACCGTCTCCGTGTAGTATTTATTGAGGACTACAGAGTATCCCTTGCCGAGATAATCATTCCCGCAGCCGATATCTCCGAGCAGATCTCTATTGCAGGTAAGGAAGCGTCGGGAACGGGTAACATGAAGCTTATGATCAACGGTGCAGTTACCCTCGGTACTCTCGACGGCGCAAACGTAGAGATCTACGAGCAGGTGGGTGAACAAAATATGTTCCTCTTCGGTCTTAAGGCACACGAGGTCGAGGAGCTTTGGAGACGCGGATACAATCCTATGGATTACGTTGCGTCTAACCCCGATCTTAAGGCAGTGCTCGATCTCCTTATGAACGGAATCAACGGCGAGCGCTTCGATGACATCGTTTACGCGCTTCTCCGCGGTAACTACGGTCCTGCAGATGCTTATATGTCGTTTGCAGACTTCGGCGACTACGTAAGAGCGCAGAACGACATCTCCGTTGCTTACGGCGACCGCCGCGAGTTCGCGAAGAAATCGCTTGTCAATATCGCAAAGGCAGGAATCTTCTCTGCCGACAGAGCAGTCAAGGAGTACGCAGATAATATCTGGTATCTTAAATGAGTAATTACCCCCTGCGCATTTTGTACGACAGCGCAAAAAAAGAACACAAATCACCCTTCGGGTGTATAGTGGCAGATGAAAATTGCCGCGTTTCGATCTCGGTGCCGAAAAGCACGGGAGCGATAGAGGTAAAGATCATTATTGAACAGGAGGGCGGTCAAACTCTGACCGTCCCCCTTGGTTCTATCTGCAATGAGGATGAATACAGACGCTTTTCGGGCGATTTTTCGCTGAACGAAGAGGGGCTGTATTTCTATTATTTCGTAGTCCGTAAGGAGTGCGGATCGTTCCGACTTTTCCGCTACTGTGACCATGATACGAATATCGAGGACGGCGAAAAATGGCAGCTCACCGTCTTGCCGAGGGATTATAAGGTTCCCGATGGCTTCGGCGGTAAGGTCATGTATCAGATATTCCCCGACCGCTTCCACAAAAGCGGTGAGTGCGACCTGACCGATAAGCTCAAGCCGTTCACGGTACATAAGGACATTACCGAGCCGCCAATGAAGGGACCCGACGAGCACGGCTTCTGGAACACCGACTTCTACGGCGGAAACCTGCGCGGAATCGAGGAAAAGCTGCCGTATTTACGTTCACTCGGCGTTGGCGTCATATATCTGAACCCGATATTTATGGCTTTCTCGAATCACCGCTACGATACCGCGGACTATATGCGTATTGATCCTATGCTCGGTACGGAGGAAGACTTCGTCTCGCTTTGCAGTTCGGCAAAGGAGCAGGGAATCAAGATAATTCTCGACGGCGTTTTCTCGCACGTTGGAAGTGACAGTAAATATTTCGACCGCGAGGGCGTTTTCGGCGGCGGAGCAGTAAGTGATCCAAATTCGCCATACCGTTCGTGGTTTGACTTCAAAAAATACCCGAGTAAATATACGTCATGGTGGGATATAGACACGCTTCCGTGCGTGAACGAGATGTGCGACGGCTTCCTTGACCTTATTATTAGAGATAAGGACAGCGTGGTGGCGCATTGGCTCAAGCTGGGTGCAAGCGGCTTCCGTCTCGACGTCGCAGACGAGCTGCCCGACGGCTTCATCGCGCTTCTGCGTAAGCGCGTAAAGGAGATCGATCCGAACGCTATCGTTATCGGTGAGGTTTGGGAGGACGCGTCGAATAAGATCTCCTACGACGTAAGACGTAAGTATTTCAGCGGCGGAGAGCTTGACGGAGTTATGAATTATCCGTTCAGAGACGCAATAATCAATCTCCTCTGCGGACGCATCTGCGCGATTGAATTCAGATCAATTATCGAGCATCTCTATGAAAATTACCCGTTCGACGCGCTAAACTGTTCAATGACCTTTCTCTCAAGCCACGATACGACGAGAATCCTCACAGAGCTTGGCAGAGAGATCAATGACACAGTCAAGGCACTTAAGCTCGCGTCTACAATACAGTTTTTCCTGCCCGGAATGCCGAGCATATACTATGGCGACGAGGTCGGAATGACGGGCGGAAGCGACCCCTTTAACCGCGGCTATTTCTGCCCGACCGAAAATGCTGACGAGCTGACGGCACACTATAAATACCTTGCCTCGCTCCGCAATACCACCCCCGCACTTAGGGAGGGCGCTCTCTCAATCACCCTCGATGGTGACACCGTCACCGTCACGCGCTCGCTCGAAAATGAGAGCATTTCGCTCACATTCGATCCCCACGAGCTGAGCTATCAAATTAATTAAATTCCGATAAGGAAAAAATCCTGCCGAAAGGCAGGATTTTTGTTATGGATCTTGAAAATTCATCATAGGTGCCGACGTCCTCGACGCCCCGTTTGGACGTGATGTTACATCGTTTTCGCGCGGGCGACCAATATCGGGGTTCCCCGAAGCGAATGCAATGAGCTTTGGGGGTTCCCAAGGGTCGCCCCTACGGGTGCTGCAGTTAATCATCCCTCATATATCAAAGTTTCGGGATGCGAAAATTTGAAAGTGATCTTCTTGCTCGGATTAATCAGAAGATTCAGTACGCCCGGCTCTTTCGTGCCGAGACGCGTTTCCATAACAAGCTTTCTGTACGGCTTGAAGCCGCATTTTTCCTGAACGCGCGCGGAACGGCTGTTGAAATCGTAATATCCGCAGGTAAGAAAATCGAGGTCAAGCTCATTAAGCAGAAAGTCTATGACTGCACTGACGGCTTCAGTCATTATACCCTTGCCCCAATGATCCTTGGCAAGCACGTAGCCGAGCTCACGTCCGCGATAACCGTCAAACTCGGTCAGCGCTTCTTCCATTCCGTATTTTTCGATGCCGAGCGAGCCGATGACCTTACCGCTTTCCTTTAAGCAAATGGCAAAGGTCTTGTCTTCCTCGATAAAACGGTTGAGAATATCTTGGCTCTTGTCCTTGCTTTCGTGATGACGCCAACCCGCCATCTCGCCGACACCCTCGACCGATGCGTATTCGAAAAAGTCGTCGAGGTCGGACTGTTGAAAAGCACGCAAAATAAGCCGATCGGTCTCAATGACCTCGCCATTTATTTTATATTCAGCATTCATAATTATTTCGCCCCAAACTCGGTCAAAAACCTTGACAGACGCTTATAGAGCAACACGGTTATAATGCTTATCGACACGGTCTTCAGAATATTGAAACCGACGACGTACCAGACGAGCGAGCCGAAAACTGCAGGCGCGGCAGGTCCCATGTATAGTGGGAAAGTAATGAATCTGTTGACAAGTGCCGCAGTCACGGTACCTATAACGCACGCGCCGCAAAGCGAAAGGGCGACGCTCTTCAGTCCCTTTCGGTACTTGTAAAGAATCGACGGGAGGATCACAAACGAGCTTGTCATAAGGAAATCCGCGATCTGACCGACGCCGCCCGTCGTTGTTCCGATCAGCGCAAGCAATTCCTTGACGAGCGCGACGGCGATTGCTTCAAACGGACCGAAAAGAAATCCCGAAAGCATTATAAACACGTTTCCGAAGTCGAGCTTCAAAAAAGGTGCGGCTGGGAATATCGGAAACGACAAAAAGCTGACTATGTACGCGAGCGCAGTAAAAAGTGCAAGCACTACAAGCTTTTTTGTCGGATTTTTCTTGCTTGATTTTCTGTTGTTTTTCATAGTTTTATCCTTTCTTGCGAAAAGAAAAAGCTTCGCGTCGACAAAAGGGGACGCAAAGCACGGCTCTCTTTTCTCATCCGGACTATACCGTCGGTATGGGAATTTCACCCATTCGGCACATAAGTGTTCGCGGACTGTCACCGCCGGTGTGGAATCTCACCACGCCCCAAAAAGATTTTTTATTCTCACCTTTCTTGCTTGCCCAAGAAAGGTGACCAAAGAACGGCACCAAGGAGACAACGGGTTTGAATTTTGCCTACGCAAAATTCTGCACACGTTTTCCCCTTTGGAATCCCCTTTCATTAAAGGGAGATCTGCTTCGTTGTAAAAAGTTTAAAACGCTCTGATACGCTATGCCTCTATTGATAAACCTTCCGAGTCACCGTCTATCGAAAGAGGTTTCCAAAGGAGAAAACGTATAAAAATGCGTACGCATTTTTATCGGTTGTCTCCTTGGCACGTTTCTTTGCGAGCGTTTCTTTGCGTGGGCAAAGAAATGCGAAAAAATAAATACAAAAGCCCCAAACACCCTTAAGGGCGTTTGGGGCTTTTAAGGGTCTTAATTAAAATTAACTAAGATTAAGCGTTGATCTCGGTAACGACACCGGAACCAACAGTTCTACCACCCTCACGGATAGCGAAACGAAGTCCCTTTTCGATAGCGATAGGAGTGATGAGCTCAACGTTCATAACAACGTTATCGCCGGGGCGGCACATCTCAACGTCTGCGGGAAGGCCGATAGTACCGGTAACGTCAGTAGTTCTGAAGTAGAACTGAGGACGGTAGCCGGGGAAGAAGGGCTTGGAACGTCCGCCTTCCTTCTCGGTAAGTACGTATACGTTACCGGAGAACTTGGTGTGGGGCTGAACAGTACCGGGCTTGCAGAGAACCTGACCTCTTTCGATCTCGTTCTTAGCGATACCACGGAGAAGAGCACCGATGTTGTCGCCTGCTTCTGCCTGATCCATGAGCTTGTGGAACATTTCTACACCGGTAACGGTGGTGTTCTTCTTCTCATCGGAAAGACCAACGATCTCAACAACGTCACCAACCTTAACAGTACCTCTCTCAACACGACCGGTAGCAACAGTACCACGGCCGGAGATAGAGAATACGTCCTCTACAGGCATAAGGAAGGGAAGGTCTGCACCACGCTCAGGGGTAGGAATGTAGCTGTCAACAGCGTCCATAAGCTCAGCAATGCATGCATACTCGGGAGCCGAAGGATCGGTGTTTGTAGAGGTAAGAGCGTCACGAGCGGAACCACGAACGATCGGTACATTGTCACCGTCGAAGTCGTAGGAAGAGAGAAGGTCACGAATTTCCATCTCAACGAGGTCGAGAAGCTCAGCGTCGTCAACGAGGTCGGTCTTGTTCATGAATACAACAAGCTGCGGAACTTCAACCTGACGAGCGAGAAGAACGTGCTCGCGGGTCTGAGCGAGAGGGCCGTCAGTACCTGCAACAACGAGGATTGCGCCGTCCATCTGAGCAGCACCGGTGATCATGTTCTTAACGTAGTCAGCATGTCCGGGGCAGTCAACGTGAGCGTAGTGACGGTTAGCGGTCTCGTACTCAACGTGACGGGTGTTGATTGTGATACCACGAGCTCTTTCCTCGGGAGCGTTGTCGATCTGGTCATAAGCCATGAACTCTGCTCCGTTTACGAGAGAAAGATACTTGGTGATAGCTGCGGTAAGGGTGGTCTTGCCATGGTCAACGTGACCGATGGTACCGATATTAACATGGGGTTTGGTTCTTTCAAATTTTGCCTTTGCCATTGTTATTATCCTCCGTTTAATAAAAATTTAATTTTTTTGTTTTTGTTTTTTATATCAGAACCGACTTACTTTCTGCCGGCAATGATCTTTTCCTGGATGGACTTCGGCACTTCTGCGAAGTGGCTGGGCTCCATCGAGTAGTTTCCGCGTCCCTGAGTCATGGAGCGGAGGTTGGTTGCATATCCGAACATTTCGGAAAGCGGAACGTGAGCGGTGATCTGGGTAGCACCTGCAACGGGATCCATCGAAACGATGTTACCGCGGCGGGAGTTAACGCTGCCGATTACGTCGCCCATGTAGTCGTCGGGAGTAGTGATAACGACCTTCATGATCGGCTCGGTGAGCACGGGGTCTGCCTTTCTCATAGCTTCCTTGAACGCCATAGAGCCGGCGATCTTGAATGCCATTTCGGAAGAGTCGACTTCGTGGTAAGAACCGTCGAAGAGGTTAACCTTAACGTCAACAACGCTATAACCTGCAACTACACCGTTCTGCATAGCGCCCTGGATACCTGCGTCAACAGCGGGGATGTATTCCTTCGGAATAGCACCGCCGACGACGGTATTCTCAAAGACGTAGCCTGCACCGGGCTCGTTCGGGGAGATAGTGAGCTTAACGTGACCGTACTGACCCTTACCACCCGACTGACGGGCATACTTGGTATCGACGGTAGCTTCCTGACGGATGGTCTCCTTGTAGGAAACCTGAGGCGCACCTACGTTTGCCTCGACCTTGAACTCACGAAGGAGACGGTCAACGATGATCTCGAGGTGGAGCTCGCCCATACCTGCGATGATCGTCTGTCCGGTTTCCTCGTCAGTGTGGGTACGGAACGTGGGGTCTTCCTCTGCGAGCTTCGCAAGGGCGATACCCATCTTTTCCTGACCTGCCTTGGTCTTCGGCTCGATAGCTACGTTAATAACGGGATCGGGGAATACCATCTGCTCGAGAATGATAGGATGATTCTCGTCACAGAGGGTGTCACCGGTAGTGGTATTCTTGGTACCGATAAGTGCTGCGATGTCGCCTGCATAAACCTTATCAATATCCTTACGCTCGTTAGCGTGCATCTGAAGAATACGGCCGAAACGCTCTCTCGACTTCTTCTCGGGGTTGTAAGCAGTCATACCTGCTTCAAGGGTTCCCGAGTAAACGCGGAAGAAGCAAAGCTTTCCAACGAACGGGTCGGTCATGATCTTAAATGCGAGTGCTGCGAAGGGCTCGTCATCGGATGCCTTTCTCTCGTCGGGCTCGTCGGTATCGGGGTTTACACCCTTGATAGCGGGAATGTCGAGAGGAGAGGGCATGAAGTCGATGACAGCATCGAGGAGCTTCTGTACTCCCTTATTCTTATAAGAGGTTCCGCAGCAAACGGGAACGAGCTGGTTTGCGATGGTCGCCTTGCGGAGAGCTGCCTTGAGATCTTCGACGGGGATCTCCTCGCCCTCAAGGTACATCATCATAAGGTCATCGTCGGTAGCAGCGATTGCTTCTACCATTGCATCGTGATATTCCTGCGCCTTATCAAGCATATCAGCCGGAATGGGCTCGACACGCATGTCCTTACCCATATCGTCGTAATATACGTCTGCTTCCATGTTCATAAGGTCGATGATACCCTTGAAGGTATCCTCAGAACCTATAGGAAGCTGAATCGGAACGGGATTTGTCTTAAGGCGGGTCTTCATCATGTCAACGACACGGTAGAAGTCTGCGCCCATAACGTCCATCTTGTTTACATACGCCATGCGGGGAACGCCGTACTGATCGGCCTGACGCCAAACGGTCTCGGACTGTGGCTCAACACCGCCCTTAGCGCAGAAAACGGTAACCGAACCGTCAAGAACACGAAGCGAACGCTCAACTTCAACGGTGAAGTCAACGTGTCCGGGGGTGTCTATGATATTGATTCGGTTGTCCTTCCAGAAACAGGTGGTAGCCGCGGAGGTGATGGTGATTCCGCGCTCCTGCTCCTGAGCCATCCAGTCCATGGTAGCACCGCCGTCGTGCGTTTCACCCATCTTATGGGTCTTACCTGTGTAGAACAGGATACGCTCGGTGGTAGTAGTCTTACCTGCGTCGATGTGCGCCATGATACCGATGTTTCTGGTTCTTTCCAAAGGGTATTCTCTTGGCATTTGATTCTCCTTAATCTTATTCCGAATTCTATCGGAATCAACAAATCATCAATACTTGTAGTGAGCGAACGCCTTGTTGGCTTCTGCCATTCTGTGCGTTTCCTCGCGCTTCTTGACTGCTCCGCCGACGCCGTTTATAGCATCAACGATCTCAGCAGCAAGACGGTCTGCCATGGTCTTCTCACCGCGGCTTCTCGAATAAGTTACGAGCCAACGGAGTCCAAGAGTCTGACGTCTCTCGGGGCGAACGTCCATAGGAACCTGATAGGTAGAACCGCCTACACGTCTTGCCTTAACTTCAAGAACGGGCATAATGTTATCGAGTGCGGTAGTGAACGCTTCAAGAGCATTCTTTCCCGACTTCTCCTCAACAACCTTAAATGCGTCGTAGACGATCTTCTGTGCAACGCCCTTCTTACCGTCGAGCATTACGTTGTTGATAAGCTTGGTAACAAGCTTGGAATTGTAAAGCGGATCCGGCAGGACGTCTCTTTTTGATATCTGACCTCTTCTCGGCACTGTACTTCCCTCCTTCATTAATAATATGATATCACAGGTACTCGAAAATAAATTTCTTCGTTTGTGCTCGTCAGATATCGGAATAATATATATTCTCAACTGACAAACAAACGATCTCCGCCGAACAATATCACCTTTCGGCGGTCGAGATGAGAGTTAGAATTACTTCTTACCTCTCTTAGCGCCGTACTTGGAACGGCTCTGCTTACGGTTTGCAACGCCCTGAGCGTCAAGCGCACCGCGAATGATGTGGTAACGTACACCGGGGAGGTCACGTACTCTTCCTCCGCGGATAAGGACAACCGAGTGTTCCTGAAGGTTATGTCCGATACCGGGGATATAAGTCGTTGCCTCGAGACCGTTGGTAAGACGTACTCTCGCTATCTTACGAAGAGCAGAGTTAGGCTTCTTAGGGCTCGTGGTGGTTACCTTTGTGCAAACGCCTCTCTTTTGCGGGGAGCTAAGATCGGTCTGCTTTCCGGAAAGAGTGTTGAATCCGTGCTGAAGAACAGGGGCCTTCGACTTGTAGTTCTTTTCCGAGCGGCCGTGCTTAACGAGCTGGTTAAAAGTTGGCATACCGCACCTCCTTTTCTTTAGTATTTGTTTGTCGTCGGATAAGCATTTTACCAGACATAGTCTATTTTACAACCTTTTTTAATTTTTGTCAATAAGATATTCATTTAT
The DNA here is from genome assembly GCA_017621655.1 of Clostridia bacterium. Taxonomy (GTDB): domain Bacteria; phylum Bacillota; class Clostridia; order Oscillospirales; family CAG-272; genus Colimorpha_A. The sequence goes on along the minus strand of JAGASS010000027.1, from coordinate 22,312 downwards.
ACTGTATTTTCGGCAGACTGCACATTTTTTGAGAATAAATTGCGGTCAAATGAGGGTAATTTGGTAATTATACTATATTGTAAACTTTCGTTTGCCGCGGAGTTTTACTTTTGGAAGGTATTATTTACACATTTTATATTGATTTTTTACAGAAAATGTATTATTATATCTATGATTTGGAAATAATATTATTTGCCCGAAGGCATAAAGGAGAATAACAATGGCAAAGCAGTTTAAGAAAATAGGAATCCTGACCTCCGGAGGCGACGCTCCCGGAATGAACGCGGCAGTCAGAGCCGTAACGAGATACGCTCTTAATAAGGGCCTTGAGGTCTACGGAATCTACGAGGGCTACAAGGGTCTTATCGAAGGAAAGGGAAGCATCAAGAAGTTCGCTCCCCACGATGTAGCGAACATCATTAATATCGGCGGTACCGTTCTTTACTCGGCACGTTGCGTTGAGTTCAAGCAGGAAGAGTACATTCAGAAGGCAGTTGATACCTGCCACGAGTTTGGCATCGACGGTATCGTAACCATCGGCGGCGACGGCACCTTTAGAGGCGCGTCCGATCTCTGTAAGCACGGTATCCCCTGTATCGGTATCCCCGGAACGATCGATAACGACATTACCTGTACCGATAACTCTATCGGCTACGATACGGCAATGAATACCGTAATCGAGGCGGTTGACCGTCTCCGTGACACCTGCGAGTCTCACGCAAGATGTAACGTCGTAGAGGTCATGGGAAGAAACGCGGGCTATATCGCACTTGAGACCTCTATCGCGCTCGGCGCAACGGCAGTCGTCGTTCTCGAGGACGCAAATTATAATGAAGCAAACGTAATTGAGAAGATCAAGGTCGCACGCGAGGCAGGCAAGCGTAACTTCATCGTCATCGTAGCAGAGGGCGTTGATAACTACGCAGAGGGATTTGCTAAGCGCATCCAGTCCGAGACCGGTGTTGAGACCAAGTTCGCGCGTCTTGCACATATCGTCCGCGGCGGCTCACCTACGCTCCGTGACCGCGTTCTTGCGGCAAAGATGGGTGTTGCGGCTGTTGACTTTCTCCTTGATGGCAAGGAAAACGTGTTCGTCTGCGAGCGCGACGGCGAGATGGTAGCAACCGATATTCAGGAAGCTATCGTTATCGATAAGCTCTATAAGAGCACCTTTACTCCCGGTATGTCTGCTCCCGAGGCACTTAAGAACTACTCTCCCGAGAGACAGGCAGAGATGAAGGAATTCTGCGATATGAGAACGAAAGAGGTTCAGAAGCTTCTTAAGATCTCCGAGAGCATTTCCAACTACAAATAATCACCTGAAAGGGAAATTATATGAACAACGGTAACGGCTTCGGCTCCGCTCCGATAAGAAACTATAAAAAACCGAATCAGCCGGATTGGCTGCGCACGACGATCGTGCTCGTTATGACGGCAGTGCTTATCGCGTTTGTCGTGATATTCATAATGTCGGTTACGGGAACAGGACTTTTCGCCGACAGAAAAGGCGGCGGAAAAACCGATATAAATCCTCCGACTTCGAGCACAGGCGGAGATACGACAGGCGGTGGCGATACTACCGGAGGTAATACCGATACCACAGAGGATCCGAACGAGGTCAAGGTCACCTTTATAAATAAGGATAGAGATGCGCTTCAGCTCGGACTTCTTCAGCTCATAAACGAGCAGTATCTGTACGGCTTCAAGGAAGACAGTCTTCGCGTTGTTCTTAAGGAACATCAGCCGAAGTACCCTGCATATCAGCTCTCTAAGTGGGGTCACGAGCTTAAGCTCGATGCCGCAAATGCGCTCAATTATATGATGGACGATTTCTATCTCGTAACGGGATATACGTATCTGAATATAAATAAGGCGTATTACGATTTCGATTCGCAGAAGAACCTCTTTGAAAAGGGACAGACTGATACACCTGCCGGCGCAAGTGACTGGCACAGCGGTGCGACCTTCCGCTTCACGGGTTATAATCCCGAGACGCAGAAGACGGTAAATATCACGAATGCGGAAGAGCCGCAGTGGCTGAAAACGCACGCACACGAGTACGGCTTCATATTCCGCGCTCCTAACAATAAAAAGTCGATCGTCGGATACGCAGAGCCGTGGCAGCTTCGCTACGTTGGAATGCCTCACGCAGAGTATATGTATAAGAATAACCTCTGCCTTGAAGAGTATCTTACCAAGCTTTCGACCGACTTTGTCGGAATGTCTAACGCATATACCTTGAAATGCGCTGACGGAAACACCTATATGGTATATTACGTTGCAGCGCCCGACGAGGGAACACTTCGTCTTCCCGTACCTGAAAACCGTCCCTATACGGTAAGCGGTGATAATATGAACGGATTTATCGTAACGGTCACGCTTGAGACCGGAACACGTCCTCCGCTTGAAACTCCCGCACCTGAAACTACTGCTCCCGAAACGACGGCAGCGGAATAATAAAAAATAAAAGGAACGCCGAAAGGCGTTCTTTTTATTTTAATCACGCTGTTTGGACGCTCAAAAAGCTGAACAACATCTTGTAGGGGGCGACAACCTCGGGAACCCCAAAAACTCGCTTCACTCGTTTTAGGGAACCCCTCACCTCGACGCCCCGCAATACCACGCTTGATATTTTATAACACACGACACTCTATGAAAAATATCTTTCCCTCAATCAAAAAAGATACACTGCCTACGAAACGGGGCGTCGAGGACGTCGCCCCCTACAAACAACGTATCGAAGATTCGCCACGTTGTCTACCTTCCCCAGCGGGGGAAGGGGGACCGCAGACGCTGCGTCTGCGGTGGATGAGGTGTTCGGATGTGATGCAACATCGTTTTTGCGTGGGGCGAGGGGTTCCCCGAAGCGAATGTAATGAGCTTTGGGGGGTTCGCGTGGCAGTCGCCCCCTACAATAACGTTCCGAAAATAAAAAACGCCCGTGGGCGTTCTTTTATTCCCTATCAAAAAGATAATTAAGTGACACGTCCAAAATTTTTGAAATCGCGTCTATCTCGATATCGGTTACAGCGCGTTTGCCGTTTTCAATTCTGGAGATCGAGCCGCGGCAGGTATAAACAGCCATAAGTTCAAGCTTTTCCGAAAGCTGCTTTTGACTCATTCCCGATTTTTCACGAGCTTCTTTAATTTTTGCGCCGATAATATTTACGTTTTCGGTATCAATAATTCTTTTCATTTGTCAATTCATCTTCGGATTATCTGTACGGTTAAGCAAATAATCAACCGAAACCTTATGAAAATCTGCAATTCTTACAAGTGTCGAAGTCGGGATATCAATATCGCCGCGCTCGTAATTGCTGTAAACACGCTGACTGCAAGACAGTATTTTGCCCATCTGTGCCTGTGTTATATCTTTATCCTCACGAAGATCGCGGATCCGCTTGTAGTACGGCATAGTATCCCTCCATCAATATCATTGATAAAATTATATGATAGAAAGAAATCCGCTATTGACATTTAGCGATAAATTCGCTATAATTGAGCAAATCAATTTATGGTAAGAGAGGGAAAATGATTACCTGCACTTTTTTCGGACACCGTGATGCGCCTTGGGAGATAAAAGAAAAAGTCAAAGAAGCGGTTATTGAGCTGACTACTCAATGCGGTGTCGATATGTTTTTAGTGGGTGACAGCGGCGGTTTTGACAGAATCGTAAAGAGCGTTTTAACGGAGCTTGCGCCGTTATATAATTTTGAATTTCAAGTCGTGTTATCACGGATACCGACGAAAGTCGGGAGCATTGACGACGGCTTGATATGCGTCGTTCCCGACGGAATCGAATCGGCGCTGCCGAGATTCAGAATTGATTTCAGAAATAAGTATATGTTAAACTCGTCCGATTATGTGATCGCATACGTGACAAGGTCTTACGGCGGCGCATTCAAATATTATGAAATGGCAAAAAGGAAGAAAAAGAAGATAATATTTATTACTGAAGAATAAAAAAAGAACGCCATTGGCGTTCTTTTTATTTGGTGAATCAGTCCTCGTAAACGCTGACGCGCTTCTTATCCTTAGTCATATGCTCGAAACGGACCACACCGTTCGTGAGTGCGAAAAGGGTATCGTCCTTACCGCGACCTACGTTCTTACCGGGGTGGATGTGAGTTCCGCGCTGTCTGACAATGATATTGCCGGCGATTACGCTCTGGCCGTCAGCCTTCTTCGCACCAAGACGCTTGGACTCAGAGTCACGGCCGTTCTTAGTGGAACCAACGCCCTTCTTATGAGCAAAGAATTGAAGATTAAGCTTCAACATCGTTTCTTACCTCCGTTAATCGTTAATTGGTTGTCGGGACAATTTAATCCTCGACCTCGTTTACGTCAAGATATTCGTCGTAATCCTCAAGCATATCAATAAGCTGCATGAAGTACGCCTCAATAAGACCCGATACGGCGAAACGCTTCGTTTCGTCGTCGCTGTTCTCGGGAAGTGCGCTCGGCACTCTGACCTCGATATCAGCGGTATCTTCGTCGATAGAATACTCAACGTTTGATTCGTAAGAGACCTCAATAGCATTTATAACGAGCATCGTCATCGCGGACACAGCCGCGCAGACAATATCCTTGCCGGCATCGTCGAATCCCGCATGACCGGTTTCGCGAAAGCCGTAATAAACGCCGTCTCTTTTGAAGAATGTGACCTTGATCATGTTAGATTAGCCGTTAATAGCGGTGATCTGAACCTTAGTATAAGGCTGTCTGTGACCGATCTTCTTCTTCTCATTCTTCTTGGACTTGTAGCGAAGAATGTGGATCTTCTTGCCCTTGCCGTTCTTAACGACATTGGCAGTAACGGTAGCGCCCTCAACGTAGGGAGCGCCGCAGGAGAAAGAATCGTTTGCCGAAACTGCAAGAACCTTATCAAAGGTAACAGTTTCGCCTTCGTTTACGTCGAGCTTTTCTACGTAAACTACGTCGCCTTCGGAGACTTTGTACTGCTTTCCGCCGGTTTCAATAACTGCAAACACGAAAAGCACCTCACTTTCATTAAGCGGATTTTAACCGCAGACTCGCTGATACGGGTAAGTACGAAGTACTTTTTATGACCCGTAGATCACGCGGCAAATGACATTATAACATTTAATTTATCGGTTTGTCAACAGGTTTGAATCTGCAAATGTAAACTTTTTATGAACTTACCTGTTTTCGATATTTTTGGCAGCGGTGAGGGTATTTTTCATCAGCATCGTGATGGTCATGGGACCGACGCCGCCGGGCACGGGAGTGATAAATGACGTCTTGGGAGCGACGTTTTCAAAGTCAACGTCACCGCAAAGCTTGCCGTTTTCGTCGCGGTTTATACCGACGTCGATAACGACCGCGCCCTCCTTTACCATGTCGGGGGTTACGAACTTCGCTTTTCCGATAGCCGAGACAAGAATGTCGGCGCGAGCGCAGATCTTTGCAAGATCCTTCGTTCTCGAATGGCAGACGGTAACGGTACCGTTTGCGTGAAGAAGAAGCATTGCCTGGGGCTTGCCTACGATGTTCGAGCGTCCGATAACGACGCATTCCTTACCCGTTACGTCAATTCCGCTTCGTGAAAGAAGCTCCATAACGCCTGCGGGAGTGCAGGGAAGGAAGGAGTGGTTTCCTATCATTATCTTGCCGACGTTTACGGGATGAAAGGCGTCAACGTCCTTTTCGGGGTTGATCGCGAGAATTACCTTCTCCTCGTCAAGATGCTTAGGAAGCGGAAGCTGAACGAGGATACCGTGTATCTGCGGACTGTGATTGAGCTGATCAATAAGACCGAGAAGCTCCTCCATGCTCGTTTCCTCGGGAAGCGTATACATTTCCGAGTAGAAGCCGACCTCCTCGCACGCCTTGTTCTTGTTGCGAACGTAGACCTGTGAAGCGGGATCACTGCCGACGAGAATGACGGCAAGTCCGGGACGGACGCTCATTTTTTCTGTTTCTGCCTTGATCTCGGCGCGGATAGACGCCGATATTTCTTTACCGTTGATTATGTTCATTATGCTTGTCCTTTCATTCGTCATCGTCGTCGCTGTAACTGTCGGCGATCTCAAAAACTCCGTCGTCCTTCTTTTCTTCCTTAATTTCTTCCTTGACCTCGGTTGCTTCTTCATTTACCGCCGCTTCGGTCACAGCCGACGCGTCCTTTTTGCGGAGGTAACGGATTATCTCCATCGCTGTAAGGATACAAATTCCGATAAAGAAGCAGAGGAAGCCGACGATCTGCGAAATGCGGAAGCCGAGAACGTAAAGGGAGTCGGTGCGCAGACCCTCAATAAGCATTCTGCCGAAGCCGTACCAGGTCAGGTACATAACGAGGATCTGTCCGTCGTATTTCTTCTTTTTATAAAATAGGTTGATAAGTATAAATCCGAGAATATTCCAAAGAGACTCGTAAAGAAATGTCGGATGGACGAAAATTGCAGTCGGATTTTCGTCGTTACGTATACCCATGCGCCACGGTAGAGACGTAGGGCCGCCGTGTGCCTCGGCGTTGCAGAAGTTGCCCCATCTGCCGATCGCCTGCGCGATCATAACGGCGGGAGCTACCATATCGAATATCTTAAGCGGCTTTATCTTCTTTATGCGCGAGGCGATGATAAGACCGAGCGCACCGCCGATTATTGCGCCGTATATGGCAATTCCGCCTTCCCATATCGCAATGCAGTTTTTGAAGGTCTCAAGGATAGAATCCGCCTTGTAATCCTCAAATTTCGTTGCGACGTAGTAAATACGCGCTCCGATAACTCCAAGCGGTATAGCCCAGATGGCGTAGTCGAAAACGTCGTCCTGCTTGATACTGTCGCTCTGCTTTGCACGGTAGAGAACGTACAAAACCGCGAGTATCATGGCAAAGGAAATGATGATGCCGTACCAAGCGACGGGCTTGCCGAAGATCTCAAAGGCAATTGGGTTGAGCTTGAATTCCTTTATCCCCAGACCGGGGAAAGATATTTTATTCATAAGTCACCTCATATTGGCTCAACGACCGACATCGTGTACGCTTCGGGCTTGAACAGCTCCTTGGCTACCTCTGTTACGTAGTCGGCGGTGATGTTTTTAACGTGATCGGTGTATTTGAAAATTTCTGCTCCCTCAAGCGCGAAATCGACGATGAGATCGTTTGCGATGTCCTCCGTGCTGTCGAAGCTCTTGATGAATGCCGAATAAAGCACTCGGCGAGCACGCTCGAAGCTTTTGGGAGTTATCGCGTCATATAGACCGTTTTGCGTGTACTCTTCAAATTTCTTATAGAGCGTCTCCGGTTCGTCGGTATCGGTGAACACCGAAAAGAACGAGAACGATTCCGTATGCTCGTACCAGGTGCTGAACGAGGGGGAGATAAGTCCGCCTTCGTATAGAGAAGCGTAGAAATCTGACGATTTTTCAAAGCAGATAGCGGAAATGAGATCAAAGGCGATGCTCTTCTTTACTCTTTCCTCGGGGTCGGAAGAAATACCCACCTCCTTTACGCCGATGCAGACGATCGGCTTCGATACCTGCATTTTCTTGGTTACGCGCTTTCTGAATGCCGCCTTGTTCTCGGTCACAGTTCGGCTTACTACGGGGATCGGATCGATTCCGTGTAAACACTTGTCCGCAACCTTGAGCACCTCGTCGAGCGTCGCCTGACCGCAGACGCAGAGCGCCATATTCGAGGGATTGTAGAACGCCTTGTGACAGCGGTAGAGCGTTTCGGGCGTTATTTTCATTATTGAGGGAACCGTACCTGCGATGTTGATGCGGACGCTGTTTCTTTCATACAGACCCTCGAGCATTCCGTACTGAACGGCATTTGAGGGATTGTCCTCGCCCTGTCTTATCTCCTGAGCGATGATGCCTTGCTCCTTCTTGACGTTCTCCTCGGTAAAATATGGGGAGAATACGGAGGTAAGGAGTATTTCGAGTGACGGATAAAGCTCGTCGACGCAGGAGCATAGATAAGCGGTAACGCGGAAGGACGTGTAGGCATTCGCATCTGCGCCGGTACGCGCGAATTTTACAAAGGTGTCCTCTCCGTCCTCGTTTTCAAAGAGCTTGTGCTCAAGGAAGTGGGCAACTCCGTCGGGGACGGTCACGTATTCCTTTTCGTCACCCACCTTGAAGGTGTTGTCAACCGAGCCGAATCGCGTTGCGATAAGGCAGTAGGAGGACGTCAGGTCCTTCGGGAAAACGTATATCTTAAGGCCGCTTTTGTGAGTGACGACAGTGTAGCTCTCGCCGAGCAGCTCGCTTTTTACCGTTATGGGCTTATTCATAATCCTCGTCCTCACTTTCGCCTGTCAGAGTTCCGTTAAGGAAATATACCGTGTGAAGCTTCAAGGTCGACGCAACGTAAGCAACGTCGGACGCGGTAAGAGAAACGCATCTTTCGGCGTATTCCTCGGGGGAAACGAATTTTCCCCAATAGATCTGCGAGAAGTACCAATTGATGATCGCCATCTCGTCGTCACGGATGCTTTTCCAGCCGCTGATGAGCGACATTCTCGCGCCCTCAAGCTCATCCTCCGTGATATTTCCGTTCTTTACTGCTTCAATTTCGTCAAGGATCGCGCGCTCGGCAACGTCCTTATTCTGAACCTCGATTCCGTTTGAAATGACGATCGTACCTTTCTGACGGTCGGGGATCGCGTAGCAGTAGTAGCAGAGCGAAAGCTTCTCGCGGACGTTCATAAAGAGCTTTGATGTCGGCGAGCTTGAAAGAACGCCGAGGAAAAGGTTAAAGGACGGCGAAGCGTCGGGCGAGGGACGGAGCGAGGTCGTAAAGCCGAGGGAAAGCTTGCCCTGCTTAACGGGCTGATCCTCGGTCACGTTGTTGACCTCGGTAACAGGCGCGATGGGAGCAACCTCTGCTTTCGGAACAGGGGCGCGGTTATCACGTACGAAGAGACGAACACAGTCATTTTCAAGCTCTGCTTCGTCAAATACGCCTGCGCACCAGATCTCTATATTTGCGGTATTTATAATTTCATTAAGACGCTTCGTGAGCGCCTCGGGAGTGACCGCCGCGATCTGCTCGACCGTTCCCGTGTCGGGAATAGAGGAGGAGTCTCCCTTTCCCATTTCCTCGACACAGCGGCGGATAGCGTAGGAGGTCTTATTGTTTATCGCGGCTTTAACGCGGTCGGTAAGCGTTCTTTTCTCGCTTTCAACGTATTCGGCTTTAAGCACGCCGTTTTCAAGCAGCGGCTTGTTTATCAGCTCCGACATAAGGGAAAGGATCTCGCTGCTTACGTTCATGCCCTCGGTATATTCGTTACGAAGAGGAAAGGAGGTAAAGCCGAGATACTGAGTATCTCCGAAGCGTCCGACGCTACTCTGAAGCTCCGAGCCGTAAAGCATCTGAAGCTCCTTTACGATGTCCGACATCGTCGGTAAACGGAAGCAACCTCTTTTGAGAACTGACGGAAGAAGTGCATTGAGCGCCGCCGTCTCCTCCGCCATAGGGCAGAGGAAACGGACACTTATACAGTTCGTCTTGAATTTGTCGGTCGGTATTATATTTAGAGCGACTCCGTCGCCTATCATTTTCCTTATCGGCAGCATAAATAGTTACTCCAATTAGTTTACTGCACCTATTTTACTCCAAATCGGAAGAAATTTCAACCGTTATTTCAAGTAAATGGTAGTTTTTATCAAAATGAAATAAATTGTTTACATTTTTGCCGTCGAGGCAGTATCTGTTTTTTTCACCTCGGTGGACGGTTATTTCGTAGGTCGAGGAAAGGTGGGTGAAGATCGCAGTGTAGCAGGGCAGGTCGGGGGAGAGGGTCGGGTTTACCGTGAAGGTGTCGCCGTCGATAACGATGCCGAGGATAGATGCGAATATCGCGTTGAAGACCCAGCCGGCAGAGCCGGTATAGAGTGACCAGCCGCATCTGCCGATACTGTCGGGAGCGCCCGACACGTCACCTGCAACGAAATACGGCTCGCCTCTGTAGCGCTCGGCACCCTCGCGCGTGCGGCAGATAGACGCAGGGTTTATCGCCGTCAGCGTCTCTATCGCCTCGGAGTTCATTTTCACCTCAGCCATAGCCATTACCGCCCAAGCGGCGGCGTGAGTATACTGTCCGCCGTTTTCGCGGATACCGCAGGGGTAGGACGATATATACCCGACCTCGCGCTCAGACGGGCGCGAAAAGGGCGGAGAAAGGAGCAAAAACGTGCCGTTTTCGGGTAAAAACAGGCGCTTAAACGCCGTTTTAAGTGCCGTTTTTGACCGTTTTTCGTCGCATTTTGCGAATACCGAGAACGCCTGCGGAAGGATATCGGTAAAGGAATCACCGCCTACCTCCTTGCCGTCCGCAAAGAACGCGCGGAGATATTTTTGACCGTCGAAGCATTTTTCGACTGACGCGATAAGCCCGTCGCGTATGCGTCGGTATTTGGAGGCGCCCGAAAGGTCGCCCATTTTGGTCGCTATCGGCAAGAAGGAATCAAGAACGACCGAGAGGAACATTCCGAGCCATACGCTCTCGCCTCCGCAGTCTCCTACCTCGTTCATTCCGTCGTTCCAGTCGCCGCCGCCCATCAGGGGAAGCCCGTGAGGACCGAATTCAAGCGAGCGTTCTATCGCCTTTACGCAATGGAAGTACAGGGACGAATGGTATTTGCTCTTGCCCGGACATTCGTAACGGTCGCGCTCGTCATCTCGAAGCGGAGGAGATACGATATAGGGAAGCTCGATATCGAATATATCGTGATCGTCGGTAAATGCTGCGTATTTTGATGCGACGTAGGGAAGCCAGAGCAGGTCGTCGCTGTAACGGGTACGAACGCCGCGGCGTTCGCCCTTGATCACGTGCCACCAATGGTTGACGTCCCCCTCCTCGTACTGACGGCAGGCGCAACGCAGTATATGCGTTTTTGCGACCTTTGGCGCCGAGAGCATTATGGAGAGGCAGTCCTGAAGCTGATCGCGGAAGCCGTAAGCACCGCCCGATTGGTAAAATCCCGTCCTGCCGTAAAAACGGCAGACGAGTGCCTGATATGGCAGGTAATATTCGGTCATTACCGAGAGGTAACGATCGGGAGTAGAAAGCTTCAGGTTCGGCAAAAGCTCGGAAAGCGTTTTTTCGTATTCCTCGGCGCAAAGGCGGAAATCGTTTCGGGTTCTGTATTTTTGCATTACCGTTTCAAGCACCCTTGTTCTGCCCTTTGGAAACGCGCCGAGCAGGAAGCAGACCGTGCCGTCAAAGACATACTTGACCAAAAACGCCGTATCCGAGCAGTCGGAGACCGCCGCGTTATATAGGGTGACACCATCGCGTTCCTCTACTCTTATCGGACGGTTTCGCCTCGGTACGTCACCGAGAACGGGGGTTATTCGGTATTCGGTCTTTATATCCGCGTTACCTATATAGGTGACTGTCACCGCCTTGCAGGGAAGCTTCGTGTCTATACTTGCGGTAACGGTATACGAGATCGGTCCCGCCTTGCCCTCCCAGACCGTTTCTCCGCGGTTAAAGGAGACGGTATGCGAGCAGGCAATAAGGTCGTATTCGGCATCGGCAACCGTCGCTATAAGCTTTTCGCCGTTCAGGTGACGGCGCAGGTCGGGAATGAACGCCGTTATTCTCCTTTCGTGGCTGTTGCCTATCCAGGTGTAGCCGAGCGAGCAGTCGGTAACGAGCGTTCCGAAATGATTGAGCGCGTAGACGTAGGAATGTGGGAGTTTTTTCTCGCCGCGCTCCGATTTGAGAAGCGTGAAGCCGTTTTCCGAAAAGTAACCGCCGCAAACGTGAAGCGCGTCCTTCGGCGGATAGCTTTTTACCCTTGTCACAGCTGTTATCGGCTGGGTCTCGGGGGTAACTTCGCCTGCGTTTTTCGATATGAAGGCGTCAAGCGTGAAGGCGGTATCAAGCTCCGCAACTACTGACGCGGTGTTTTCAAATAGGTCGCGGTCGCATCCGTCGATGAGGTATATTCCGCCCTTCAAAAAGAATCCGGCGGCACATTCGTTTACCGCCTCTGTAAGCGCAGATTTTGTTACCGACATATATTCGCCGCCGCTGTCGTAGAGAACGACGGTATCGAGCTTTATCCCACTAAGGTTCAGGTGCTTATGGCAAAGCACGAAGAGCTTTAACCATTTGTAGGCAGGCGAATTCTTTGTAAAGTCGCGCCCGAGGATGACGGTCATTATCGGATTGTCGCCCGAGATACCGTACTTATAAAAATCACCGACGCAGTAGGTGCCGACAGGCGTCCTCTTTTTCGGAACGAGGACAGCGGACAGAATCTCCGAAAGAAGGGTTTTTCCGCGCGGATCGGAAGCAAGGATCGGAATTCCGCCGATCTTCGCTTTTATAGCTCTCTCGGCAATATAAGCACCGTTTTTGCCTTTACCGCTTTTTATCTGCTTTCGGGCAAGATTAAGGCGCGAAAGGACCTCCTCCTTGCTTCGCCCGACGGTGATAAGAATATTTGAAAGATATTTTCCATTTGTCTGCGATGTCTTTCTTATCGCGCAGAACGGCTCGGAAAACGTCCCTGTTTTATTATCAAATTCCTTCTTTATCAGCGCTTCAACGTCGTTTTCGCCGAACATTTCGGGCAGGTACTCGCGCCCCGTTATAAATTCCTCGCCGCCGCTTCCGCTTTCAAACGATATTGCAAGGCACTTTTCGCCGTCCTCGGCGCTTTTCTCCTGTTTTCTGAATAGAAGCGCGCGTTCGGTCTCGCAATATTCCGATACGACCATAATATCGCTGTAGGCAGGATGAGAAAGCCGATCGGCGCTTGAAGAGAGCGACGGGAAAAGGACAAGCATCGGAGTGACCTTTTCAAAATGTCCCTCTGCCGAGATGCTTATGACGAACGTTTTTGCGTTCGGGAAGAGCGAAAGCGACATTTCGGAGGTGAAACGGCGGGTGTCGTGCGTTCTCGATATTCTGCCGTGACCTTCCTTGTGTCTGCCGCGCATGAGGTCGAAGGTCGCGTTGTCTATCGACATTATGAGCCGAGGACGGTATATTCGTCCGAAGACGAAGGGATCGAGCGTTATCTCGCTTTTGAGCGCCGAAAGGCGAAGCATATCGCCCATCATGACAGCCGAGGCGCCGCCCTCGGAGATGAGGGTTGCTTTTTCGTTTTCCTGCGGTTTTTCAAGAGCGAAAAGACGCGGAAGCGGCTCGGGTATTATAGATCTTTTGGTTACCGATTTTTTGCGCCTTATAGAGATCGCCTTTCTCGGTACTTTTTCGGTCAGAAGTCCGAGCGCGGAGGAGCAATGCGGATCGGACATAAATGCTTTTACAAAGATATTGTCAAGGCAGGCGTTGGCTATGGCGACAAGCGACATTCCGACGTGATGCGCCATCTGGCTCTTTATCACCGCGTAGCCGTGTCCGACGCGCTCGGGTGTCATATCGATCGCCTCGTAGAAGCCGTATTCGCCGTACATTCCTTTTCTTTTCAGCCGTTTGAGGTTCGATAGCGCCGCGGCTCTGTCAAAGGGCAGAGCAAGGAAGGACGAATAGGGCGAGACGACCTTGTCCTTATCGATTCCGTTCTTGAGCGCGAGCGACTGAACGCCGAACGCCTTGTACTGATAATTCAGGTCGCGGTCAAAGTCGAAATATCCGCTTTCCGAGCGACCCCAAACGCCTTGACAGAGTGTTCTTTTCTGTTCTCTTACCGCGCTTGAGAGCGCTTCGTAGGAGAGCGAGCCGCGCAGTGTCGGGGTGATGAGAGATGGCATAAGATATTCGAACGCCGTTCCCGTCCAGGAGGTGAGCGCGGTATATCCGCCGATAACTGTCGGAATACGGCGCAGATATTTCCAATGCTCTCGCGGAACGTCGCCCCTCGCTATCGCGTAGAAGGAGGTCGTTCTTTCCTCACTCGTGAAGAAATCGTAGCAGGGAGGATCACGATCGGGCTTTTCGGGGTTTATTCCGATAAGCATAAGCTTCTTTTTTTCATTGTAGAGGTAGGAAAAGTCGGCGTCGGCTATCAGCTTGTCGGCTTTTTTTATTATCTCTTCACGTCTTTCGTCGGCTTCAAAATTTGAAAGAAGAAGCTCTCTTACCGTGACGAGCGCGGTGATGAAGTTTCCCGAATCGACGGTAGAAATATAGCTTTGTCCCAAGATGAAGAGCGTTTCTGTATCGTACCAATTATATAAATGCCCGTGCCATTTCGGGAGAAGGATCACTGTGTTCAATGTGTTGTCAATTCTCGAAAGCGCTTCCTTTTCGTTTATGATCTCAAGCTTGCAGGAGGCGCAGACCGAGAGCAGATACAGACCTATATTTGTAGGGGATGTGCGGTGCGCGACACGCTCGTCTGGGGTGAACTGTATATTGTCGGGCGGAAGATGGTTTTCTTCCTTATTCACCCTTTGAGAAAAGAATTTCCAGCTGTCGCGCGCATATTCGAGTAGCTGATTTTCATCACTTCTCGATATTTTCTCGGGAGTTTTGAAGGGCTTGCCGAGTAGGTGGCAGGCAAAGGGGAAAAGGAATGTCAGCGCGCCGAGTATCTTAAGAGGAAGACGCGGACAGAAGATGAGAAGCGAAAGTCCTATAGCGATAGACGGTAGCATTGAATAAAGAACGAGGGGAAGCCCCTTCATGCTGTCGCTTTCAGATGCGGTCTTCCATTCAAGAAGCTTTTTGCGTGAAAAGAGCATACGGAAGCCGGCGCGCAGGATCGCGTCGGCGTTTCTTAACGCGGTATGAGTAAGAGAGGAAAGGGAATAGATGAAATTGAGAACTGCCGAGAGGGAGGCAGGAATAAGGTGAGAAAAGAAGCGTCTGCCGATGCTTTTGAGGGTCGATAAGAGCGAAAGAAAAAAGGGGATTATAAGGTAAGCAAGGGCGAGAAGCGATATATACGGTGACAGGTGGCTCGGGCGGAAAATGCAGAGCAGAAGCGCCGCAAAAGAGGAGATCGGCGTAAGCGCGCGGCGCACGTTGTCGTATATTTTATACACAGACAGTGGAGAAATTGGGTTTTTATACTGCCTTCCGTTTTCGTCCTTACAGTATTTTCCCGCGAAAGCGAGTGCCTGAATATCGCCTCTTATCCAGCGGTGGCTTCTGTCAAGGTGGGAAAGAGGACTTTTCGGTATATCGTCGGTCAAAGTTATATCGGTCACGGCACCTGCACGCAGACGGCTTCCTTCAAGTAGATCGTGGCTGAGTACAGCGCCGTCCTGGAATGCGCCGTCGATAAGGGCGGAATATGCGTCGAGGTCGAAGATTCCTTTTCCGCAAAAGATACCCTCACCGAATATGCTTTGATAGGTCTCGTAGGATGCGCTCGCGTATATATCGCCGACACCGTCGGAGGTCAGTACGGTAAAGGGAGTTTTTTCAGTCGAGAGGAGCGACGCTTCCATTTTCGGCTGGAGTATCGCGTGTCCCTTTACAACTCTGCCGTTTTTTATAACGGGGGTATTTGACGGATGAAGCATCGTTCCGACGAGGTCAACTACTGCTCCCGTATAAAGGCGCGTGTCGGAGTCGAGGGTGATTATATATTTCGTATCGAAGATCGGCGTTGGGTCACCGCAGAGAACGCGGATAGAGGTCTCTTTTCCCTTGAGGTAACGCGTAAGCTCGATTATCGCGCCGCGCTTTCGCTCCCAGCCCATATACTTGTCCTCGCTCGGCGCGTAGCGTCGGTCGCGCAGGAAAAGGATTATATTTATGCCGTACCGTTCGTTCATTTCGTCGATTGCGTCTGCGATCCTTTTTTCCGTCTCTCGGTCGGAGGGGGATGTCGGTCCGTCCGACTCCTTTAAGTCACATAGGAGACCGAAATATGCGTTAACCTCCTTATTCGAGTAAGCGCAGTCGCGGATCTTCTTACATAGCTCAAGGTCGCTTTCCTTGCCCGTCAGAAGCGAGGTTATGACCGTGAGCGTTTTTGCATTGTCGGGAATGCTTTTGAGCTTTTTCTTCGGGATCGGGACGGTTCTTACGAAATGCGAAAAGATATAGTCGGTCAGTTGCTTCGCGCCCTCTGACATCGGCAGGAGCGTAAAGAAAAAGAACGCGGGGTTTTTCGTTACGATAAGTGAAACGACAGAAAACGCCGCCGTCATTATTCCGAGGATCGGAAAATAGAGCCGAGATGCAATGCCTTTTTCGCGCTCGAACGGATCTCGGCTAAGAAACAGCGTTGCCGCTTCGCTTTCGCTGATCTTGTGCTTCCTTGACGAGAGGATGACCTGGCGGCGGCATTCGTTTTTTGTTTCGGTATCGCAGTTTTTGAAATACTTGCTTTCGGAGAGTATCCTCTCCGCCTCGGAAAGCTCGTAATACAGCTCTTCCGTTTCGAGCGAATGGAGCGATTTCAGATAATCGACGGTCCTCGCGAGCATATCCTCTGTAGGCGGTGCTTCGTTTAACGAAACGAGCGCGTTTATGACCGCGTAGGTGTAGAAATGCGAAAGCGGCTTATAGCGTATATTTTTTCCGACTGTGTTCGCTATTTTTTTAGGATCTGTCGTGAAGCTCGGTGAAACAGTCTTTTTTATCGCTTCAAAAAAATGCGGATATGCGATCCTGCCCCTCAGGTCTTCCATATACGGAGAAAGGAGAGGGAATATCTCGGAGCTTCCGTATTTTTTATATAGTGAGGCGGAAAGAAGCTTTATACTTATGCGGCGGTTTTTCATAACGTACCCTTTCGCTTGAAATTATTGAAATTATTATCGTCGGGTTTTATGAAAATTATGTAAAAGACGGTGTTCATTGAGCTTTTTGTATTTTTAATAAAACTTAAACATTTCTCAAAAATTTCGAAAACAAGCGGGGGATATAATGTGCTCACAAATCAAAAATGAATGTGAGGAAAAAGAAATGGAACAGAACACAAGCTTTACGTACAGATACTCCGCAAAGGAGCAAAAAGAGGTGCAGGAGATAAGAAAAAAGTACCTTCCGAAATCGGAAAGCAAGCTCGATGAGCTTAAGCGCCTTGACAGAGCAGTTGAAAAATCGGGGACGGTGCTGTCGCTTATCATCGGAATTATCGGATGCCTGATATTCGGCACAGGTATGTGCCTGGCGATGAATGTGCTCGGAAGCGGTCAGCTCTTTATGATTCTCGGAATAATCGTCGGTATCGTAGGCGCGGCGGTAATGATCGCGGCGTATCCGATATACAAAAAGATGGTTAGACAGGCAAAGGCGAAGTACGCGCCGAGAATACTCGAGCTGACAGACGAGCTTTCGGAAAAAAACGAATTTTAATAAAACTTAAACGTTTCTCAAAAAAACATCGGACCGATATAATGAGTCCGTAAAATACGAAAGGTAAGGTAAATAACGATGGCAAACTTTATGAAAAAGGCATTTCAGGATATGAAGGAGTCGGCAAAGCAGCAGCACGAGGTTGACAAGGCAAACTTTGAGGCGGTCAAGGCGGAGAGCAAGGCGAATTTCGAAGAAAACAGAGGTCGTAACACCTTTGCAAAGGCGAAGGCAGACGCGAAGAAGAATTGGGACGATGCGCACATGACTCCCTCGGAAAGAAACGCAAAAATGAAGGCGGAGCGCGAGGCGCAGATCGCGGCGGCGAACGAAAGAACCGAGGCGGCAAACAAGCGCTACGAGGCGGCAAAGAAGAAGTAAATTGAAAACGAACAAGCGAAACGGCAATTTGCCGTCTCGCTTTTCGGCATTTTAAGAGATGGAAAAATGAAAAGAAAATACACTTATTTTGACGGTCAAGAGCATAAGGAACGCGAATATTCATACATTCCCGTGCGTTACGTTATTGCGGTGCTCGTGACGCTGCTTGAGGTGCTTATGGTGATCGGAGTGGTTGCCGTTATGTGCTATTACGTGCCGTATTTTTACCTTGCGGCGTGGGCAACGGAGATTTTTTGCGTTATACGCATAATCGCTTCGGACGATAATCCCGATTATAAGGTCCCGTGGCTTTTATTTGTGCTGATAATCCCGATAGCGGGATTTATGCTCTACTTTATGTTCTATTCGAGGACGCTAAAAAAGCGCTTTATCAAGCGGCTGAACGCTATGAAAAGCCACGGCTACAAAAAGAACGATACCGAGCTTTTCGACAAGCTGAAAAATGATGATCCCCTCTCCGCATCTCAGGCGAAAATGCTTTGCGGTATTTCGGAGGCACATCTTTTTACGAATACGAAGCAGGAGTATTTTCCGATTGGCGAGGACATGCACAGGCGATTGCTTGCCGACCTTGAAAAAGCCGAAAAATTCATCTATATGGAGTATTTCATTATAGAGGAAGGCAAATTCTGGAACTCGATACTCGAAATTCTCAAGAGAAAAGCGAGGGACGGGGTCGAGGTCAAGGTGCTTTACGACGACATCGGCTGTATGATGACGCTTCCCGGTGATTATCATAAAACGCTGAAGGAATACGGCATTGAAGCGACTCCGTTTTCGCGCTTGCGCGGCAACGCCGACAGTGAATTCAACAATCGAAGCCACCGCAAGATAACGATCATCGACGGTAAGGTCGGCTATACGGGCGGTGTAAATATCGCCGACGAGTACATAAACGAGGTCGTTCGCTTCGGTCATTGGAAGGATACGGGAATCCGACTTGAGGGCGAGGCGGTATGGGAGCTGACTCGGTTGTTTCTTATCGACTTCGGTATCAACGTAAAAAAGATGCCGAATATAAGAGACGATCTTTATCCCAAATCGGATATTAGAGAAAACGGATATATGATCCCGTTCGGTGACGGACCGCGTCCGCTTTATGAACATCGCGTCGGAAAGAGCGTCATACAGAATATGCTGAACGGCGCGTCCGAGTATATGTGGATGACGACACCTTATCTGATAGTCGATAACGACCTCTGCCGAAGCATAGAAAACGCGGCGCTTCGCGGAGTTGACGTTCGTATAGTTGTTCCGCACATTCCCGACAAAAAGCTCGTTTTCGGTATGACGAGGAGCTTCTATCACCGACTTATGAAGGCAGGGGTGCGAATATTTGAATACGAGCCGGGATTCATTCACGCAAAGAGCTATCTATCGGACGGCAACCAGGCGATGATCGGCACGATAAATCTCGACTATCGCTCCCTCGTTCACCATTTTGAAAACGGCGTCTGGATGTACGGGTGCGAGTCGATAGGTGACCTGAAAAAGGATATGGAGGAGACTATGGCGAGATCCTTAGAGGTCACTCCCGATATGCTTAAGACTAACCTGATTCAGAGATTTATCCGCGCGGTAGTAAGAATATTTGCACCGATGCTCTGACAACGTGAAATTTCAAAAAAATTAAAAACGCAAACAAAACTTTAACATTTCTGTGTTATAATATGATAAAATGACCCGAAAAACCGACGGAGGCGTGATAATGTTTAAGATTTTGGTCGTTGAGGACGATAGAGATTTGAATAAGACCGTTTGCTCCTTCCTTTCGCAAAGCGGATACGAGGCGACGGGATGTCTTAATGCAAACGAGGCGTACGACGCTCTTTATGAAAATATATTTGACCTTATCGTTTCCGACATTATGATGCCGGGGATCGACGGCTTTGAGTTTGCAAAAAACGTGAGGGAGCTTAATCAGGAGATACCGATCCTCTTTATGACCGCGCGCGACGATATTGCCTCAAAGCAGAGAGGATTCCGCATCGGTGTTGACGATTATATGGTCAAGCCGATAGACCTTGACGAGCTGTTTTTGCGTATCGGGGCGCTGCTTCGCCGCGCAAAGATCGCGTCGAGCCGCAAGCTTGAGGTCGGTTCCTTCGTAATGGATGCCGACGAGCATACCGCCTACCTCGGTGACGAGGAGGTCTCGCTTACGAACAGGGAGTTCAGCATTCTGTATAAGCTTTTATCCTATCCGAAAAAGACCTTTACGCGCACTCAGCTCATGGACGAATTCTGGGATGCGGACACCGAGACCGCGCCAAGAGCCGTTGACGTTTATATGACGAAGCTTCGCTCGAAGCTTTCGGGCTGCGAGGATTTCGAAATAAAGACGGTTCACGGGCTTGGCTACAAGGCGGTGATAAAATGAAAAAAACGTCAGTCAAGGGAGCTTTACGGATCATAAACAATTTTATCGTATTCTTTTTGACGATCGGCTTTGCGGTATCGTGCTGTATGATGCTGTTTCTTAGCACCATGGGGGATTCAATGGGGTTGACCTACACTGCCGAGAATATTGCCTCGGCGGCAAAGATCACGTTTATTAACGTGCTGATCCTGACTTTGATTTTCGCAACGATCGATCATATCAGAAGAAAGGTAAACGTCGACCGACCCGCAAGGATAATCACCGATACGACGGAAAAGATAATGCAGGGCGATTTTTCCGCGCGCGTTCCGAACATGCACGGCGCGGGTATGGAGGGCTTTAACCGTATCGGCGAGGCGGTAAACACGATGGCGGCTGAGCTTTCGAGCGTTGAGACGCTGCGTACCGATTTTATTGCGAACGTGTCGCACGAAATGAAAACCCCACTTGCCGTTATGCAGAATTACGGCACGCTTTTGCAGTCTCCGGATCTGAGCGAGGAGGAGCGTATCGAGTACGCAAAGGGCGTGACCGACGCTTCGCGCCGTATGGCGGATATGATGACGAATATCCTCAAGCTCAACCGCCTCGAAAACCAGCAGATATATCCCGAAATTTCCGAATACGACCTCGGCGAGCAGCTTTGCGAGTGTCTACTTCAATACGAAAGCATATGGGAAAATTCCGAGATCGAGATCGATACCGAGATCGAGGAGGGCGTGATGATAAAGGCGGACGCGGAGCTGCTAAATCACGTCTGGAACAACCTTTTCTCAAACGCCTTCAAGTTTACGGACAAGGGCGGTAAGGTATCCGTTTCGCTCAGCGCGACGGAGCATCACGCGGTCGTAAAGGTGACCGATACCGGCTGCGGAATGTCGCCCGAGGTCGGCGCGCATATATTTGAAAAATTCTATCAGGGCGATAAGTCGCGCTCCGTTCAGGGCAACGGTCTCGGACTTGCTCTCGTCAAGAGAGTCGTTGACATCATGAAGGGCGAGATCAGCGTAGAAAGCGACGTCGGAAAGGGATCGACCTTTACCGTCAGAATGCGGAGGACGTGATGGCTCTGAAAAAGCTTGTACTAAAGCTTCTGCACAGTGACGCGAGCATGAAGATGAAAATATCCCTTTACGGAACGCTGATATTGAATGCCGCCTACGCCGCGCTTCAGCTCGGAATGGGCCTGTGGCACAGGTCGTTCTGGTTTATTTCGCTTTTCTGCTATTACTTTTCGCTCGCCGTTATGCGTTTTTCTCTTTTGCGGCATACGAGAAGGCACAGACCGGGCGAATACGTCAAGATGGAGCTTCGCAAATTCCGCGCTTGCGGGATCGTGTTTCTTTTAATGAACTTTGCTCTTTCGCTTATGGTATTCTTTATGGTCTATTGGAACAGGACGTTCATTCATCACGAGATCACGACCATCGCGCTGGCAACTTACACGTTTACGGCATTTACGCTTGCCATCGTCAACGCCGTGAAGCATCGCAAAAACGGAAGTCCCGTATATTTGGCGTCTAGGGCAATATCTCTTACCGCCGCCTGCGTTTCGATGCTGACGCTCGAATCGACGATGCTGACGACCTTCGGAAAGGAAACGATCAGCTTGACCGAGCGCAGGATTTTTCTCGGAACTAGCGGAGGCGCTATATCGGTGTTCATAATCGTTATGGCGATATATATGATCGTTCGGGGAACGAAATCGTTAAAGCGGATGAAGTCCGCCAAGGAGTAAAAATGGAAAACAAAGAAAGCTTTAATTATACCTACTCCGCAAAGGAGCAGGAGGAAATAAAGGCGATACGGAAAAAATACGAAAGACCGAAAGAGAGCGAAAGCAGCATGGAGAAGCTTCGCCGTCTTGACGAGTCGGTAACGAGAAAGGCGACGGTCGTGTCGCTTATATTCGGTGTTATCGGCGCGCTTGTGATGGGCTTCGGAATGAGTCTTGTGATGGAGGAAAAGTTTGCCGAGCTTCTCGGCATGGTGGGCGGTACTGCGATGCTCGTGGGAATCCCTGCGGGTCTTGTCGGCATAGCTCTCGTTGCGCTTGCTTATCCCATGTATGACCGCATAGTAAAAAAGGAGCGCGAGAGGATCGCGCCCGAGATATTGCGTCTAACAGACGAGCTGATGAAATAAGAAAGACGGACACGAGGTGTCCGTCATTTTTATTGTACACCAAAACCACGCGATAGTCGCGTGGTTCAAAAAAGGTTAACCGATGAACAGAAATGATGTAAAGAAAAAATGTAGTTTAAGGGTAGTATGTGCCAATGGCTCCAACTCCGGAGTAGTTTGCTGCGCAACCTACGGGAGC
>JAGASS010000026.1 GCA_017621655.1 Clostridia bacterium | reverse complement strand
TGCCTCCCTCCGGGAGGGAGGTGGATTTTTGCGAAGCAAAAAGACGGAAGGAGCACGCGATGAATGGAATTATAGAGCATTGCCCTTCTCATTAGGGCGGTTCCGTAAATATCTTTTATCGAGCGTTTCCCGCCCGATGGCTCCTTCAGTCACCTTCGGTGACAGCTCCCTCCCGGAGGGAGCCATTGGCGTGAACTGCCCTTAAACTGCATTTTTTCTTTACATCATTTCTGTTCATCGGTTAACCTATATTGAACCCCGCCACTATGGTGGGGATTTCATTTACATTAAAAGCACCTGCTTTCGCAGGTGCTTTTCTTAATTATACGTCCATAATTATCGGCAGTATCATCGGCTTTCTGCCTGTCGTTTGAAGAATATAGCGCGAAAGAGCGTTCTTGACGGAGTTCTTTATCTCGCTTCTTTCGTCGATACCGCGGTCGAAGCATTCTTCTATCGCGTTCTTCGCTATCTCCTTCGCAGTGTCCATCAGCTCCTCGGCTTCTCTTACGTATACAAATCCGCGAGAGACGACCTCGGGACCCGAAATGAGCATTCTGTACGCGAGGTCTACCGATGCGACGATGACCATAAGTCCGTCCTGCGAGAGGTGTCGGCGGTCACGAAGGACGATGTTTCCGATGTCACCGATTCCGTAGCCGTCTATCAGCACTCTGCCCGCCTCGACGTTGCCGTTAAAGCGTGCATAATCCTCGCAAACCTCAAGCACCTTTCCGATCTCGGAAATGAACACGTTACTTTCGGGAATGCCCATATCAACGGCATTCTTTTTGTTTGCGTTCAGGTGCTTATATTCACCGTGTATCGGCATAAAGTATTTCGGCTTAGTCAGCGCCAGCATGAGCTTGATCTCCTCCTGGCAGGCGTGACCCGAGACGTGTACCTCAAAGTTATCGTTTTTGAAGACGTCTGCGCCGTTCTTGAGAAGTTCGTTTATGATCTTATCGACCATCTTCTCGTTTCCGGGGATAGCCGACGCGGATATTACGACGAGGTCCTCCGAGCCGAGCTGAACCTTATCGTGCGAACGGAACGCCATACGATAAAGCGCCGACATCGGCTCGCCCTGGCTTCCCGTCGTGATAAGCGTGATCTGATTCGGCGGATATTTCTTTATATCATTGATGTCGATAAGGACACCGTCGGGCACCGACATATAACCGAGCCGCGTCGCCGCGCCGATTATGTTCATCATCGAGCGACCCGTTATAGCGACCTTTCTTCCGTACTGTGCACTCGTGTTTATTATCTGCTGAACGCGGTGTACGTTTGACGAGAACGTAGCTATTACTATTCTCTTATCGCTCTTCTGCATAAAGATGTTATCAAGCGACTGACCGACCTTTTTCTCCGACGGGGTATAACCCGGACGCTCTGCGTTCGTCGATTCGCACATCAGAAGAAGCACGCCCTCCTCGCCGAGCTGACCAAGGCGTGTGAGGTTCATTATCTCGCCCTCGATAGGCGTTAAGTCAAGCTTAAAGTCACCCGTATGAACTATCGTTCCTGCGGGTGTTTTTATTGCCAGACAGCAAGCGTCGGCAATCGAATGGTTTACTCTTATGAATTCAACCGAGAAGCAGCCCGCCTTGACGGTCTCGCCTGCCGTTACGCAGTTAAGCTTCGGCTCATAGGGGAGCTGATGCTCCATCAGCTTGTTTTCGATGATTCCGAGCGTCAGACGCGTGCCGTATATCGGTATATCGAGCTTGCGAAGAACGTACGGGATCGCTCCGATATGGTCCTCGTGTCCGTGAGTGAGGAAGAGTCCTCTTATTCTGTCGCAGTTCTTTTCAAGGTAGGTCGTGTCGGGGATAACGAGGTCAACACCGAGCATATCGTCGTCGGGGAAGCCAAGTCCGCAGTCGACCATGATGATGTCGTTTTCGCACTCGATGACCGCGAGATTCTTTCCGATCTCGTTAAGTCCTCCGAGCATCATCACCTTGACGCGCGAATTATTCCTTTTCTTTTTTGCCATTAAGTAGTTTTGTCCGCCGAAAAAAAGCGGACCTCTCCTTCCGTTTAATTAGTATTATTTAGTTACTGACCGCCCGTTTAAGAACACTCGCCGTCATACCGTCCTACGGCTCATGCCTTTACCCTATCCGAGCTATGTCAAAATCGAACAATTATACTTACATTTAGTATACACGCAAGATGTTAATATTATGTGTATATATTTGTGAACAAATTTTGAATGAAAACGCGGTATAAATTATCCTCTTTTTTGGAATAATACAGTAAAACACCTTGAAAGGCGGTAATTAAGATGAAAAAGAAAGATAAAACCAAGAACGATTTCCCCAAGACCTATGACGCAATAAACTCCTACCAGAGCGTTGCCGATCCTCTCGGAAGCTACACGGGGCTTACCAAAGATCTTCACGTTATGCCGAGAAAAACCGTTGACGGCAAGATATTTATGAAGGTCGACGAAAAGCCCGTTCAGGACGCTGACGATCTTTAAGAGAGCAGGCAGATCGTAATTCCGAGCGCGGCTCCCGAAATAAAGGAAAGTAAAACGGTTATCAGTCCTTTTATTATCCCTCTTTTCGGCTTCGATACCTTTCCGCTTTCACTTAGGACTGTACCGACTATTTTGGAAGCTTCTTTAACGAGGTCGCGCTCGGAACGGTCGGACGCGCAGTTTTTGATTATAAAATGCGCTTCCTCAAAATATCTGCTTCCCGTATTTTTTACGACAATCATATTTTTGTTTATTCCCTTTATCATATTTCCCTCCGTTACTGTTTGATACGATTATCGCAAAAATAGGCGCGGTGTATTCAAAATTTTATAATTCAGGGTAACTTATGAAAGCAATAATAATGGCAGGCGGCGAGGGCAGACGCCTTCGCCCGATAACAGACAGTATTCCAAAGCCGCTTCTTCCCATCGGCGGCGTTCCGACTATCGTCCGCATTCTCTCGCTTCTCCGAAGCCACGGAATAGGTGAGGCGGCAATCACCGTCGGGTATCTATCCGATAAAATAACAAGCACTCTCGGTGCATCGACACAAGGAGTCGAGCTTACCTATCTGAGCGAAGAAACGCCACTCGGCACTGCAGGCGGCGTAAAAAATGCTGAAAGCTTTATCGGTGACGATGATTTTATAGTTATCAGCGGTGACGCGCTTTCGGAATGCGACCTCAGCGCGGCGATAGAGCGCCGAAAGAAATTGGACGCACCCGTTCTTATGATACTCACGCACTGCTCCGAGCCGGGTGAGTACGGAGTCGTTCTTACCGACGATCGCGGATACGTCAGCGGTTTTTGCGAAAAGCCCTCTCTATCCTCGACTTATTCGGATCTGATAAATACCGGTATTTACGTTATGTCGAAAAGGATCTTCGACTTTATTCCCGAGGGCAAATGCGACTTTTCTAACGACGTTTTCCCGAAGCTTTTGAGTTCGGGTGAGAAGATCGCGACCTATACCGACCATAGCTATTGGTGCGATATTGGCGACTTTTCATCCTACAAGCAGGCAAATCTCCGCTACAGTGACGGCAAAAGCTCCGTCGGCAAGGATTGCCGTTTACCGCCCGAGGGAGTTAACGGCTCTGTAATTCTTGACGGAGCCAAGGTAGGGCGCAGAAGCAAGATCGAAAGCTCTGTCATTTGCTCGGGGACCGTTATCGGTGACGGAACTAATATTCTACGCGACTGCGTTATCGGTCACGGCTGTGTTATCGGTGACAACTGCGTTATCA
Organism: Clostridia bacterium; assembly: GCA_017621655.1. Classification (GTDB taxonomy): domain Bacteria; phylum Bacillota; class Clostridia; order Oscillospirales; family CAG-272; genus Colimorpha_A. The sequence goes on along the minus strand of JAGASS010000026.1, from coordinate 6,252 downwards.
GCGAAGGTACCGTGCTTCCGTCGGGAAGCGAGATACCCGACGGCTCCTTTATTCGTCAGGGCGCACCCGTTTCGCCCGAGAAAATACGCGAGATGCTTGACAACGGCGCATTTCGTACCGATATCAGAACGGCATCGCCGTCGTTCTGCGTCAGATTGGGGCTTGCGCTCGCTAGCGCGTGCGGCGGAGGTCGGATCGGCATAATGACCGACGGCTCTCAAAACTCAGAGCGAGTATCGTCGGCGCTTTTGCGAGGAATCGGTCAGGTCGCGGATGAATCGGTCATTCTCGGACACGGCTTTGAAGCGGCGGCATCTTTCGCCGCGACCGAGCTTGGGTTTGGGCTTTCGCTCTTCGTAAGAAGCGACGACAGGCAAACGTCGGTCACGATATACGACCGTGACGGACTTTATCCAACGCGTGATTTCGAGCGCAAATTCGTTTCATCATTCGGTACGGAAAAGCCAAATGAGGAGAAGAAGATGCGTCTATCTCATATTGATTTTCTCAGCGAAGCATATCTACCGTTCCTAATTTCAAACAGATGTCCGCTTGAGGGTATAAAGGTCACGGTGAAAAACGAGGACTGCGCTTCGCGCCTGATGAAGGAAGCGCTTGAAGGGGTCGGCGCAATGCTCTGCGATGACGGAATCAAGCTTTCGTTATCATGCGACGGATTCTCACTTTCAGCCGAGCAGGACGGATTTATTCTCGACGACTGGCACATCAAGGCACTGCTTTTACGGTATCTCATAAGAGATAAAGTATCTCTTCCCTCCTCAGTGCCGTCGGTGCTTTTGGACCTTTGCCGAAAGAACCCTTTTATTTATACTCTGTGTCCGTCGGGCGAGAGCGAAAGAGAGGCGAGAAAAAACGTTTCGTCTTTCCCCGAGCTTGTTCACGGCGCGGTGGCGGCGGCAGAGCTTCTTGCTCTTGTTTCGGTATCGGGAAAAAGCTTGCGCGAGCTGTGCCAACACATTCCGAGCTTCGCTCTTTCCTCTTGCACTCTCCGCATAAACGACAAACGGCGTTTTTCGATCCTCACCTCGCTCGGCACTCCGTCAGGCGACGGAGTCAAGACCGAATACGAAAAAGGAAGCGTTCGAGTGATCCCGCGTAACGGCGGTTACACGATAATCGCCGAGGCGGCGTCGGGAGAATACGCTGAAGAGCTTGTTTCTCTATCCGAAAAGGAGATACTTGCGCTTTTGAGAAATGGGAAATAAATTTATAAAGCAGGGCGCATATCTCCGCCCTGCTTTTCTCTTGACTTAACGTTTTTACTGTGATACAATTTCCCTAGTACTGAAAGCGAGGAAACAACAATGTATCAGGACAAAAACGGAAACAAATATTTTAAGGTCGCTTTTCATCTTCACTCCAACATCTCGGATGGCAAGCTGTCTCCCGAGGAAATAGCGGCTTCCTTCAAAAATGACGGTTACGACGCGATAACTCTTACCGATCATTGGCGTTACGGCGAGAGCAAGGAGATTGATGGGCTTCACATCATTTCGGGTATCGAATACGACAACGGTCCAAACACGGGAACGATGCACATCGTCGGTTTCGGTATGAAAAACGATCCGTGCGCCGAAAAAAATGACGATAGACAGACGATAATCGACAAGATAAACGGCACGGGCGGCGCGGCGGTGCTTGCTCATCCTGCCTGGTCTCTCAATTCGGTTTCCGACGCTCAGGCGCTCAGCGGAATTACCGCGACCGAGATATACAATGCGGTCTCCGAGGCAGGCGAAAGCTTGCGTCCGTATTCCGATCATTTCGTTGATATGTGCGCAGTGAACGGCATGTATTTCGGCATTTTCGCGGTTGACGATGCTCACTACTACGGCGGAATTGACGACAGACGCGGCTGGGTAATGGTAAAAGCCGACGAGCTTAGCGATGAAGCCATCGTTCGTGCTGTAAAGAACGGCGACTTCTTCGCAAGCCAGGGACCGATGGTTTTCGTGACGCGCGAGGGCAACAAGGTCATTATCGAGACCTCGCCCTGCGATACTATCGCGGTGCTTTCGGACTGTGCGTGGCTTCCCGGCAGAGTCAAGCGCGGTGACGGGATCACACGTCATGAATACACCTTCCGCGACGATGAAAAATGGTTGCGCGTTGAGGTCCGCGACGGAGATAAACGCGCTTGGTCGAATATTATAGTGAAGTAATAAGATCTTATCCACATTGTTTGTAGGGGGCGACGTCCTCGACGCCCCGTAATACAACGTTCTGATTTTATAGAACAAAGCACTGTCGAGAAAACATTAAACGTCCCAAATAAGAAAATGCACAACTTATTGGGCGGGGCGTCGAGGACGTCGCCCCCTACAATGCGTGGCATACAGTTTGTAATTGGAAAACAGAACCGAGGAACACGATTCATACATAAAAAAATCCACCCTTTCAGGTGGATTTTTTATTATCAGTAATTCTCTTTTCTGACCTCGAAGTAGCTCTGGGGGTGTGCGCAGACGGGGCATACCTGAGGCGCCTTCTTACCGATGACGAGGTGTCCGCAGTTACGGCATTCCCACATCGTTTCCTCTGCCTTTTCGAATACCTTCTGCATTTCGACGTTATTGAGAAGAGCGAGGAATCTTTCCTCATGAGACTTCTCGATAAGTGCAACTGCTCTGAACTTAGCCGCGAGAGCAGTGAAGCCCTCCTCTTCAGCTACGTCTGCAAAGCCGGCGTACATATCGGTCCACTCGTAGTTTTCGCCCTCTGCAGCGCTCTTGAGGTTAGCGGCGGTATCGCTGAGAAGTCCGAGCTCCTTGAACCACAGCTTTGCGTGTTCCTTTTCGTTATCTGCGGTCTTCTGGAAAAGCTCCGCGATCTGCTCATAGCCCGCCTTCTTTGCTACGCTTGCAAAGTAGGTGTACTTGTTTCTTGCCTGGCTTTCGCCTGCGAATGCTGCAAGAAGATTTGCTTCTGTTCTTGTTCCTTTGAGTTCTTTTGCCATTTTTATTTACCTCTCTTTATGAAAAGATTTTTGTTTTTTCCTTTATTTCGCATCGGCATTCCATTATCGAGCCGTCGAGGATTATTTCACCGATACTATCTGCGTTTATATAACCCGACGCGGGATTCTTGACCGACACGATATTACCCTTAATATCCGCCTTTACATCCGAATACTCGAAGCTGAGATCCGTTTCCTCCATCGTACAATTGATGAGAGTCAGATCCTTACAGTAGCAAAGCGGCTGTGTTCCGATTATCTTGCAGTCGATAAGCGTAAGTCCTTCGGAGAACCAAGCGAGATATTCGCCCTTTACGGTACTGTTTTTGACCGTCACGTTCTTTGAGTGCCAGAACGCGTCCTTCGTATCAAGATATGAGTCCTCTATCACTACGTTTTCGCAGTACTGAAAAGAATACTTGCCCTTCATTTTGAGGTTCTTCGCCTCGATATTTTTAGTTTGGAAGAGAAGATACTGCGACGTTATTTCGGTATTCTCGAACTTGACTCCATTACAGAGCCAACCGAATTCGTCAGACACGATACTCGAATTATCTATTAAAGTATTTTTGCACTCGCGCAGGCATTTTATTCCGTTGATGCGAGAGCTTTTAATAATTCCGTTATCCGAATACCAGATCGGAGCGCGAACTGTTTCTGACATTTCGCAGTTCGTCATTTCGTACCCCTTTGCATGCCAAAGCGGATAACGAAGCTCAAATTTACAGCTGTCAAGCTTTACGTCTCGGCATTCCTTGAGCGCCGATTCGCCGTCTTCCTCACCTGCAAAAATACAGTTTTTGACCAATGTAGCAGTCAGATTATACAATGCACGCTCTGATGGAAATTTTTGATTTTCTATCACTTTATCAGGCATCCTTTATGATCCCTCAATAGAGGGACGTCGTTAAACGTCCCTCTATAGAAAACAATCTTTCGTCTATTATACTATTTTATATTTGGCGCACCAGAGCTCGTACTGTCTTAATACGGGATCGGGAATCTTCGGCTCTTCGGGAGCGGGTTCGGTGGTCTCGCCACCCGTGGTCTCGTCACCCGTGGTCTCGTCGCCTGTGGTCTCATCGCCCGTAGTCTCGTCAGCGGGAGCAGGTACTGCGCTGTTATCAGCGAAGCTGATGAATTCCTCGGTCTTCTTGAATGCGGTATTGAGCTGAGCCGCATACGCTTCAAAGGTCTGCGACGAGCCGGGCTTATACGCCATAAGCTTATTAAGAACGCTGTCGCTTTCTGCCTTGAAGCCGTCGTAATCAAGCTCGGATACGTCGGGGATGAAAAGCTGATAAGGTGTAACGACGGTATCACGAAGCTGCTGCTTGGCGAGCTCCCAGTTGTTTGCACAAAGTGCCTTCGTTGCCTCATCCATAGAGGAATTTTCCTTAAGGAGGAAGAGGTTACCGGTATCCTGGGGATTCATATTATAGTCTTTGCTTATAATATCGATTATTCCGGTATAATCGTCCACACGGTAGTGTACGTCCTCAACTCCGTACTGGAAGGTGTTTCTATATTCAGCGTTCGTTTGGAGAAGGTTGATTATCTCAAGTGCTCTTGCAGAGTCCTCCGCGTATTTGCTTACGCAGAATATCGTTCCCATATCCTCCATAACGGGCTTAGCATAAGGAACTACGAGGTAATCGTCACCGTACTGCTCGGGAATAGCCGCATTACCCTTGATGAATGCAGCCGCTACCTTCTTGTCCTTGGGAAGCGCATAAGCGTCGCCCTCTACTATATAGCCCTTGCTCTTGAAGAGGTTAAGGTACTTTGCGTACTCAACGTACTTCTCGTTTTCAAGAAGAGAGGTAGGAACCTTCTTCGTAAATGCGTTATCGGTATCTTCAACGACCGTTCCGAACATAGTTCCGCCGAAATTATCGAGGTTTATCTCGGGCGCGTTATAAAGAGTTACGTAGCTTCCGAAATCCTTTGCGGCGTCCTTGAGCAGGTTGTTAAGCTCGGGAAGCGTATCAAGATTCTTCTCGGCATAGCCGTATTTATTCGCTACTTCTTTATTTACGAGAAGATAGGTATAATCACCGTAAACGGTATTATTCGGTATACCGAAGGGATACTTATTTCCGAGATTACCGAGCGTTGCCATATTGGTAAGCGCAAGGAATCTGTCGGAAATGTATTTTCTCATAAGCGCGCTCTTATCAGTGAGGTTAAGAGAAACGATGTTTTCTTCCTCGTTGTACTTATTGAACATCTCATATCCGCGGACCATGAAAATGTCTACCTGAGCACCCTTTTCTTCGGGGAACACTATCTCATTGCCATTGTTTTTATTCTTATCCTTGCCGTTGCCCTTAGAGCTACTTTCCTGCTCCTCATATTCCTTAGCGGCAAGAAGTGCCTCATCGAGCTTTGCGTAATACTCATCCTCTGTGAACAGCTTAAGGATCACGCGCGTAGTAAGGTTTCCTTCGGAATAGACGTTAAGCTCGTCTTGAACTGCCTTGATCGCTTCATCGGTAGTTCCCTCACCCTTAATTCCGTAAAGAGTAACGGTCAGCGCCTTTGTGCCCGTAGAAACACTTTCTTTCTTTTTTCCACATGACGTAAGGGCGGGCATAACAAGACAAGTTACAGCTATAAAGAAAGCCAACAGTCTTTTTTTCATCATCGGTTTCCTCCTGATATGCGGTAAATTTTACCGTATGTATACAGATTATATTTTACAACAAATATGAAGATATGTCAAGTCGATTTTATCGACAGACGCTAATTAATCGAGATAATCGCGCAGACGCTTCGAACGGCTCGGATGACGGAGCTTACGAAGTGCCTTCGCCTCGATCTGTCTGATTCTTTCTCTTGTTATATGGAATTCCTTACCGACCTCTTCAAGAGTTCTCGCTCTGCCGTCGATAAGTCCGAAGCGGAGCTTGAGCACCTGCTCTTCACGGGGGGTGAGAGTATGGAGCACTTCGTTTAACTGCTCGCTGAGCAGACGCTGAGCCGCAACGTCGGCGGGCGCGGGATTACTGTCGTCCTCGATAAAGTCGCCGAGGTGTGAATCCTCCTCCTCGCCTATCGGCATTTCGAGGGAAACGGGGTCCTGAGATATTTTCATTATCTCTCTGACCTTGTCGGCACTCATTCCCATATGCTCCGCGATCTCCTCTGCGCTTGCCTCGTGACCAAGCTCCTGAAGAAGCTGTCTCTGGATGCGCGAGACCTTATGGATCGTCTCTACCATATGAACGGGAATACGTATCGTTCTTGCCTGATCTGCTATTGCTCTCGTAATC
>JAGASS010000025.1 GCA_017621655.1 Clostridia bacterium | reverse complement strand
TTCGTCATCATCATACTCGTCATCATCATATTCATCGTCTTCGTCATATTCCTCGTCCTCTTCGTCGGAATACGCCGAGGAGGTGAGGGAAAGGAAGATCTCTTCAAGAGAGGGAGTTACCTTCTTGAATTCGAGAAGCGGAAGCTCGTGCTTCGCAAACGCATAGAATAGCGCTTCGCGCAGGTCGGTTCCCGCCTCGGTCTCGATCTCCGCGTATACGAGTCCGTTTTCGGCGCGGAGCTTGACTGACAGTATGTCGGGATGATTGCTCAAAAGCACCGAGACCGCACCCTCGCTTCCCTTTGCGATAAGCGAGAAGCTGTTTTCGGGAGAGTAGGTCCTTCTTATGTTCTCAAGCGTGTCGGATGCGATAAGACGTCCGCCGTTTATTATCATAACGCGGTCGCAGACCTCGCTGACCTCGGCGAGAATGTGGCTCGAAAGAATTACCGTCTTCGTTTTGCCGAGACGCTTGATGAGCGCTCTTATTTCGGTTATCTGCTTGGGGTCAAGACCGACGGTCGGCTCGTCGAGAATGATTATCTGCGGATCACCGAGCATCGCCTGCGCGATACCGACTCTCTGCTTATAGCCCTTTGAGAGATTCTTTATGAGTCGGTCCTTCATCGGTGTAAGCCCCGTTTCATCCATAACGGAGCGCACCTCTTCGGCAATCGCTCTGCTCTTAACACCCTTTGCTCCGCAAACGAAGCAAAGATATTCCTCAGGAGTCATATCGGGATATACGGGAGGTGTCTCGGGCAGATAGCCGATAAGCTTCTTTGCTCTTACCGCGTCATCCTGAATGTCGACACCGTCAATGAGGACCGTGCCGCCACTCGGCGCAAGGCATCCCGTGAGCATATTCATGGTAGTGCTTTTTCCTGCGCCGTTAGGTCCGAGGAAGCCGTATATCTTCCCGCGCTCTATTGTAAAATTCAGATCGTTTATGGCAATATTCGCGCCGTATTTCTTTGTAAGGTTTTTTACCTCTATCAAAGTCTTTTCCTCCAAAATTATAAGGATAACTTCATTATAATACCAATTTGTGAATTATTTGTGATTATTTCAAAATTAAATAAATATTACAGTAAAACGCGAAAAAATGCAATTTATTCAAAGAAATTCGATTGAAAAGATGCAAAAATGATGATACAATGCATCTAAACAAGATAAGCGAGGATAAAAATGAAGCTTGAAAACATAATCGCAAAGAGAAAAAACAAGACTGTCTACCGCGAGGGCAACCTCTGCTATAAGGTGTTTGACGAGACCTATTCAAAGGCGGATATTCTGAATGAGGCGCTGAATCAGGCGCGTGTCGAGGAGACGGGGCTTAACATACCGAAGATAAGAGAGATAACGATGATCGACGGTAAATGGGCGATAGTCACCGATCACATCGAGGGCAAGACCCTTTCCGATATGATGAGGGACGATCCCGAAAATATCGACGCGTACCTTGAAAGATTTGTTGATATTCAGCTTGAGGTGCAGGGAAAGAGCTGTCCGCTTCTCCGCATGCTGAGGGATAAGATGAATAGGAAAATATGCGAGACCAATTTCGACGCAACGACGCGCTACGATCTTCACATGCGTCTTGAGGCGATGCCGAGGCACGCGAAGCTCTGTCACGGTGACTTCAATCCGTCGAATATAATAATAACGGAGGACGGCACGCCCTACGTTCTCGACTGGTCACACGCAACGCAGGGAAATGGCTCTGCCGATGCTGCGAGAACGTATCTTCTCTTCCGCCTTGCAGGTGAGACTGAGGCGGCGGAAAAATATATGAAGCTCTTCTGCGAAAAGAGCAACACTGAGGAAGCATACGTAAGAAAATGGCTCCCAATCGTTGCCGCGTCGCAGTCGGTAAAGGGAATTGAGCGCGAGCGGGACTTCTTGCGCGAATGGGTAAATACGTATATTGATTGAGAAAGCGCGCCCAAAATAGGCGCGCTTTGCATTTTTAGGGTGATTTTGTATAAAATGGCACATATTCTTAACGAAATTACTGTATTTTTCGCAAATAACACTTGCAATTTTGAATAAATTGTGATACTATAGAATGGAACAAGTATCTGTATCGGTTGCATAGTCGGCCGCGACGGAATACCGGAAGAAATCTCATAGGAGACTATATAGGAAATGGAAAACAAGGCAAAAACAAGCAAGGATTATTATTCTATTGACCTGATGCACATTGCGAGATCCATTATTCACCGTCTGTGGATAATCATTCTTGCGGCGGTGCTCGCGGCGGCGGCAGGGTTCTCGTACTCGACGTTCGTTCTAAAGCCCGTTTACGGCGCACAGGTGCTTCTATACGTTAATAACAGCTCGATAAACTTCGGCAATACGAGCTTCGATATATCCGCGTCGGATATTCAGGCGTCACTCAGCTTGGTAAATACTTATTCGGTCCTTCTTAAAAACCGAACCACTCTTGAAAGAGTAAAGGAAAACGCAGGAGTTGACTATACGGTAGCAGAGCTTGCGAGCATGATACAGACCGGCTCGGTAAACGAGACCGAGGTCATGAGGGTCGTCGTGACCTGCGGAAATCCTCACGAGGCGGCTAAGATCGCAAACAGCATCGCGGAGGTGCTTCCTGTCAGAGTTTCCGAGATAATAGACGGAGCTTCGATGGTAGTCGTCGACAGAGCCGTTCCGGTAACGTCGAAGATCGGACCGAGCGTCTCGCGTTATACCTTCCTCGGACTTATAATCGGAGCGCTCGTGACCGTGATAATCATAGCGATCCGCGCAATAATGGACGATACGATCTATAACGAGGATTACGTCCTTGAAAATTACGATTATCCGATCCTGGCGAAGGTTCCTAACCTTCTTGAGACGCATCACGGCTCGGGCTACGGATATTACCACAAGTCAAACCCCGAACCGAAGGAATGAAAGCAGGTGATATAAATGGCACTTAAGAAGAAAAAGAGACCTGCGGCGCTTACCCCCGCGGAAATACAGAAGACGCTTCATAAAAATCTTGAATTTATCGCAAGTGAGCAGTACCGTTTGCTCCGCACGAACATAAAGTTCACCGTACCTGCTGACGTAAAGTGTCCGATAATCGGAGTTACCTCGTCGATACGCGGCGAAGGTAAGAGTACGACGGCGGTAAACCTCTCGTACGTTCTCGCAAACAAAGGACATAAGGTCCTGCTTGTCGACGGTGACCTTCGTATTCCCTCGATCGCAAAGAAAATGGGCGTAAAGAGTACGCCCGGACTTACCGACCTTCTTATCGGCTCGAGCGCAGACATTGCCTCCTGGAAGTCGGAGATCCACAAGAACTGGTACATTCTTCCCTCGGGTGAGATCCCCCCGAACCCCTCCGAGCTTCTCGGCTCGAAGAGGATGGAAAACGTGCTTAACGTTCTCAGTGAGCATTTCGACTACATAATCGTTGACCTTCCCCCCGTCAATATCGTTTCCGACGCTATGGCGATCTCAAGCTATATTACGGGAATGATCATCGTTATCCGCGAGGGCTATACCTCGAAGAAGGACCTTGACCGCTGTATGAGACAGATCAAGCTTTCCAACGTAAACATTCTCGGATGCGTCATGAACGAAAGCGAAGAAGGCAGCGCCTCTTACAGTAAGTACGGTAGGTACAAGAGAAGCAGAAGTTATTATTCCGAAGAGTACAAAATTCAGGATAAGGAAGAATTCAATCTGTGATTGATTTCCATTCGCATATCCTTCCCGGAATCGACGACGGGAGCCGGAGCGTAAAAGAGAGCGCAGCTCTTCTAAGTATGCTCAAAGATCAGGGAATAAAAACGGTGGTCGCAACACCCCATTACGACGCAAAAAGGGATACGCCCGAGGCGTTCGTCAGGAAAAGAAAAGAAAGCTATGAAAAGCTGCTTCCCGAAATAAAGGACGGCGCCCCGAAGATCATACTCGGAGCAGAGGTCGCCTACTATCCGGGAATCGAACGCCTGAAGGGAATAAGCTCCCTTACGGCGGGAGACAGTGATCTGCTTCTTCTCGAAATGCCGATCTCGGTCTGGACCGAGTATACGGTAAGAGAGCTTGTCGAGCTTACGACAACGAAAAATTTGACGGTAGTGCTTGCGCACGCAGAGAGGTATCTCGGACTGCAAAGCATAAAAACAGTCGAACTTCTTAACGACAGCGGCATATTAAGACAGTATAACGCGGATTTCTTCCTCCGTTTCGGACAGAAGAGAACGGCGCTTAAAATGCTTGAGCGCGGCGAGATACATCTTATCGGCTCAGACTGTCATAATCTGAATACGCGTCCGCCGAGAATAGGCGAGGCGTACGGGCTGATCAAAAAGAAGCTGGGCGACGGATTCTACTCGTTCTTCTGCGGATACGGTTATTCGCTTCTTAATTCCAAAACAAAAATCCAAATTTCTTGAAAGGATGATTCTATTATGAAAAAGGTATTTATCGTTCTTCTTTCGGCTATTATGATCGCAAGTCTCTCCGTTAGCGGCTTCGCGGCATCATTCGTGTCCAGCCCCTCGGGCAATAAGGCGCCGACGCTCGTTTCCTACGATTTCGAGAGCGACCAGTGTAACGCAACTCTTAAGATCACGGCATATTCCGACAGAAATACTCTTTCCGCAGACGGAAAGGCGGCTATCGAGGCGGCTTATACCTCCATCAAGAGCGCAAACGACGTTTCTTCTCTTAACGCAGACCTTGCGGCTCTCGCAACTGACAAGGGAATCAAGGGAACTAACCTCGCTGTAAGCGACCTCTTCGACATCAGCGTTGAAAACTGCGAAGCAACCGCGCACGCAAGTCATGGCAAGGTCACTATCAAGCTTTCCGCCGAGACCCTTTCTGATTTCGTTGGAATCCTTCACTACGTAAACGGCAACTGGGAGCTTGTAACCGGTGCAACCGTTTCGGGCGACGAGGTAACCTTTACCGTTGACTCGCTTTCTCCCTTCGCTATCGTAGTTGACGCTACCCCCGATTCTCCTCCTACCAAGGACAACGGAAATATCTACATTCTCGTTGCAGTAGCGGCACTTTCTCTCGCAGCAGCGGCTATATGCTTCAAGATGTCCCGCCGCGAAGAGAGCACAAACTGATCTATCGTAATTAAACAAAAGAAAGAGGAATGACATGAGAGTTTCGAGCACGAAAAAAAGCAGGTATTATAAATATGCCGCAATAGTTCTGCTTGCGGTATTTCTCGTGTCATTTTCTCTTGCGATGATAAACATCTGGGAAAATAAGAACGGAAGATACCCCGATCAGACCTCGGCGGATAAAAATATCGAGTATAACGGCGTGAAGTATAAGCTCAAGGATAATATTGAGACCTTCGTCGTCATCGGTCTTGATAAGACGCTGGAGGACGGTGGAGAAAGCGACGCTTATAATAACGATAAGCAGGCGGACTTCATAATGGTCTTCGTCCTCGATAATAAGGAAAAGACCGTCACGCCGATACATATCAACCGCGATACGATGGCAGAGATAAATATTCTCGGTCTCAGCGGAAATAAGGTCGGAACCGTCAATAAGCAGATCGCGCTTTCGTATAACTACGGAAACGGCGGAAAGGTGAGCTGCGGCAACACGCTCAACGCCGTGTCGAAGCTCCTGAATGGCATGAAGATGGATCATTATCTGTCGGTTACCATGGACGGTGTGCCTGTGTATAACGATCTCGTCGGCGGTGTTACAGTAGAGGTCCTTGACGACTTTACGGGAATTGACGATACGCTCGTAAAGGGTCAGAGAATAACTCTTATGGGACAGCAGGCGCTTACCTACGTCCGCACAAGAGAGGGTCTTGAAGACAGTACGAACTTGGCGCGAATGGTGCGTCAGAAGCAGTACCTGACCGCGCTCCGTGAAAAAACTATGGAAAAGCTCAACGGCGGCGATAAGTTTGCCGAGAGTATTTTTACTACAATGTCGGATTATATCATTTCCGACCTTTCGGTCAATCGGCTGCAGGTGCTTCTTGATAAGTTTTCAGCATACGAATTTACCGAGACCCTGGAGCTTGAGGGCGAAAGTAAGGTGGGCGAAAAATTCATGGAATTTTATCCCGACGGTGACTCGATAACAAAGACAGTCGTCAACGCCTTCTATCGCGAATCTGACGAATAACAAAAAAACGCCCAATAACATGGGCGTTTTGCGCCGTATATGGACATATTTTAGTTTGTTAATACGATTGAGATACAACGCCGTTTTTAAGGAGTAAAACGGAAAAAACGGCGCATTTTTCCAAGCTCGGACGCGAAAACCGTCCGAATTTGGCATCTGAACTTTGCATATTACACCCGAGGATCGGGTCAAATATAATTCGGAGAAGCTTTGAAATGAAAAAACAGGGAATAAGAAGATATATAATACTGTACGACATCGCGATATTTATCGCGCTTTTCGTGTCGCTATATTTTCTTCACGGTAAGCCGGCAGGAATTACGAGCGACGTAGTATATATCCAGGCAATAGTGACCTTTATTATTACCTTCGGCGCGAGAATAGTCGGACGTGTCTATAAGCAGATATTGCGCTACGGCGGTATTCAGGGATATATTCGCCTACTCGTGACGGATGCCTGTGCGTTTCTTATTAACTTCGCGTTTCTGAATATAATTCCTTTGAAGCACGTTTCTGGCGCGTTCCTGCTCATTGTAGCGGCTATGAACCTCCTCTCCGCACTCGCTATAAGAATGTTCTACCGCTACGCGTATAAGTGCGCGAACAGAAATACACCGATCGGCAAAATGCTCGATTTTTGCCTCAGATTCTTCGCCGGAATGAAACTGCGCGAGGAAAAGCTCAGTGAGATGCAGAAGACGAATATTGCGATCGTCGGCGCAGGAAGCATAGGTGTCGCGCTTGTTGAGGAGCTTCGCTCAAATCCGAACAGTCAATATAGCCCCCGTTGCTTCGTCGATATAAATAAGGAAAAGATCAATAGAAGTATTCTCGATCTTCCCGTTCTCCCCGAGAACGAGGGTGTCTTTGAAAAGCTCAAGGAGCTTGAGATCGGCGAGGTCGTGCTCGCAATAAGTGACCTCGAGGATGAAAAAGCAAAAAAACTTCATGAAAGCTATCTTAATGAGGGCTTCAAGATCAAGGTGTACGATTATCCGCTGATGCAGTCCGTGAACGGAAAGCGTATGGTAAGAGATTTCGACATCGAGGAGCTGCTCTTCAGAAAGCCGATAATCATTCATAACGAGAAAACAGAGGAATATTACAAGGACAAGACCGTGATGATCACGGGTGGCGGCGGATCGATCGGCTCGGAGCTTTGCCGTCAGCTTGCAAAATTCTCACCGAAGAAAATAATAATCGTTGATATATACGAAAACGGCGCGTACGACGTTCAGCAGGAGCTGAAGATCGCGTACGGCAAAAAGCTGGACCTCAATATAGAGATCGCGTCGATAAATAACAGACGCGCAATGGAGCGCCTGTTCAAGGAATATAAGCCGCAGATCCTGATAAATGCGGCGGCACATAAGCACGTTCCTCTTATGGAGAATAACTGCATAGAAGCGATCGAAAATAACGTTTTAGGTACGAAGATACTCGTCGATCTCTGCGAAAAATACGAGGCGGAAAGCTTCGTTATGGTGTCTACCGATAAGGCGGTCAACCCGACGAACGTAATGGGCGCAACGAAGCGTATGTGTGAAATGATCGTGCAGAGCGCAAGCACGCACGGTAAGGTCAAATACAGCGCAACGCGCTTCGGTAACGTCCTCGGCTCGGCAGGATCGGTCATCCCGCTTTTCAAAAAGCAGATAGCTAGCGGCGGACCGATAACGGTCACCGATAGGAGAATAATACGTTACTTTATGACGATTCCCGAGGCGGCACAGCTCGTGCTTGAATCGGGCGCTATCGCAAAGAACGGCGAGCTGTTCGTTCTTGATATGGGACAACCCGTCAAGATATACGACCTCGCAAGGAATATGATACGTCTGACGGGTGCAAGCGGCATCGAGATAATCGAAACAGGGCTTCGCCCCGGCGAAAAGCTCTACGAGGAGCTTCTCGTCAAAACCGAGCAGCTCGTCAAGACCGAGAATTCGCTCATCTTCATCGAGCGCGATACGCCGTATAGCGCGGAAGAGATAAACGAAAAGCTAAAGCTCCTCATCACCGCTTGCCAAAGCGATGACGACGAGACAGCAAAAATCGCTCTCAAAAAAGCAGTGCCGACGTATAAGGCGGTAGGTGAGGCAACGGCAAATTAACTAACCGGGTCCGGAAAATGCCTAAAGCAAAGATCAAAATATCAGAAATAATGACTTTGAGGTCATAAGTGATGAAGGATTCAAAACAGTTTACTCCGTTTGAAAACAAGGTTTGGCTCGCTACGCCGACCATGCACGGAGAAGAGTTGAAATTCGTGACCGAAGCGTACGAAACAAACTGGATGAGTACGGTCGGAGCAAATATCAATGAGGTCGAAAGAATAGCTGCCGAAAAGTCGGAAATGAAATATGCAGTGGGTCTTTCCTGCTGCACGGCGGCGTTGCACCTCGCATTAAAGCACGCGGGAGAAACGCTTTACGGCAGACCCGAGATCGGACACGGTGCGCTCGAGGGCAAGAGAGTGTTCTGCTCGGATATGACCTTCGCCGCGACGCTTAATCCCGCCGTTTACGAGGGCGGAATTCCGGTATTCATTGATACCGAGGCGTCGTCCTGGAATATGGACCCCATCGCTCTTGAAATGGCGTTTGAAACGTATCCTGACGTTAAGCTCGTTATAAGCGCGGAGCTTTACGGCTTCCCGGGACGAATGGATCTCATTAAGAAAATATGTGAAAAGCACGGCGCGCTTCTGATCGAGGATGCGGCGGAAGCTATGGGCGCAACCATTGACGGCAGACAGTGCGGATCGTTCGGAGATTATTCTGCGATCAGCTATAACGGAAATAAGATCATTACCGGCTCTTCCGGCGGATGTCTGCTTACGAATGATATAGAGATCGCAAATAAGGTGCGCAAGTGGTCAACACAGGCAAGAGAAAGCGCTCCTTGGTATCAGCATGAAGAGGTAGGATATAACTACCGAATGAGTAACGTGATCGCGGGCGTTGTGCGCGGACAGTATCCTCATCTTGAGGAGCATATCGCAGAGAAAAAGGCGATCTACGAGCGATATAAGGACGGTTTTAAGGATCTTCCTCTGCAGATGAATCCGATAGTTGACGGTACAGAGCCGAACTATTGGCTTTCTGCGATGATCATAGATAGAGAATATATGTGCAAGCAGGTGAGGTACGACACTTTCGCGCAGTATGAGTCGGAACAGGGTAAGACCTGTCCGACGGAAATACTCGAAACGTTGGCAAAATATAACGCAGAGGGCAGACCGATCTGGAAGCCGATGCATATGCAGCCGATGTACCGAATGAACGAATTCGTTACACGAGAGGAAAGCGGACGTGGCGAATGCGTTGACGTCGGCGCGGATATTTTTGAGCGCGGCCTCTGCTTGCCGTCGGATAACAAAATGACGATAGAGGAGCAGAATAAGGTGATCGAGATCGTCAGAAGCTGCTTCGAATAAGTAATTTGAGGTTTACATATTATGTATGCAAAATTTTTCAAAAGAGCGATGGACTTCGTGCTGTCTTTGATCGCATTGATAGTTTTGTCGCCGATTTTGCTTATATTGATAATCGTTGGCTCTGTTGCGATGAGAGGAAACCCATTCTTTACGCAGATGCGTCCCGGAAGGATCGGCAAGAAGACGGGAAAAGAAAAGATCTTCAAGCTCGTGAAATTCCGAACGATGAGCAATAAAAAGGACGGAAACGGAAATCTCCTTCCCGATGAGCAGCGTCTTAATAAGTACGGAAAATTTTTGCGTTCAACCTCGCTCGACGAGCTTCCCGAGCTTGTCAATATACTGAAGGGCGATATGTCGATCGTCGGACCGAGACCTCAGCTCGTCAGAGATATGGTCTTTATGACGGAAGAGCAGAGAGAACGTCATACCGTCCGCCCCGGACTTACAGGGCTTGCTCAAGTAAACGGGCGAAACAATATGAAGTGGGAAAAGAAGTTCGAATACGATCTTGAGTACATAGAGAAAATAACGTTTATAAAAGACGTAAAGATAATCTTTATGACGGTCGGCAAGGTGTTCAAAAGAGACGGCATAAGTGAAGAAGGAATGGCGACGGCGATGGACCTCGGCGATTATCTTCTTCAAAACGGAGAGCTGACCGAGGACGTCTTTGACGCTAAACAAGAGGAAGCAAAGGAACTGTTGAGGGTGTGATGATGGCTAATCGGAGCTTTTCGGTATCAATGTGTGTATACGGAAAGGATGATCCGATTTGGTTCGAAACTGCAGTGGAAAGCGTTTTGAACCAAACGGTAAAGCCGCAAGAGGTCGTTCTGGTGGTCGATGGACCGGTGCCGGAGGATCTTGATAAAGTTATAAAAAAATACGAGTCGACCGAGGTCTTTAAGATCATAAGATTTAAAGAGAACTGTGGGCACGGAAATGCTCGCCGAGCAAGTCTTGACGCCTGTTCAAACGAGTTGGTCGCGATAATGGACGCAGACGATATTTGCCTGCCGAATAGATTTGAGCAGCAGCTCGACCTGATGGAAAAAACAGAGGCAGACATCGTAGGAGGCAATATTTCGGAGTTTGTCGACAGCGCGGAGAATATCGTTGCGTACAGAAATCTGCCTACAGAAGACAAAGAAATAAAGGAATACATGAAAAAGCGGTGCCCGTTTAATCAGGTAACCGTTATGTTCAAGAAAAAGGCGGCACAGGACGTCGGCGGCTATATAGATTGGTACTGCGACGAGGACTATTATCTGTGGCTTCGAATGGCGCAGAATAATTGTAAAATGGCAAACACCGGAACGGTTCTCGTCAACGTTCGAGTCGGTAAGGAAATGTATAACCGCAGAGGTGGCATAAAGTATTTTCGCAGCGAAGCAAAGTTGCAAAAATACATGCTTGATTCAAAGATCATAGGATTCGGTACGTATTTTGTAAACGTGACGAAGCGTTTTATAGTGCAGGTAATGTTGCCAAACAAACTAAGAGGTTGGGTCTTCAAAAAATTCGCGAGGGAAAATGCTCAAAGTTAAACGGTCACAGTGATCGCGTCGGAGATTCTTGAGAAACAATAATGCCAAACCGAAACATTTGTTTAGCGGATAGGCAACGGTTATATATCAGGGGTGTTTTTAATGACTGAATTACAAAGCAAGCTCGTTGAGATAATGAGCTATTTCCATGATTTTTGCTGTAAAAATAACATTCGATATTACGTTTTGGGCGGCACATGTCTTGGTGCTGTACGGCATCAGGGTTTTATACCGTGGGACGATGATGTTGACGTCGGACTCCCAAGGGCTGATTATGATAAACTGATTGATCTTATGAAAGCAAGCAACACTTCAAAGTATGTATTGGAAACGCCGCTTGAAAACAAGGATTTTGTTTATTCGTTTAGCAAGTTTTACGATACCGAAACGACATTGACGGAAAACACTAGGTATAAGACTCGTCGCGGTGCGTACATTGATATATTTCCGCTGGATGGTGCGGGCAACACAAAAGAGGAAGCACTTAAGCACTTCAAAAAAATCGAAAGATATAATAATTACATAAGCACGAAAACATGTGCAATTAATCCGAAGAGAGCTTTGTATAAAAATGCTGCAATCGTGCTCGGAAGATGTATTCCGGAATTTGTGTGCGGTTGGCGTTGGGCTTATAAAAAGGTAGACGCATTGTGCCGCGAAAAATGCTTTGACGACGCTGTATATATAGGAAATATGTATGGAGCGTGGAGAGAACGCGAAATTATGGAAAGATCCGTATTCGGAGAGCCCGTGCTTTACGATTTTGAGGGACTTAAGCTATACGGTCCTCATGACGCAGATAAATATTTGACGCTCATGTACGGCAACTATATGCAGCTTCCGCCAAAGGAAAAACAGGTTACCCATCACGACTTTTTGAATTTTGACGCGAACAAATCGTATAAGGAGTAATCAGGTGAAGAGAGTTATTACATACGGAACGTTTGATTTGTTGCATTATGGACACATTAATCTTCTTAAACGTGCAAAAGCATTAGGGGATTATCTTGTTGTCGTCCTGTCGACAGATGAATTTAACTGGAACGAAAAACAGAAAAAGTGTTATTTTTCTTATGAGCAGCGTAAGGCGTTGCTTGAATCAATACGTTACGTTGACTTGGTGATTCCCGAAACCTGTTGGGAACAGAAGCGTACGGATATACATGAATATCACATAGACACGTTCGTTATGGGCGATGATTGGAAGGGAAAATTTGATTTTTTGAAGGAAGAGGGCGCGGAAGTTGTATATCTTCCGAGAACTCCCGAAATCAGTACTACCCAAATAAAGCATAATTTAAAAAACAGGCAATAATTAATCGACTCGGCCGATTTTCATTGCTAAATGGCGAAGGCACATTTGCGTTTTTAAGGAGATAATATGAAAAAGGTTCTTGTGGTAAGTCACAACGTGTTTTGCAAGACTTCAAGTATGGGAAAAACACTTCTTTCATATTTCGAACAATGGGGAACTGATAATGTTGCACAGTTTTATATTCATTCAGAGGTTCCAACGGACGATAGCTGTTGCGTGAACTACTATCGAGTAACGGACAAGGAAATGGTAAAATCGGTATTCACTCGTCGCAGTGGATCCCGTTTCGGAAAAAGCGATATTCAAAAAGACAGAGTTTCCTCAAGAACTGACGAGGGGCTTTCGGCAGCCATATACCAAAAAGCAAGAAAAAGAACACCTTTTATATATTTTGCGCGCAACCTAATTTGGCGACTTGGTAGGTGGAACACCAAAAAGCTTCGTAAATGGATCGACGAGTTTAACCCCGATGCCGTGTTTTTTGCATCGGGAGATTATGCGTTTATGTACATCGTTGCGCGTAAGATCGCAAAGATGAAAAACATACCGCTTTACGTATGTTGCATGGACGATTACTATATAAACAATAAAAATGAGTCGAGATTTGGCGGCAGATTGACTCATAAAGCTTTCATGAAGCAGGTAAAGAAAACCGTTTCCGCAAGCGCGGGAATGTTTACTATATGCGAGAAAATGAAAGAGGATTATTTCAAGATGTTTGGCGTCCCGTGTCATACGTTGCACACCGCCGCGTCGTTTGAAGGACCGCTTTCCTGCGAAAAGAAAACAGGGGCAATTTCGTATATAGGTAACGTTGGGTACAACAGACATAAGCAGCTCATTTCCTTGGGCAGAGCGCTGAGAAGCATTGAAAGCGAAGTTCCATGTGCGTGTATTGATGTCTATTCTTCTGAAAAACGCCCCGAAATTTTAAGGGATCTTAAGCCGGAAAACGGAATCAACTTCCACGGCGAGATTTCTTCTGATGAAGTCAAAAACGTAATGGCCGAGAGCATGTTTTTGATACATACAGAATCTTTTGATGGAGAATCACGCAAGGCGGTTGCGTATTCTGTGTCGACAAAAATCGCAGATTCCTTGGCAAGCGGCACGTGCCTTATCGCGTATGGCCCCGAGGAGATTGCGTCGATCAAATATCTGGCAGATAACCAAGCTGCGTTTTGTATTTTCGACGATCACAACTTGAGCGATCGCTTGAAGGTAATTATAAATGATACGAAACGATATAGTGAGATCGTTGACAACGCTAGGGCTTTGTCAATAAAGAATCATGGAAGCAAATGCGCGCTTGAAACTATAAAAGCTGTGATTTGCGAAGAATGATTACGAAGAAAAATAAAAGCTTTGTTTATGGCAGATCCATTTGCGTAAAACACAGCTTCTTGTATTGAGAATCCACAGGGGGATGTTACGATGCGTATATATCTTCACAGAAAAGATGAAAGAAATACGTTTGAGATTTTTGCGCTTTGTGCGTTGATCTTTTTGCCAAGCATTAATAATTTCATTAACAGTATTCTGCAGCTGGGCATGGGTATGAATACTACGGGACTTACCGAAACAGTATATGTTTTTATGCTGATCTTGAGTCTTTGGGGATTTCTGCGAAATTGTATCAACAACAATAAGCTTCTGTTATTTTCCGGTTTATTGTTGGTGCTGATGCTGGTATCATATATTATCTATCCCGAGATACGTCCGGATATATACGGCGATCCGATCGACCTGATATATAACCCGATAAACGTAACTACGTTCTTTTGCATCCCGATGATGTTTATTGCAAGCTCTATCCAAGATTACGGAAAACTGTTTGCCGGTATGCTGAAGTGGTCGGTGCTCACCGTTATCCTTGGAGTGATCACCTTGTGGCAATGCGTTTTCGTCGCGGGTGAGACGCTGCAATACATGGTTTTCTCTTATGCGATACTTACGTCTATATGTGTTTGTTTTGAGGGATTTTTTCTTGAAAAAAAGAAGCGTTATTTAATCTGCGGCATTTTGGGATTCATCTCAATGTTTATGTGCGGAGCGCGAGGCGCCGTTCTGGCATTCCTGATATACATCGTATTGAGAGTCGTGTTCTTTAATCCCACAACAAATAACGGCACAAGAATTACGGTGCTTGGAATATCGATAGTAGTATTGATAATTACGCTGTTGTTTTATGACAACATTGTGTTTGGGATAGATGCCCTTCTGGATAGCATCGGTATTGAGTCTCGCTTCCTTGAAAGACTTATAGAAGGATCGCTGCTTGAAGACAGGAGTAGATCCGAGCTTTCAAGTATGTTTGTGGAGGCAATAAAACACAATCCCTTCGGATACGGAGCGTTCGGCGACCGATATATTACTTATGCCTTTGGCCGCGCGGGAGGAGCAACCTACCTTCATAATCTGTTCCTTGAACTGATTTGCGACTTTGGTTTGTTCATTGGTCCGATTATCATCATTGTTTTGATATATAATCTTTTTAAGAGTCTATTTTCAAAACGTGATGCAGCGATTACTCGAGTGCTCTGGTGCTTGGTTCCCTGCGGATTTATTCAGTTGATGTTCTCAGGAAGCTTTTGGACTCTAAAAGAGTTTTGGGTTATCATTGTAATTCTATACGGTTCGGCTAAACTGAGAAGAGAACGAGAGTTTTGAACGATGCGGCAGTGTTTGCTCGCATTTTAATGCGGTACAATTATATTTCGTAAAATATCTTATTTCTAAGGATAAAAATGAAAATCGCAGAGATAAACATGGTAACATCGGGAAGCACAGGAAAGATCATGCTTCAAATTGCCGAAACCGCGCGAGCTGCAGGATACACTGTGCAAACATACTCGCCGATTCTTTTTACCAATGGCAAAAAGAATAAACCCGAAAACATTCCCGATCATTTTTGGTGGGGAAGCCGTTTTGAGCAATTGATTCATCGTTGTGCCGGATCATTGTTTGGAGCAAACGGTATGTTGTCGTGGTTTGGTACTCGCCAACTCGTGAAGCGCCTGAAAAAGTTTTCTCCCGATATCATACATTTACACAATTTGCACGCCTTCTGCGTGAATTTGCCGGTACTGTTCAAATATATAAAGAAATCCGGTGTCAAGGTCGTTTGGACGCTTCATGACTGTTGGGCATTTACGGGCCATTGTCCGTATTTCACGATAAGCGGTTGCGAAAAGTGGAAAACTGAATGCAAAAAGTGTCCGCAACCGAAAGTATATCCAAAAATGTATTTTGATACGTCGAAGACGATGTATCGCAAAAAGAAAAAATGGTTTTCTGATATTCCTGACTTAACGATTGTTACACCGTCTGAATGGTTGGCGGATTTGGCAAAAGAATCTTTTTTTAAAGATCGTGATGTTTTGGTAATTAACAATGGAATAGATTTGTCGGTGTTTAAACCGCGCGATACTGAGTTTAGAAAAAAGCATAATATAAAAGCTAAATATATTTTGCTTGGAGTTGCGTTTGGCTGGGGATACAGAAAGGGGCTTGATGTTTTTGTCGAACTTTCAAAGCGTCTTGACCCCGCTCTATACCAAATTGTCCTTGTTGGAACAGATGAAAATACTGATGCTCAATTGCCGAGCAATATTGTTTCGATTCATCGTACCGCAGATCAAATTGAACTGGCGGAAACGTATTCTGCGGCGGATCTTCTTGTGAACCCGACGCGAGAAGAGAATTATCCCACCGTGAATATGGAATCAATTTCTTGTGGCACGCCCGTTCTCACTTTTAATACCGGTGGAAGTCCGGAAATACCGGACCGCATGACCGGATTTGTTGTTGAATGTAACGATGTTGATGCTATGGAGCGCGAAATAATCCGTATAACGCAAGACGATGTTTTTCCCCAAAATGCTTGTTTGCAAAGATCGAAAGATTTCGACAACACAAAATGCTTCAACAGATATGTTGATTTGTTCGATTCAATTTGCAAGGGGAAGTGAAAAATGCAAAAAAAGAAGGTTCTTATAATACAGTCCGTAATTCCTCATTATAGAGTTCCAATATTTAATGCGTTGGCTAAACACGTCGATCTGACTGTTGTTTATGATAAGGGTGACGTGCCGTCGGACGCGGAGTTTGAAACTAAAAAGATCGAAGTGTTCACAGTTTTGAAAAAGCTTACGGTCCACAAAAAAAGCATTGTCCGTTTATCGAGAAAATTCGATGTTACGATTATGATGCTTAATCGCTCATATCTTTCCACTCATTTGTTGTGCGGATTAAGAGGAAAAACCAAAGTAATATTCTGGGGCATAGGAGTTGCTGCGGGATACAATACGAGATTTGATTCGATTCCCAAAACGGCTGAAAAATTAAAACACATTATTGATCGTGCAGATGCGGCGCTCTTCTATTCATCGTATCCCGTTGAAAAGTATTCAAAAATGGGAGTTCATGCAGAAAAGCTTTTTGTGGCGAATAATACAGTAAGAGTGTTGCCTATCACGGAATGCGAGCGAAACACGATTTTGTTTGTCGGTTCGTTGTATAGAGCAAAAAAAATATTCGAATTGCTGGAGTGTTATCAAAAGGCATATTCTGAATGCGAAGACTTGCCTCAAATGGTTATTATCGGCGATGGCGATGACGCAGAGCCGGCTAGAAAATGGGTTGCGGAAAAGGGACTTGAAAATCAGATCCTGTTGCCCGGAGCAATATATGATGAAAAGTTGCTTTCGGAATACTTTTCGCGCGCTATCGTATGCATTTCGCCCGATCAAGCGGGGCTTTCGGTTCTCAAGTCTTTCGGATATGGCGTTCCTTTTGTTACCCACAAGGACGCAATCACGGGCGGAGAAAGATTGAATATCGAAAATGGCGTAAGCGGCATTTTACTCGACTCATTTGATGAGATAACGAACGTCATTAAGGAGTGCGCTCAAACCCCCGAACGTTATATTTCTATGGGTGAAAACGCTAAGAAGCACTACGATGAAAACAGAACCGTTGATCATATGGCGAACGGATTTTTGGATGCGATTAAATTTGTTTTAAATAAATGAAAAACAAAGCAAGGTGATTCAAGTGGCGAAAAACGAAGTCAAGTGGGGCGCTGAGAAAGCGCCGTGGTGAATGTTTTGAGCTGTTTTGCTCACGCGAATCAACAACAGAGTTGGAGGACAAAACCGTGGTTAAGTATGTGGATATAATATATCATGGGTATTTAGATGAAAACATGAATAGGACCATAGGTGGTGTGCAGACATATATAACCGATCTTGTTAAGGTGTTTGAAAACGCCGGTTTGGTCGTTCGAGTTATTCAGTTTTCAAAAGCGGATTTTGTTTGTGATCTGTCGGATAATAGCCAAGTAATTGGATTTTGCGTGAACAAAAAAAGTCCCAAGAAGAGATACCAGGAAATCTACAATCGTTCTATCCGCACAGCAAAGAACGTTGATGAGACGTTAACAATTTTTGCTACGGATATAATGATACCACGCAAAGTACTAACGAAAAGTGTTGCTATACAACATGGAATTTTTTGGGATATTCCGAAGAAGAAAAAACGCTGGAATCTTAAAAGAATTGTCGCCAGGGTACATCATTCTGAATCATTAATAAACAGAATAAAAAAAGTAGATGGTCTTATTTGCGTAGACTATAATTTTCTTAATTGGTATAGGACGCAGGTGGATGTTGTGGAAAACGAAATCAGCGTGATACCCAACTATACCGCCCTGTCTCTTGAGTGCAACAAAAGCGATGGCATAACAAGCATTATTTTTGCAAGAAGACTATATGAATACAGAGGGACTAAAGTGTTTGCTAATGTAGCTAAAATGCTATTGGACAAATACTCAAATATACATATAACGATTGCGGGAAGCGGTCCGGACGAAACGTGGATGAAAGAAAAGCTGCGTGCATACAACAATGTATTGTTTACCAAGTATGCAAGCGAAGATAGCTTGAAAATACATGCGGACAAGCACATTGCGGTCATTCCCACCGTTGGTTCGGAAGGTACATCTCTGTCTCTGCTTGAGGCAATGGCGTCAAATTGCGCAGTGATATGCACGAACGTTGGCGGAATGACAAATATTGTTTTGAACGGATACAACGGCCTTATAGTGGATGCGGGCAATGAACAACAGTTATATGACGCTATGTGCAGCTTAATTGAAAATCCGGACAAGTCAAAACGCCTTGCTTCTAAAGCGCGAGAGACTGTTGAACATAGCTTTTCGCAAGACGTATGGGCAAAAAGCTGGGTGGAATTTGTTAAACGATTTTAAGTTAACAAAATAGCGTTTGCCATCAAATAGCATGATGGCGTTGAGGCGTTGGTTGATTCTTTTAATTCGGAACGAATTGACTAAACGCCGTTTGAAATCGAAATAACAATTGTGAGGAATATAGAATGATTAACGTAATAGGACTTGGATATATAGGTCTTCCGACAGCGCTGATGATGGCGTCGCACGGAGTAGAGGTTGTTGGAACTGATTACAACAAGGAGCTTGTTGCAACGCTGAACGCAGGAAAGACAACCTTTAAGGAGGACGGTCTTGACGAGCTGTTTGATGCGGCGGTAAAGTCGGGTATCAAATTTACAACTGAATATCAGGTGACGGACACCTATATCGTATCGGTGCCGACCCCTTACGATAAGTTCAGCAAAAAGGTTGATGCTTGTTACGTCGTATCTGCCGTTAAAACTATCATGGGCGTTTGCCCTAAGGGCGCGACCGTTGTAATTGAATCTACGGTATCCCCCGGAACTATTGACAAGTACGTTCGTCCTGTTATTGAGGAGAACGGCTTTGTTATTGGTAAAGACATCAACCTCGTTCACGCGCCGGAGCGCATTATTCCCGGAAATATGGTGTATGAGCTTCTTCACAATAACCGCACCATTGGTGCAGACGACAAGGCAGTCGGCGAGAAGATCAAGGCACTTTACGCTTCCTTCTGCGAGGGTGAGATCGTTGTTACCGACATCAGAACGGCGGAGATGACAAAGGTTGTTGAAAACACCTTCCGCGCGGTAAATATCGCATTTGCAAACGAACTCGCGAAGATCTGCCGTCATGATAATATGGATGTTTACGAGATCATAAAGATATGCAATATGCACCCGAGAGTAAATATTCTTCAGCCCGGACCCGGCGTTGGCGGACATTGCATATCGGTTGACCCTTGGTTTTTGGTTGGTGACTATCCGAGTCTCGCGAAGGTCATTGATGAGTCGATGAAGACGAATGACGGTATGCCTGATTTCGTTCTCAACCGTATATACGAGATAATGAAGGAAAACGGAATCACCGATATCTCAAGAGTCGGTCTTTACGGACTTTCCTATAAGGAAAACGTTGACGACCCCCGTGAATCGCCGACTATTCAGCTTCTCGAAAGCCAGGAAAGACATTTGGCGCCTCCAATAAAGTCGTACGATCCTTTCTTTGAAAAGGACATCGTCCCGAATCAGTATCACGATTTCGAAAAGTTCCTTGAGGACACAGACCTTGTTGTAATTATGGTTAACCATAATCACCTCAAGGAGAATATGGACAAGCTTCAGGGCAAGATCGTGTTCGATACGCGCAAATGTTGCGATCTGCCGGGAACGTATCGTCTGTGATTCCGCTTCCAATGGCTGTTGGAATAGATCGGCAGCTTGGGGTTAGAGACGGTTCAAATTGTTGGGCGTTACGCTCGGTGTTGCTTTGAATCTGAATTACTACTTAAATACGCAAAAGGGGGTGTGGTTTTGCAAAAAAACGGCCTACTCAATAATTTGTTTTGGAAATTTGCCGAGAGAATATCTGCGCAATTTGTTTCCCTTGTTGTGTCTATTGTATTAGCGCGTTTACTATCCCCCGAAGATTATGGCGTGGTTGCTATTGTTATGGTTTTTATCACCATTGCAAACGTGTTTGTTAGTGACGGCTTTGGGAGCGCGTTGATACAAAAAAAAGATGCGAGTGCTTTGGATTACTGTTCTGTTTTGTACTTTAATTTGGCGTTTTCTGCCGCATTATACGTACTCTTGTTTTTTGCTGCACCTTGTATAGCAAAATTTTGCGGTTATGGTTATGGTATCCTTGTCCCCGCTTTGCGCGTATTGTCATTGAGAATACCGCTCGCCGCCGTTAATTCCATTCAGCAGGCATATGTTTCAAAGAAAATGATGTTCCGTAAATTTTTCTTGTCGACACTGAGCGGAACTATTATATCAGGAATTATTGGCGTTGCGATGGCATATAGCGGATTTGGTGTATGGGCTTTGGTCGCACAATATTTGTCAAGCACGCTTATCAGCACATTTGTGCTTATCTTGACATTGAAAAAAATGCCGCGACTGCTTTTTTCTTTTGAATCGCTGCGCAGACTATTTCCATTTGGCGCACGAGTTTTGGGCGTGAATCTTTTGTGTACCGGATATCAAGAAGCTCGTGCATTGATAATCGGCAAGTTGTACTCATCGGCGGATTTGGCGTATTATGATAAGGGCAAGCGCTTCCCTGATTTGATTATGACAAATATTACCGTTTCTATTGGAGCTGTGCTATACCCCAAAATGGCAAATGAGCAAAATGACATTTCCAGTGTGAAACGGACGATAAAAAATTCAGTTCGCTTTTCTTCTTATGTAATGGCTCCTGTCATGCTTGGCTTTGCTGCGGTTGCAACGCCATTTGTGAGCTTAGTCTTGACAGACAAATGGCTTCCCTGTGTTCCGTTCTTGCAAATGATATGCGTGATGCACTTGTTTCAACCCATACATGGTGCAAATATGCAAGCAATAAAAGCAATAGGAAGAGGCGATGTGTACTTGCGCTTGGAATTGGTGAAAAAAGCTATAGAGCTTGTGGTGTTAGTTATTGTTATGTGGATAAGCGTGGAGGCAATCGTGGCGGCTATGGCTTTAACCGCAACGTTCTTCGTTGTCGTTAACGCATATCCAACATCAAAATTGTTGAAGTATAGTGTTAAGGAGCAAATGGCTGATATTATGCCCAATGTAGGCATGGCGGTTATCATGTTTATTTGCGCGTATGCTGTGCAGCTTCTTCCCTTGGGCAATGCACTTACATTGATGTTGCAAATAGTTGTTGGTATTGTTGTGTACGTGACGCTATCGCTTGTGACAAAAAATAAAGAGTTTATTTATATTAAGGATAAATGCGTAAACGTAATTGCCAGTATCTTAAAATCTTCAAAAAAAGGAAAATAATATGAAAACAGTAATGCTCGTCTTCGGTACAAGACCGGAAGCAATAAAAATGTGTCCCCTCGTAAACGAACTTAAAACGAGAGAGGGTATAAAAACAGTCGTTTGCGTAACCGGTCAGCATCGCCAGATGCTCGATATGGTTCTTGATACCTTCAAGGTTGTGCCCGATTACGATCTTTCGATAATGAAAGCGGGACAGACGCTGTTTGATATAACGACGAATATACTCAATAAGATCGGAGAAGTGCTTGACGAGGTCAAGCCCGACGTTGTGCTTGTACACGGCGACACATCTACCACGTTTGTTACCGCGCTCGCTTGCTTCTATAAGCAGATAGCGATCGGTCATGTCGAGGCGGGACTGCGCACCTACAATATTTATAGCCCGTATCCTGAGGAGTTCAACCGTCAGGCGGTGTCGATAATTTCGAAATATAATTTTGCGCCGACGGAGCTTTCGAAAGCAAATCTCGTCAGAGAAGGCAAGGATGAAAACAGCATCTATATTACGGGTAATACGGCAATAGATGCCCTTAAGACAACTGTCCGCGAAGATTATACACATCCCGAGCTAGAATGGGCGTCGGACAGCCGACTTATTATGATCACGGCGCATCGACGTGAAAACCTCGGTGAGCCAATGCACAATATGTTCCGCGCGATCCGTCGCGTAATGGACGAAAATCCTGACGTCAAGGCAATCTATCCGATACACATGAACCCCGTTGTCCGCAAGGCGGCAGACGAGGAGCTCGGCGGCTGTGACCGCATACACATAATCGAGCCGCTTGAGGTTCTCGATTTTCACAACTTCCTTGCACGCAGCTATATGATATTGACCGATAGCGGCGGTATACAGGAGGAAGCTCCTTCGCTCGGCAAGCCGGTTCTTGTTATGAGAGATACGACGGAGCGCCCCGAGGGCATAAAGGCAGGAACGCTTAAGCTTGTCGGAACTGACGAACAGGTTATTTATGAAAATTTCAAGCTCTTGCTTGATGATAGATCGGCATACGACGCAATGTCAAAGGCGAGCAATCCCTACGGAGATGGCTTTGCCTGCAAGAGAATTGCTGATATTCTGGAGGGCTGATAATGGGACTTTTCACAAACAAAACCCTGCTTATAACCGGCGGAACGGGGTCGTTCGGAAACGCGGTGCTTAACCGCTTTTTGAAGACCGACATCGGTGAGATCCGCATTTTCTCGCGCGACGAGAAGAAGCAGGACGATATGAGGCACGAATTCCAGGCGAAGATGCCGGAATATGCTGAAAAAATAAGCTTTTACATCGGAGACGTGCGCGATCTCGCTTCCGTCAAGAACGCGATGCACGGCGTCGATTACATTTTCCACGCAGCGGCGCTCAAGCAGGTCCCGTCCTGCGAGTTTTTCCCGATCGAGGCGGTGAAGACGAACGTGCTTGGCACCGAAAACGTGCTGACTGCGGCGATCGAGGCGGGGGTAAAGAACGTTGTTTGTCTATCGACGGACAAGGCGGCGTACCCGGTAAACGCTATGGGAACCTCGAAGGCGATGATGGAAAAGGTCATCGTTGCGAAGTCGCGCACGACAAAGGAAACGAAGATCTGCTGCACGCGTTACGGAAACGTAATGTGCTCGCGCGGCTCGGTAATTCCTTTGTGGATAGACCAGATACGCGCAGGCAACCCGATAACGATTACCGAGCCGACGATGACGAGATTCATCATGTCGCTCGACGAGGCGGTCGACCTCGTGCTCTTCGCGTTTGAGCACGGCGAAAGCGGCGACATTCTGGTTCAGAAGGCGCCCGCATGCACGATCCAGACGCAGGCGGAAGCGGTCTGCGAGCTTTTCGGCGGCGACAAGGAGAATATCAAGGTCATCGGAATCCGCCACGGCGAAAAGATGTACGAGACGCTTCTCACGAACGAGGAATGCGCGCACGCGATCGACATGGGCAACTTCTACCGTGTTCCATGCGACAAGCGCGGACTCAATTACGACAAATACTTTAGCGAGGGTGACAAGGAGAGAAACAAGCTCACCGAGTTCAACTCTAATAATACAGAGCTTCTGAACGTCGAGCAGACGAAGGCGAAGATCGCCGTGCTTGCTTACATTCAGGAAGAGCTGAAGAAGGACGCAAAATAAATGAAAATTCTCGTAACCGGCGCCGGCGGATTTGTCGGCAAGAATCTTTGCGCGTCGCTTAGAAATTTGCGCGACGGCAAGGACCGAACAAGACCGAGCTTGAAGATCGATGAGATATTTGAATACGATATCGACACAGATCCGAAGCTTTTAACTGAATACTGCGCCGAGTGCGATTTTGTTTTTAATCTCGCGGGGGTAAACCGTCCGCAGAACACGGACGAGTTTATGAAGGGCAATTTCGGCTTCGCGTCGACCTTGCTCGACACCTTAAAGGCGCAGGGGAACACCTGCCCTGTTATGATCTCGTCGTCGATCCAGGCGACCTGCATCGGCCGCTACGATGGCGACTACGGAAGGAGCAAGAAGGCAGGCGAGGAGCTAGTCTTTCAGTACGGAAGAAAAACGGGCGCTAAGGTGCTCGTTTACAGATTCCCGAATCTTTTTGGAAAATGGTGCCGTCCGAATTACAATTCGGCAGTTGCAACCTTCTGTAATAATATAGCGAACGACTTGCCGATCACGGTGAACGACCGTTCGGTGGAGCTTGAGCTTCTGTATATTGACGACCTCGTGACCGAGATGCTCGACGCGCTTGAGGGCAAGGAGCATCATTGTACCTTCGACGGTATAAAGACCGTCCTTGGAGACGGCGAATATTGCGCCGCGCCGATAACGCACAGAGTTACGCTCGGAGAGATAGTCGATCTGCTTTACTGCTTCAAGGATCAGAGCCGCACGCTTATTATGCCGGAGATACCTGAAAATTCCTTTGCAAAAAAGCTGTACAGCACTTATCTCAGCTATCTGCCGAAGGAAAAGGTGTCGTTTCCTCTGAAGATGAATTGCGACGACCGCGGTTCCTTTACCGAGCTTCTCAAGACCGAAAAATGCGGACAGATCTCGGTGAATATCTCGAAGCCGGGAATAACTAAGGGTCAGCATTGGCACAACACGAAATGGGAATTTTTCATAGTCGTGTCGGGCAAGGGGCTGATACAGCAGAGAAAGATAGGCACTGACGAGGTGCTGAACTTCGAGGTCTCGGGCGATAAGATCGAGGCGGTGCATATGCTTCCCGGGTATACTCATAACATAATAAATCTTTCGGATACGGACGATCTTGTCACGGTAATATGGGCAAACGAGCAGTTTGACGTGAGCTGTCCCGATACGTTTTTTGAGGTGGTTGAATAATGGATATAAAGCTTGATTATTCTGACGTAAAATTCAAGAACAATGGCAAACTAAAGCTGCTTATTATCGTCGGCACGCGTCCCGAGATAATCCGTCTTGCGGCGGTGATAAATAAGTGCCGAAAGTATTTCGATACGATCCTTGCGCATACGGGACAGAATTACGATTATAACTTGAACGGCGTGTTCTTTAAGGACTTAAAGCTTGCCGATCCCGAGGTGTATATGGACGCGGTCGGTGACGACCTCGGCGCGACTGTCGGAAATATCATAAATTGCTCGTATAAGCTGATGAACGAGATAAAGCCCGACGCGCTTCTCATTCTCGGTGATACGAACTCCTGCCTTTCCGCTATCGCGGCGAAGCGTCTGCATATACCGATATTCCATATGGAGGCAGGCAACAGATGTAAGGACGAGTGCCTTCCCGAGGAAACGAACCGCCGTATAGTTGATATAATTTCCGACGTAAACCTCGCATACAGCGAGCAGGCGAGAACCTATCTGCACGAGTGTGGACTGCCTAAGGAAAGAACCTACGTAACAGGTTCGCCTATGGCAGAGGTGCTTCATGAGAATCTTGCCGAGATCGAAAAGAGCGACGTTCATGAGCGCCTCGGTCTTGAAAAGGGCAAGTATATTCTTCTTTCGGCACACAGAGAGGAAAATATAGATACCGAAAAGAACTTCGTAAGTCTATTTACGGCAATAAATAAGCTGGCTGAAAAGTACGATATGCCGATACTTTATTCCTGCCATCCGCGCTCCAAAAAGCGTCTTGAGGCAAGCGGCTTCAAGCTCGACAGCCGCGTAAGAATGAATCAGCCGCTCGGCTTCCACGACTACAATTGTCTGCAGATGAACGCATTTGCGGTCGTTTCGGACAGCGGAACGCTTCCCGAGGAATCGAGCTTCTTCACGAGCGTCGGACATCCCTTCCCGGCGGTCTGCATAAGAACCTCGACCGAGCGCCCCGAGGCGCTCGATAAGGCGTGCTTTATCCTCGCGGGAATCGACGAAAACGGACTGCTCCAGGCAGTCGATACCGCCGTTTCGATGAACGAAAACGCCGATAACGGAACTCCAGTTCCGACCTATACCGACGAAAATGTATCTACAAAGGTCGTAAAAATAATACAGTCCTACACCGGCGTTGTAAATAAAATGGTGTGGAGAAAATATTAAGTTAACACTTTGACTTTCATGATCAACAAACTACGTCTTTTCCTTAAAAGAATATTAAAGGCGCTTACTCCGATACGCAAGCTGATAATTTTTGAATCGAACCCGGATTTTTCGGACAACACATATTGGCTATTCAAGTACATAGTCGAAAACGGAGCGTTTGACGGGTATAAGCTCGTCTGGTTCGTAGCCGACTATGAGAAACGTCGCAAGGAGCTTTGCGGAGCGAGGATCACATGCGTCGATAATGTCGGGGAATCTATGCTCAAGAAGATCAGACGCGTGTATTATGAGTATTCGGCGGCGGTTATAATCGACTGTAACCGATGCGTTCAGAAGACGAAATACGCTCAGGTGCGCGTTCATCTCGGACACGGAATGGGCATCAAAAAGGTGCTGAATTATCTTAGGACCGTCGGCGAATGCGACGGATATCTGACGATGGGAGAGGGATTTCACGCGCGTTACGGCACTGTTATAAGCAGTCCTCTGATTCCTCTCGGATTTCCTCGTAACGAGGTTCTTGTCGGCGGTAAGACGGCGCCGGAACGCTATATTGTATGGATGCCGACCTTCAGACAGCACAATATAAAAAAGGAAGTCCGAATGGAAAATAAATTTCCGCTCGGAGTTCCCGCGATAAAGTCGCAGTCCGAGCTTGAGACGCTGAAGAAGTGTCTGAACGAATGCGGAATAAAGCTCTTTATCCGTCCTCATCCCGCGCAGGACCTCTCGGTCTTCAAGGTCGAGGGCGACGGCAATATTGGAATAGCTGACGACGCATATTTAAGCTCGGTCGGCATGAATCTGTACGAATTTCTTTCCCTATCCTCGGCACTTATAACCGACTACTCGTCGGTCTATTACGATTATCTTCTGACCGAACGCCCGATAGGGCTGAACTTCGAGGATGCCGAGGAATACGGAGCAGAATGGGGGCTTTGGTACGACGATGTTCGCAAGTCGTTGCCGGGGCATCTGATCGATAACTGCGACGAGATGACCGACTTTATAAGAAAGGTCGCGTCGGGCGATGACGAATATCTTGAAAAAAGGCGTGCGCTCACAGCCGCTTACGGCATTGAGGCGCGCGAATCGAGCAAGCTGATAGTTGACTTTATAAAGGACAAGCTGGCTTCAAACGGAGTGACAAAATGAAACGAGTAATAACATACGGAACCTTTGACCTGCTTCACTACGGTCACATAAATCTGCTAAAGCGTGCAAAGGCGCTTGGAGATTACCTGATAGTGGTCGTCTCGACGGACGAATTCAACTGGAACGAGAAGCGCAAAAAGTGCTATTTCTCGTACGAGCAAAGAAAAACGCTCGTCGAAGCGATACGCTACGTTGACCTCGTAATTCCCGAGACCTGCTGGGAGCAGAAGAAGACGGACGTACACGAGTATCATATTGATACCTTCGTTATGGGAGACGACTGGGAAGGCAAGTTCGACTTTCTTAAGGAAGAGGGCGTCGAGGTGGTATATCTGCCGAGAACGCCGGAAATAAGCACGACGCAGATCAAAACCGATTTGAATAACAAGTAAAGAGGATCGAAAATGATAAAAGGACAGCATCATATAGCGATAAACGCATCGGAGCGTGAGCGCACTGTCGCGTTTTACCGCGACGTTCTCGGCTTTGAAATTGAGAGCGAGGTCGTAAGACCGAACGACAGAATGATATTTATGTGCGCACACGGGATAATGCTTGAAATTTTCATTGATCCGACGTGTCCGCCGAGAGTAAGCGATCCCGAGGCGATGGGACTTCGTCACCTTTGCTTCCATGCGACGGAGCTTGAAAAGGAGCATGAAAGAGTAAGAGCGCTCGGCTACGAGCCGGAAGAGATCCGCCTCCATCCCGGAACGCCCTACCGCCTTTTCTTCGTAAAGGACCCCGACGGGCTTCCGATAGAATTTCACGAATAATTAAAACCGATATTATCGCTTATACGCCTTCGTTAAAACTGATCCGTGGAGGTATCCATATGGCTATTGACGTAATAATAAAGCAAAAACTGTTTGGCAACAAAAGCATGCCCCTCAGGGTAATTTTGGGTGACGATCTGCAATACGGGATCTACGAAGGAGAACGGCTTGAAACGGGTAAGCTGGGCGGCGGAGAATTCATTGCGTATAATCCATACTGTGTCGGAAGGGGATTCAGCGTGAGCTGGAAGCCCGACGAAACGAAGGAGATCGCGCTTCGGCTTCCGATACCGTCGACGAAATATGAAATAAAGGATTTTTATTCCGCTGTCGAAAGAATGGTGAATCACTGGGGCGGAAGCTTGACT
The DNA here is from genome assembly GCA_017621655.1 of Clostridia bacterium. Taxonomy (GTDB): domain Bacteria; phylum Bacillota; class Clostridia; order Oscillospirales; family CAG-272; genus Colimorpha_A. The sequence continues at coordinate 56,126 of JAGASS010000025.1, read as the reverse complement.
GTCGACGGCAGTAAAGTGAGCTTGTCCGATTTTCTTTCCGATCTTGAACGGAGGGTCGAGGTCAATAACGACATACTGAATCAAATTTCCTCCGGTGTTATTAACGGGGAGCACGGGGACCTTGTGCTATATTCCGCTATGTGGCCTCTCACTATGGGGATGGAGGAAGCAAGACGCTTCTTGGGCGACCCCGAATATTACGCGTGGTGGTTGCATAAAAATCAGACCGTTGATGCGTGCTTCGAAAGCCCTCGTTTTTATTATGAAGAAGGCGGAATATGCGGAAAATATATGCTGATGAGCGATCTCGTTGCCATTTTTCCGAACAAACCTACCGTTCCGCTTGGAGCTATTGATTATTCAACGGGAAGACCGATCGAATGCAAAAAGTGGTCGGTAATTATCGCTGCCGACGGAAAGGTCGTTTGCGATGTTGAATATTCCGAGTTTCTGGAGCTTATACCAAAGGAAAAAATCTGCAGATTCGACGGAGCCCGTTTTCTTCTTTCAGAAATGACGGAGGAAGAAATAATGGCTCTTGCCGACCATAAATAAATTAAACCGATACGGTTAGCCGTATCGGTTTTTATGTTTTAACTGGTGATTTTGCTTGAGACGAAGCGTCGTTTCCTGCAAAGGCGACGAAAAGCTTTGCCACGTTGTCTACCTTCCCCAGCGGGGGAAGGTGTCAACCGCAGGTTGACGGATGAGGTGTAGGCGGCAACGCCGCCGTGTAGGGCGGGGGCTTGCTCCCGCCGTTCCAAAGAAAAGTAACATCGTTCCCGCGCGTGCTCCTTCAGTCACCTTCGGTGACAGCTCCCTCCCGGAGGGAGCCATAGCAACATTCCGAAGCTTTGCCGCGCCCCCTCGCCTTCCCGTCACGTCGCCGCCATCATATTGTTTATCTTTCCGAATCCGAAGCCCTCGCTGACGTCGGAAAGGGAAGATGAATAAAGAAGCCCATATCTGATCTTGTCCCTGCCGAAACGGACATTGATCCTATCCATAACTGAATCGAGCGTTTCGCGCCGAACGGTATCGGATGGATCGGTAAAGAGGTCGATCTGGCAGGGAGAGGATGACGGGATCAAGTGGTTCACGCCGACAGTGACAGAGCGAAGCGGCGCGGAAAAATGATGCTTTTCGAGCGTGAGCGCAAAGGCGCGCTTGGCGATCACCGAATAGCTGTCTGTCGGCATATCGAGGTGACACTGATACTGACACGTCTGCAGGTTGCAGTCACGGAGCGCAACGCTGACCGAGCACGCCTTTCTCTTCAGCGCAAGAAGCCGATGCCCAAGCTCCTCGCAAAGGGCGAGCATAACGGCCTTTATCTCCTCACGAGTCGTGAGATCGCGGGCGGTCGTCGTGCCGTGACTCATGCTCTTTATCGGCTCGGCGTTTTCCTCGGAAACGACGGGCGAGACGTCCCTGCCATTCGCGGTTTCGATAAGCGAAAGCCCGTTTTTTCCGAGCGCGCTTTTCAGCATCGGCGGATAGGCGTTTGCAATCTGACCAATAGTGTGAATGCCGAACCGCGCAAGCGTTGCGCACGTCGCAGGACCGACGCCCATAAGGTCGGAGGCGGGCAGATGCCATATCTTTTCCCTGAACGATTCATAGGGAATGACGGTCACAGCGTCGGGCTTTTTCATATCCGAGCCGAGCTTTGCGAACATTTTGTTGAAGGAAACTCCGACCGAAATGGTAAGCCCAAGCTCATTTTTTATGCGCTCGCGCAGGGTGTTTGCAATGGTCTCTCCGTCGCCGAAAAGGGCGCGGCTTCCCGTCACGTCGAGCCAACATTCGTCGGCGCCGAACGGCTCAACGAGGTCGGTATATGAAAGATATATCTCCTTCGCTAAGCGCGAAAAATACATATACTCGTCGTAATGCGGCTCGGCGATTATGAGATCGGGGCATTTCTGCTTCGCACGAACGACCGGCTCGCCTGTTACGATGCCGTATTTTTTCGCAACGTAATTTTTGGCAAGAACGATGCCGTGGCGCTCCTCAATACTTCCGCAGACGGCGAGAGGCAGCGAAAAAAGCCGAGGGTCCTTACGACACTCGACGGACGCGAAAAAATTGTTCATGTCACAGTGCAGGATAGTTCTTATCAAGCTATCACCCCCCCCTCGTCAAGCTGATTATAACACGAACAGATGTTCTTTGTCAATACAAAAGCAAACATTTGTTCTGAAAATTTTGGGAGAAATTATCAAATTGACGGGACAAAATAGTCATTTTTGCCAAATAATAAGCTGAAAATTCTAAAACGAAGCTTGGCAAAACGGTTGACAACTTCGCGCTAAATAATGTATAATCTAAAATAGGTATACTCTCCGCTATAACTCTGTTTTTCAATCGAAGAATAAGGGGATTCTTTGAGCAAAAAACGGAATATTATAGAATTTTTAATGAAAAATTAAAAAACCTTAAAGGAGGAAAATTTTATGAAAAAACGCATACTTTCATTTCTACTCGCGTGTTTCATGGTTGCGTCGACGTTCATAATCTCCCGTCCGATTATCGACGTACACGCAGTGGAAGCCGATGAAACCGAGTGGATCATGGATCCCGGTGCGTTCTACACCGGAAACGGTACCGACGGTCCTTTCCAAATCGGTGATTTCGGCAATTCTGGTGGCGCTTTTAGAAACGTCTCCGCTTGGGCGCCTGCATGGAACCAGATCGCTTGGGGCGCAGCGAATATTGTCGCCGGTGCAAGCGCTGAAAAGTGGAGTAAACAGAACGCATGGGCTTCTTACAAACACTTTTACTATGACAAGAGCGAAGGCTCTGACCTTCGAGTGAACCCCTTCAATTTTTCCGATGCGAACCAGGACATCAGCAAGCCTACCAAAGCTACGGAATTGGCTGTTGCCTTTACTGCTCCTGAGGACGGTATTTATTCGTACAAGGAGGTCGTGCACTCTCTCGGATATAACGCGGACGGATCCGGAACAAAGCAGGTTATATTCAAGGTAAAGAAGGGCACTGTCGAGATCAACGCTACTGCTCCCGAGCTGACCGAGGATTTTGAGGGAACCCTCAAGGGCCTTGTTGCGCTTAAAAAGGGCGACGTCCTTTACTTTACCGCTAATGCGTACGGAACTATGACTCTTGCCCAAGCGGATAATAAGCTTTGTGGCGCAGGTATAGACGAGCTCGTTATCGCGAAGCTTGACGAGGAAGATTTCGTAACGTACGAGTTCTCGTCCGACCTTACGGGCGCTGTATGCGGAACCAACAACGCATTTACTCTTAGAGGATACAACCATGTAACCGGAGAGTTCCTCGATAATCTTAATTATGCAAACGGTGCGGCAACTGTAACCGGCATTACTGCTTCTACGAGTAAGTTCTTCTGGCTCGCGGGCGAAAAAGTCAGAATGCTTCCTATGAACGCAGGTTATGATTACTCATCGGTAATCGAGTTTACTGCGCCTATCGCAGGAGAGTATCTCTTTGATGCCAAGTTCTATAAGGAATGGGATTATAATGCTAACACCGGAAAAATATTCTCCAACGATTTCCTGCTCTTGAACAGCAAAATGGAAGTACTTAATGAAAGTACTACCTACAATCCCTCCGCTACGACAACGAGACACGGTCTTACATTCGATTTTGCACTTAAAACCTCGGTGCACCTCGAGGCAGGCGAATCCATTTACCTTATGACCAGAGTCAATGCGAACGCAAACTCCTACGACGCGGATTATTGCGGTGCCAGAATAGAATACCTCGAAGTAAATTGCAAGAGTGATCACCCCTGCTCCGCTGAAACTCTTACCAAGGTTCCTTATACTGCTCCTGACTGCGTTAACGGAAAACCCGGCAACCTGGAGCATTGGAAGTGCTCCTGCGGCGTGCTTTACGCTAATGCAGATGCAACCTCCGTACTGTTCAACACCGACGTCGTGATCCCTCTTGACGAGAACGCTCACGCTCCCGCTACCGAGTGGACTGCCGATGAGGTCGGTCACTGGTACGCATGTAACCACGGTTGTGACGAAAAGCTCAGCTATGCAGTACACGACTGGTCGAAGAACGACGGCGTATGCGCTATCTGCGATTATGAGTGTACTCATACCAACCGTACGACTGCAACCTGTAACACTCCCGAGACCTGTACTAACTGTAAGATGACCTTCGGTGATGTAGACAAGAACAACCATGCTTCGGAAGGCGTTTACGTCAATACGGGCAAGGGAACTCACAGATTTAACCGTATCTGCTGCGACGACACGGATATAGCCGAAGAAGCTTGTACCTACGGTGACGACAACGTCTGCGACAAGTGCGGATACGATAATACTGCTCTTGAAAACGCTGAAACCAATAATGGTAATGCGCTTGATAACTATCTGAACAAGGATAACGCCGATTACGAGGATAAGATCGTTACCGTAGTCGGACCTCAGGCAGGCGATCTCGACGATTACGGCGTTACGGGCAACGTTATTGAAGGTGCTGAATACAAGCTCTTCAATATCGACTTTGACGCAAACGGAAATATGTTCCTCCGTCATCATTTTATCATCGAGAACAACGCTAAGGTTTACCTTAACGGCACTGAGCTTACGCTTAATAACGTAGCAAATACTAACATCTACTACTTCGACGTTACTCCCGTAGCGGGCAAGTATCACGTTGCCGACGCTATCAAGGTAGTAAGCGGCGATAAGGAAGAGACCTACAACGTATCTCTCTACTCCTACATCAAGATAGCTCTTGATGAAGGTAACGTAGGTCAGCTCTCCGACAAACAGCTTACTCTTCTTAAGTCTCTCTACGATCTCAACGAAGAGGCAAGAGAGGATAAGCAGCTTCTCGTCGGTATGGCTAACCAGAGTAAGAACCAGATCGAGGTTTACGATATTGCGACGGGCAATATGAATACTCCTATTTGGACGTATAAGACCACCGCTACCACGATCAGCGGCTTCAAGTTCCGTAACTACGCTCCTTACGGCGACGTAGTTCTTACCGCGGCAGGAAAGATCGCTGAAATGGTATCTTACGACACCAAGGAGCTTATCTGGAGAACGACGGATTCGTCGGGTAACACTCACTCTATCGATATCCTTTCTAACGGCATCATCGTAACGGGCGGCACCAACTCCCCCAGTCACGCTACCGCGCCCGGATGTACGCTTACCTTCTTCAATCTCCACGGCGAGAATCCCTCCGAGTGCATATATGAAATGTACTTCAACGACGCACACGGAGTTCTCTGGGATCCTACTTATGAGGTTCTCTGGGCAGCAGGTGATAATCTGCTTTCCGCATATAAGGTGGTTCTTAACGACGACGGTACGGTTACCGTTACCAAGGATGAAGAACTCAGCGTAGTGCTTCCCGAAGGCGGAGCACACGATCTTCAGCCCGTTACGGGAGACGTGAATAAGCTCATCGTTTCGGCTGCGGCTCACGTTTACATTGTCGATAAGACCAACGGTACCTGTACGCCTATCATCGAAGAAGGTCACGTTAAGGGAGTCGGCTTCTTCAAAAACGGCGACATGATCTATATGTATTGGGACGGTGTAAACGACAACAGCGGCGGCGGTTGGAATACTACGTATCTCACCTACGTTCCCGCCGACGGCGAGCTTACCACTGTTCCTTCGGATCAGGGACGCTTCTACAAGTGCCGCGTATGGTACACAGATTATCAGCCGTGAAAGGAGTTATAATAATGGAAAAGAAATTTGAAATGCCTACTATGAACGTAGTAGTATTTGAAAACGAAGACGTTATTACTACCTCCGGACTTGACTTTGCTCTCGGTAATTTCGCATTCCCGGGCTTCAATCCCTTCGGCGAGTAATAATTAAAAGAGAAAAGCTCCACCTTCGGGTGGAGCTTTTTGTCGTTTAATCGGATCTTTCTCAAAAATTGAAGCTCGCAGGGGGTGAAAACGGTCTTTTCCTTGAAGCTTTAACCCGAAAGGACATTCTCGCATTCGCCCTCTTTCAGCTTCATTCTCTTCAATGCAAATTCTGCGATTCCTACGACGTTAAAGCCGACCTCCTTCATTTTATAATTCGGTAAGACCAAGCCCGTTTTCCCAAGCTTGGAGATTTTAGTTAAACGCGGCATAAAACGCTTGACATTTTTTGCGCCGTGAGAGTATAATAATGGTACGGTTTTTATCCAATCAACATTTTAACGGAGAAATTTATGTGCGGAAATAACGGAAAAGAAAAACGGCTGATCGGGCTTGGAATTCAGCGTCCCGAGAAAAAGGTCGCGCTTTACGACATAGCAAAAGGCGAAATGAACGACCCCATCTGGAGCTGTACGACTGAGTTCTGCAATACGATAAGCGGATTCAAGGTCCGCAATATAGCCCCCTACGGCGACGTAGTGCTTATGGTTGGCGGACCGTGCGCCGAAATGGTGTCTTACGATACCAAGGAGGTCATCTGGAGAACGGGCAACGCTCCAAGTAACGCTCACAGCATTGAGCTTCTTCAAAACGGTATAGTTGCGGTTGCAGGTTCATCGGGCAATGCGGTCGCATTTTTCGATATTAACTCCGACAACCCCGACGAGCCGAAGCTGACGATTGATCATACCGATGCACACGGCGTTCTTTGGGACCCGAAAAACGACGTCCTCTGGTGCGCGGGCAGTAATATGCTCTACGCTTATGAAGTGACGCTTAACGCTGACGGTACGGTAACGCTCGTTAAGAACGAAGAATTGAGCGTCACGACTCCCGACGGAGGTCTGCACGACCTTCAGCCGTGTACGGGTAACGACGACGTTCTCCTCATCACGACCGCGAATCACGTTTATTGCTTCGATAAGGTAAAGAAGACCTTTACCGAAGCGTATGCGGACGTTGAAGGAGCTAAAGCCAAGTGGATCAGATCGGTCGGCTATTTTGAGAACGGAGACTTCTTCTATACCGAGCACGACGGACTTCCCGATAATTGGAACGGTACCGGCGGCTGGAACACCACCTTAGTGTATTATATCGACGGAAAGACACGCACCCTTAAGACCGTTTCGACAACGGGCGGACGCTTCTATAAGGCGCGTATCTGGTCTACGGCATATCAGCCATAAAATAGTCAAGAAAAGAGCATCCGCTTTGGCGGGTGCTTTTTTAATGAATGATGAATAATGAAAGAATGAATAATGAATAATTGGCGGGTGAGCAGGGGCGTTGTCTTGCCTTCCCCTTGGAGAGGGCAAAATAGCATGTCGAAGCTTCGCCGCGTCTTTGTAGGGTGCGACGTCCTCGACGCACCGTAGGGCGGGGGTATGCTCGGAACCCCCAAAGCTCATTTCATTCGCATCGGGGAACCCCACGCGCTCCCGCCGTTACAAAAACAATGTTACATCACACCCGAACACCTCATCCGTCGGCTTCGCCGACACCTTCCCCCGCTGGGGAAGGCAAGACAGCGTCTAGAAGCTTCGCCACGTTATTGTAGGGGGCGACGTCCTCGACGCCCCGCAAAAAACGATGTTACTTTACGACCGAACGGGCGAGCAATGCTCGCCCCTACAAGAGAATTTTGAACGTCCTCGTAGGGGCGCCCCTACGGGAACGCCTGACCGCAACGCATAACACAACAAAAACATTGACTTTTCATCCTTATTCTGTTATTATATATTTATTATTATTTGAAAGGCGTGGGGAAATGAGTAAGATCTCGGTTATAATGGGTATATATAACTGTGAAGCGACGCTCGGCGCGGCTATCGAGTCGATCCTCGCGCAGACCTACACCGACTATGAGCTTATAATGTGTGACGACGGCTCAACTGACGGCACTTACGCGCTCGCGCTTGCTTATGCCGAGAAGCACTCTAATATTAAGGTGCTGAAAAACGAGAAAAACATGCGCCTTGCGTATTCGCTCAATCACTGTCTATCTGTTGCGGAGGGCGAATATATCGCGAGAATGGACGCCGACGATCTTTCCTGCCCCGAGCGCTTTGAAAAGCAGGTCGCTTTTCTTGACGCTCATCAGGAAATTGACCTCCTCGGCACCTCCCTTACCATAAAAGACGGGGACAAGCTTCTCTACAACCGCATTTACGAATGCGATCCGATAAAAAGCGTTTTCCTTACGTCTTCACCCTTTGCTCATCCGACGATAATGATGCGCAAAAGCGTCCTTGACGCGCTCGGCGGTTACCGAGTTTCCCCCGAGACGATGAGATGCGAGGATCTTGACCTGTGGTTCCGCTTTGCGATCGCAGGATACAAGGGCGTGAATCTTCCCGATCCGCTTTATCTCTATCAGGAAAGTATTTCCGATTACAAAAAACGCACCGTCAAGGCGGCGCTCGGTATTCGCAAGGTCTATCTTAAATATTATAAGGAAACGAACGCGCCGTTCAAGTATAAGCTGATGACGCTAAAGCCCGTCATCGCGGCGTTTCTCCCTGCATCCTACAAGGCAAGACATCACCGCAAGGCGGGTCAGCCGATAAAGTAACGCATCAAATCTTCCGAAAGGAGACCGACAAATGAAAAAGCTCAAAGATCTGAACGACTCGGTCCTCCTTGGCGAAGAAGGACTTTCAAACCACACTCCGCGTCTCGCCGCGCGTGCCGTTCTTCGGCGCCGTGACGGAAAATACGCGCTTATGTACACCGAGAAATTCGACCTCTATTCTCTACCCGGCGGCGGAGTTGAAAAGGGCGAGGGACTTATCGATGCGCTCAAGCGCGAGATTTTTGAGGAAACGGGCTGCTCGTGCGATAAAATACGCGTTCTTGGCTACGTTTACGAGAACCGCGCGTGTCACAATTTTACTCAAAAATCCTTCTACTTTGCAGTCAAGGCGGAAAAGCACATCGAGAAAAACCGTCTGACACCGAAGGAACGCGCCGTTAACGTCAAGCTCCTTTGGGTACCTTACGAAACGCTCGTCAAAAAAATAACGGAATCAAATCCCGAGACGGCTCAGAAAAAATACATTCAGGCGCGCGATGCCGCCGCGCTCGAAGAATATGACAAGTGGCTCAAAAGCCGAGGACAAAAGGGGTAGATGTGTTTATGAAAGCCAGAAAGATTTTAACGGTATCAGAGTATATCCTGATATTCTTCCTCGGTATCATTTTGGCGCTTAATTATTACCTTTTCATCGTCAAAAACAACTTCGCCCCGGCAGGTGTAGGCGGAATTACTACAATGATACAGTATAAAACGGGAATAAGCATCGGCTATATGTCGCTGTTGATAAATATTCCGCTTTGTATCCTTGCGTATTTTTTCATTGACCGAGTTTTTGCAAAACGGTCGTTATTCTTCTGCCTCGTCTATTCCTTTTCGTTTATGCTTTTTCAGAAGATCGGCTTTACGGCATTTCAGTACAATGCAGACGGTCACAATACGATCTTTCCGGTAATACTCAGCGGAGTTATCAGCGGAGCGGTCAACGCCTTTTGCTTCAAAGTAAGCTCGTCGACGGGCGGCACCGATATAATTTCAAGATATATAAGCAAAGTCAAGCCCGAGCTAAACTTTTTCTACGTCACCTTTATTCTTAACGCTGTCGTTGCAGTCGTATCATTTTTCGTATACGCCGTGCCTGATGAAAGCGGAAGGATCGTATATAATTACGAGCCGATATGTCTCTGCGTACTCTACTGCTTCCTTGCAACCTTTGTAGGCAACTATATAATCACGGGCACGAAGCAAGCATATAAGTTTACGGTGATAACGACGCATCCGGATGAAATAACCGCCGAGATCTTCGATAAGCTTCGCCACGGAACGACACGTGTCAGTGCGGTCGGTTCCTACGGGAATACCGAAAATACGGTTCTTCTCTGCGTCGTAAATAAGCACCAGATGGTCGATTTCAAAAACATTCTCTCAAAGTACGACAATACCTTCTCATATTGCGAAACCGTGAATGAAACTTACGGAAATTTCAAAAAGATCAGATAAAAAACCGCCCGATGGGCGGTTTTTTTGTTGCTTGCTTTCAGAAGAAAAGCTTTTTGCGAAGCGCGCGGCGAAGCGGCTTACAGATTCCGACGAAAATGAGGAATCCGCCTATAATGAACAGCGAGATCGCAGGGTACGGTGACCACTGCCACATCTTTTCGACCCCGAAGGAAACGCATATCAGATGCTCCATAAGTATCGCCAATGCACCGAATGCGACTGCCGCGCCTCCGTATATGTACGGCGCGCCGCCTCTTACGTATCGCGTCAGCGTGACGACGGCGGTCACGATAAGCGCAGTTATTCCGAGCGTCGGAAACGCGAAGGGCAAAAACCACGTTCCGTCCGTCTTTTCGCAGATATATAAAAGCAGTATAGCTGCCGAAACGAAGCCGCACGGCACGAAGATGACGGGATTCGGCTTATTAAACCACGACGGCAGAACGGTCGACGTATACAAAAACAAAAGCGAGAAGCCAACGTATCCCGCCCAGCTCAGCTGACCGTTTATATTAATATCCGCGATCAGGCAGATCACAAGCATTATGACCGCCGCCAAGCTCACAATAAACAGCACGCCGATCTTGCTTATTCCCTCGGTTATCTTTCCGGGGTGCGGCGGATACGGTGATTCCTTTTCCGACCTGACGATCCCGTCGGGGCAGATGACCGCCGTTCCGCAAAGCGGACAATTTTTTTCGCTATCGGCGAGTTCAACGCCGCATTTTACACAGTACATATTTTTCCTTTCAGCCCCGCAGGGCAATGGCTGGTAGATGTTGTTGCAGGGAATTTGAACACGATCGCTCTGTCAGGCACCTTCCGATGTTCCGCAGTAGGGGGCGACGTCCTCGACGCCCCGCAATGCCACCTTTGGGTTCTATAAAAACGCATATTTCTATCACGAATCTTCGAGTTTTTGTTGGAAAGAATCATTGCCTATGTAACGGGGCGTCGAGGACGTCGCCCCCTACAAGGCGTGATCAAAAGCCAAAACTGTCGGTTCACTCCCCCGTCCCGTTGCTTTCAACGAGAACGTGTACGCCCATTTTTCGCAGGGTCGTAAAAAAGTTTCTTTCAAGATCGGATTCCTTGATACCGCGGACGAAGTTGACGATAAGCTTTCCGTTATAGGAAAGAATTCCGCAGTTGACGGGCGATGTCGCCTGGAGACCGAGAACGAAATCGACCCTCTCGATATGCTTCACCATACTGTCGGGAATCTTAAACACACCGAGGTTTGACAAACATATGCTCGCCTTTCTCTCGCCGACGATAGAGTATGCAAGCTTCATGGCGATATTCTTTATAAAAAGCGGCATCACGCGAAGAATCTTCACCCTCTCGGACCGCACGTTTGGCGTGAATTTTGCCGCCAGATACTTTGCGTTAAGGTCAAGCCCCATTTTATGATGTACGGCTTTAACCATTTCCTCAAAGCTGTATTCTCCGAGGCGCGGATCGATATCGGGAGTAATATACTGAGCGAAGTTTCGCATCGTTTTACTCGGCAAAAACGAGCGCAGATTTACGGGTATCAGCACTCTGACCGGCTTCAGATGCTTCGGGTTTTTGACCCTTTCCTTCTGATGATCGTAGATGCTTTTCATCATTACCGCAGACAGAAACGTGGTGACCGTCACTCCGTAGCTCTTCGCCAGATCCCTTATCTTTTCGGAATCCATTATTCCCGTTACGACGTGAATAAATCCGTCATTCTCTAAAGTTCCCTTTATCGCGTAAGCGTTCGGCTCCTTCCAGCCGGGGTTGACGTCTGAAACGTACCGACCGAAGCTGTCCTCAAGCTCCTCGCGGCTCGGCTCGTCGTTTATATCGAGTATTCCCTCCTCGCACGGCACGTGCTCGCCGTATTTTTGACGCACGTATTCTGCGGCAAGGGTCTTGACGAAGATTATTCCTCCGCTGCCGTCTGTTATCCCGTGGAATATTTCTACCGACATTCTGTTCTTATAGTAAAGAACGCGGAACGCGCATTTTTTTATATCGCGAAACGGTATTCTGTTAAGAGGACGGTCCTCCTCGCGAAGTATCTCGGGTGCCTGTCCGAGCTCCTCAATATAGTACCAGAAAAAGCCCGTGCGAATACGTGCCGCAACCGACGGAAACCGCTTAATTACGCGGGTAAGCGCCTTTTTCAGCACCTCGGGATCGACGGGATCGTGATAGGTGACCGAAAGGCGAAAGACGTTCGTCCAATCGCGGCTGCGCGCGGCAGGATATATTTTCGCCGCGTTGTCAAGTCTCATCCAGCGAAGGTCTTTCCTCATTGCAGAAGCTCCTTTATAAAATCGGTGATCACCGCGTCTGAAACGTCGGTCAGGTGATAAAGCGGATAGGCGTGCCAAAGCCCCTTTTCTATATGATGGCGCGACGGCGATCCGACCTTTATCAGCTTTTCGTGAAGCGATACCGCGTCGGAAAGCATTATCTCGTCTCCGCCCGAAACGATAAGCGACGGCGGAAGCTCGGATAAGTCTCCAAATAATGGCGACGCAAGCGGATCTTTCGGATCTACCGTGTAATTCTCGGCAAAAAACTTCAACCGCTCCATCGACATTGACGGATCAATTTCGGCGTTTTCCTTATACGACTGCCCCGACATCGTAAGGTCGGTCCAGGGCGAGATCGCAATAAGTCCCAAAGGCAACGGCAGCGACAGCTTCTTCAGCGCCGCGCAGAGAGAATAAATTAGTCCTCCGCCTGCGCTTTCGCCGATGAGTATTATCCTTTTCGGGTCATACTCCAAGCTTTCCACAATATATTTATACGCCTTGACGCAATCCTTGACCGCGTCGGGACACTTGTTTTCGGGCGCGAGCCGATAGGCGGGGAAAAAGGTTTTCAGCCCCGTTTTTTCGCTCAGGTACATAGCATACGCCTTTGCGTATCCGAAGCCGCCCGCGACGTATCCGCCGCCGTGTATATAGATCAGTGCGGAATTTTTATCCTTCACTGTCTCGGGCGTTATTACGCCGCAGGTAAAGTTCGGAAATTCAAGCTTTTCACAGCTTTCCTTTTTACCGACGGACGATATTACGCCAAGCATATCCTGCCCCACGCGAGCAGTCTTTATCGAGCAGGAATTGAGCATCGGCTTCAGTTTTTCAAGCTTTTTTCTTGCAGATTCAGTAGTCATTTTTCTTTTCTGCGGATATTATCAGCAAAACTCCGTAAGGATCTTCTCATATATCAGCTCGTGACCCTTTTCGTTCGGGTGTATACCGTCGGGGCAGACGAGCTGCGTAAGGTCACGTCCCTCAAAGGCGGAGCGTATATCTATCATTTTCACTTCGCTCTCGCGGCAGATATTTTTTATCTCATCGCTGTAGCTACCGTGCCAGCGCGAAATTTCGGTCTTGTCACCCTTGAGCCATTTAAGGATGTTGTCTCCGTTACAGCCGTGACGGACGCGGTCAAAATACATATTATGCTCGATCGGAGGGAGATTCAGAACGATAGGCGTAAGTCCTGCCTCGCGTACCGTAGCTATAAGCTTTTTATATATGGCAACAAATTCCGAAAGAACGGTCTTCGGCGAGTAGGAGGCATCGGGGTCGGCGGCTATCGCCTTCCAATCGTAATCGCTGTCGTTACCGCCGAACTCGAGAAAAACGAAATCGCAGGCGCGGATGCTCTCGAGCTTTCTTTCGAGCATTTTCAGTCCCTTGCTTACCGTCTGACCGAAGCGCGTGCAGTTTATTGCGCGTATGCCCCAACGCTTTTCAAGCATTGAGACAAAGCCACGGTTTGTCTCGTAGCTGTCGTTATTCGGGTCGTACATAACGCCCCTTCCTATCGAGTCGCCGAATATCGCAAAGCTCTTCGGTATTGGGATCTTCTTCATTTCGTTGCCTCTTTTCCGCCTCTTTATACTAAATATTATATATTGTAGTTTTCAAAATGTCAACAGACAATCACAGCCACAAGCCGCAAGCACCCTCGCAAAACGCGCAATAACTAACGAAAAAACCGTAAAAAAGCACAAGTCATAGGGCAAAAAGGAGAAAAAGTGATTTTTCGTCTCTTTCTTTGAAATAAGGGCTTGATTTTTCGGTAAAAAAAGTGTATATTATTATTGGAATTTAATGTTATAACAATTCGAAAGGACATATAAAAATGGCACTTGTAACAACAAAGAAAATGTTTGAGAACGCTTACAAGGGCGGCTATGCTGTCGGCGCGTTCAATATCAACAACATGGAGATCGTTCAGGCGATCACCGAAGCTGCAAGCGAGCTTAACTCCCCCGTCGTTCTTCAGGTATCTGCAGGCGCAAGAAAGTACGCTAAGCACGCTTACCTCATGGCTCTCGCTCGCGCGGCAGTTGAGGACACCGGTATCGACGTTGCTCTCCACCTCGACCACGGCGCAGATTTCGAGATCTGTAAGGCGTGCATCGACGGCGGCTTCACCTCCGTTATGATCGACGGCTCTCATCACGCATACGAGGACAATATCGCTCTTACCAAGAAGGTAGTTGAATACGCTCACGCTCACGGCGTCGTCGTAGAGGGCGAGCTTGGAGTTCTTGCAGGCGTTGAGGACGAAGTTGTTGCAGAGAAGTCCTCCTACACCCGTCCCGAAGAGGTTGAAGATTTCGTAACGAGAACCGGCGTTGACTCGCTCGCTATCTCTATCGGTACCTCTCACGGCGCATATAAGTTCACCCCCAAGCAGTGCACGAGAAACGAGCAGGGAATCCTCGTTCCCCCTCCGCTTCGCTTCGATATTCTCGAAGAGGTTGAAAAGCGTCTTCCCGGCTTCCCGATCGTTCTTCACGGTGCTTCCTCCGTCGCTCAGGAGTGCGTAGCAGAGATCAACGCACGCGGCGGTAAGATGCCTGATGCTATCGGTATTCCCGAGGAGCAGCTCCGCAAGGCAGCGAAGATGGCTGTTTGTAAGATCAATATCGACTCCGACATCCGTCTTGCAATGACCGCAGGTATCAGACGCGTATTCACCGAGAATCCCTCCGCATTCGACCCCAGAGAATACCTCAAGGTCGGCCGCGAAGAGGTCAAGAAGATGGTCGCTCACAAGATCGTTAACGTTCTCGGCTCCGATAACAAGAACTGATTTGAGATTTACGCCCCACCGCAACGCGGTGGGGCATTTTTTGCGGAGGGAAAGAGAACGCCTCAATGCTTCGCCCCTACCGTGAAAACATCAAGCGTTTCCGTAGGGGCGAACTGCGTTCGCCCGTATAAAAACAATGTTGCATTATTTCCGTACGGACAGTCGAGGACGCCTGTCCCTACATATTTACGTTCAATATGCCTCTCGTATAAAAACCATGTCACCTTGCTCGCAAAAATTAAACATTGCTATTTTCCCGACAATGTGTTATACTGTTTTTATATACAAAAACAAAGGATAATTAAAATGTCAAAAAAGATCATTTCAATATTTCTTGCGCTTATTTGCCTTATCGGACTTGTCTCCTGCGGCGGCGATGAGGAAACCGTAAAACCGCTTCCTCCCGTTTCGACTACAGGTCTACCCGAAAACGAAAAGCTTACGACAAGCTACGAAGCTGACGGCTTCGTCGTAAAGCTTTATACAAGCTATGCCGAAATTGCCGAGTACAAGGGCAAGGAGGCGGTCGTTACCGTCCCCGACGCGTTTATGGGAATTCCCGTGAAGCTTATCGGCGAATACGCGTTTTTTGAAAACGAAACACTAACCTCGGTAACGCTCCCCGATTCTCTTCTCGTCATCGGCAAGAGTGCCTTTCAGGGCTGCTCCGCGCTGACGGAGGTCGTTCTTGGAAACAATCTTGAGCTGATCTCGCAGGCGGCATTCCGCGATTCCTCTCTTGAAAAGATAAATCTTCCCGACTCGGTAGCCGAGATCGAGCGCTACGCGTTTTACCGCACGCGCATAGCGGAGATCAAGCTTCCGTCAAATCTTTCATCCGTCTCTAAATACGCATTCTACGGCTGCGAGCAGCTAACCAAGGTCGAATTTTGTCCGAGGATCGAAAGAGTTGCCGAATATGCCTTTTCCGGCTGCACGGCGCTTCAAAAAGTAGTAATTACCGACGGCGTCAAGATGCTCAGCGACTACTCCTTCGCGGATTGCACGTCTCTTGGCGCAATATTCGTGCCGAAATCGACCGCACTCGGCGAAAATTCCTTCCTCGGATGCTCGGTTCTGACGATCTATTCTCCGTCCGGCTCAAAAGCATCCGAAGCGGCAAAAAAATACGGATACTCCTCCCAGACCTGCCCGTCCGCTGACAAAATGCCGTAAAACGCATACAATAAAGGTATAGAAAAAATGACGACAAAAAATAAGCCCGAGCTTCTGCTCCCTGCGGGCAATCCCGAAAAGCTCGCCGCCGCGCTCCGATTCGGCGCTGACGCCGTATATTTTGCGGGCAAGGCATTCGGTATGCGCTCGGCGGCTGACAATTTTACAATGGAAGAGATATGCGAGGGTGCTTCCCTCGCTCACAAGCAGGGCGCGAAGGCGTATCTTACCGTAAACGTAATGCCTCACGGCTATGAGTACGGCGAACTTCGTGCATTCCTTTTCGCACTTTCCGATACCGGAATCGACGCGATAATCGCTGCCGACCTCGGTGTTATTGCGACGGTAAAGGAGCTTCTTCCCAATATCGACATTCACGTTTCAACTCAGGCGAGCATCGTTTCCGCCCCTGCCGCAGAGCAGTATCTGCGTCTCGGCTGTAAGCGTGTCGTTTTGGCGCGCGAGCTTACCCTGAACGAGATCAAGGCGATCCGCCGCGATACCTCGCGTGAGCTTGAGCTTGAAGCGTTCATTCACGGCTCGATGTGCATCTCCTACAGCGGAAGATGTCTGCTCTCGAATCATTTTACCGGTCGTGACGCCAACCGCGGTCAGTGTGCTCAGCCCTGCCGTTGGAATTACAATATGTATGAGATCGCAGAGGAAAAGCGTCTTGATATGCCGCTTCCGATCGCCGAGACCGAGCGAGGAACCTTCATTATGTCGAGCAAGGATATGTGCATGATAGAGCATATTCCCGAGCTTATGGACAGCGGTATCGACAGCTTCAAGATCGAGGGCAGAATGAAGAGCGCCTACTATACGGCGGTCTGCGCGAACACCTACAGAATGGCGATCGACAAGTACCTAAGCGATCCCGAAAATTACGTTTACGACCCTGCGCTTCTTACCGAGCTTGAAAGCGTCAGCCACCGCGAATACGATACGGGTTATTATTTCGCCGACGCGATGACTGATTCCAAAACGGTGACGACGGGCGGTTACGTGCGCGAAAAGGCATACGTCGGAGTCGTTTCAGGTTATGATCCCGAATCGGGACGCGCAACCGTTATTCAGAGGAACAAGGTGGTTTCGGGCGAGACCGTTGAGGTAATTTCACCCGGAAAGATCGGACGCGCGTTCGTCTGTGAGGAAATGAAGGACGAAAAGGGCTGCGATATTGACTCCGCACCTCATCCGCTTATGAAATTCTCGCTCAAGATACCGTTCGAGGTCGGAGTCGGGGATATTATCAGAAGATAACGAAATATTCGACGCTTAACCGTAGGGCGGGGGCTTGCTCCCGCCGTACAACAAAAGAAGTTTCCAAGAGCACAATAAACAAGATCACAAAAAAAGAAGTCCAAAGATATTATCGAAAGGACTTCTTTTTATTATGAAAATTGCAGTTATTTGCGGTGGACTTTCACCTGAGCGCGAGGTGTCGCTTGCGTCGGGAAAAATGGTTGCCGAGGCGCTCAAGGGACACGGTCACGAGGTCGCGCTTGTCGATCTGTGCAACGATATTCCGATAGACATTCCGTTCGGAAACGACTTTGTACCGAAGGCGAGGCACGAGCTTTCGGGACGCGAGATCGGGCACGGAATTATCGAGCTTTGCTCGCGTGCCGACGTCGTTTTTCCCGCCCTGCACGGCGGTGTCGGTGAGGACGGACGCTTCCGCGCCGCGCTTGATCTTTTCGGAATCAGATGCGCGGGGGCGGATTATCTTTCCTGCGCCATTGCCATGGATAAGCAGCTGTCAAAGACGCTTATGCGCCTGTCGGGCGTGACCGTTCCGCGCGGAACTGTACTGACAAAGGGCGACCCTATCAAGCGAAGCGAGGTCAAGTTCCCCTGCGTGATAAAGCCGAATGGCGGCGGTTCATCGGTCGGCGTTGCATTTGCAGACAACGAAAGCGAGCTTGAAATTGCGCTCGAAACGGCTTTTTCCGCGACCGACAAGGTCATAATTGAGGAAAAGCTCGTCGGACGCGAGCTGACCGTCGGGATAGTCGGCGGTCGAGCGTTGCCTGCCGTAGAGATCATACCGAAGGTCGGTTTTTATGATTACAAAAACAAATACACCCTCGGCGCGACTGAGGAAATTTGCCCTGCTCCGCTGACCGACGCAGAAGCAATGCGGCTCCGCCGTTCAGCTCTTGCCGCCGCAGAAGCGCTCGGAACGACCTCGCTTTGCCGCGTCGACTTTATCCTCTCGGGCGGGATCTTTTTCTGCCTTGAAGTAAATGCTCTACCGGGAATGACCGAAACGAGCTTGCTTCCGCTTGCCGCAAAAACGGCGGGGGTAGGTTTTCCACAGCTTTGTGAGGAAATATTGAAAACGGCGAACGATCGCTAACTCCTTGACAGAGAATAGGTATTGCAAACTCTTTTCCCACGTGGTATAATGTGCGTAACACGTTTTGAAGCTCGTTTTGAGCAAGCATTGGAGGAAAACAAGATGAAGAAAATATTAGCGTTGCTTATTGCCGCCGTTACGCTGGTATCGCTTTCCGCTTGCAAAGAGGATGAGAAAAGCACGTCGGGAGAAACTACGCCAACGACAACGGTCGCAGATACCACTGCGACAGAAACGACGGAGCCACCCGTGACGACCCTTGCTGAAACCGAGCCGCCCGAGGACAAAGTGTACACTTTGACCTTTGTAGGTGACTGCACACTCGGTACAGCGCCGTCAAAGATGTCTTACAGCAAATGCTTTATAAATCTCGTAAAAAACAATAATTACGAATACCCCTTTGCTTCCGTATCTGAATACTTCAGAAACGACGATTGCACGTTTATCAATCTTGAAAGCGTGCTTGCAAATTCCGGCAAGCCCGAGGATAAAAAGTTCACGTTCCGCGGACCTGTGGATTTCGTGAATATCATGACGGGCTCTTCCGTTGAGGTTGCAAACCTCGCAAATAATCATACTTATGATTTCGGAGCGCCCGGTTACAAATCGACGATTGACACCTTGCAGGCAAATAACGTCACGTACATTGAAAAGAACGGCTACGCTTTATATACTACGGAAAGCGGCTTGACCATCGGCATGTACGGTATCAATTTCGATCTTGACGAAAGTGATATGAAAAAAGATATTGCGTTGCTCAAGGATGCGGGCGCAGAGATCATTGTAGCCGCAGTCCACTGGGGTATTGAAAAGTCATATACACAAAATTCCGAGCAAATTTCCATTGGGCACAAGCTTATTGATGCAGGTGTAGATATTGTATGGGGACATCACCCACACGTATTGCAGCCGGTTGAAGAATACAACGGCGGTATTATCTACTACAGCACCGCAAACTTCTCCTTTGGAGGCAACCACAACCCTCCCGATAAGGACACCGCCGTATTCAGTCAGACTGTCATCGAGACTCCCGACGGTAAGTTTAAGCTCGGAGAGCTAACTGTGATACCCTGCCGAGTAAGCTCAAAAACAAGCTACAACGATTTCCAGCCCACTCCTTACACGGTAGACAGTGAAGCGTACAAGCGCACTATGAACAAGATATTCCCTAAATCCAAATAATTTGAGATTTTTGCGCCTAATAAAACGGCACGAAGAGGAACGGAAAATCCGTTCCTCTTTTTAATTTAATTGAGACGGTC
This sequence comes from Clostridia bacterium, assembly GCA_017621655.1. Taxonomy (GTDB): domain Bacteria; phylum Bacillota; class Clostridia; order Oscillospirales; family CAG-272; genus Colimorpha_A. The sequence goes on along the minus strand of JAGASS010000025.1, from coordinate 36,300 downwards.
CGTTTGGAAAGGATGTTACATTGTTCCCGAACACCTCATCCGAGGCACTGCCTCTTGTTTACCTCTTACCTTCCCCCCTGAGGGGAAGGCGAGACAACGTGGCGAATTTTCGCCACATCTTTGTAGGGGGCGACGTCCTCGACGCCCCGCGCAAAAACGATGTTACATTGTTCCCGAACACGACGTCGTGCTTTCGGCTCAAATGCGAACTCGTTACGCTTTCGCGCCTCGTCGTTTCGACGAGGCGTCAAAATGAAAAGAGGGATGCTTTGCATCCCTCTTTTCATTTTGGTGACCCGTACGAGAATCGAACTCGTGTTACCGCCGTGAAAGGGCGGTGTCTTAGCCGCTTGACCAACGGGCCTGGTAGCGGAGATTGGACTTGAACCCATGACCTACCGGGTATGAACCGGTTGCTCTAGCCAACTGAGCTACTCCGCCATATTTATTTTGCTTTCCACCGAAAGCGCTTAAAGATTATACCATACGAAAATCCATTTGTCAACACTTTTTTCAAAAAAAGAAATTTTCGTGCCGTTTTCCTATATTATTATGATGCGTATGGGTCATTTTTAGTCTTTTACCGCCAAACCGTTGACTTTTTTGCCCGCCTAAACTATAATTATATAAAACAAAACCCTTTCTTAAAGGAGAACAAATATGAAGCTTTCAATGATCAGACAGCGTTGCCTCGGTGACGAATTTGCAATGTTTAAGCAGTTAAAGGCATCGGGCTTTGACGGAATCGACCTTTCGATGGAACCGTTTTTTGACCGCGGCTCCGACTTTCTCGGCGGCATCGACAACTGGACCGACGAGGCAATAAAGGACTACTTCACCGACCTTAAGGAAAAAGCCGATTCCGTCGGAATCAAGATCTTCCAGATACATTCCGCCTTCGACGGTCACCCCCGTTACTATTCGAGCGAGGAGGAGATCATCAAGAGGATCGAGTGCTCCATCAAGGCGTGCCACTATCTCGGCTCCCAGCACTGCGTTACTCACCCGATCATTGACGTCCGCAGAAAGTACGACGTTATGGAGGAGGAGACCTTCCCTGCGGTTATTGATCTCTACAAGAAGCTCATTCCCTGCCTTGAGGAATACGACGTTTACTGCTGTATCGAGAACATGTGGAACGTTGACACCGTTTTCGGTCACATCTGCCCGACCATCTTCTCACGCGCAAAGGAAATGGTAAAGGCGTGCGAGCTTCTCGGCGACCGCTTCAAGATCTGCGTTGACGTCGGACACGGACTTCTTACTCAAGACGATCCCGTTGAGATGGTTCGCATCTGCGGCGACAAGCTCGTTTGTCTCCACGTCCACGACAACGACGGTCTTTGCGACCTTCACACTATCCCCTTCGCACACCGTCAGGCACCCGAGGGAATGGTTTGGAAGCCCCTCGCTATGGACTGGACCGCGCTCATGAAGGCGCTCAAGGAGATCGGCTACAAGGGCGTGCTCAACTTTGAGGTCGTTATTCCCGGTCCGAAGGAGATCGTTCCTGCAGGTATGGATTACCTTGCGGCAGTCGGTAGATACCTTTCCGACATCTACGAAAACGCGTAATATTGCAAATAAACTCTATCTAGGGCTCAATTTATGAGCCCTTTTGCAATGTATTAAATAATTTTATCAAAAAAGTTGACAAAATAAACTTTCGGGATTATAATGAACATAGGATGTCGAAAAGGCAAAAAGCATTTTCGCGGCTGATATATCAGCCACCAAAAAGCTCTCTGCTTTTTGGACTACATTCATTGAAACAGAAATCGACATTTTTCGGAGGACAAAATGAAAAGTTCATTTCGTTGGTACGGCGAGAGCGATCCCGTATCGCTAAAATACATCTCGCAGATACCCGGCATGCGTTCCGTCGTTTCGGCAGTTTACGACGTTAAGCCCGGCGAGGTATGGCCTGAGGAGAGCATCGAGCGTCTTTGCAATCTTTGTAAAGAAAACGGTCTCGTTTTCGACATCGTTGAGTCGATCCCCGTAACGGAGGAGATCAAGTTAGGTCTACCCGAGGGTGACCGTCACATTGAAAACTACTGTGAGAACATTCGCCGCTGTGCAAAATACGGCATCAAGTGCATAACCTACAACTTTATGCCCGTTTTCGACTGGACGAGAACCCAGCTCGACAAGGAAGCGCCCGACGGCTCGACCTCGCTCGTCATGTACTGGGATCAGATGAAGGGACTTGATCCTCTCAAGGACGACATTTGCCTGCCCGGTTGGGACGCAAGCTACACGAGAGAGAAGATCCGCGAGCTTATCGTCGCATACGGCGAGCTTGGCGAAGAGGGACTTTGGAAGAATCTTGAAAGATTCCTTAAAAAGATCATTCCCGTTGCCGAGGAATGCGGTGTTCGAATGGCGATCCACCCCGACGATCCGCCTTATCCCATTTTCGGAATTCCGAGAATAATCACAGACGAAAAGAACATCGACAGAATGCTCTCAATCGTTGACAGCCCTGCAAACTCTCTCTGCCTCTGTATCGGCTCGCTCGGCTGTTCACCGAAGAACGACATGGTCGCTCTTACGAAGAAGTACGCGAAGGCAGACCGCATCGCATTCATGCACCTGCGTAACGTAAAGATCCTCCCCGACACGAGCTTCGAGGAATCGGGACACCTTTCCGCTTACGGAAGCGTCGATATGAACGAGGTCGTCAAGGCGCTTGTAGAAAACGGCTTCGACGGATATTTCCGTCCCGACCACGGCAGAATGATCTGGGGCGAGACCGGAAAGCCCGGTTACGGTCTATATGACCGCGCGCTCGGAAGTGCATATATAAACGGTCTTATCGAAGCAAACGGCGGAAAATTGGACCTGCTGTAATACAACGTTCGCTCTATTGCGGACAATCAAAAGCTTCGGCATTTTACTTTGCCTTCTCCAGCGAGATGAAGGTAAGAGGTAAACAAGAGGCAGTGCCTCGGATGAGGTGTCAAAGAGTATATAAAAGCAAATGTAATGAGCTTTAACGATTCCTTTTGTGTCTATATCGTGAGATTACTCCTCATCCACCACTTCGTGGTCCCCCTTCTCCCTCAGGAGAAGGCAAACAACGTATTCAAACATTCACATAAGGTGAATGTACCCATAAATCCCCCAAAGGAGAAAAATCATGATCAATCTTCCTCTTAACATTGATTACACCGGCAAGGTGGTAGTAGTAACCGGCGCAGGTGGACTTATCTGCTCCGCAATGGCGCGCGCATTCGCGCAGTCGGGCGCAAAGGTAGCGGCTCTTGACCGCAACCTCGCAAACGTAGAAAAGCTCGCAAACGAGCTGAAAAGTGAGGGCTTCATCTGCGAAGCGTTTGAAGCAAACGTTCTTGAACCCGAGTCACTTAAGGCGGCTCACGAGGCAGTTCTCGCTAAGCTCGGCGAATGTGACGTTCTCGTCAACGGCGCAGGCGGAAACAACCCTGCAGCAACGACCGACAATGAGTATCAGCACGAGGCAGTCGAGGGCAAAAAGTCCTTCTTCGACCTCACTCAGGACGGAATCGACTTCGTATTCAAGCTCAACTTCCAGGGAACTCTTCTTCCAACTCAGGTATTTGCGACCGACATGGTAAAGAAGGGCAAGGGCGCGATCCTCAACATTTCGTCGATGAACGCCTATATTCCGCTTACAAAGATCCCCGCATACTCTGCGGCTAAGGCAGGTATCTCGAACTTCACGCAGTGGCTCGCAACTCACTTTGCAGGCACGGGAATCCGTTGCAACGCTATCGCTCCCGGCTTCCTCCTCTCCGCGCAGAACCGTTCGCTCCTCTTTGACGAGGAGGGCAACCCCACCGCAAGAAGCAAGAAGATCCTGAACGGCACTCCGATGGGACGCTTCGTCGAAAGCGACGAGCTTCTCGGCGCGACCCTCATGCTCTGCGATGACCGTTCCGCTTCCGCTATCACAGGAATCGTTCTCCCCATCGACGCAGGATTCTCCGCGTATTCGGGAGTATAATACGAATGAAAACAAAAGCACCCGAAAAGGGTGCTTTTTATTAAGGAAAGACAAGAGGACATTCGCTTTGCCTCCCTCCGGGAGGGAGGTGTCGAGCGAATGCGAGACGAAAGGAGCACGCGATTAAAATAATTATTGGGAGTTGCCCGTCTCATCCGAGGCGGCTCCCTAAATATTTGTCATTGAACGTTTCTTGCCCGACGGCTCCTTCAGTCACCTTCGGTGACAGCTCCCGTAGGTTGCGCAGCAAACTACTCCGGAGTTGGAGCCATTGAAAGCTTTGCTTCGCACAACGGTATAGCTAAAGCCCAACAAAAAAGCAGGCGGATAAATCCGCCTACTTTTAGTCTTCGTTTTCCTTTTCCGCTTCCTCTGCGGCTTTTTTATCTGCCTCGCGAAGCTCCTCCTCGACCTGCTTCATGAGAGCACTGATATGTGCTCCGTGCTTCATCGACTCATCCGAAATGAAGCGAAGCTCGGGGGTTATACGGAGATTGAGCATTTTTGCGATCTGTGTTCTTATATAACCGGTCGCGTTCTCAAGTCCCTTTTGCGTGTCGCCCTTGCGGCGCTCGCCCATGACCGAGAAATAGACCTTCGCATTTTTTAGGTCGGGCGTGCAATCGACAGCCGTAATGCTGACAAACGCACCCGAAACTCTTGGGTCCTTTACCGTTCTTATAATCTCACAAAGCGCCTTCATAAGCTCTTCGTTTACTCTTCCGACTCTGTAATTCGCCATTTTTTCACCTTAACAGTTGATTTTTGATAATTATAACACATAATAACCGAAAAATAAAGGGGTAAATCAAATTTTCGTTCTTTCGTAACGCATAACTCCGCCAAAAGCCGAGACGTCGATATAAAATCCGTCGAAAACGAAGCGGAAATAGCCGTCCTCGTTGCTTTCGGAGATCGCTTTCCCGCCGCCGCAATAGAGCTTTGCGAATTTTTCGGCGTCTTTTCTACCATCATCGAGAGAAATTTTTTCCTTTCCGTCTCGGCGGCAGAGGTAACGGATGAAAACGCCCTCTTCAAACTCCGCATACGCACTCGCTGTGCGGTAGCCGATCACGTTTCCCCTCGTATAGGAACGCAGTTCGTTTACGCCGAGTATCTTTTTCGCATCGGAAAAATACGGCTTATCCACGGGTTGTGACAAGGTCGGGATCTCGCCTTCGTAAAGGGGGATTGACGAAGTATCGCCGCGCTTGATCTCGTCTCGGTTGTCGATCAGGGTCGTCATCAGCTCCTTTGCGTAGAGAAGCGACCGGCGCTTGCTATCGGGATCCTCCTCCGACCTCGCTACGTCGGTGCAGAACATTATCACCGCCTCGCGCTCCTCGCCCGAAAGCGGAAGTTCATTCAGGCGCGACGATAAAAATGCCGACAAATGCACCTCCTCCGTCTCTATATATTCGCCCAAAAGCTGTATCGAACTCTCAAGCGCGCGATTCAGTATTCTTGCTCGGTAGTTTTCATATTTTTCTTCGGAGATCATTCCCTTGAAGGCAAAAAATACCGACGTTAGCGCCAAGATCGCGATAACGAGAAGATAAGCCAGGTCCTTTTTGGTAAAAAATTTCATATTATGCCCTTTTTCTCCATTCTTTTGCTCTTTACAAGTGCGTTTTTATTTGTTATAATAATTTGGGGTTATGTTTCCCCGAAACACTGTTTTTTAACCGCAAGGAGATCATATTATGAAGCTGCTGCTTGCAATTGTAAATAACGACGACGCGCATTCCGTCAGCACCTCGCTCAGCCGCGAGGGCTTTTCGGTGACGAAAATTTCGTCGACCGGCGGATTTCTTATGAGCGGAAACTCGACGTTCCTTATCGGCGTTGAGGACGCAGATGCCAATCGCGCAAAGGAGATCATCGCGCAGAACTGCAAAAAGCGCGAGCAGGTCGTTCCGAACAGCATCGTCAAGGGCGATCCTTCCGCTCTCTCGCGCGATATGACGAAGGTCACCGTCGGCGGCGCGACTGTATTCGTACTCAACGTTGAGGAATTTGAGCACCTGTAATGGATCTCGACGTTCTTTTCGGCAACGAAGCGCTTAAAAGCACGCTTCGCGGCTTCGCGGGTAAGAGAGCGTTCCCGAACGCGTTTATGATAAGCGGCCCCGAGGGCAGCGGTAAAAGCACCGCCGCGCTCCTTTTCGCTATGGCTATTTCCTGCAAGGGATCAGATCGCCCCTGCGGTAAATGCGAAAGCTGCCGCAAAATTTCCGAGGGGATCTCGCCCGACGTTATAACAGTCGGACTTGTCAAGGACAGAAAAACGATAGGTATTGAAAGCGTAAGAGAAATTACCGATTCCGCCTACATTCTTCCGAACGACCTCGACGTGAAGATATATATTATAAATGACGCCGAAAAGCTGACCACCCAGGCGCAGAACGCGCTTCTCAAGATCTTCGAGGAAGGACCGAAGAGCGTTTATTTCATACTGCTCACCTCAGCACCCTCACAGCTTCTTCCGACGGTACGTTCACGCGCGCCCGAGATAAAGACAGAGGTCTTTAACGACAAAAAGCTGACCGAGCTTCTGACCCAAAACGTAAAAAAAGCCGCCGACCTTTATGCAAAGGACGAGCAAGCGCTTAAAAAGATCGTCAGCGCATCGGGCGGAAGCTACGGCAAGGCGCTCGACATTCTCGAGGGCAAAAACAGAAAAACGCCTCAGCTTATAAAGAAGGCGGAAAATATCGTATCGCTCCTCTCCGAGAAGGACGGCGCGCATCTTATGCTTGCGCTTCTTGACGAAAGCTCGGACAGAGAAAACTATTCGTCGGTCCTCTCCCTTGTGCAGAACGCGCTTCGCGATCTTGCCATGATCAAAAAGGGCGGCGAAAACGATATGATATTCTATTCCGACCGCACTTATGCTGCTGAGCTTTCGGGAAAATTCCCGATAAGCACCATAGTTCGTCTGACTGACGTACTTGACACCCTCTATTACGAGGTCACGCAGACGAATATCAACGTCCGCACCGCCGCAGTCGTTGCGTCGGGCAGATTAACGGACGTGATGTGAGAAAAAGAAATATCCAATCACGTATATAAATTTTACCACGTCATTGTAGGGGGCGACGTCCTCGGCGCCCCGAAATAAACGTTTATATTTTTCTTGAACGTACTTCTCTATTGAAAGTTTGAAATGTCTCTATCAAACAAGATACATTACGTTTGAAACGGGGCGTCTAGGTTAGGGGTTCCCTAAAACGAGTGAAGCGAGTTTTTGGGGTTCCCGAGGTTGTCGCCCCCTACAACAAAGTAACGCGTCATATGAACAAAGCGAACAGTTCTGACCGTTCCGCCCAACACCACCGCAAAAACTCCGCCGATTCCCGACGGCGGTTTATGACACCAAGGGATTTTGCGTGCCGCTTCTTTACCGACGGAGAAGCGGAAATAACAAATGTCGGAGAAACGGAAAATAAAGTGCCAAACGAAAATAATAACGGTAACAACAATAACCGCGGCAAAAAGCACAACCGCAACCGCCGCAGGTTCTACAAAAACAACCGCCCGAAGCGCGATGATAAAGCGCAGAACGAGGCGGTCGCAAACAAGCTTGAGCTTGACGAGACCGAGCTTGAGCTTGATGAAGCCGAGACCGAAGCCGAAGTGCAGGAAATGATCGAGGAAGAGGCGGCAAGCGAGGAAGAATTCTTCGAAGAAGAGCCGTCGAGCACCCCCTGCGAAGAGGGTGAGGGTTGCCCCAAAGAACCCAAGAAGCCCTTTTACGAGGTAGTCGGCGTTCGCTTCAGAGAAGGCGGAAAGATGTACTACTTTGAGCCGAACAATATCGATTGCGGCGAAAATTCACACGTTATAGTCGAGACCGCGCGCGGTCTTGAATATGCGACCGTCGTAATGCCGAAGCGCACCGTATCGGGAAATGAGGTCGTTCTGCCTCTCCGCAAGCTCGTCCGTATCGCGACCGACAACGACGAGCGCCGACACGAGGAGAATCTTGAAAAAGAGGTCGAGGCGTACAATATGTGCCTTTCCAAGATCGAGGAGCATCGCCTTGACATGAAGCTCGTCGAGGTCGAATACGCATTTGACAATTCGAAGCTTCTCTTCTACTTCACCTCCGAAGGACGCGTTGACTTTCGCGATCTCGTAAAGGATCTTGCGTCGGTCTTCCGTACGAGGATCGAGCTTCGTCAGATCGGTATAAGAGACGAGGCAAAGCTGCTGGGCGGTCTTGGAATCTGCGGCAGACCCTTCTGCTGTAACAGCTTCTTACCCGACTTCGTTCAGGTGTCAATAAAGATGGCGAAGGAGCAGAATCTCTCGCTCAATTCCGCTAAAATTTCGGGCGCCTGCGGACGTCTCATGTGCTGTCTGCGCTACGAATACGATACTTATCTTGCCGAAAGTGCGATAACGCCGAAGATCGACGCTATCGTTGAGACTCCCGACGGCGAGGGTGTCGTAGTTGAGTCGATGCCTCTCAAGGGAATGGTGAAGGTCGCTCTCGACAAGGATCCGAGCACCTTCCGCCTCTACCGCCGCGACGATCTGAACGTAGTCGGTCACGCAAAGGGCAAGCACAAAACAGTCGGCAAAAATGCCCGCGATGACGCGCAGAAGCAGAAAAATGCCGATGCGAATACAAAAAAGCCCGAAAAAGCCGACAAAAAATAAGTCGGAAATAAAAATAAAGGTTGATTTTATAAGAGCGTTGTGCTATAATGCTTTTATAAAATCGGATTAATTCCAAGAAAGGACGGATATACTGATGGCATTCAAGATCAATGACGATTGCATCGCTTGCGGCGCTTGCGCTGACGAGTGTCCCGTAGGTTGCATCTCCGAGGGAGACGACAAGTACGAAATCAATGCAGACGAGTGCATCGAGTGCGGCGCTTGTGCAGGCGCATGCCCCGTTGGAGCTCCCGAGCAGGAATAATTAAAGTTACTTAGCAAAAAAGCACCCGAAGCGGAAATTCTTTCCGCGGGTGCTTTTTTGTTTGTGTTGTTTTTTTCGCATTTCTTTGCTTGTGCAAAGAAACGCTCGCAAAGAAAGCACACCAAGGGGCAAACCGACAAAAAACGCATTCGCGTTTTTTATACGTTTTCCCCTTTGGAATCCCCTTTCGATTCAAGGAAGCTTCGCCACGTTGTCTTACCTTCTCCAGTGGGAGAAGGTGTCAACCGCAGGTTGACGGATGAGGTGTTACAAAACAATGTAACATTGTTTTTATGCGGCGGGAGCAAGCCCCCGCCCTACGAAAACGTGGCGAAGCATCGGGGCGTTCTTGAGGCTCCCCCTTTGGGGGAGCTGGCGGCGAAGCCGACTGAGAGGGAGACCACCGAAGGTGGCGGATGAGGCGTCCCAAAAGCAACATTTCAAACCGTACTTACAAGAAATTTTGCCTTTCCATTAACTGCGATTTTGCAGTCTTTCGGGACGTATATACTTCCGCCCTTGGTTGCTTTCACGTTACCGACGGTGATTTCGCCGTCGATGACGAGAAAATGCAGGAAATTCGTCGGGGTTGTCTCAAAATTTCCGTCTAGGTCGATCTCGTATACGGAAAAATACAGACATTCCGTGAGCATTCTGACCTTACCGAATGAATATTCGGTAATTTCACCGACCTGACCGTACGGGACTGTCGGCGGCACGGTCTCCGTTACGTCGAGCGCCTTTTCGACGTGGAGCTGACGCGGCTTTCCGTCAGCGCCGAGCCGTCCGTAATCGGACACGCGATAGGTAGTATTTGAGCTTTGCTGGATCTCGGCGATAAGTATTCCCGCGCCGATCGCATGGAGTGTTCCCGACGGAATGAAGAAAACGTCGCCACGGTGAACAGGAACGTAATTCATCACCTCGTCAAGCGTATTATCGCGGATGCGGCGCTCAAATTCTTCCTTTGAAAGCTCCTTTTTGAAGCCGTAAATCAGTCGCGCGCCCTCCTCGCAGTCTACTATATACCACATTTCGGTCTTGCCCGGCTCACCCTCCACGCGATAAGCGTATTCGTCATTCGGGTGGACCTGGACCGAGAGCTTGTCGCGCGCGTCGATGAGCTTTACGAGTATCGGCATTTCGCCATCAATATTTCTGCCGTCCTTATGGCTTGACAGCATCCACGCCTCAGCGACCTTATCCTCGTCGCTTATGAAGCCATATTCGGTTTTGAGGCGCGTTCCGCCCCAGATATAATTCTTTAGAATCGGTGTTAAAAGTATCGGATTCATATATTTTCTCCATCAAAAAGTGCCTTGATCTCGCTCTCGGAGGCAAAAGCAGTGCCGCAAATGACCTCTTTACCGCCGCCGCGGACGTTGAGCGAGTTTTTCATTTTTGCAAAAATATTCTGCGCAGCTTCTCCTGCGACAACGAAGGTGAATCTGCCATTTTCACCTCCGAAAACCGCCGCGGTTTTCACCTTTTCGGCAGCCGAGAGACAGAGCGAGCGAAGCGTCTGACTGTTTTTTCTCTCATCAAACACGACCGCGAGGTCGGTATCGGGAAGCTCCTTCACTATATATCCGTTTATGCGCTCGTTCAGCGCGGATATTTCGCGTTCAAGCGCCTCGTTTTCCTCACAAATGCGCTCCGCCGCCTCGCTCACGCTCTGTGCGTTCCGAGGTGAAGAGAGAAGCGCCGACAGTGTCTTTATGCCCTCAAAATCGTCGCGCGCCCGTTCGAGCGCCTTAATTCCCGTCAGGATATGCACGCGCGTGCCGCCCTTGTATTTATAGAAATCAACTATCTTGAAATAGCCGATGTTGCCCGTTTTCTTAACGTGTGGCGCACAGCAGGCGCATTTATCGACCGAGCCGTTTTCGCCTATCATTACGATGCGAACGTCCTCGGTCAGATCTAATTTGCTTCTGTATTCAAGCGTTTTAAGCTCGTTTTCGGTCGGAAAAACGGGGTAAACGGGGTGATTTTCGCGAATTATCCTGTTGACCTCGTCCTCGGCTTCATTTAGTTGTTTTAGCGTCAGAACTCCGTCGAAGTCGCAGGTCGTATCGACCGTTCCAAGGTGAAAGCCGACGTTAGATAGACCGTATTTTGTATTCAAAATGCTCGATAAGATATGCTCCGCCGTATGCGAGCGCATCTTTTCCTCGCGCTCGGAAAAGTTAAGGATGCCGCGCACCTTTTCGCCAACTGCAAGAGGTGACTGCGTAACGTGAATTATCTCGCCGTTTTCAATATGGACATCTTTTACCTCGATTCCGTTCAGCGTGCCAAGGTCACAGCTCTGTCCGCCGCCCGTTGGAAAAAACGCGGTGCGGTCAAGAACGGTCTTATATTCGCCCTCTCCGCCGTCGCACGACAAGACCGTCGCTTCAAAAAACGAAACAGACGAGTCCTTTTCGTATATTCTATCGGTATTTTTGATCTTTCTTTCGGTCATAACCTGCTCCAAAACCTGTTTATAGGTTAATTATATAACAAAAACAAGCGTTTGTCGATAGTTTTGACAAATCGCCCTTGAAAAAAGCAGAAAAGCATTGTATAATGGGAAAAGCAAGGCAAAGAGAGCTAACACATAATACCTTCCCCAGCGGGGTGAAGGTAAGAGGTAAACCTCGGATGAGGTGTCGAATAAGTGAACTTACTCCTCATCCACCACAGGCGTTCCGCCTGCGGTCCCCCTTCTCCCTCAGGAGAAGGTAATGAACGTGGCGCATAATCGCATCGCCCGTATACATTCAAATGCAAGAAAGGTGAGAAATTTCCATGCCTTACGATATAATAATTCTCGGCGGACAGTCAAACGCCGAGGGAAACGGTCTCGGTCCGACAGACCGTCCGTATATTCCCGATGAAAGAATACTAATTATGCGCGACGGCGGCAAATACGGCTACGAGCAGCAAGAGGACGGTTCTATGAAATTTATCATTACCGAGCCGTTCACGTTTGTGACCGACATTGCCAAGGAAAGAGTTGACGGTGAGCGCATTTGCGGAATGTTCGCTCTCACTTTTGCCAAGAAATATGTTGAATCAGGACTGCTTGACGAGGGCAGAAAGCTTCTTATCATCGACTCCTCTGCAGGCGGAACGGGATTTTCAAGCCACCAGTGGGGCGTTGGCAACTTTCTTCACAGACGTCTAACCGAGATGATGGAAGCAGCTATCGGCGAAAACGACCGCGTAGTTGCATTTCTTTGGCATCAGGGTGAGCACGACGCCTTTGAAAACGCCGACTTTGATTTTGACCGCCGTCACGATTTCTATTTTGACCATCTTTCCGCGACCGTTAACGACGTAAGACAACGTGTCGGAAGCAATGATCTTCCCTTTATCGCCGCCGAATTCGTTTCGGAATGGAGATTCAAGGAGGAAAACGCCCGTGCCTGTGATGCGGTCCTTTCCGCGACTGCCGACGTTTGCGAAAAGCTCGGAAACGGCAAGCTCGTCATGGCGCGCGATCTCAAATCCAATAATCAGGTAATCGGCAACGGCGACGATATTCACTTCTGCCGCGACGCTCTCGTCACGCTCGGCGAAAGATATTTCGACGCCTACTGCGAAATTAAAGGATCAAACAAATGAGTGACACCCTTGAAGTAAAGCGTTTTTCAAAAAACGACGACGGATTTATCTGCGTCCACTGCGGAAAAGAGGTCCGTCCCCTTAAATACACCTCTCGCAACCACTGCCCTTTCTGCCTTTGGTCGCGTCATCTTGATATAAATCCCGGCGACCGCGCAAGCGACTGCGGCGGAGAGCTTGAGCCGATCTCGGCTGTACCCGATCCGAAAAAGGGATATATTATCACGCATAAATGCGTGAAATGCGGCGCGATTCGGCGTAACAAGGCGTGCACCGAGGCGAAGGATCAGCCCGACGATATTAAAAAAATAATTGCCCTTACAGTGGCAAAATAAGGAGAATAGATATGTTTATAAATATGGGCGCAAAGATACGCGTTTACCGTCTAAAAAAAGAGATAACCCAGGACGCTCTCGCGCAGTATCTTAACGTAAACTGCAAGGACATCATCGCTTGGGAGGAGGGCGAAGCTTATCCCCCGATCGAGCTTATTCCCGTACTCGCAAGCTATTTCGGAGTTTCGACCGACGAGCTTATGTGCATGGACGAGTTCGATAACGAGGACAAGATCAAGGAATATGCCGACCTCTTCCAGGAAAGAGTAGCATCGGGCAACATAAAGGAAGCTCTTGACGCTATCCGCGAGGGTGTAATGTACTTCCCCGAGGAATACCGTCTCAAGTGCCTTCTAATGTACGGTCTTTACCTAAGCTGTGACCGTCCTGCGATGGTCAAGCACTATTCGGGCGAGCTTCTTTCGATCGGCGAGGAGATACTCGGCAACTGCACAGACGACGCTGTCCGCCTTGAAGCGAAGCGTCTTCTTTGCCTGCACTACTACGAGGACCTGCGCGATACCGACAGCGCAAGAGAAATTGCAATGTCGCTTCCCGGCAGAAAGATCTGCCGCGAGGATATGCTTCCGATAATCTCGGAGGGCGAGAGCAAGATCGCCGCTATCAAGGAGAATATTTCCTCCTACACCTCGCACCTCATCAGCGCAATAATGGAATACGTTGATAATTCTACCGACCTTAAGGCGAAGGACAAGCTTGAGCTTCTGACGGTTGCACGCGGGATCCGCGAGTCGGTCTATCCCGACGGCGACATTTTCGAGGGTGCATACACGCACATGATGCTCCTTAAGGATATGGCTGTGCTTCTTATGTCGCTCGACCGTCCCGAGGAGGCGCTCGACTGTCTCTCCGACTGCGCGAAGACCGCAAACGAGTTTGACAATCTCCCGAAGGTCCTTCCCCATACCTCTCCCCTCGTCAAGGGCATGAGATTTAGTAAGACCCAGCTTCAGATCCCTCAGAAAAACAAGAAGACGCCGCTACGCGACATCTTCATGAACGAGGTCATGCCGCTTCAGTCCTTCGACTCCGTCAAGTACAGCCCGAGAATTACCGATATTTGCAATATTTTTGCCTCTAAAGAGGAAGAATAAATTGAAAAAGCACCCGGCGGAATCCATTTCCGCTTGGGGTGCTTTTTTTGTTTATGAAATTACGGCTTATATTCCATTATATCTTCGATCTTGCAATTAAGTGCAGCGCAAAGCTTGTCAAGCGTCTTGGTCTCAATATTCTCATTGGCTTTAAGACGGCGAACCGTTTTACTGTCAATTCCGCACTCCTCACGAAGCTTATAGGTAGATACACCTTTTTCTTTCATTGTTTTCCAAAGCTTATCGAATACGATCATTATACAACCTCCATACTTGACATTTATTATTATGGGGGTTATAATCTAAATTATTAAGGGGATATAATCCCCATAAACGAAAGTGAGGGAGTTTTTTGAAATTGTGGCAAGCAATTCTTGATAATGTATCAAAAAAGTATAACAAGGAAATAATTACAGGGGCAGATGTGGAATTGCTTTTTGAAAAAGAATGTTACATAGTATTAGAATGGATAAAGGCAATATTAAATGATGAAACCTTGGACGACAAAGAATGCTTTGAGAAAATCGAAAAAATCGTATGCTTATTTGAAGAAATAGGAAGCGGCGGCGGAACAAGGCACGATTTTGGATGAGAAAAAGAGCGAGCATATTGAAAAGCACCCTGCGGAATCCATTTCCGTTAGGGTGCTTTTTTGAGGGAAGAAGTAATAAGTGAAGGGCGAAACGCGGCAATGCTTCGCCGCATTATTTTACCTTCTCCAGCGGGAGAAGGTGCCGAGTGTAACGAGGCGGATGAGGTGTCAGATGAAAAAGCTGATTATAGTTCAAATTAGTTAGCTTCCATTCAGAACACCTCATCCGTCTGAGGTTTACCTCTTAGACACCCTTCTCCCGCTGGAGAAGGTAAGATAACGCCCCAATGCTTCGGCACGTCTTTGTAGGGACAGGCAACCTCGGGAACCCCCAAAACTCGCGTTCGCTCGTTTCGGGGAACCCCTACCTCGACTGTCCGCTTGGGAACAATGCTAATAAACAAAAAAGGGCGGATATCCGCCCTTTTTTACTCTGTGTCGGGTGTTGTTGGTGTCGATACGATATTAACGAATCTTACCTCTGCCATTTGCTGCTTGGATTTCGGTTTATCGTTCTTTCCCGTCTTGACGGACGCTATCTTGTCAAGCGTACCGTAGCCGGCAAGAAGCTTACCGAATGCCGCATACTGTCCGTTCAGAGACTCGCTGTTAATTACCGACGTTTGATGAACGATAAAGAACTGCGTCGACGCACTGTCGGGATTTGAAGAACGGGCCATCGAAATAACGCCGCGCTCGTGCTTTATCCTGTTTATGACGCCGTTTGCATTAAATTCACCCTTGATATTCGGACGGTCGTTGTTCGAATATCCGTCACCGTCGGGGTCTCCGCCCTGGATCATAAAGCCGGAAATTACGCGGTGGAATATTATTCCGTCGTAATACTTTTCAGAAACGAGCTTTTTGAAATTTGCAACCGTTATCGGTGCTTCGTCAGGATAAAGCTCAAGAAGCATCGCGTCGCCGTTTTTCATAACGATACGAACGTAATTCGTCGGTGCCTTGCTTTCCTCAACGATATAACCGTCGATCTCGATCACGTTGTAATCCTTCTTACTGCAAGAAACGAAGGATACGGAAAGAATTGCCGCCAAAATTATAAGAATCAGTTTTTTCATAATTACCTCTTAATAACGTAGTAACGCTATTTTACCACAGTATAAAAGAAAAATCAATTACCGAAAGTGAATTTACTCTTCTTTAGCGGTGTATAATGAAAATAAAGATATTTTTGAGGTGCATTATGGATCTGCCGCCAAAGGGCTATAGAAGAAATCTCGTTTTGATCGCATACGCCGCTGTCGCTGTGCTTGGCGTTTGCGTTTTTATAAAATACCTGCTCGCACCGCTTCTGCCGTTCATCATCGCATACACGGTCGCGCTTTTTCTTAGGCCGACCGTCGATAAGATATGCAAACGCACGCGAATTTCGAGAAAGGTCGCGGCATTCGGGGCGGTTGGATTCGTTTTCACCGTCATTTTTGCCGTTTCGTGGGTCTTTTTCGGGCGTATGGCGTCGGAGCTGACCGATATGACGAAGGGTCTTACCGACGGCGGCGCGGATTTTATCGAGAACATGATCCGTTCGAGCGACGGCGTTATGAAAAAGATCCCGATATTATCGAAGATCGATAATCAAAAGGCGCTCGAGATCGTCAAGCAGGCAACTGCCAACATGCTTGAAAGTGCGCTTTCATCATTTTCGGCAAAGATTCCCGACGCGATAATGGGCTTCGTTTCCTCGCTTCCCGGGATACTGCTATTCCTGATAACACTTGTCGTTGCGACCTTTTACCTCGCCGCCGACATCGCGTCGCTCAACCGCCTCGCCGTCAAATTCGTGCCTACCGAAAAGCGTCACCGCGTTTTCAAGATCAAGGAAAAGCTGATGAAGGCAATCAGAAAATACGTAAAGGCGTACGCGATAATTCTCCTCATCACGGGCGTTCAGCTTTTTATCGGATTTATGATATTAAAAATTCCCTACGCGCTGACCTTGTCTGTGCTTATCGCGCTGATCGATATTTTGCCCGTTCTCGGTGTCGGAACGGTGCTGGTGCCGTGGGCGATCGTGCTTTATATGATGGGCAACAGCTACTTGGCGACAGGGCTTCTTATCATTTTCGGAATAATCTGGCTCGTCCGTCAGGTGAGTGAGCCGAAGATAGTCGGCGAAAGCGTCGGAGTGTCGCCTCTTATCACCCTTTTGTCGATGTATATCGGCTTCAAGCTCATCGGTTTTTCGGGGCTTTTCGTCTTTCCGATCGGCGCGATAATCGTAAAAAGCGTAGTTGACGCGGTAAGGGATAAGGATTAATGCGCCATCATCCGAACACCTATCCGTCCGTTGCTCTGCCACCTTGCACCATTCCCCTGAGGGGAAGACAAACAACGCGGCGATGCCTCGGCACGTGTTTGTAGGGCGGGGGCTTGCTCCCGCCGCGCAAAAACGGTGTTACTTTACGACCAAACGGGGCGTCGAGGACGTCGCCCCCTACAAATCGACGTTCGATCTACCCTCGGTAGGGGAGGGGTTTCCCCTCTCGTAAAACGGGCGACCAATGGTCGCCCCTACAAGGGCGTTTGGAATTTTCTTGTAGGGGCGAGCATTGCTCGCCCGCGTGGGAACGATGTTACTTTTCTTTGGAACGGCGGGAGCAAGCCCCCGCCCTACAAATTCACGTTCAATATACCTTTGTAGGGGAGGGGTCTCCCCTCCCGTGCGAAAACAATGTTACATCAATTAAAAAACACAAAAAACAGACGGTTTCCCGTCTGTTTTTCTTTTAATAATTCAGCGTTTGTCCTGCTTTTACGCAGTGCGTTTTGCCTTTACATGAAAACCAAATATCAAACGCGGTCGGGTTATACACACAGGTATTTGCGGTATTGAATACAAGCGAATCAAACGCCTTCGAATATCTGTAAATTTCGATATTCGTCGCGTACCATGTGTCCTCTTTACCCGAAAGGATCTGACAAAGCTCCTCGAAATGTTCCCAATTGTTATTACTGTCGAACTCGTAGCTATGTCCCCAGACGTAGAAAAGGCGCGGATTATGTCTTGAAACGTAGAGGTCATCGACCTTCATGTCGACGAACTGCTGCGCGTATTCGATGGAGCTCGGATTGTCGTGATGGATAGTCGGCATCCAAGCAAGCCAATCGTCGGGAAGCGCGAAGCCGTTATTATCACCCCCGAGCGTTCTCGAATAGGAGATTCCGAGAGAGCTTAAGAGCGTTCTTATCTCCTCATACCTACGCGCGCCTGCACGCGCGATCTCGCAGTCGGGATAAGCCATTCCCGTGACCACCGTTCCGAGTACCTCTTCGAGCTTCTCACGGCAGGTAAGCACCTCTTTTATTATCTCCATATCGGTCGAAACCGCGGGGGATTTATGCTCGTGACCGTGGACCGCGATCTCGTGTCCGCGGCTAACAAGCTCTCTTAACTCATTTTTCGTAAGGCGCCATTCGCCGTCGTTCTCCGCGATAAGCGTACTGCAGATATTGAAGGTCGCCTTAAGATCGTATTTGTCGCAAATTTCGGCAAGTCGCATATCGGTGCGGACGCCGTCGTCGTAGCTGAAGGTCACTGCCTTCGTTTTCCCCTCGGGAAATCTCATGAATCGGTATGGCATAGCTTTTTCCTCCGTTGTTTTCTTTAGTATATCACGCAAAAGTGAGACTGTCTACCTCATTTGCGCGATTTGAATATTGAAATCACGGTCGCAGCCGCAAACGCGGCAGAATATTCCTTTTCGGTAAAGGAATAGGGTGAGACCGCAGTCAGAACCACCGAGCTTGCGCTCCATATCTTCTCGCCGTAAAGGGAGACCGACGTTTCACCGTCCGAAAACGCTACCGTGATCGGCGGCTCACGCAGTTCTGTCATCTTTATATCAAGGTCTTCTATTGCGCGTCCGAGTGCGAAAAACGCCTCTTTTGCGTCTATCATACCGTCGCCGTCTATATCACCCTTGACAGTATCCTCCGAAAAGGCGAGCGTTGCCGAAAGGGACGTGACTCTAATAAATGACGAAGCCGTTATTTCTCCCTTCGGGAAAAGCTTTTGCGATAGATTTGATAACGCTTCGGGCAGACCGTTTCCCGACACGTTAAGGTCAAAAATATCGTTCGGTATATTTCCGATATTATAGAGCATCGGCAGATACATAAATATCAAGTAGTCATATATGCGGTAAACGAGCGACGGCCCTCTTTTGGTTTTGACCGCTACAGCCGAATTTTTGCTCATAAGAAGGAGGTTTTCTTTCGTCTTTTTCGTCAGGCACGACATCGGCGAAACGCGCGAAAGCGATCTTATTCTCTTTGCTTCCGAATTGCGCGTGACACTCTTACCGTCGGTTATTATTATCGGAAAGGAGTATTTTTCGGCTTCCCAAAAGACTGCTTCAAGCATCGTTTCACCTCCGTTTTTTTCTCATTATATCACGGGGCGTGAAGAAAATCAAGGTCGCATATATTTCGGGATTTTTTCATAAGTATTGAAAAAAAGGAGAAATAAGATATGAATCTGAGACGAAAGCTGACCGCAATAGCGCTTATTGTGATTTGCATATTTACGGTGACCGTTCCACTCGTGTCCGTCGCGACTGCTACCGAGACAGAAGAAGAACCTTTTATTCCACCTCAAACAACTGAGCCGATCGGCTCGGAAACCGATCCGACACCCGAGACCGAGCCGTCAACGACAACTCCCGATTCCGAAAAGCCGACCGACCGATTACTTGTTTATCTCCACAAGGAGGACAAGACGGTCGAAATGTCGCTCGAGGATTACATAGTCTGCGTCGTTGCCGCCGAAATGCCATATACCTTTCACACCGAGGCGCTCAAGGCGCAGGCGGTGGCGGCTCGTTCCTACTGTCTGAACAAGCTCGGAAGCGGCTCACACAAGGACGGCGCCGACGTCTGCACCGATTATTCCCACTGTCAGTCCTACGTCTCGCAAGACGAGCTTGTGTCCCGTTACGGAAAAACGACGACCGAAAGCATAATGACGAAGGTCAAAAACGCGGTCAAGCAAACGGCAGGGCAGATAATAACCTGGAACGGCAAGCCGGCGCTCGCGGTCTTCCATTCAAGCTCCTACAGGATGACCGAGTCGTCGAAGAACATCTGGGGCGGTAACGTGCCGTATCTTACGTCCGTCAGCACCCCCGAAAGCGACCGTGTTTCGACGGTAACTCTTACCGACAGCGATATTGCATCTCTTTTCGCCTCCGACAGTGCGGTAAAGGTCAATTCGGGAAGCAAAAAAGGCATTTACATAACCGAGACAGACAGTGGAAGAGCCGATTATATATGTCTAAGCGGACTTGCAGTCAAGGCGAAGCTCTTACGAAGTCAGTTCGGCTTCAAATCGACGAATTTTGAGTTTGAGGAGATCGACGGCGGCTGGCGCTTCACCGTCCACGGCTACGGTCACGGCGTCGGAATGAGTCAGTACGGTGCAAACGAGATGGCAAAAAACGGAAAGACGTATGATGAGATTCTTCTTCACTATTACACCGGGGTAATTATCGAAACGATTGAGGATCAAGAAGGTTAAATAACTTTGACACGATGATATACCTTCTCCAGCGGGAGAAGGTAAGACAACGCGGCGAAGCTTCGCCACGTTTTCGTAGGGTGGGGGCTTGCTCCCGCCGCATAAAACCAATGTTACATTGTTCCCGAACACCTCAACCGACCGAGGCAACGCCTCTTGCACCATTCCCCCGCTGGGGAAGGCAAGACGACGTGGCGCGTCTCTTTCGTAGGGGAGGGGTTTCCCCTCTCGAAAATAAACGATGTTTCTTTTCTTTCATAACGGGGCGTCGAGGTAGGGGTTCCCCGAAGCGAATGTAATGAGCTTTGGGGGTTCACGTGGCCGTCGCACCCTAGGGTCGCGTTTTCACATCCCTCAAACTCACCGTTTCGACCTTATTCTACAGCCCTTTGTGCAATTTGGTAAATTTTTCCATACAAACTTTGGCGAAATTTTTGAATTTCCATATATTGCATTATTTGGTAATTTATGGTATCATAATTTTGTAAATCAAATATCAAAATTACGGAGAGTGACAAATAATGGAACAAAGCATCAAAATACTTATTGCAGACGAAAACAGTGATTTCAGAAGGAGCTGCCGTTCAAATCTGATCGGGCTTGGCTACAAGCGAATAGAGGAGGCGTCAAACGGTGAGGACGCGCTCTACAAGATCGACAAATTTCATCCCGACGTGGTGCTGACCGACGTGTGGCTCTCAAAGCTCGACTGCACGCAGGTCATTCGCGGTGCGTCGCTTCTCGATTTCGGAGCAGACACCGCGCCGTCGTTCATCGTTTATTCGGTCGTCAACAACGGTGCGATGTTCGCCGAGGCGACCGAGGCAGGTGCTGATTACTGCATGCTTCGCCCCTTTGATTACAAGCAGCTTCACGAGCGCATTCAGCGTCTTTCCTCCTCGCGCAGAAAGCCCGGCACAGTTCACCGTCAGGACGTTGATATTGAGACGCAGGTCACAAAAGTTATCCATCAGATCGGCGTTCCCGCGCACATAAAGGGCTATCAGTACCTCCGCACCGCCATTATGATGACCGTCGAGGATTCCGATATTATAAATTCGGTGACGAAGATCCTTTATCCGTCGGTCGCGAAGAAGTACGCGACGACCTCCTCTCGCGTCGAGCGCGCGATCCGTCACGCGATCGAGGTCGCGTGGGACAGAGGTGACGTCGAAACGCTCAATTCGTATTTCGGTTATACCATTCAGAACAACCGCGGCAAGCCGACGAACAGCGAATTTATCGCCATGATAGCCGATAATCTCAGATTGTCGAACAAGCTGTCGTAAAGAAAAAGCAAGGGCAAATTGCTCTTGCTTTTTTGATTGTGTGCGGTAATGTTGTTGCGTCACGCTCGCCCGCGAAATTGCATCACGAACAGGCGGGCGACCACAGGTCGCCCCTACGGGAACGCTTGAAACTCTCTTGTAGGGGCGAGCATTGCTCGCCCGCATAAAAACAATGTTACATCTTTCCCGAACACCTCATCCGAGGCACTGCCTCTTGTTTACCTCTTACCTTCCTCCCACTGGAGAAGGCAAGACAACGTTCTGATGTTTCGTCACGTTTTCGTAGGGCGGGGGCTTGCTCCCGCCGTTACAAAAACAATGTTACATCTTTCCCGAACACCTCATCCACCGCAGACGCAGCGTCTGCGGTCCCCCTTCCCCCGCTGGGGAAGGCGAGACAACGTAGCGAATTTTCGCCACATCTTTGTAGGGGGCGACGTCCTCGACGCCCCGCGCAAAAACGATGTTACATTGTTCCCGTGCGGACAGTCGAGGTGAGGGGTTCCCCGAAACGAGCGAACGCGAGTTTTGGGGGTTCCCGAGGTTGCCTGTCCCTACGAATTCACGTTCAATATACCTTTGTAGGGGCGAGCATTGCTCGCCCGCGAAAAACATATATATTTTTATATTATTTAATAAAATAATAATTGCAATATCGTTTCTTTTATGATACAATAGAAAATGGAGTATAATAATCTGATTTTCAGAGGACGGTTTTGACCGATCCGATAGATAAATTTCAATTTTTCAGAAGAAGGTGGAAACAATATGGGCGTATTTTCATGGGAGGCATTCAAGTATCAGCTCTTGAATATGAATATTCTTGACGTTATAGACATATTGCTCATCGCCATAATGATGTACTTCGTCTACGCATTTATCCGCGACAGACGTGCAGGTAAGCTTGCAGTCGGCGTTGCGGTACTTATTGCCATAATGCTCTTCGGAAGCTTGATCGGACTCCGCACGGTGTCGTTCCTCATGACGAACCTCTTCCAGGTCGGCTTCGTTGCGCTCGTTATCGTCTTCCAGCCCGAGCTTCGCGCCGCGCTTGAAAAAATGGGCGGCGAACGCTTCAAGGGCTTCATTCCGAAATCCGAAAACAAGGATCAGAACGAGGGCGTTGCCGCAGGCATCAGCGAAATATCGACTGCCGTCTCCCAGCTTGGACGCTCCCGTACAGGCGCGCTTATCGTTATCGAGCGCACAACGAAGCTCGGTGACATTACGAAAAGCGGCGTTACCGTAAACGCGGACATTTCCTCCTTCATGCTTCGCAACGTATTCTACGAGGGCGCACCTCTTCACGACGGTGCGGTAATAATCCGCGATTGGCGCATTGATTCGGCAGGTTGCTTCCTCCCCCTCTCGTCAAACGAGGAAATAATCAAGGACCTCGGAACGCGTCACCGCGCAGGAATCGGTATCAGCGAGGAGAGCGACGCAGTCGTTATCATCGTATCTGAGGAAACGGGCACGATCTCGGTTGCCATGAACGGTCAGCTCAAGCGCGGATACACTCACAATTCGCTCAAAAAGGAGCTTGAGGAGCTGTTCCTGACTGAACAGGAAAAAACGGTAGTTCCGAAGATATTTACTCACAAAAAAGACAGGAATAACGGCAAAAAGGAGGGCGAAGAAAATGGATAATGAAGTTAAAAACGAGCTTCGCCCCGAAATAGAGCAAGCAGAGGGCAATATTACCGTCAAGAAAAACAAGACAATCGACTTTATTGCAAAAATAATATGTCTGCTTCTCGCGTTTTTCCTCTGGTACTACGCGGTAAGCGTTGATACCGTAAATTACGAGGAGGAATTTGCCGAGATCCCCGTCGAGATCGTAAACAAGGGCGAATACGCGGTCCTTTCTGGCGATGGGATCACCGTCGACGTTACCGTTTCGGGCAACAGAGGCGCAGTCCAAAAGCTCAAAAATTCCGACATACGCGCTTACGTTGACGTTT
This sequence comes from Clostridia bacterium, assembly GCA_017621655.1. GTDB lineage: Bacteria > Bacillota > Clostridia > Oscillospirales > CAG-272 > Colimorpha_A. The sequence continues at coordinate 12,939 of JAGASS010000025.1, read as the reverse complement.
CAAACGTAACTGAAGCAGGCGAAAAGCTTTTCGATATTCAGTTTAAGCTTCCGAGTGGCGTAACTCTCGAAAAAACGAGCGTCGGCGCAGTCACAGTCTACCTTGACAACAAGGCGTCAAAGAGCGTTTCCGTCGAGGCAAAGCCATTCAACTATTCGATGTCAAGCGAATACACCCTTAATATCAGCAAAATTCCCGACATCGTAATAACAGGACCAGAGCAGATAGTAAACAAGGTCGCTCGCGCAGAGCTTCCCGTTGACCTTAACGGCGAATCCATCACAAGCGGCAGAAAATACAGCGGAAAGCTCATCCTTATCGGTGAGGACGGCTCGGAGATCCCCGAGGCAGACCGCCGTTATCTCCGTCTTTCCTCCGATACTGCATCGGTCACCGTCTCTCTTTACGGAAATGCGACGGTACCCGTATCCGTGGTCTTCAAGCACGGAATACAGAAGCCCGAAAATGCGACTGTAAGTCTCAGCACCGAGACCCTTAACGTATACGGTGAGATCGGAACGATTAAAAATCTGACCGTAAACTGCATAATCGACGAGAAAACGCTCAAAAGCGGTATTCCCGTAAACTGCGTCGTCGGTCTTCCGACGGGCGTTCAGAATGTTGACGGTGTCAACTCCATAAACGTCACCGTCACGCTGAAGAATTATTCCGAAAAGGAGCTTACCGTTTCGGTCTTCGACACAAGCGGCACAAGAGTAACGAGCATCAAGGTGCGTTTCCGCGGTGAAAGCTCCGTTATGTCACGCCTTACCTCATCAAGCGTCAAGGCGACCGTCAACGCCGCCGAGGGTGAAAACACGGGCGTCGTTGAATTTGAATTTCTCGGTGAATTTTCCGGCAAGGTCTACGAGATATATTCCGAGGGCGAGCCGTATACGGTTAGCATCGCGAAAGCCACACGTTAAAAATGAAAATAATTATACGTAACATCCGTACGCCGATCTCGGTAACGGAAGGCGAGGTAATGGAGCAGGCCGCATCTCGGCTTGCTCCGTTCACGCTCAAAGAGGACATTATAAATAAGCATATTTTCCGCCGTTCCGTCGACACAAGGCGAAAAGAGATAACCTTCGTCTGGTCGGTCACGCTTGAAATTGCCCGTTCCCTTTCGGAAAGTGAGCTAAACAAGATCGACGCTGTCGAAATGCTTGAGAGCGATCCGCTTGACGGCATTTTAGAGGGTGACGAAATTATGACCGAGCGCCCCGTCGTTGTCGGCTTCGGTCCATGCGGAATGTTTGCCGCACTTATGCTCGCGGAATCGGGCTACCGTCCGATAGTTATCGAGCGCGGTGACAACGTGCTTTCACGCACTCAAAAGGTCGGAAGATTCTTCCGCGACGGAATTCTTGACACCGAGTCAAATATTCAGTTCGGCGCAGGCGGCGCAGGCACGTTTTCCGACGGCAAGCTCGTAACGAGAATAAACGACGCGCGCGTCGGATACGTTCTCTCCCGGCTCTATTCCTTCGGTGCGCCGAAGGAGGTGCTTCTTCACGCGAAGCCGCATATCGGTACCGACAAGCTTCTCGGCGTTGTTAATAACGTCGCCGCACGCATACAGGAGCTTGGCGGTGAAATAAGATATAATACCCGTCTTGACGAAATAATCATGAAAAACGGACGCGCGACTGCGGTAAGAACGCAGAACGGCGAGATCCCATGCTCGACCGTCATTCTCGCTATCGGTCACAGCGCGCGTGATACCTATTATTACCTTAAGGACGTCGGCTTCAAGCTTATGCCGAAGCCGTTTTCGGTCGGTGTCCGAATCGAGCATCTAAGAGAGGATATTGACCGCGCGATCTACGGAAAATACGCGGGCGATCCGCGCCTCGGTTCTGCCGAGTATGCGCTCTCGAAGCGCGTCGGCGAGGATTGCGTTTACTCCTTCTGCATGTGTCCCGGCGGCGAGGTCGTTGCCGCGGCGTCGGAGGAGGGAGGCGTCGTTACGAACGGTATGTCGCGTTACAAGCGTGACGGAGTTAATTCAAACGCCGCGCTTGCCGTTAACGTACTGCCCGACGGAGATCCGATAGAATTTCAGCGTCAGCTCGAAAGAGCCGCCTTCAAGCTCGGCGGAAGCGATTATTCCGCGCCGATAATGACCGTCGGTGATTTTCTCCACAAGACAAGCGGCCGCGCGCCGAGCCGCGTCACCCCGACCTACCGCAAGGGAAAGGTCAAGGAAGCTGATTTACGCAAGCTCTTCCCCGAGCGCATTTCCTCGATGCTTGAGCTTGGTATACGCGATTTCGATCACAAAATCAAGGGATTTTCAAGCCCGTCAGCGATCCTCACGGGCGTTGAGAGCCGCACCTCGGCTCCTTTGCGAATTATGAGAAATGAGGCGCTTCTTGCCGAGGGCTTTGACAATATTTACCCCTGCGGCGAGGGCGCCGGATATGCAGGCGGTATAACCTCTGCCGCCGTCGACGGAATCAAAGTCGCAGAGGAGATAATCAAGAGATATAAGAGATTTGAGTAAAACAAGGGCTCCCTCCGGGAGGGAGCTCCGCGAAGCGGTGAGGGAGCCATCGGGCGAGAAACGCTCGATAATAGATATTCATGGAGCCGCCCTGATGAGACGGGCAACTCTCTATAATATCTTTCATCGCGGGCTCCCTTCGTCCGTGGCTCAGCCGCTTGCACCATCCCTCCCGGAGGGAGGCATACGACGAAACACCGTCAGGCGATAGAATAACATCAAACTTTACAAATCAACGAAAGGAGGTCCGTTATGGCGAAAAAAATATGGAATATCGGCACTCGCTCCGATTCTGCCGAGGTAATGAATATCGCAAAAACGCTCGGCGTATCTATGCCGACTGCAAATCTGCTCTACAACCGCGGATACGTAACGCCTGCGGATGCCTCCTCGTTTATCCGTCTTGAGACCGAGCTTTTCCACGATCCGTTTTTGATGACGGATATGAAAAAGGCGGCGGAGCGAATCGTCACCGCCATGGAAAAGGGCGAGAGGATCGCAATTTACGGCGACTACGACGTAGACGGTGTATCGTCGACCTGCCTGCTTTCGCTTTACTTCCGCGACAACGGAATCGAAACAGTTTTCCATATTCCGAATCGCGTCGGCGAGGGCTACGGCGTAAACCGCGACGCGATCGACAAGCTGGTAAGCGAAGGAACGAACCTGATAATCACCGTCGACACGGGCATTACCGCAGTTGAAGAGGCAGAATATTGCCGTTCGCTCGGCTGTGATATGGTCATAACCGATCATCACGAGTGCCGTGGCGACATTCCGAGAGCAATCGCGGTCGTAAATCCGCACCGCCCCGACTGTTCTTACCCGTTCAAGGAGCTTGCGGGCGTCGGAGTTGCCTTTAAGCTCGTAACGGCAGTTGAAATGCTGCTGCGTCAAAGACGCGGAATGTCTACCGACGGATTTTTGACCGATATTTGCAAAAAATTCGTCGACCTTGCCGCCCTCGGAACGGTGGCAGACGTTATGCCCCTCGTCGGTGAAAACCGACTTATAGTCAGTATGGGTCTATCCTATATGGAAAGATCCCCCAGACCCGGTCTTTCGGCACTGCTCGACGCTGTCGACGCAGGAAAAGCGCCGACGAAAAAGCGCAAGATGACCTCCTCCGTCATCGGATTTACCGTCGCGCCGAGAATAAATGCCGCGGGCAGAATGGCATCGGCGTCACGCGCGGCAGAGCTGTTCTTAAGCCGCAACACAGACGAGATCCGAGAGATTGCCGAGGAGCTGTGCCAGACAAACACACAAAGACAAAACGAGGAAAACAAGATAGTCGATTCGCTGAAGGAGCGCATCGAAGCCGAGCTTGCTCTCGGCTCGCCCGTAATCGTTCTTGACGATACCGGTTGGAAGCACGGCGTTATCGGTATAGTTTCCTCACGAATAACCGAAAAATACGGCAAGCCGTCGATAATCATTTCCTTTGAGGACGGCATCGGCAAGGGCTCAGGACGAAGCGTCAAGGGAATGAACCTCGTCGAAGCCCTCCTCCACTGCTCAGACCTGCTCGAAAAGTTCGGCGGTCACGAGCTTGCGGCGGGACTTACCATAAAGGAAGAAAACCTAAGCGCGTTCAAAATCAAGCTGAACGAATACGCGAAAGAGGCGCTAGGCGGTGAAGCATCAGTGCCGACCTTGGAGCTTGACTTTGAGCTGTCTCCGAGCGAAATGACGCTGACGCAAGCGGAGGAGCTTGATCTTATCGAGCCCTGCGGAGTCGGAAATCCTCAGCCCTCCTTCTACTGCCCGTCGCTGACGGTGCTTGAGGTGACCTCAATGGGTCAGGGCAGACACACGAAATATCTTCTTGACGGAAACGGAAAGCGCATTTCTTCCGTATATTTCGGCTCGTCGCCCGAGGAGCTTGGCTTCTCGCCGTCCGACAAGGTAGATATCGCCTTCAAGCTCGGAGTTAACGAATTCCGAGGAGTGAGAAGCGAGCAGATACTCCTTCGCGATATCCGCCGCGCCGATGAGCAGAGCGTCGAGCGCGAAAAGGAATACGACGGATATATGAGCATCCTTGACGGCGTTACCCCCGCAAACGAGGAGCTACCCGTCCGCGCCGATTTTGTCAGCACATATCTGCATCTGAAAAGAAGCACTCCCGACAATGGAGTCGAGGTGTCTTTACGTTCCCTTCTTCATTCCCTTAAGCCGATAAACGGCGGCGAGATGAGCTACATAAAGCTCCGCCTCGTGCTTGACGTCCTTAACGAAAGCGGAGTCATCATCCTCGGTAAGGAAGAGGGCGAAAAGGGAAGCGAGAGCATCCGTATAAGAGTTCCACATATTGAAACGAAAGTAGATTTAGAAAAATCATGCATATACAAGAGACTAGCGAAACAGTAAAAAACGACCCGACAGGCATCGGAAAGCTCCTTTCCGCCATTGAAAAATCGGGTAAGCATTACGACACCGAAAAAATAATGAAGGCGTATGAGCTTGCGCGCGAGCTTCACGAGGGACAGTACCGCTACAGCGGCGATCCCTACATCAGCCATCCCGTCGCAGTTGCCGAGATCGCGGTCGGTCTCGGTCTAGATACCGACTCCATCTGTGCCGCGCTTCTTCACGATACCGTTGAGGACTGCGGTGAGCTTATCGACCTTACGATGATAAAAAAGGCGTTCGGCGATGACGTTGCACACCTCGTTGACGGTCTTACGAAGCTCGTCCGTATTCCCTTCTCGGACAAGGAGGAGCAGCACGTCGAGGACCTTCGTAAGATGTTCCTAGCGATGGCGAAGGACGTACGAGTTATCTTTATCAAACTCTGTGACCGACTTCACAATATGCGCACCCTCGGCGTAAAGAAGGACGAAAAGAGACGAAGCACCGCCCTTGAGACCATGCACGTCTACGCGCCTCTCGCTCACCGACTTGGTATGCAGAGAATGAAGCACGAGCTTGAAAACCGTTCTCTCGAATACCTCGATCCTATCGGACACGAGGAGATCCGTAACGACATCGAAAAGCGTTACGGCGAGAGCCGCGACTTCATCGAGCAGATGCGTAAGCGTGTCTCCGACAAGCTGACGGCGGCAGGGATCAAGTTTACCCTTGAAGGACGAGTTAAGAGCGTTTACTCTATCTACCGCAAGATGTATCAGCAGAATAAGAGCTTTGAGGAGATATTCGACTTCTACGCGCTCCGCGTTATCGTCGACAGCGAGGAGGAATGCTACGTTGTTCTCGGTATGATACACGAGATGTTCAACATGGTGCCTGGTCGCTTCAAGGACTATATTTCGACCCCGAAGCCGAATATGTACCGTTCTCTTCACACGACCGTTATGGGTCGCAACGCAATTCCCTTTGAGGTTCAGATAAGGACCTGGGAAATGCACCGTATTGCAGAATACGGTGTCGCCGCGCACTGGAAATACAAGAGCGGCGAGGACAGTAGAGAAGAGATCGACCGCAAGCTCTCCTGGATCGCGAAGCTCATCGAAACAGAGGACGACACGCGCGACCCCGAGGAGTTCCTTCAGGCACTTAAAATTGATATTATGCACGACGAGGTCTTCGTCTTTACCCCGAAGGGCGATATTATCACACTTCCGCAGGGTGCGACGGTCATCGACTTCGCCTACGCTATACATTCCGCCGTCGGTAACAAGATGGTCGGCGCGAAGATAAACGGAATGATCGTTCCGATCGACCGCGCACCGCAAAACGGCGAGATAGTTGAGATAATCACCTCCGCCGCATCTCGCGGACCGTCGCGTGACTGGATGAAGATCGTCCGTACGGGTGAGGCGCGCAACAAGATCCGTCAGTGGTTCAAAAAGGAACAGCGTCCCGAAAATATCAACGTAGGACGAATTGAAGTCGAGCGAGAATTCAAGCGCATCGGCAAACCGTATACCGAGGCGCAGAAGAACGAGATCCTTCTTAACGTCGCAAAGCGCATCGGTATTCAGGACATCGAGGACCTTTACAATACCATCGGCTACGGCGGTATTACCGTTTCGAAGATCGGAGCGAAGATCAAGGACGAGTTTGACCGCGTAGTCAAGGACGAAGCCCCTGCTATCATCGACGCGTCGGACGTTCAGACCGTCAAGCGCAAGAAGTCGAACGGCGGCGTTATCGTCGACGGCGTCGAGGGACTTTCCGTCAAGTTCTCCAAGTGCTGTAATCCGCTTCCCGGCGATTCCGTCATCGGATTTATCACGAAGGGCTACGGAATCTCCATTCACAAGCAGGACTGTCCTAACGTCGTCTCGGGACTTAACAATCCCGCCTATATTGACCGTTGGGTCAACGCCCGCTGGGAGAGCACGACGAGTCACGGCGGCGAATTTGAGGCGCAGATACGCATAATCGCACAGCCCGGCATCCGACTTATCGCCGATATTACTATGGCGCTTGCCGATATGAGAGTCGCGCTTCTCGGAATAACGACACACAATCGCTCCGACTGCACGATAGTCGAGCTTACCGTAAGCTGTAAAAATCTTGACCATTTCAAATCGATCCTCTCGCGTTTGCGCTCTGTCGACAACGTCGAGGAGGTTATGAGAGGTTACACAACGTGAGAGCTGTAATTCAAAGAGTAAAATATGCGTCGGTCACCGCTAACAACGAGGTCGTCGGCAAGATAAACGAGGGATTTCTGATCCTGCTCGGCGTCGGAAAGGGTGACAGCGAAGCGGAGGCAGATCTGCTCGCGGCGAAGATCGCAAAAATGCGTATCTTCTGCGACGAAAACGGTAAAATGAACCTGTCGCTCAACCAAGTCGGCGGCGAAATTCTCGTAATTTCGCAGTTCACCCTCTACGCAAACTGCGTTCACGGCAACCGCCCGGACTTTTTCGCATCGGAAGGCCCCGTTCGTGCAAACGAACTTTACGAATATTTTACCGAAAAGGTACATTCCCTCTCGGAATGCAAGACCGAAAGGGGAATCTTCGGCGCGGATATGAAGGTCGAGCTTCTTAACGACGGTCCCGTCACCATCATTCTCGACACAGACGAGCTTCGAAAGGACAAAAAATGATAGTCCGTATAGACGGCGACATCAGCCGTACCTACTGTCAAAATCTATGCCTGATATTTTTCCCCGGCGCGAAGTTTCCCGACGGGGAATGTCAGACGGGAAATATTCCCGAGGCGAGCGTCGTTATACGCGAGGAAAACGGCGTTTTTGAGTCAAAGGTGACGCTTTTTGACGGAAAAAATACCGTTTCGGGTAACGGACAAGCGTCCGTCAGCTCCCTATCGACTCCCGACAGAGCGAAAAAGCTTGCAGTCGGTAAGGCATTTCAGTCGGCAGGCGAGGTGCTTTTGGGACAAGCGCCTCCGTGGGGAATACTAACAGGCGTCCGCCCCGCGAAAATCGCGGACGAGCTTATAAGCAAGGGACTTTCTCGCGAGGAAGCAGTCATGGCACTCGAAAACGAGTACCTGCTCCGCCCCGACAAGGCGAAGCTTCTGACCGAGGTAAACGAGCGTCAGAAATATGCGCGCTCGCTCCTCGGCTCGGATACCTGCTCGCTATATATTTCGATCCCGTTCTGCCCGACGAGGTGCGCATATTGCTCCTTCGTCTCCTATTCGACTCCTAGATACCTTGCGACTCTCCCCGATTATCTTGACAAGCTTTGTCTTGATATAGCGGAAAAATGCAGACAGATAAACGAATCGGGCAAGTCCCTGACTACCGTCTACATCGGTGGCGGTACTCCTACCGTCCTTGACGAAAAGCAGCTTGACCGTCTTCTTTCCACAGTTGTGGATAATATAAAAGGACATAATATTCTCGAGTTTACAGTTGAAGCAGGCCGTCCCGATACCGTGACGAAGGAAAAGTTTGATATTATGACCTCCTACGGCGTTGACCGCACGAGCATAAATCCGCAGATACTTGACGATTCGGTCCTTGAAGAGATCGGACGCCGTCATACGGTCGACGATTTCTACCGCGCCTACGAAATTGCGCGCGCAAGCGGCATAAAGAGCATAAATACCGACCTTATCGCAGGACTTCCCACCGCAACCGAGGAAAGCTTCTGTCAAACTATCGACAAAATAATCGAGCTTGCTCCGCAAAACGTCACAGTTCATACCTACTGCGTAAAGCGCGCGGCGACATTTACGACCGAGGCCCTCGAGCAGGGCGACAAGCGCGGTATCTACTCGTTTTTCGGAGACATCAGCTCCGCCTGCGTTGATTATTCGCAGAAGGCGCTCTCGCGCGCGGGATATTTTCCCTATTACCTCTACCGTCAGAAGAACGCACAAGGAAATCTCGAGAACGTCGGCTTCTGCCGCGACGGACATGAGGGGCTTTACAACATCTATATAATGGAGGAGCTTCAGGACATCTACGCCGTCGGCGCAGGTGCCGTCAGCAAGTTCCTATCTCAAAACGGCGGAAAGATTGAAAGAATATTCGAGCCGAAATATACATACGAATATATAAATAAGTAACATAAAGGGTAAAAAAAGTGAGTGCAAAAGCAAGAAAGGGATCATCCCGAATGCTCTCGGGCGTCCTCGCTCTGACGATAGCAAACCTCTTCGTCAAGACCGTCGGACTGCTCCTTAAAATACCGCTTCGCGAGATCCTGAATGACGACGGAATGGCGTATTATAATAACGCATACGACATTTACGCCTTCCTCTATACCGTCTCGAACGTAGGTCTGCCGACAGCGGTATCGATGATGATCTCCGAAAACCGCGCAAGCGGTAACGTAAGACAAAGCAAGAAGATAATGAAGGTCGCTATGTGGCTCTTTGTCGGCATAGGACTTCTCGGCACTTCAATTATGTTCTTCGGCGCGCCTCTCTTTGAGAGCGCGTACAAGATAAATAACCTTTCCTTCAGCATCATGGCGATAGCGCCGACGCTCTTCTTCATCTGTATCGCCTCTGCCCTTAAGGGATATTTCCAGGGCTATCAGAATATGGTGCCTTCGGCAATTTCGAACGTCATCGAGGCGGTCGGCAAGATGGCGCTCGGAATCCTCTTCGCAAATTACGCGATCGGGGCAGGAAAGCCGACATACGAGGTCGCCGCATATGCGGTATTCGGTCTTACGCTCGGCGTTGCCGCGGGAATGGTATCGCTCATTATCAGAAAGCTTCTCTTCAAGCCGGCAAAATACGATACCGAATATGCTGATCTGCTCAAGGACGGAATGGAAACAAGCTCCGCATCGAGCATAATCAAGATGCTTTTCGCTATCGCTATTCCGATAACTCTTTCAAGCTCCGTTATGACTCTTTCAAACGTGCTTGACGGCGTTATCCTTTCTCGCGGACTGCAGATATACCATACCGAGAAGATCGCAAGAGATCTCATCGGTAACCTAAAGACCTGCGTCACTCCGATAAGTAATATTATCCTCGCGTTTGCAAACCCGATAACTTCGGTGATCGTGCCGCTAATCTCGGTAGCAGTCGCGGAGGGCAAGCCCGAAAAGGTCAAAAAGACGATAAATACCGCATTCCGTATGGGAGTTATCGTAATTCTTCCCTGCGTTTTCGGAATTTCCGTCCTTGCAGAGCCGATAATTGCCTTCCTGTTCGGCGCGGATGCCGCAGTCAAGGCAGGACCGCTTCTTTCGGTACACGTTATTTCGGTATTCTTTATGAGTATGATCTCAACTACCGCCGCAGTGCTTCAGTCGCATAAGCTCGGAAAATATCCCGTCATCAGCGTTGCAGTCGGTGCTATAGTTAAGGTCATCTCGACCCTTGCGCTCGTTTCCTTCGAGAGCATAAACATTATGGCGTCGCCCATCTCGGCTATCCTTTCCTGCTTCACGATCTCGGCAATGAACTTCGTCTTCATCCGCAAGAAGGTCGGCTACACGCCGAATTTCGCAAAGCTGATCATCAAGCCGCTTATCGCCGCGCTCATATGTGCCTGCGGCGCGATAGGATCGTTCAAGCTTTACTATATGATAACAGGCATCGCGACTGTTTCGCTTATGCTTTCGATCCTCACGGCTGTGATAGTTTACGTTCTCTCTATTCTCCTCATCCGCGGAATCACGCGCGAGGAGGTCGAAATGCTCCCCAAGGGCAAAAAGCTCGCAAGGTTGCTTTCGAAAATGAAGCTTTTGGCTGATTGATAATGTTAAAACAGGCGACGGCAGTCGCCTGTTTTTGCCTCCCTCTGGGAGGGAGGTGGATTTTTGCGAAGCAAAAAGACGGAAGGAGCACGCGATGAATGGAATTATAGAGCGTTGTCCTTTTCATTAGGGCGGTTCCGTAAATATCTTTTATCGAGCGTTTCTCGCCCGATGGCTCCTCCACCGCCTTCGGCGGAGCCCCCTCCCAGAGGGAGCCATTGAAATTACAATACCACACAATAAAAAATTTTCTCAAAAAAGGTTGAAATCCGTCTAAAGATATGCTATAATATCACCGTTCTTATCAAGAGTGGCGGAGGGACCGGCCCTGTGAAGCCCGACAACCATTTGGCGTGAGCGTGATGAATGCTCGGAAAAACGCCAAAAAGGTGCCAAATCCGGGCAGATGAGAGTTAAATTTTAAGAAAAGATGACCCTCGTTCTGCGAGGGTCTTTTTGTTCCCTCGGAACGAAAACAAGAGAGAATTTAAGAAAAAGGAAGAAAAAAAATGAGAAAGCTATTTACATCAGAATCAGTAACCGAAGGACATCCCGATAAAATTTGTGACAAGATCTCCGATTCCGTCCTTGACGCGATACTTGCTATCGACCCGATGGCGCGCGTTGCCTGCGAAACTACCGTAACGACGGGCGTTATCTCCATCATGGGTGAGATCACCACCACCGCAGTCATCGACTTCCAGACCATCGCACGCGAGGCGGTAAGAGCGATCGGCTACGACCGCGGTAAGTACGGCTTCGACTGCGACACCTGCGCGGTCATAAACATGGTACACGGTCAGTCCCCCGACATCGCACTCGGCGTTGACCTCTCCTACGAGGCAAAGGAGGGTAACGGTGACGGTCTTGACACAGGTGCAGGCGACCAGGGTATGATGTTCGGATACGCTTGCGACGAGACGCCCGAGCTTATGCCCCTCCCGATCTCGCTTTCGCACGCGCTCGCGAAGAAGCTTACCGAGGTAAGAAAGAACGGTACGCTCTCCTATCTCCGTCCCGACGGTAAGACACAGGTCACCGTTGAATACGAGGGAGATAAGCCCGTCCGTATCGACACCGTTGTCGTTTCTTCTCAGCACGACGGTGAAATTACCCTCGAGCAGATAAGAGAGGACGTAAAGAAGCACGTTATCTACGCGACCGTCCCCTCCTCCCTTATTGACGAAAACACCAAGATATACGTTAACCCCACAGGCCGTTTCGTTGTCGGCGGTCCTCACGGCGACTCGGGACTTACCGGCAGAAAGATAATCGTTGACACCTACGGCGGATATTCCCGTCACGGCGGCGGCGCGTTCTCGGGCAAGGACCCGACGAAGGTAGACCGCACGGGCGCTTACGCCTGCCGTTACCTTGCGAAAAATATCGTAAAAGCAGGTCTTGCTACCAAGTGTGAGGTTCAGCTCGCTTACGCCATCGGCGTTGCGAAGCCCGTTTCCGTTATGGTTGACACCTTCGGCACGGGTAAGGTCGCAGAGGATATTATCTGCGAGAAGGTCTGCGAGCTTGTTGACCTCCGTCCCGCGGCACTCATCAAGCGCTTTGACCTCCGCCGTCCGATATACGCTCAGCTTGCCGCTTACGGTCACCTCGGACGCGAGGAGCTGAACGTCGGCTGGGAAAAGACCGATATTGCTTCCGAGCTAAAGAAGCTTCTTTGATATGAGTATCGAAGCAATAGTCGCGGTAGATAACGCGTGGGGAATTGGCAACAAGGGCGAGCTTCTCTGCAGAGTAAGAGACGATCTAAAAAATTTCCGTTCGGTAACGAGTGGGAAGACCGTCATTCTCGGCTCGAAAACGCTTTCCACATTCCCTAACGGTCAGCCGCTTAAGAACCGCAGAAACATAATCCTCTCGCGCCGCGAGGACTATAAGGTCGAAAATGCCGAGGTCGCGCACAGCGCCGAAGAAGCTCTTTCGATGATAAAAGAGGACGAAAACGCCGTCGTTATCGGCGGTGACAGCATATATAAGCTGTTTCTTCCCTACTGTGAAAGAATTTACGTCACGAAATTTGACATAACTCTCCCTGCCGATGCATTTTTTCCGAACCTTGATGAGCTTGGCTGGAAAATCGAGAGCGAAAGCGAAGAATTCTTATCGACCCCCGACGATTCCCCTGCGGGAATGAAGTGGAAGATAGTTACTTACGTTAAGTCATGACCACCGGCCGTGCCGGTGGCATGCACTGCCCCCTTAGGGCATAAGGTCGGCCGGGCCTATAGGCCCATCGAAAGATTTGCCAACCGCAACCCTTTCACCGGCTGCCCCTAAAGGGGCTTTTTATTTGCCTTC
>JAGASS010000024.1 GCA_017621655.1 Clostridia bacterium | reverse complement strand
GAATAATGAATAATGAATAATGAATAATGTGGCGAACGCATCGCCACGTTGTTTTGCCTTCTCCAGTGGGAGAAGAGTGCCTAAGAGGTAAACCTCGAGCGGATGAGGTGTAGGCGGCAACGCCGCCGTTGTAGGGTGCGACGTCCCCGACGCACCGCATAAAAGTAAAGTAACATCGTTTTTATGCGGTGCGTCGAGGACGCCCGTCCCTACAAATAACGTATCGAAGCATCGGGGCGTTGTTATGCCTTCCCCTTGGGGAAGGGGGACCGCAGACGCTGCGTCTGCGGTGGATGAGGTGAACGGAAACGAAGTAACATTGTTTTTATGCGGCGGGAGTAAACCCCCGCCCTACAAACAACATGGAGAAGTATCGGCCCCTTTGATTTTTGGCATATTAGTTGACTTTATTATCCTAAAATGATATAATAACCCAAGCAAAAACATTCACGGAGGCAATTTATGAACTATGAAATTTTCAGCATGAACGAATGGGTGTTTCCCGACTCGGTCGTTTCCGACGGCAGAAAAACCGCATCGCTCAAGCTTCTCAAGGATCAGACGGGCGCAATTCAGATCCTTGTTGACGGACTTAAAGTCGGCGCGGCAGTCGAGATTAAGACCGTCGGACTTGACGGCGTAAAGGTTCAGGCATTTAGAGAAATGGACGTCGGCGTCAACAGAAATACAAACGATTATCAGTGCGGCGACCTTACGGGCGGCGAGTGGCGTGATCTTAAGAGAGACAGGGTGCGTCCCGCGCCGTACCGCGCTTACGATCCGCTTTTCCCGATCGAGGGCATAAAGGTCGAAAGAGAAACCGAGGCGTATTACGTATCCTTCTGTCCCGAAAAAGATGCTGAAAGCGGCGTCAGAGACGGAAAGATAGTTGTCTCGTTTGATGATGCTTCGATAGAAGTGCCGATGACTCTTACAGTCGGCAAAAAATCTCTTCCCGAAAGCACGCTTGCGCTCTCTAACTGGTCGTGGGTACAGAGCATGTCTGCAATGCACGGTCTCGAATACGGCTCGCCCGAGCACGAAGAAATGTTCAAAAAGTACATGAAGACGCTCATCGACTGCAAGAACTACATTTTCTTCGTTGACCTTCCACGTATGTATAAGTGCAAGAAGGTAGACGGAAAGTACGTTTTCGATTTTTCTGTGGCAAAACGCTGGGCAGAGCTTGCTCTCGAATGCGGAATGAAGACGCTCGAGTGGTCGCATATCCTCCACCGTCCGTCTTGGTCGTCGCCTCCCTTCCTTGTCAAGGACAGATCCGATAACGACCGCGAGCTTAACTGCCTTTCGACGAACGGCAGAAAATATCTTACCGCGTATCTCGTTCAGTTTAACGCCTTCCTTAACGAAAACGGCTGGCGAGACATTTCGATCGTACACGTAAGCGACGAGCCAAAGGAAAGAGTTGCAAGTGATTTCAGAATCCTCTGCGGAATCTACCGCAAGTATCTGCCCGGAATCAAGCTCATCGACGCTATAGAAATATACTTCGTTGAAGATGCTCTTGATATTTACGTTCCGAAGGATCACTACTATCAGCTCAACAAAAACGATTTCGAGGCGCTCCGCGACGACTATAACGAGCTTTGGTTCTATACTTGCAATATGCCGGGCGGACGCTTCCTTAACAGACATATAGACGCTCCGCTTCTTAATACCCGACTTCTTCACTGGGGTAACTACCGCCATAATCTCACGGGATTCCTTCATTGGGGCTACAATTTCTTCGATCACGAATGTAAACCGTTTGAAGAAACAAGCGCAAGCGTAGGACTTCCCGCAGGCGAGTGCAATATCGTATATCCGTATGAGGATCAGGTTCTCCTGTCTCTCCGCTATATGCAGATGAAGTGCGGAGTTGAGGACTACGAGATCCTCCGTGCGCTTTCGCTTTCCGATAAGAAGGAAGCGGACGAGCTTTGCCGCCGCGCCTTCTATGCGTTTGACGATTACATCAAGGACGTTCCCGAATTCGACAAGATCACAGACGATCTTTTCGATGCTTACGAAAAGGTCTGACTTAATGTCTGTGATATAAGACTCCCCAAAGCACCCGCAAGGGTGCTTTTTTCCTCGCCCTGTGAAAGCGCGGCGAAGATTCTCCGCGTCGTCTTGCCTCGCCCTTCGGGAGAGGTGGCACGGAGTGCCGGAGAGGGCATTGAAACGAATGTAACATCGTTTTTGCGCGGGGCGTCGAGGACGTCGCCCCCTACAAACAACGTACCGAAGCATCGGAACGCCCTCTTGCCTTCCTCTCAGGGAAAGTGTCGGCGGCAACGCCGCCGTTTTCAAGGGAAAGAAAACCGATTATCCTCAAAATGAAACCGTCGCCCCCGAAATTTCCACGTTGAATATTCATTTATTCGAAATAATATTCAAACGCCGTAAATTTTTGCAATTTTTTCTCGAAAATCCTTCATAATTATTAACTTTTTTTGAAAATGGACTTGACTGAACTGGTTTCGTGTGCTATAATTACATAAAATCTTTACTGAAAGGTAGAAAAAACAATGAAAACTATGGCAAAACGCATTGTGGCGGGACTGCTTCTCGTAGTTATGATTTGTGCGGCTTTCACTTCTTGTGCAGAGAAGAAAGATGGCATTCAGCTTATCTTCACCAAGGCCGGCGAATATACCTATAATACTTATACAGCTCTCTCGCCCTCCAACTGGAATGAGCTTACCTATCAGGACAACAATGATACTCAGATCATGTCCTACATCGGTTCCAGCTTCTTTGGTTTCGATTTCAAGTACGACGCAGAGGGCAAGATTGTCCCCGGCGAATTTGAAATCATTTACGAAGCAGCAACTAAGCTCGAAGACGTAACCGCTAAGTACAAGGAAGCTTGGAATATCCAGGGCGACAAGTACATGGCTTACGCTATCACTCTCCGTAACGACCTTAAGTGGGACGACGGCACAGCTATCAAGGCAGAGGACTTCGTGTACACCATGAAGGAACAGCTTAACCCTGATTTCCAGAATTACCGTGCAGACTCCTTCTACGTAGGCGCTACCATCATCGCTAACGCTAAGGGCTACGCAAAGCAGGGTCAGGCAGGTCTCGGCGCTCCTACTGCTGAAACCTATTCCGAAGACCTTGATGCTTCCCTGATATTCACCCTTGCTGCTCCCGGTGCTATCGTTAACGATAAGACCCTTCTTGAGCAGTGCTATCTGAGAACAAGCATGGGCTTCCCTGCAAGCTATGACGCAGCAAAGTGCGCAGCATACCTCATCGCCAACTACCTTGCTGACTCTGCATTCACTGCAGAGGTTGCAGCTAAGATGGAAGGCAAGACCTTCGCTGAGATCAAGGCAGACGCTGAGATGAAGGCAGCTTGGGACGCACTCATCAAGTGGTGGCAGACCGAGCCGAACGAAGAGCTTCACTTCTTCCTGACCGACAGCGAGTATCCCAAAGTTGATTGGGAAAAGGTCGGTATCTTCGTTGGCGAAAACGAGTACGAGATCGTTGTAGTTCTCGAGAAGGCACTTGACCTTCTTGACGAAGAGGGCAACCTCACCTACAAGGCAGCATACAACTTCGCATCTCTTCCCCTTGTTCACAAGGCAAAGTATGAGGCAAACAAGGTTGAGCCCGTTGCAGGTTCTACCCTGTGGACCTCTAAGTACAACAGCTCTGTAAAGACCACCGCTTCTTGGGGCCCCTACAAGCTCACCTTCTTCCAGTCCGGTAAGGCATACATCCTCGAGAAGAATGAGAACTGGTATGGCTACGGCGTTAAGGAAAACGAAGGTCTTTACCAGACCGACCGTATCGTTTGCGAGACCATCAAGGAATGGAACACCGCATGGCTTAAGTTCCAGGCAGGTGAAATCGACGGTATCGGTATCGACGTTTCCATTGCTCAGGACTATAAGAACTCCGAAAGAGCATACTTCACTCCTGATGACTACGTTGGTTCTCTCCAGCTCCAGTCCATGGGAGAAGCACTTTCTGCTAATGAAAAGGACGATAACGGCAACGCTCAGGGCATCGATAAGGAGATCCTTGGCTACGCCGACTTCAGAAAGGCACTTTCCCTTTCTATCAATCGTGCAGACTATACTGCAAAGTGCACCACCGCATCTAAGCAGGGCTTCGGTCTCTTCAACTCGATGCACTACTACGACGTTGCTAACGGCGGCGTATTCCGTGACACCGATGAAGCTAAGAAGGTTCTCTGCGAGGTTTACAACGTTGACTACACCGATACTACCAAGTATCCTACTCTTGACGACGCTGTAAACGCTATCACTGGTTACGACCTCGACGCTGCAAAGGCACTCTTCACCAAGGCATACAACGACGCTATCGCTGCAGGCACTATGACTGCTGACGATAAGGTTGAGCTCGTCTTCGGTACCGGTGCAATCAACGAGTCCGTTCAGAGACACTACGACTACCTCACCACTGCTTGGAAAGAAGCTGTAAAGGGCACTCCCCTCGAAGGTAAGCTTACCTTCAAGATTCAGGACTTCTCCGATGCATGGGCTGATGACTTTATGGCAGGTAAGTACGAGATCTGCATGGGCGGTTGGTCCGGCGCAGCTTGGGACCCCGGCTACTTCCTCCTCGCTTATCTTGATCCCGGAACTGCATTCTCTGCAGGTTGGGATACCACTAAGCAGATGATGACCTTCACCATGAAGGGCGTTGGCGAGAACGGCGCAGACATCACTGAGACTATGTCTCTTATGGAATGGTACGACTGCCTTAACGGCGCTACCGGTGCTAAATACAACTGGTCTTCCGCGGCTCTTGCAGAGTCTCAGAGACTCCAGCTTATCGCTGCCCTTGAAAAGGAAGTTCTCCTTAAGGGTTATTCGGTTCCTACCTACAATACCTTCAGCGCTTCGCTTCTATCCTACAAGCTTGACTACGTAACCTACGAGTACAACACCTTTATGGGCTACGGCGGAATCAAGTATATGAAGTTCAATATGGACGACGCTGGATGGAGAGCTAACGTCAAGGCAGAAGACGGCAAGCTTAACTACAAATAATCTACCGTCTTAAACGGTTTTAACGAAAATGGGGGGATGGTTTTACTGTCCCCCTTTCTTCGCCGTTTGTATGTTGTCAAATGCAGTGAAAGGAGACTGTCAATATGTACATGTTCAAATATATTTTGAAAAGAATCGGGCTTATGCTCATGACCTTTTCAATTATCTTTGTAATGTGCTTTGTACTTATTAAACTTCTGCCGGTAAACGTCGATAAGGTTGGCTTCGGAGAAGATCCGGAAAAACTGAAAAACCTGATGGAGGCGCGCGGATATAACAAGCCGATCCTCGAACAGCTCGGACTGTACATAAAGCGTATCGTTTTAGACGGCGACTTCGGTATAGGAATCAATATGCCCGAATTCCAAGGGGCTGACGTATGGGATACCTTTACCAAGATGCTCCCGCCTACGATACTGATCAATATTTACTCATCACTTTTTGCCGTACCGATCGGAATTGCGCTCGGTATTTTTGCGGCGCTTAAGAAGAATAAGTGGCAGGACCATACCATATCAACTCTCGTTATGGTATTTATTTCCGTGCCCTCGTTCGTTTACGCATCGCTCGTTCTTTATATACTCTGCTTTGAGCTAAACCTCTTCCCGAAGACAATGAATCCCGGCTACGATTATTTCTCGATCGATATGTTCAAATCGATGATACCCGCAGTCCTGTCTATGTCGTTCGGCTCGATAGCAGGTTATGCTCGCGGTACGCGTGCAGAGCTTACCGAGGTTCTTACGAGCGAATTTATGCTTCTAGCAAGAACTAAGGGTCTTACAAAATCCCAGGCAACGACGCGCCACGCGCTACGTAACGCTATGGTGCCGATATTCCCGTCGATTATTGGCGAGTTTATCAGCGTTCTCTCCGGATCGCTTGTTATCGAAAAGATATTTGCGATTCCCGGTGTCGGCGGCCTTTATCTCGCCGCGATCAACAGCAAGGACTATGACTTCTTTATGATGCTCTCCGCCTTTTACCTGTTGGTAGGACTTGCGGCAACGCTTGTTATTGACCTGTCCTACGGTATCATAGACCCGAGAATCAGAATGGGGGCGAAGTAAATGAGAGCGCAGGATTATCAGATTTCGAAAGAAAAATTTGTCTTCCATAACGTTGATGAAAGACTTCACGATAAAAAGCTTGAAACAAAGCCCGTTTCCTATCTTCAGGACGCCTTCAGACGTTTCGCACGTAATAAAGCGTCGATAGTCGCGACCTTCATTATCGGCTTTCTCATTCTTTTTGCAATATTTGGTCCGATGCTTACTCCCTATCAGGTTAAAGACAAAGACCCAAATTATGCATACTGTCTTCCGAGAAACGAGTTTTTCTATAAGCACGGCATTCACTTCTGGGATGGCGGTCAGGAAAAGGAGCTTACTAAACAAACCTACGATCAGTATCGCGCGATTGAGCTTGAAATCAAGGGCAGAAAGGTCATTATGACCAAGCCAAAGGTCGTGACGGATACCTATATGGGTAAAGAGAGACAGCTTTATAAGTTCCGTCTCGATACATATAACGTAGTCGGTATAAAGTACGCGCTTTTGAAATACGATGAATACGTTGCTCTCCAAAAATATCAGGATGAGCATAACGTGCAGATCATCTACCCGATGACCGATCCCGCGAAGCGTCCGCAGGCAGAACAGGATATTAACAACGCAAACATTTGGTACGAGACACGGCTCGGAAACGGAAGAAAGACCGAGATCGTCTTTGACGAAAACGGTAACTTTAAGAACATTTATTGGACAGATACCGAAAGCCCCGATGACGATAAGTATACCTCGAAGATGCTTTGGGAGGGCGACACCAAGCTCTACCGCTATGCGGAAGAGAAGGGCGGTAATATGTGGAACGTCCGAGTAGACTACTACGAGTATTACAAGTATATCCACGATAAGGCGGGCGACGGAATCACAAAGCCGAGTTTTCTTCTCGGAGCAAACAATTACGGTATGGACATTTTCTCAGGACTTGCTAGCGGCGCGCGCTTCTCGTTCATTCTTGCGATTATTGTTGCATCCGTAAACCTCGTTGTCGGCGCTATCTACGGCGCTATTGAGGGCTACTACGGCGGTAAGGTCGACCTTATCATGGAGAGAATCGTCGATATTCTCGGCTCGATCCCTTCGATGATCGTTATTACCCTTCTCAAGTACCACCTCAACGCTTCGCATATAGTCATTCTCTTCATCTCCTTCTTCGCGACCGGTTGGGTCGGAATGGCAGCAAGAACGAGAATGCAGTTCTACCGCTTCAAGAATCAGGAATACGTTCTCGTTGCAAGAACGCTTGGCGCTCGCGACAGAAGAATTATGTTTAAGCATATCTTCCCGAACGCGATCGGAACCCTTATTACCGGCTCCGTTCTCGTGATCCCGGGCGTAATCTTCTCCGAGACCTCGCTTTCCTACCTCGGAATCATCAACCTCAGTACGGGTAACATGACGAGCGTAGGTACGCTTCTCGCAACAGGTCAGAACTATCTGTTTACCTTCCCGCATATGATCCTCTTCCCGTCGATCTTTATCAGCTTGTTGATGCTCAGCTTCAACCTCTTCGGTAACGGTCTGCGCGACGCCTTCAACCCGTCGCTCCGCGGTAATGAGGAATAAAGGATACGATACCAAATTGTAAGAAAGGAATGTTGATTTATGGATAAGAAATTAGAAGTAAAGAATCTGCAAATATCATTCCGTACTCAGGGTGGAATCGTTAAAGCCGTCAGAAATATCTCTTTCGACCTTTATAAGGGCGAAACACTTGCGATAGTCGGTGAATCCGGCTCGGGAAAATCCGTAACGAGTAAAGCGATTATGGGTATTCTTGCCGGTAACTCTATCGTCGAGGGCGGCGAAATCCTCTACGACGGACAAGATTTACTTAAAATTTCTGAAGAAGAATATCATAAGATCCGCGGTGACAAGATCGCGATGATCTTCCAGGACCCGATGTCTAGCTTGAACCCGATTATGCGCGTCGGTCAGCAGCTGACCGAGGCAATGATCCTCAAGGCAAAGACGGGTAAAAGAAACGCGAAGCACGCGTTTAATACGCTGCTTAAAAATCTCGGCAAAAGCATTATTGACGCAGATGCCGCAAACGGCGTAAACAGCAAGCCGCAGGTCACGTCCGCGCTCAAGTATTTCGATGGATTCTGTATCGAAAGCACGAAGCTTGAGAGTGCCTTCAACGATGCGTACGGTAACGCAACGAGAGCAGAGGTCGATATCGAAAACCTCTATCTCTATATGGAAAAGCAGAGAAAGATCGAGTGGAAAAAGGAGCTTAAAGCTCTTCATAAGACCTTCGTCCTTTCCTTCCATCCCTACGTTATCGAGCAGGATGAGGCGGCTGTCAACTGTGCAAATGCGCTCAAGGCACTTGCAGGCAAGCCCGACCCCGATGCTGTAAAGGCAACGCTTGACACTGCATACGCACTTGTCAAGAATGCGCTTAAGAAGGATAAGCCGAACTTCTTTACCCTCGGCTATTACCTTAAGGCAAATCCTCAGGCGGACCTTTCCGCATATTCCATTTCGGCAATGAACGAAATGACACGCGAATATCTCGACCGCAACTTCATGCTTGACTTTATTGCGATGGCTGAAAAGGGCGTTGCATATTCGAACAATAAGTCGGTTGCCGCAAAGCAGATAGCACTTCCGTATCTCGAAGAAGCTCTCGAATACTTCAAGAGTGGAAGCCCGAAGGCGTCTAAGGCAAACGCATACGTTAAGAAGCTTTCCCCGATGGTTACGAAGGCGATAGACCGTATTTCGGTAAAGAAGAACAGCACCGAGTACGTTTTCCATTCCGCTTTTGCAAGTGCGGTGCAGAGCTACTTTGACGGAATCAAGAACAATCCTATCCAGGAAAAGATATACCTCAAGAATAAGAAGAAGTACGATAAAGAGCTTAAGAAGGGCAGAGAACCCGACTGGGTACTTAAGCCGCAGGTCATTGTCGACATCGATCTTAAGCTTGAGAATATCGTAAAGGTGCTTGAAGCGGTTATTGAGAACTACAAAGCCGCTACCGCAGCCGACGCCTCGATCAATACGAACGAGCGCGTAATTGAGATAATTGATTACCTTAAGGAGCAGGCATCGAGAGTCACCGTCAAGATGAACAAGAGCATTGCTAAGGCAAAGGCGATCAAGCTTCTCGAGGAGGTCGGTATTCCTGAACCGACAACGAGATTCAACCAGTATCCCTTCGAGTTCTCGGGCGGTATGAGACAGAGAATAGTTATTGCTATCGCTCTTTCCGCAAACCCCGACATCCTCATCTGCGACGAGCCGACAACGGCACTCGACGTTACGATCCAGGCGCAGATACTCGATCTTATCAAGGAGATCAAGACAGAGAGAAACCTCTCGGTAATCTTTATCACGCATAACCTCGGCGTCGTTGCTAACATGGCAGACAGAATCGCGGTTATGTACGCAGGTAAGATCGTCGAGCACGGTACTTCAGAGGAAGTATTCTACGAGCCGGCACATCCTTATACCTGGGCACTGCTCAGCTCTATGCCCGACCTTGAGACGACCGAAAAGCTCGAATCGATACCCGGAACTCCTCCTAATATGATCTATCCTCCCAAGGGAGACGCATTTGCGGCAAGAAACAAGTATGCGCTTGAGATCGACTTTGAGCTTGAGCCGCCCCTCTTCGACATTACGGAGACACACGCGGCAGCTACCTGGCTTCTCCACCCGAACGCTCCCGAGGTTGAAATGCCTGAGCTTATCAAGGCACGTATTGCACGCATGAAGAAGGAGAGACAGTAATATGGAAAAAGAAGTATTATTAAGTGTCAAAAATCTTCAGCAGTACTTTAAGCTTGGTAAGAGAGAGCTAAAGGCAGTCGATAACGTAAGCTTCGATATATACAAGGGCGAGGTATTCGGTCTTGTCGGTGAGTCGGGCTGCGGTAAGACTACGACGGGACGCTCGATAATCCGTCTTTACGACATCACGGGCGGCTCTGTCTACTATAAGGGAGAGCGAATCTGCGCAGGTACGCGTACCTATAAGGACGCTATCAACGCGGCGCGTCAGGCATACTCCGAGAAGAATATCTCGAAGGAAGAATACGATAAGATCGTAAACGAAAACCGCGAGGAGATCAAGAAGGCGATGGCTGACCATAAGAAGTGGTCGCGTCACTCGAAGAATAACCTCACGAACGAGATCCAGATGATCTTCCAGGACCCGATCGCATCTCTTGACCCCCGTATGACTGTCCGCGATATTATCGCAGAGGGACTTATCATCCGCGGAGTAAAGGATAAGAAGTTTATCGACGAGCAGGTATATAAGATGCTTGAGCTTGTCGGACTCGTTCAGGAGCACGCTTCGCGTTATCCTCACGAATTCTCGGGCGGACAGCGTCAGAGAATCGGTATCGCGCGTGCGGTAATCATGAACCCTGAGCTTATCATCGCCGACGAGCCGATCTCGGCACTCGACGTTTCGATCCAGGCACAGGTCATCAACCTTCTTAACGAGCTTAGCGAGAAGATGGGTCTGACGATAATGTTCATCGCGCACGACCTTGCAGTCGTCAAGTATTTCTCGAACAGAATTGCAGTTATGTACTTCGGTAAGATAGTAGAGCTTGGAACGAGTGAGGAGCTTTTTGCTCATCCCTTCCATCCCTACACCCGTTCGCTTCTTTCTGCAATTCCGCTTCCCGACCCGATCACCGAAAAGTCGCGTAAGAGAATAACCTATAATCCTATTCTCGACCACGATTATTCGAAGGAAGGTCCGAGCATGAGAGAGATCTACCCCGGTCACTTTGTATTCTGCAATACCGAAGAGTACGAAAAGTACGTTGCGGAGTATCAGGCAAGTAAATGAAAACGTTTATAAAGTATCTGATTGCTCTTGGCTTCGGCGCACTTCTTTCACTGTACGTAATGAATGCGTGGGACTTGTTTGATAAAACGAATCCCGCTGATATATTCCATATATTGCATAACAGTTTTCTGTTTCCGGGTGTTATGCTGGCAGGTCTTGGCCTATTGGTGTTCGTCAGTAACGAAGGCGTATTCGATATACTTACATTCGGAACAAGACAGTTCTTTGGAATGTTCCGTAAGAAAAAGAATAAAAAGTACGCAGACTTTTATGAATATAAGGAAGCACGCGCACAGAAAAAGCTGAAATTCGGAACGATCCTCATTTGCGGAACGATCTACATAGTTGCATCGGTAGTGATGCTGATCCTATATCATCAGTATATTTGATAAGAAACGCCCGACGGCAAATGCCGTCGGGCGTTTTTGCTTTGCAAACGAGGGCGTGAGTCGTGCCAAAAGAAAGTTTTATAAAAAATAGAAAAAGTTTCAAAATAGTCATTGACAAATTTTAGTACGCGTACTATAATAGAAGTATGAGAAGAACGCCGTAGATTTCTATGGCGCAAATAAGAGGAGAAAACCATGGCAAGAATAGATAAAGGTGCTCTCACGAAGATTGAGATCATCGGTGAAGCCACGAAGCAATTTCTCGAAAACGGTTATTCGAATACTACAGTATCGTCGATTGCAAAGGGGCTTGAGATGAGTCCCGGAAACCTGACGTTCCATTATCCTACTAAGGAGCATTTGCTCACCGAGCTTGTAGATATGCTCTGTAAGTTCCAGTGGGAGCTGATGGAAAAGGAGGCGGACGAGGGAGTAAGCTCGGTAATGGCGATCTGCCTTGAGCTTACGACGATGCTGAGCGCGAGCGAGGACGACGAAGTTATAAAGGATTTCTTCATCGCCTCATATTCAAGTCCGCTTTGCCTCGATCTCATAAGGAGAAACGACGCGCAGAGAGCGAAAAAGGTGTTCGGTTCATATTGTCCCGATTGGACAGACGAGCAGTACGCGGAAGCCGAAATACTTGTTTCGGGAATCGAGTACGCAACGCTTATGACGGCGGGCGCTCCCGTTTCGCTTGAGGCTAGAATAACGGGCGCACTTAACAATATACTTACTATTTACGGCATTCCGGAAGAAATGCGGAATACTAAGCTTAAAAAGGTCTTCGCAATGGATTACAGAGCTCTTGGCAAGCGTGTTCGCCTGGCGTTCAAGGAATTTGTTGCGGTAGAAAACGAAAAAGCGTTCAGAGAGCTTGTCGGAAGATAAGCATTTGACAGAAACAGAGCAAATATAATTGAAAACAAACAGGGTAATATCCCGAACGCAGTACATGAAAAGGAGAAAACGATATGACTGCAAAAATGAAAACATCAAACAGAATCATGAGCTTGATACTTTCGGTCGCTCTTTTGATCACCTGTATTCCGATGATCTTGACAGCGGCGACGACAGGCACAAGCACGTATGCTATGGAAGCTGATTCTTCCACAATAAACGATTGGAAGAATTACTTCCCGACGACCGGTGACATTCATACACTGAACGCCGGCGGTATCTGGACCGATAAATCGGTATTCAAGGCAGGAACCACTATCGATGGAAAGGATTTCACGATAGGCGGCAATAATAGCTTCCTCGTCGCTCTTTCGGCGATCGGCACGAATATGAGCGTAACGGGTAAGGCGGCTGTTCCGACTGATACCGTTATGGTCCTCGATACGTCCGGCTCAATGGAAGGAGCACCTGCAAGAGCTATGATCAACGCGGTAAACGTCGCATTGAATCAGCTCATGAATGCAAATAAAGGAAACCGCGTCGCTATCGTTTTCTTCGACAGCGAAACGACGACGTATCTTCCCCTTACGCATTATGAAACATCCGATAGCAACGGAAGATTCCTCAATATAAATAATAGCGGTACCAGCATTTCGCTCAACTCAAACGTTACCGACGGAAACGGCAACGACGTTTCGGCGTCTTACAGAAGCTGGAGCGTTAGCGGCGGAACGTATACCGCGCTCGGTCTTAAGCAGGCGATGAACGTCCTGACTGCTACAAGCAACGTTCTCGATCAGGACGTAGCACCGAGAATTCCCGTAGTGATGCTGTTTACCGACGGTATTCCGACCTTTGCCGCAAACGATTTCACGAATCCTCCGACCAATGAGTATAACGCCGGAATCGGTAACGGACAAAACTATGGCGCGGGAGTTGCTGAGGTATTTGCGACCGAGCTTACCGCCGCGTACGTAAAGGCAAAGATCTCCGAAAAGTACGGAAGCGAGTACGGAACGCTCTTCTATACGCTCGGCAAAGAGGGAACCGAGGATAATTCTCTCCGCGAAGCTATCCTTGATCCCGAAAACAAGAACACGACAGCTCTTAAAAACGCTTGGACTGACTATAACGCCCTCTCGACCGGCTCGTCCGTAACAGTCGACGGCGAACGCTTTACAAAAATATCGACCGAGCTGTCGGTCGATTACGTAGACGGCTACTTCGACGTTGACTCTTATCAGGGTAGCGGAACGACACTTGAAGAGGCACTCGCCAAGGCGTTCAGTGACGTTGTTGCTGAGATCGTCGCGAAATCCGTATATTCTCCTACGCTCCTCGAGGGTAGCGACCATAACCTTTCGGGCTACGTTTCCTTCGTGGATAAGATCGGCGCATATATGAAGGTGACCGAAATCAAGGGAATCATGACGGGCGGAACGCTCTTTACCGGATCGAAACTCGCAGAGGAAGTATATAAATCCAGCATCGGTCAGCTTGACGAGGTACTTGCGGCAGAGCTTCAGGCGTCTATCGCAGCACGTCTGGACATCACGATCGAGCAAGTCCGCGAGCTTCTCTATAACGCTTGGAATCACGGTCAGATCGCCTACGATCCCCAGACCGGCGAATACAGCGACTGGTTTGGCTGGCTCTCCGATGCGCAGGGCGCATACCTCGGCGTGTGGTACGAGGGAATGGAGATCCCCGTGAATGCGGCTCACGTCAATAAGAGCTTTATTTACCTCGGTATCGACGGCGACACCAATATGATGTATACGACCGTTCGTATCAGAGAAAAGGTTAATGCGGGTGTACTCACAGGCGAGCAGGACCTTGCGTTCGCGGTTCCCGCGTCGCTCCTCCCAAAGATCACCTATAACGTAGAGCTTGATGAAAACAATAACGTTATAAATGTCGAAGCTGTTCCCGAAACTCCCATACACCTCATCTATGAGGTGGGATTTGACCCCGATATAAACGAGTTTAATCTGAGAGATAAGGTCTCGGCAAGCTATCTCGCGGCAAATACCGATCCCACGACGGGCGAAGTATATTTCTACACAAACGCTTGGGAAAGAACTCCCGATGCGGACGGTAAGCTTACCGGTTACGGCAAGGTAAACACGTATTCATACTTCAAGCCCTCGAGTCAAAACGACCGCTTCTACTATCAGGAGGATTCTCTAATATATTCCGATACTAACGGAACGGTCTATAACGGAAGCAATCCCGCAAACGCGAGCGGAAACCTTTACTACTATTATTACTATTACGCAAAGAACGGCAACACCTATAGCAAGGTATACGAATATCACGTTATCCCGAAGGAGGTTCTCGCGGTTGCAAAAGACAACGGTGACGGCACCTGGACTATCAAACAGGGAACCGTAAGAAGTGACTATGCGAGTGGAACCATGGATGAGATCACGAAGGCGGACAACGCTTCCGAGACTCTCCCGTTCTCGCACGAGCCGTTCCACGACCCCAATTCCTATGCGTGGGATGATACGACTCACGTTTCGATCGTCGGCGTTACTCTTGCCAATAACGGACGCATTGCGGTCATGCCCGAAAGCGGAATCAAGATCACGAAGGAGCTTGATCCTAACGTAACTCTTCCGAACGGCGCAGATACCGAATTCGTATTCGACCTGACCTATCCCGGAGTTAACGGCAGATTTGAGGCGTATTCTTACCGCTACGTAAACGGTGAGCTTGCAGGCGCAGAGGAGACCGTAACCTTCCTTAACGGCAAGGCATCGGTTACCCTCAAGGCGGGTGAGACTATTTACATCGGCAAAATGACGAGCGGTACCATAACGGTGACCGAGCGCACTTACATTGACTACGTCGTTCAGAGCGTATCGCTCGGCGGAAATATCCTTAACGGTACTACCGCAAGCGTAGCTCTCTCCGAAGGCAAAATGCAGGAGATCGTCTTCGTAAATACCGCGCGCGGAACAGGTAACTTTACGGTAGCTAAGGAAATAATCCATAACTACGGCGCAGGATATACCATACCCGTAAATAACAATACCAAGTTTGACATCGAGCTTACCTTCGATTTTGACGGCAAGCCGCTATCCGGCGAATACGTTGTCACTTTTACCGACGGAAACGAGACCGAGTTCAAGCTTAACGGCACCGTAGGCGAGAAGATAATAGTAACTCTCCGCCACGACGAGCAGTTCACCGTTTACGGCTTGCCTGAGGGAACCGTCGTGACGGCAACCGAGGTAAACGTGCCTGACGGATTTACTCCGTCTTACGAAAACGGAGTGAGCGAAGCCGAGATCACTGCAAACGCTACCTCGCAGATCGTTATCAATAACGTCTATGAGGCGACTGTGGGAGCAACTCCGAGCATCACCGTAACGGGAAGCAAGACGGTTGCAAACCATTCCTATAACGGAGCGTTTGAGTTTACGCTTCAAAGATATAAGAGCGGTGCTTACATCTATGATTCCTCTTGGGAGGTCATTGAGACAGAGACCGTTAATTACGACAGCTTCCCGGACGAAAAGAGCTTTGCTTTTGATTATGTCTTCCCGACGTTCGATGAAGTCGGTACCTATATTTACCGAGTAAAGGAAACCAATTCGGGCGTTGAGGGAATGCTCTACGACGGACACCTTCACAGCTTCCAGATCGACGTAACCGATAATGACATGGACGGTAAGCTCGAAGCGACCGTTACGACTACCCGCGCACCGCAGGTGACTGTAGTAGAGGGCGCAAGCGGATGGACCGTAAACGCAGACTTCGTGAACAGCTATACAAGTGACCACGTCGTACCCGTTTACATCGACATTCAGAAGGAGATAGATAACGGCGTAAGCGGAAGCCCGCTCGGAAATACTCTTTCGGGATTCAAATTCGCTCTTTATGATGAAAACGGCACTCTTGTCGAAGAACTCAGCACTAACAGCGCAGGCGCGATTCTCTTCACCCTCAGCTTTGACGGAAACGACGTCGGCATTCATAAATATACCGTAAAGGAAGTGTTCGATCCTTCGAAGGTTCCTGCGGGATGGAAATATAATGACGACACGGTCGAGATCGAGATCGAGATCTCCTGGGCGCAGAGCGGTCATCTTGAGGCAAATATTTATACCGCGACCAATATTGAGGGCTTGGATAATTACACCGATAGGACGTTGATCGGTCTCAATGCCGATAATACTGCGGTATTTACCTTCGAAAACAACTATGCTCCCGGATCCGCATCTCTTGAAGTTGATTTCGTAGAGAAAGAAGTAAAGAGCAACGCAGGACAGTATGTTCTCAAGGATAACGAGTTCAGCTTCGCAGTTTATGAGGTAATAAACGGTATTCGCGCAACTGATCCCATTTCAAGGGGAACAAACGCTGCGAACGGCAAGGTGACCTTCGATACGGTGTTCACTTATACTGAAGTTGGCGAATACCACTACGAAATAGTGGAGGTCAAGCCCGATAACGCTCCCGACTATATCACCTACGATACGACCGTATATAAGATGATCGTACACGTAACCGATAACGGCGGTCAGCTTGTCGCTACCCCTGTCATTGAGACAGTTGCAAGCAATAATATCACCTTCAAGAACACCTACACTGCCGAGCCGACGACGCTCGTCATCGACGGTACAAAGATCCTGACCGGCAGACCTCTTCTTGAGCATGACTTCCAGTTCATTCTCTCCGAGGTCGGAACGAGCAACGTATGGTACGCTACGAACGGAGTGCCGAGCGATAACAAGGCGACCTTCGCATTCGAGAAGCTCACTTTCGTCGCTCCGGGCGAGTACACCTATAAGGTAAGCGAATACGATCCTGCGACAAAGGTAGCAGGTTACTTCGACGGCGTAAGATACGATGATACCGAATATACGGTAGTCGTAAAGGTAACCGATAACGGCGCAGGAAAGCTCGTTGCGACCTATACGGTCGACGGCGACGCAAATAAGCCGATCGAGTTCAATAACACCTATAATCCCGAAGCACTTGACATTAAGGTCATAGGAACAAAGACGCTCCTCGGACGCGACCTCCTCTCGACTGATAAGTTCACCTTCGAGCTTTACGGTGTAGATTACGATGAGACCACTCAGGTCTGGACAAAGAGCGCAGCTCCGATAGCAACTGCCGAAAATGCTATCGACGGCTCGATAGTATTCGTTGCTGAAACGGTAAATAAGGCAGGCACCTACCGCTATATCGTTACCGAGCGCAATACGGGCAACGCAGGTATTACCTTCGACGCAACC
This sequence comes from Clostridia bacterium, assembly GCA_017621655.1. GTDB lineage: Bacteria > Bacillota > Clostridia > Oscillospirales > CAG-272 > Colimorpha_A. The sequence goes on along the minus strand of JAGASS010000024.1, from coordinate 31,582 downwards.
GAATGGCAGGTAACGGTAAATGTGACCGATAATCAGCACGGCGTTCTCTCCGTTGCCTCCGTGATGTTCGTAAACGAGTACGGACAGCAGAACGGTATGGTATTCGTAAACTCCTATACCGCAACGGGCGACGTCCTTAAGCTTCAGGGAACTAAGACCCTCAACGGCAGAACTCTCAACGCTGACGAGTTTGCATTCACTCTCTACAACTCGAATTCCGAGTGGGAGACCGAGACTGCGATTCAGACCGTAGCAAACGGCGCTGACGGAAGCTTCGCGTTTGATGAGATCGCATTCGACAAAGTCGGCACCTACTACTACCTTGTAAAAGAGGATAAGGGCAACCTCGCAGGTGTGACCTACGACGAGACCGTCTACCGCGTAAAGGTAGAGGTAACCGATGACCTTAACGGCAAGCTCGTAATAACCTGTACCCTTTGCGACGAGAACAATACGGCTAAGACCGCGATAGAGTTTGTTAACACCTATGCGCTAACAAACCCCGATACCGCCGATAACGTACTCAATTGGCTCATCCCCGTCGTTGCATCGGGAGTAGTAATGACTGCTCTTGTAGTTCGCAAAAAGAAGAACGATAACGAAGACGAGGAATAATAAATAAAAAATAAAAGTACCCGAAAGGGTACTTTTATTTTTGTTAGTATATCCAGATATTATACGTTTTGTACTCGGAGCGAATTGCGTCTTCCAATGCTACGGTTAATGTGAAGCTTGAGCCGGCGCTGACGTTCCTTATATATTCGCGGCCGCTTGCCGTGTGTGCCGAGTAACCGTAAGGGAATACATCAAAATTAATGCCGACATCCCCTGTGCCGGATTCTCTGTTTCCCGAAATTGTGAGGTAAAGAGTGCTGCCGGAATAACTTGTTTTAACGCTTGTTATAACACATCCTCTTACCTTTATCGGAAGACCGCCTGTTATCTTGAACGTCGGCGCATTCGGATCTGCTTTGGAGCACATTGTGCACGAGCCGTTATTATACGAGTGAGAAATGGGGCTTCCAAAGGTTTCATAACATACGCTGCAATACTTTGCCCTTGTGCAGGTTGCCGCTACGTATGAATGACCCAACGCCTCTCCCTGTGTAGCTCCGCAGATGTAACAGGTTTCGGGATCGGTACAGGTTGCGTTTTCCCAAGAATGATCAGCTACCGTTCCGGTAGTTTCGCCGCAGACGGAACAGGTTTTGGGCGCGGTACATGTAGCGTTCTTCCAAGAATGATCCGCTACTGTTCCGGTAGTTTCACCGCAGACGGAGCAGGTTTTAGGAGCAATACAAGTTGCATTCTTCCAAGTGTGATCCGCTACCGTTCCTGTGGTTTCACCGCAAACGGAGCAGGTTTTAGGCGTAGTGCAAGTTGCGTTTTTCCAAGTGTGTTTCGCTGCAGCTCCCTCGGTTGCACCGCATACGGAGCAGGTCTTCGGAGAGGTGCAGGTCGCATTCTTCCACGAATGAGCAGTTTTGTTAATATCCTCAGTGTAAGAATCGCCGCAAGAACACGTGTATGTTTTTACGCCCTTTTTAGTACAAGTCGGTTTGGTTGTAACGGTAGAGGTGTAATTATGTTTGTGAGTCGGTTGAGTTTCGGAAGGCGTTGTTGTCTCGGCGGGAGTTGTTTGCGGAACGGTCGTCTGCGGAGATGTCGTTTGCGAGTTCGTTTCGGATGCTGTTGAATCCGGGTCGGTCGTACTGCTTGGGGGCGTTGTGCCGCTTGAATCGGTGGTGGTCACGGCATTAATGACCTTTTGTTTGTCGCCGCAGCTTCCGCAGGATGCGAGTGTCATAAGCGTTGCCACAAGCAATATTAGAGATAGGGCTTTCTTCATTTTGTTTTTCCTCCAAAAAATAAAAGTGCGCCTACCGAAGCAGACGCACAAAAACGCAAACTCCGATAGTCGCCAAACTAACTTTACGTGAAATGGGGTGTATGCACACTAATATCACCATAAATGGAATTTGCATTTTATCAAATTCATGGGTGATAATAATATGCGCAAAAAGAGTATAATTATCCCTATAAATAAAGATAGTACACCCGTCATTCACGTTTATTCAGTTAGTTTGGCACGTTCATTATATCACGGAATATGCTTTCTGTCAATATATAGTTGGATTAATGGCGGTTAAAACGAATAATAGTTTTGGAGTTGAAGAAAAGGTTTACATCCTATACGACGACGGCGTTCGCCCTTTGTATTTTTTGAAGATCCGCGAAAAGTAATTCGCGTCGGAAAAACCGCATTGCATGGCAATTTCAAGGACCGTCATATCGGTGCTTGACAAGAGGTCAACTGCCTTGTCAAGCCGCTTTATAAGTACGTATTCCTTTGCCGAATGTCCCGTTGCCGCCTTGAAAAGATTGCAGAAATATCCCTCGCTCAAATGGCATATCTTTGAGAGCTGCTTAGTGCTGACATTCTCAAAGCAATTTTGTTCTATATAGCGGATAGCATCGTTCATGCGGTCAGAGGTCTGAAGATGCTTTTTGTATCTGCCCTCGGAAATGATCGCGTCGGTGTGGTTGCTTATCAGATGCGAGATCAAAAGATACGCGTAGCCCTTGACTGCAAGAATGTTCGTGTGCTTTTTATCCTTATGTTTTTCGAAAATTCCGAGAACTGTGTCGTTTACAAATTCGTCCTTTATAAGATGCTTGAAGGTGTAGTACTGCTCTTCGAAGAAAAATGGCGGCAGATACAGGCAAAGAAAGTCACATTCGCCCGAGATCCCCTCGTGAAGCTCGTTTCCGTTTATGACTATGCAGTCGCCTTCTTCTGCGGTTATTATCCTGTCGCCGCACCTGACGGTAAGATTGCCGCGGCGGAGAAACAATACCTCCGTTTCCTCGTGCCAGTGAAGATCGAAGTCATCGGGCAGGGAATGATATTCGACAAGATGAATGGGAAAGGCATCCTTCGGGACTTTTTCGTACAGTATCAGATCGTTCAAAATTCCGTCTCCTTAATATAATCTCAAATTTGTGCTATATAATATCAAAAAAATAATTGACTGATTCCTTGATACATTATATAATATAATTAGTGATTTGGCAATGATAAATCGACTATTACGGCATTTTTTAATCAAAAATTCTAAAAACTGTAAAAAAGGAGAGCAAATGAAGAACTTTGCTATCATCGGATTCGGCGGTCTCGGCAAGACGCATTTTCTCAATCTACTCAAGATTGAGAAGGAAAGAAAAGACATTCGCCTCGCCGCTATCTGTAACGCTGACATTGAATCTATCACTAAAAGCATAAAAATAAACCTCGGCAACGTAAATCTTGACGATATAGACTTTTCGCGTTATAATTTATATACCGATTATAAGGAAATGGTCGAGAAGGAAGACCTTGATTTCGTCTTCATCGCGCTTCCTACCTATCTTCACTGCGAGGCGGCTGTTTATTGCCTTAACCACGGCGTAAACGTCTATACCGAAAAGCCGATGGCAATAACGCTAACTCAGTGCGAAATGATGATCGACGCCGCTGAAAAAAACGGCAAAAAGCTTATGGTCGGTCAGTGCCTGCGTTTTACGGGCGAATACGAGCTTCTTAAGGAGATGGTAGAGAACGGCAAATACGGCAAGCCGATAAAGGCGGAATTTTACCGCCGTTCGGCGCTTCCGACCTGGTCGTTTGATAATTGGCTTCTCAAGGACGATAAAAGCGGTAGCTGTATCGTCGATATGCACGTTCACGACGTTGACCAGATGGTCTGGCTCTTCGGCGCGCCAGATACCTGTATGACGATGTCGACGCACCAAATGGCGGATTACGAAAGCACCTATTCGCTTTATAAGTGCGGAGAAACTGCGGTCATGATCCTTACCGACTGGGGAATCCATTCGTCCTTCCCGTTCCGTTACGGATACAGCGTGACCTTTGAAGATGCTTACGTCGTCTCGCGCGACGGTAAAGTGACCGTCTATACGAATGACGGCGCGTTTGAGCCGGAGATAAACGGCGGCGACTGCTACTATAAAGAGGTAAATGAGTTTATTGAAGCAGTAGTCGACGGCAAGCCCTTTAAAACGGCAGACGTTTCGTCGGTCTACGAGACCATGAAGGTCGTATTCAAGGAAAAAGAAATTTCTAAAAAGAAATAAAAATAAAGGAGCATATTATGAACATTTTAGCAATCGGATGCCATCCCGACGACATTGAGATAAACTGCGTCGGAACGCTTATCAAGTGCGTAAAGCGCGGTGACAACGTTACCGTTTGCCACGTTTGCAACGGTAATATGGGTCATGAGGTCATAATGCCCGATGAGCTTCGCAAGATCAGAATCGAGGAAGCTAAACGTGCAGGCGCTATGGCAGGCATTAAGGTCGTTACCTGCGACATCGGAGACCTTGACGTTTATAATCAGTCGAAGGAGCAGAGAGACCTTGTTATCGACGTTATCCGCGAAGCCGATCCCGATCTTATCATTACTCACGCACCTAACGACTATATGTTAGACCACGTAGCAGTAAGCAAGCTCGTGTTCGACGCGTCCTTTGCCGCAAGTGTTCCTCACTATAAGACGAAGGTCGACAAGACCGCGAAGGTCGTTCCGCTTTACTATATGGATAACCTTACGGGCGTTGACTTCATTCCGACCGAATACGTTGACGTAACCGAGGAGATCGACCTCAAGCTCGAAATGCTCGAGTGCCACGAGAGCCAGCTCAAGTGGATGAGAGACCACGACAATATCGACTTTGCCGACATGGTAAAGACCTGCGCGAAGTACAGAGGTTATCAGTGCAACGCCGCATATGCGGAAGCGTTCACGCAGTGCCTCGCGTACCCGAAGATGCAGACGAGAAGACTGCTTCCTTAAGATGAAAAAGGTTGCGTGTGTCGGCATTCTGGTTGCCGACGTAATTGTCGAGCCGGTAAATAAATATCCGGATAAGGGTCTGCTTGAAAGAGTAAACTCAATAACCGTCCATAGCGGCGGAAACGCAATGACCGCGGCAGTGAACCTGCGTAAGCTCGGAACAGAGTCGACGCTCGTCGGCAAGGTGGGACGTGATATGTTCGGCGATTTTCTCATCAAGCGTTTGAATGAGGAGGGCGTCAAGACCGACGGAATTTTCGTTGATAACGAGGTCCAGACGTCAGCGTCCGTCCTTATGCTTGACGGAATAACAGGCGAGCGCACTATCCTGCACTGTACGGGATCAAACGCCGCGCTGACAGTCGACGATATCGATTTCGGGGTTATATCCGAAAACGACATAGTGTTCGTAACGGGTACCTTCCTTATGGACCGATTTGACGGTGCTGAGACGGCAGAGTATTTGCGCAGATGTAAGAAAATGGGCAAGATCACCGCCCTTGACGTTTGCTGGGACGCAAAGGGAAGCTGGTCAAGGCTGCTCGATCCCGCTATGCCGTATATAGACTATTTCCTTCCGAGCATAGACGAAGCGAAAATGCTTTCGGATAGGGAAGAGGTAAGCGAAATGGCTGACGTATTCTTCGATAAGGGCGTAAAGCACGTCGTTATCAAATGCGGAAGCCGCGGATGCTACTGCAGATACGAGCGCGACGGTAAGGGAACGATGATCCCTGCGTTCAGAATCGAAAATCCCGTTGATACAACGGGTGCAGGCGATAGCTTCTGCTCGGGATTTCTTGCGGCTCTGTCGCGTGGCGAGGACTTCCTCGACTGCGCCGAAATGGGTAATGCGACGGGCGCGTTCTGCGTAACGCAGAAGGGCGCAACCTCGGGCACGCCTACTTATGAAGAAGCAAAAAAATTTATAAAAGAGAGAAAATAAAATGTTAGTTACGTTAAAGGATATTCTTGCTGACGCAGAGGAAAGAAAGTACGGCGTCGGTCTATTCAATATGCTCAATCTCGAAATGGCAAGAGGAATCATCGAGGCGGCAGAGGAGACTCGCTCACCCCTCATTCTCGGAGTTGCAGAGGTTCACCTCCCCTCTATCCCGTTTGAGTACGCACAGTACGTTATGATGAAGATAGCAAAGGAAGCAACCGTTCCCGTATGTCTTCATTTCGACCACGGCACCGATTACGGTAAGATACTTGAAGCAATCAGAGGCGGATTTACCTCGGTAATGTACGACGGCTCAGCTCTTCCTTACGAGGAAAACATCGCAAATACAAAAGAAATAAGCAAGGTCGCACACGCGCTCGGCGTTTCCGTCGAAGCGGAGCTTGGACACGTCGGCGGCGCAGAAGGCGGTGCTGATGACGGACACGAGGAGATGTATACGAAGGTCGAGCAGGTAAACGACTTTATCGACCGTGCCGACATCGACGCGCTTGCAGTTGCTATTGGTACTGCACACGGCGTATATAAGACGAAGCCGAAGCTCGATATAGGCCGTCTTGCCGAGATCTATGCAGTATCGAAGAAGCCCCTCGTTCTTCATGGCGGAAGTGGCCTGAGTGACGACGATTTCAGAAACACGATCGCAAACGGTATCAGAAAGATCAACATCTGCACCGAAATGTGCATAGCGGAATACAAGGCGTACGCAGAGGCATACGCAAACAAGGAAAGCTACGAAAAGTCGCTGATCCTCGCAAAGGACGCGGTCAAGGACGTAGTTGTCGGAAAAATGAAGCTGTTTAACAGCGCAGGAAAAGCATAATAAATTTGGAGGATAAAGAAATGGATTTCAACAGTACAGTTAAGGGCTCAATGCTCGAGGGATTTTACCCCGCCGGCTGGGATATGGCAAAGATCGACGCTTGCTGTGACCCGAACAACAAGGTAGAGGAAAGACAGTCCTTCTGGAACGACGGCTTCACCCCCGTTCGTTGCGAGAACATCGGCGAGTTCGACACCTATATGGGACACGAGATCGCGCTCGAGATCAAGGCAGCTCGCGACCGTAGCGAGAAGATCGCGTTCATTCTTCCCGTAGGACCTATGGGAATGTATAAGTGGGCAGTTTACTTCCTTAAGGAATGGAAGGTAAATTGCGACCACGTTTACACCTTCAATATGGACGAGTGGAGTGACGGCGAGGGTAATACTCTTCCTGCAACCGATCCCGCAGCGTTCCAGAACGCAATGCGTGAGGCATTCTTCAATCCCCTTGGTGAGCTTACCGTTCCCGAGAATCAGAGAAACTTCGCAACAAAAGATAATCTCCCGACCTACCCCGAAAAGATCGCAGCGCTGAAGGCAGAAGGCGCAAAGCTCGTTCTCGTTTACGGTATCGGCAGAATGTGCCATATCGCATTCTGGGAGCCGCACTTCGCTGCTGAATTTGAGTCTGTTGACGAGTGGAAGAAGCAGTGCTACCGTCTCGGTGCAAAGCTTCACCCCCTCACGATAGAGCAGAACGCAATCACGAGCTTCAAGTCCCGCACTACCCTCGTTCCTTGCAGAGCTAACACCATCGGCCCCGGCCTCTTCCTTCAGGCAGATTACGCTATCGGCGGTGCCGACGGCGCGTTCAACCGCGGAATGCAGTGGCAGGGCATGAGCTTCTGGACGACTCTCCGTCACGGACCGAATATGTGGATCACCTCCACCTTCATTCCGACCCTCCCCGGTAAGCTCTTCTACCTCAAGGACCTCGAAGGACCCCTTGTTGCTGAGTGTAACTAAATAATAAAAGCCGACTGAAATCAGTCGGCTTTTTTGATGGGTATAAAGCGCTTTTGCGGGCGACCATTGGTCGCCTCTACGAGGACGTTTGAAATTCTCTTGTAGGGGCGACCAATGGTCGCCAGTTTGACGTGAAGAGAAACCTTTTCCTGACAAAGGTAGGTTGAACGTAAATTTGTAGGGACAGGCAACCTCGGGGTTCCCCAAAACTCGCGGTCGCTCGTTTCGGGGAACCCCTCACCTCGACTGTCCGCACTGGAACAATGTAACATTGTTTTTACGCGGGAGGGGAAACCCCTCCCCTACCAAAGAGACGAGGAACTTTGCCTGCTTACCAAATAATAATGCGCTTAGACGGTGCGATATACATCTTATCGGTCTTCTTTACGCCGAAGGTCTCATACCATTCGGGGAAGTTTCTCGGCTGCATATTCGCGCGGAGAATTGCAGGCGCGTGAACGTCGAGATTGAGAAGGAGCTGCTGATATTCGGGCTTCGCCTTCATGCACCATACGCGCGCCCAGTTCTTGAAGTATTCCTCGTAGGAAACGCCCTCGGTCTTCGCCATAATAGCAAGCGTAACAGCCATACCGCCGTTATCCGCCATATTCTCGCTTACGATAAACTTGCCGTTGACGATACCCCAGGGAAGCTCGATCTTGTCGAACTGCTTTGCCATCGCCTTGATCTTGGAATTGAATTTCTTGTTGTCTTCCTTGGTCCACCAGTTATTGATGTTACCGTTCTCGTCGCACTTTGCGCCGTTGCTGTCAAAGGCGTGAGAGATCTCGTGACCGATGACCGCGCCGATACCGCCGAGGTTTTCGCTTCTCGACTGCTTGAGCGAGTAGAATGGCGGCTGAAGAATAGCTGCAGGGAAGGTGATGTCGTTAACAAAGGGGTCGTAGCAGGCGTTGACCATGTGACCCGGCATCGCCCACTTTTCGCGGTTTACGGGCTTGTCAAGCTTTGAACGCTGATGCTCAAGCTCAATATTACGAAGCGAAGTAACGATATCGAAAAGAGACTGATTCTCGTCGAATACAAGCTGATCGAAGAAGGGATCGACCTTGTCGGGATAGCCCATCTTAACGCCGATCTTCGAAAGCTTGAGGATCGCCTTTTCCTTGGTCGCATCCTCGAGGAAGTCGTTATTCTGAATACGCTCCTTGTAGGTGTCGATTATCTGATAAACGATCTCGGTGATGTCCTTCTTAGCTTCCTGACCGAAGTACTTATCACCGTAGTAAACTCCTACCGGCTCTGAATACCAGCCCGATGCAAGCTCATAGGCGAACTTGTCAATGGGAGTAACTGCAGGGATTCCGGCGATAGCGCGGTAGTAGGAGCTTCCGATCTCGCGAAGCTCTTCGCTGAGGTAGGGGCAGGAATTAATAAGACCGGTAACGTATGCCCAATGCTTGTAAAGGAGGAAGTTTTCCTCGTTGAATATCGTGCTGAACGCCTTGAAATATCTCGGCTCGGTTACGATAACGTTCTCGGGAACGTGTCCGAAAAGCTCCGTAAGCAGATTCTTGAACTTTATCGGCTTAAGAAGTGTGCAAACGCGTGAGGTCTTCGTGGGGTTGTACATCTTAACGTACTCGGACCATTCCTCGCTCGTCTTTACGGTCTGACCGAGAAGTGCGTCAAACGCGAGCGTGTCGGACAGATACTGCGCCTGATCCTCGGGCGAAAGATCGGTCTTCGAGAGAATGACCTGCGCCATACCGCTCCATATTCCGAGAATGGCAGTTTTCTGTGCTTCCATCTCGGGCTTGTAGTAAGAAGCATCGGGGAGAATTACTCTCGGACCCTGAAGGTAAACTGCGTGGTGAGCAGTGTCCTTCATGTCGGTATCAACACCAACGGTGAAGGGTAGGGGAATCCCGCGAATCACTAATTCCTTGAGATTGTTATTCATCTCGTCGACCGAATCAAGGCCGTTAATTATCGAGAAATACGCAAGTGCAGGCGCGATTCCGTCAGCGGCCTTCTTCTCTGCGTTCATTGCCGCTTTGAACAGCGTACACGAACGCTTCAGATAGTCGTTCGGGTAAGTGCCATTTTCGCACATCGACTTGTACTCGTCGATCATAAGCTTCTGGATCTCGATAGCCAGCGTCGCAAATCCGCCAACGCTGGGAAGATCGTCGGGAATGACGAGCTCGTCTAATTTTTCTTGATTGACGAACGTAAAAAGATCGTCCTGAATTCTAACTTGTTCCATTTTTTCCTCCGAACAGTCAAATTTTGTTAAATATATTGTAGCACAACGCGTCATTTAATGCAAGAAAAAGCATCTAAAAGGTGGTAAAAAACCGTTATGAGGTCAAAAAAGCACCCGAAAGGGTGCTTTTTAACTTTGTTCAATTCTTCTCATCAGTCAATCCGAGAAAATAATCGGCGCTTACGGAATAGTATTTGCAAAGCTTGAGTAAATGCCTTATCGGAAGCTCGTTTGCCCCGCGCTCGTACCGCGCGTACATCGTCTGCGACGTGCCGAGAATCTCGGCAATTTCCTGTTGCGTCTTGTCACTGTCCTCGCGTAAGTCGCGCATTCTTTTTATATAATTCATTTCTTCACCAACAACAGTATTATTTACTTTTATTATATCAAGTAAATAAATTTACTATTGACATTAGTAAAGATTTGTACTATAATAATTTAAAACTAGCAGATTGAGGTGTCATATATGAAAAAATCTATTTGTGTTATTTTGATTTTACTGTCAGTTTTAACATGTTTTTTTGCTGTCGGGTGTAATTCTGAAGATGAGTGTGAAGCCTGTGGTGGCACCGGATATTTTCAAAAAAAGGATTGTCCGTTTTGCTAAAAATACGTTTTAAGAGGAAAGTGTACAATGGGATTTAAAAATTTGGATTTAAACGCAAATGAATACATTTTGATGTCTGGTGCCGCTAATAAAATGCAATTATTTGGCAGTAAAGGAGGATGGCTCTTTTTGACTAACCAAAGAATTGTTTTTAAAGCCCACGCTTTTAACTTCGGGTCGAAAATTGATGAGTACTGCTTATCCGATATACAGAACCCGGCAAGCATAAGATCCACATCTTACATGGTGTCAAATAACATCTCGTTTGCTACTAAATCAGGGGAATATCTTTCTTTTGTAGTTACGAGAAAAGATACCGATGAATGGATTTATCAAATAACTCAAGCGGTCAATAGCTTGAATAAATGATGTTTAGAGTTTAGTGCAATAAATAAAGGAGGGGACGTAATGAATTTTTGGAGTATTGTAGGCGCGATAATAGTTGCGGTGCTGATATTGGCGCTCGTTTAAATTGTAAAAGCAAACGCTTTCAAGACCAAAATTAGAACGGATCATTCGAGCATGTAAAAAACGAGAAAATGAATAAGATTCTTTCAAGTATAAAGCAACGAAAAATCAATTTAATCTTAATGGTCACTGTGTTATTTCTCTATCTTATTAATAATATGCATTTGAAGAAAAACACATCTGGACATTTTAGATGTTTTTTCATATGCTATTTTAACGATTTGATTTGTCCGCTGTTTTTTATATCCTATTGCAATATATTACTTATCACCATCAACAAGGAAATGGTGAAGTTAAGATGGATATTGCTTTTAGGGTTTTGTGCGGGATTAATTTGGGAGTATATTGGACCAATAATTAAGCCCTCGTCGGTTAAAGATTATTTAGATCTAGTATGTTATATGATCGGGTCGGTTCTGTACTGGGTAATAATCAAGTTGGCACATAATGACTGTTGCAAAATGCTCGAGAAGGGGAAACGCTAATGAAAGATCCGGAAAACTTAGGAGATTTTCTAAAAATTGTTTTCTTTATATTATTGGTTGGATTATTCCTTGCTTTGGTGTAAAGCGGTGGTTTGCTGCATTTATCTACTGTTAATGTGAATTTTATTAACTCGTAATGGTTCATTAAATTGAAAAAGCGCGGTTTCGGTTCTATTCATTATTTATTTAAGATTCTTTCGTCTTTTAGTTGCGCTAGCGGCACTTTTGGTGGATCCGAGGGGAATCGGTCTCGCCTGCGGGCTCAAGGTCTGGTAGGAATTGTGTGCAATTTCTACGGCTCTGACTGCCCCCGGCAGTCATTCACTACCGACCCGTTCGATTCCCTCCATCAATCAAATCAAAAATTAAAGCACCCGAAAGGGTGCTTTTTAACTGTTGTAAGCGCAGACAGCCCATCTTGACAATACTATTATTATATTATATAATAATACTGTATGCCCATTAGTGCGCGCAAGAAAAGGAGTGTTCTACCATATTATGCGTTATCTTATAATATCAAACAACGGCGGAATGCTCGTAATTTACCGCGGAGCGCTTATTCGTGAGTTGCTCAAAAGCGCGTCGGTGACGGCTTGCGTGCCGCACGGCGGAGAAGAGGAGCTTAAGAAGCTCGGCTGCGATATTGTTTATGCCGACGTTGACAGACGAGGAATAAATCCGATAAGCGATCTGAAGCTTTATAGGCAGTATAAGAAGATCATCAAAGAGGTCAACCCAGATGCGGTGATAACCTATTCCATAAAGCCGAATATCTACGGCGGTTACGCCTGCCGAAAGCTTGGGGTGCCGTATTATTTGCACGTTCAGGGACTCGGCAGTGCATTTTACCGAAAGGGACTCAAGACCGTTGTTTCGGTCATGTACCGCGCGGCGGCTAAGAAGGCGAAAGCCGTTTTCTTTGAAAACGAGGGCAACCGCGATCTTTTCGTGAACAAGAAGATCATTAAAAAGGATCAAGCCGTTGTATTTAGCGGCGCGGGAGTCGACCTTGACGCTTTCTCACTTACTCCGATGCCTGAGGGTGATAGCGTGAAATTCGCGTTCGTCAGCCGAATCATGAAGGAAAAGGGCGTGGACGAGCTGTTTTATGCCGCAAAAAAGCTGAAGAGTGAGTTCGGTGAACGTTTTGAGCTAAGTATCGCGGGAATCTTTGAGGATTCCTACGAGCAGGTCGTAAACGAGCTTCACGAGAAGGGAATAATCAAATATCTCGGATTTGTAAATGACGTTGCGTCGCTATACAGATCCTGCGACGCTGTCGTTTTGCCGTCCTACCACGAGGGAATGTCAAACGTTCTCCTTGAGGGCGCGGCGATCGGGCGAGTGCTTGTGACGACCGACGTTTACGGTTGCCGTGAGGCAGTCGTTTCGGAGGAAAGCGGGCTGATATGCCCCGTTCGCGACGGTGAGGCGCTTTACAGCGCGATGAAGCGTGTTTGCCTTATGTCTAAAAGCGAAAGAGAGACGATGGGCAAGCGCGGACGCGCGCACGTTGAAAAGAACTTTGACCGAAACGAGGTCGTAAGAAAAACTATCGAGGTAATAAAATGATACCGAAGAAGATACATTACGTTTGGTTTGGCGGTAATAAGCTTCCGCATCTCGGCAAAAAGTGCCTTAAGAGCTGGAAAAAGTACTGCCCTGACTACGAGATCGTCCTCTGGAACGAGAAAAATTTTGATATTTCGTCCTGTCCTCTTTACGTAAGACAGGCGTATGAAATGAAAAAATGGGCGTTCGTCAGCGACTATGCGCGCTTGAAGATCATATATGAAAACGGCGGAATCTATCTCGATACCGACGTTGAGATAATAAAGAATATTGACTTTCTGCTTGAGCACGAGGCGTTTTTCGCTATCGAATCGGACGGAATAACCGTTGCGTCGGGTCTCGGCTTCGGCGCGGAGCAGGGAAATGCCGCTGTCAAGACGATGATGGACGATTACGAGGGACAGGCATTCGTAAAAGAGGACGGAAGCTTCGACCTTACGCCGTGTCCCGTCCGCAATACCCGTTCGCTGTACAAATACGGCTTTGAGAAGGAAAACAAGGATCAGCTTCTGCCCGGCAATATAAGAATTTTGCCGTCGGAATATATGTGTCCGATGTTCTACTCAACGGGAATCTTAACGATCACCGACAAGACTATTTCGATACATCACTATTCGTCGAGCTGGATAAACGGCTGGGTTCGTTTCCGAGTTAAGATAACGCGCAAGCTCCGCCGAACCTTCGGCGAGCATTGCCTCGACTTTTTGAAAAGGAAAAAGAAATGAAAAAGGTACTTGTTCTTTCGCACGCGATGTATATCGGCGGCGCGGAAAGAGCGCTTATCGGGCTTCTTTCCTCGTTCGATAAAAGTAAATATCAGGTCGATCTGTTTTTAATGAAGCACGACGGCGAGCTTTTCGATCTCATTCCCGAGGGAATCAATCTCCTCCCCGAGATAAAGCAGTACACTTGCCTCGGTGAGCCGATCGCAAACACCCTGAAAAAGGGCTGTTTTGGTGTCGCTTTCGGGCGTTTTATCGGCAAAAAACGTGCAAAAGCGTTTACTAAAAAGCATGGTCTGAAGAATCCCGTCGGCGTTGAGGTCGAGTACAGTCACAAGTATACGAAAAAGTATATGCCGAAGATATCCGACACCGAATACGATCTCGTTATCAGCTTTTTGACTCCGCATTATTTCGGAATCGAAAAATGCGTAGGCAAGAAAAAGCTTGCCTGGATACATACGGACTATTCATTCCTCGATTTCGATACCGAGTCGGAAACGAAGATGTGGGAAAGGTACGACGGTATCGTGTCTATATCCGAGTCGGTAAGTAAGGCGTTTTTGACGAAGTTCCCGACGCTTGGTGATAAGCTGATACGTATTGACAATATCTATTCCCCCGACGCGATCCGCAAATCGGCGCTCGAGGGGCAGAATGAGATAAAGACGGACAAGCCCGTCATAGTTTCCTGCGGACGGCTTCACGAGCAGAAGAATTTTGTGTCCGTACCGATAATTGCACATGAAATGAAGAGGATCGGCGCGGATTTCCGCTGGTACATTCTCGGAAGCGGAACGGAAGAGGCAAAGATAAGAGAAAATATTGAGAAGTACGGTATGGAGGATACGGTCATCCTTCTTGGATCGAAGGCGAATCCTTATCCGTATATAGATGCTTGCGACGTTTATGCTCAGCCGAGCTTATACGAGGGCAAGGCGATAGCGGTGCTTGAAGCGCAGATACTCGGCAAGCCGGTAGTTATTACCGATTTTGCAACTGCTAAGAGTCAGCTCAAGGACGGCTTTGACGGCATTATCGTTCCGCTTGAAAACCGCGCTTGCGCCGAGGGCATTGCCTCGCTTCTTTTCGACGGCGAGCTTATGCTCATGCTTTCCGAAAACTGCATGAGCACCGATTACGGCAACGCGAGCGAGATCGAGAAGATATATTCGTTTATTGAAGAGGAATGATATGGAAAAGGTTTCGGTGATAATTCCTGCATATAACGTAGAACGGTTTATTGCCGAGTGCGTGAACAGTGTAAGGGAACAGACTTATAATAACCTCGAAATAATAATCGTTGACGACGGTAGCTCCGACCGCACGCTTGAAATATGCGAGAAGCTTGCGTCGGAGGACGATAGAATTAAGCTCATAAAGAATAACCACGGCGGCGTCAGCCGCGCGCGTAACACGGGACTTGACAGCGCAACGGGCGAGCTTATCGTTTCGGTCGACAGTGACGACGTTATCGAGCGTGATATGATAAAAACGCTCTATGACAAGATGACGGAAACGGGCGCTGAGGTCGTTGCCTGCGGTTGCTCTTATATGAAGGAGGACGGCGAGCATATCGGCGATTATCCGCCTCCTGTCGAACGTGTCTTAAGCGGACGCGACGCGCTTGAAGCGCGAGACAACGGCGTCGGCGCAAATGCCATGATAGCGTCTCCCTGCGCGAAGCTTACAAGGCGCGAGGTCTATGACGGAAAAAGGTATAAAGAGGGCATCGTTTACGAGGATATGCACCTTATGCCTTACCTCTATTTTGACGTTCTGAAGTTCGTCATAATCCCTTACTGCGGTCACCGTTACCGCCAAAGAGAGGGTAGCATAATGCACCGAAAAGAGAGCGAGAGGGAATATAAGTTCTATTTTGACATTTGGGACGACCATGCAGAGTTTTACCGACAGAAGGGCGACCTTGGACTTGAGTATTACGTGCATAAAAACGCGGCGGACAAGATCCTTATGGCTTGCCGCAAAAGAGAGATCCCCGATGGGCTTGACAAATATTCGGTAAAAGAGTTTAAGAAGCACTATAAATTTCTGAAAAAGCATGCGCCGAGCGCAAAGGAAAAGCTGAAATATCTTCTTTTCCGTCTGCTTGGTATAAAGGGCTATCGCGCGATAAGAAAAAAGGTGTAAGAGTATGGAAAAGGTATCGGTCATTATTCCTGCTTATAACGTGGAACGGTTTATTGCCGAGTGCGTTAACAGCGTGAGAAATCAGACCTATCAAAATCTTGAAATAATAATAGTTGACGACGGAAGCTCCGACCGCACCCTTGAAATATGTGAGGAGCTTGCATCAGAGGACGATAGAATAAAGATCGTAAATAACGGTCACGGCGGTGTCAGCCGTGCGCGCAACGCGGGGCTTGACAGCGTAACGGGTGAGCTTATCGTTTCCGTCGACAGTGACGACGTTATATTGCCCGATATGATAGAAACGCTGTATAACAAGATGATTGAAACGGGATCTGAGGTCGTCGCCTGCGGTTGCAGATTCATTACCGAGGAGGGCGAGCCGATCTTCGATAAGTGTCCTGTGCAGGAATGGGTCGTAAGCGGACGCGATGCGCTCGCGTCGCAGGATAACGAGATCGGCGCGAACGCGATGATCGCCGCGCCATGGGGAAAGCTTACAAGAAAAGAAGTATATGAGGGCAAGCGTTACAAGGAAGGCATCGTTTATGAGGACAGACACCTCATGCCGCGCCTTTATTACGGAATTTCGAGGTTTGCGGTAATACCTTACGTCGGATGTCTTTACCGCCAGAGAAACGGAAGTATAATGCACACCTCTCCCGATTCCGATAGGTTAAAGCTTCTATTTGACGTTTTACACGATCATATAGAATTTTATATGCAGGTCGGCGACAGTGAGCTTGAATACAAGACGCGCAAGCATATTCTTGACGTAATACTGACCGCAGTCGGAAACGGAGTTCCTAAGGAGCTTAATAGGTGCGTAAAAAAAGAGTTCCGCACTCAGCGGAGGGCGCTCGGAGGCAATCTGATCTCGAAACGGGATAGAATTAAGTATTTCCTGTTCAGAATGCTTGGAATAAAGGGCTATAAAGCGTTTATATCACGCATTAAGACGAAATAAACATAATGAAAGGCAGAGAAATGTCAGAACATAACAAGCCCGAAACGACCTTCAAGACGGTCGTTTCGGCAGACAAAAAAGTATTTGACCTTAAATTGAAGGAAGCGTTCAAGTATAAGGATATGATCCTTCTTTTCGTAAAGAGGGAATTTGTGTCGAAGTATAAACAGACGATCCTCGGCCCGCTTTGGGCGATAATCCAGCCGCTTTTCACGACTGTGGTATTCACCGTAATATTCGGTAATTTGGCAGAGCTTCCTACCGCCGACGCATTCCCTGCGCCAAAGGTCCCGTCGTTCCTTTTCTATATGAGCGGTACGATACTTTGGAGCTATTTCTCGTCGGTCGTTTCGGCGACTAGCCATACGTTTTTGGCGAATGCTCATATTATGGGAAAGGTCTATTTCCCACGAATTGCAATGCCGATCGCAACGGCAATATCGAACCTTATTTCGTTCGGTATTCAGCTTGCGATGTTTGTGATCATGTACGTCGTTATGATAATAACGGGAGATGCAGAGTTTATATTCTCGTGGCATCTTATCTTCGTGCCGCTGTCGATATTACAGCTGATGATGCTTTCTACCGGTATAGGCATAATCATTTCTGCGCTTACAACAAAATACCGCGACCTTTCGATGCTTGTCGGCTTCGGTCTTAACCTTTGGCAGTATGCGACCCCGGTTGCCTACGGTATTATGCTTATCCCTGCGAAGTTTATAGGGCTTTATAATCTTAACCCCGTTACCCCTGCGATCCTTTCCTTTAGATACGGAATATTCGGCGCAGGATACTTTGACCCGCTCTATTATTTTCTCGGTTGGGCGGTCACGCTTGCGATCGCATTCTTCGGGCTTTTGCTCTTTAACCGCATTGAAAAGAACTTTGCGGATACCGTTTAAGGAGGCAGTGCATTATGAGTGAAATAATGCTTCGCGTAGAAAACGTTTCAAAGCAGTACCGCCTCGGTGCGATCGGAGGAACGACTCTCAAGGAGGACCTTCAGCGCCTTTCGGCGCGCCTTCGCAAAAAGGAGGATCCGACTTCAAAGATCGGTCAGAAGAAGCGTCCGATCTCAAATGAAAAGTTCCTTGCTCTCGACGGCGTGTCGTTCGAGGTCAAAAAAGGTGAGGCGCTCGGAATAATCGGTAAGAACGGTGCGGGAAAGAGTACGCTTCTCAAGCTTATTACCCGCATTACCGGTCCGAGTAAGGGTACTATATCCCTTAACGGACGAGTTGCCTCTATGCTCGAGGTCGGTACCGGTTTCCATCCCGAGCTTACAGGACGCGAAAATATCTATATGAACGGCGCCATCCTCGGTATGTCGAAAAAGGAGATAGATGCTAAAATAGAGCAGATAATCGACTTTTCCGAGGTAAGACAGTTTATTGATACCCCCGTTAAGAGATATTCCTCGGGAATGTACGTCAAGCTTGCATTCTCGGTCGCGGCACACCTTGATTCGGAGATCGTTATCATGGACGAGGTCCTTGCTGTCGGCGATATGGCGTTCCAGAACAAGTGTCTTACCAAAATGCGCCAGTCGGCACAGGAGGAAGGGAAGACCGTCCTTTATGTTTCGCACAATATGAATACCATCCGTCAGCTTTGCGACAGAGTTATCGTTCTCGATAAGGGTAAGCTGATCTTTGACGGTGACGTTGAGGAAGGAATTGCAATATATATGAATAATGCAGATGACAAGCGTGAGACGTTTGTGGACCTTTCAGACAAACCCCGTCCCGAAAATGCCATGGGCGGAGCGAGAATGGACAGCATAGAGCTTATATGTAACGAGAAATGCACTGTTACTGAAGGCGAAAAGCTGCCTTTTCGCTTGAAATTCCATGCCGAAAGGAATCTGAACGACGTAAGATTCAGAATGATAGTCAGATACAGTGATGACACTCCCGTGGGGCTTGCACGCTCAGAGAACATCGGCTCCTTTGAGGCAGGCGAAAACGGTCAGGCGGACATCCTCTTCGACACTTCTCATCTTGCAAAGGGAGTATATTATTTCTCTATCGCGCTTTTTCAGACTGACGAAGTCGGCAACACATTGGCACTTGACCACGTTACAAGAGCTATTAAAGCTGAAATCGTGAGCAGACCTGGCAACGATATCGTTTGGAGCCATCGCTGGTGGGGCGCGGTAGATTTTCCAATCATGGAGGTAACGAACGAAAGGAGAAACGACCTTTGAATCGAATTTCTCTATGCGAAATAGTGAAAAGCGGAGAAAAAGTAATATATAAGTTTTCTTTTTCGGAAGGGCTTGCACGCTATTTTTCTTGTAATGAGCTTGAGGTAACGTATTCTGTAAATATTGAATCGGTGCCCGATTCGGTTCTCACCGTGCCTTTTGCTTGTAGCGTTATTCCTTTGGTGTGGATGACGGATTCCGTTCTTGAGGTAAACAGTCTTGATGCTGATTATATTGACTGTCTTGAAAACGTTAAGAACGGCTACGTTACGATGTTTCCCGAGGCGAGCTTCGGCGGCAGACTCGAAATAGCGGTGTCTGAGAAAAACCGTCCGCTTGACGGCTCATCTGTCGGTGCGGCATTTTTCTCGGGCGGACTTGATGCTGTCAACACTCTCATAAAGCATTTAGATGAGCCGGTCGAGCTTATTTCGATATGGGGATCTGATATTCCTACCGATAATGAAAACGGCTGGAATGAACTTATTCGCGGAATAAAGTATTATTCAGATACTTTTGATTTGAAGCTCAATACCGTGAAAAGCGATTTCAGACGCTTCGATAACGAGTTGAATTTGAATCGCGACTTTACGGAAATTCTCAAGGATAGCTGGTGGCACGGAGTAAAGCACGGCATTGCTCTTATCGGTCATGCGGCTCCTTTAGCATATCTTAACGGATGGGAAAGCGTCTATATTGCATCCTCTAACTGCCCGTCGGACGGCCTCGTCAGATGCGCTTCAAGTCCGCTAATAGATAACCACATCAGATTTTGCGGATGTCAAGTAGTTCATGACAGCTATGAGGACAACCGTCAGGATAAGGCGCATAACGTCGTAAAATATTCCGTTCAAAGCGGAAAAAAGCTTCCCCTTCACGTTTGCTGGGAAACGGACGGCGGCAGAAACTGTTGTAAATGTGAAAAGTGTTACAGAACGATAACATCGTTTCTATCGGAGGGCGTGGACCCATCCGATTTCGGTCTTGAAAATTGGAAGGTTACTCTTCCGAAAATGAGAAGCGAGCTTATAAACAGGGGCCAACTTACATATTGGATGTATTCGACGCAGTGGTCACACATTCTAAATAGAATATGCGAAAACCAAAAAATGCTGAGAAAAAAGCCGTATTGGAAGCACATCAAGTGGCTCGTGAACAAAAATATGGGAACCGAAAAGGCGCTTGAACCGTCGAGGGCTTTCAGGTTCAGACAGAAGATTGCAAGCAGCCCGATAGGCGTGCCTGCAAGAAGGATCAAACGTTTTTTCAAAAAACGCTGAAAGGAAAGTAAATGAACATCTTTATTAGGGCGTGGCGCTCTTTTCTGTACCGCACGCGCGGAGTGCGCTTGAAGCACCGCGTTTGCGGTCTTGGCAAAAAAATGAATAAGCGCGCCCTTCTCGTATGTGTTCCCGATCATTCGAACATCGGCGATATGGCGATAGCGGTGGCGGAAAAGGTGTTTTTGAAAAGCTGTGGCATCAGCTTCGTTTCTCTGACATCGGAGGAATGTGACCGGAATCTTCCTATGCTTAAAAAGGCGGTCAAGTCCGATACCCTTATCTGCTATCACGGAGGCGGAAACCTCGGAAACGTGTACGGCTTTGAGGAGAGCGTAAGAAGAAAGCTTTTGACGGAATTTCCGCAAAATCCGTCGGTGATCTTTCCGCAAACGATCTTCTTTACCCCCGATGAGGAGGGCAGAGCTGATATGGAAGCGGCATCCTCGGTTTACGGCGGTCATAAAAAGCTTACTGTCGCGCTTCGCGACAAAAGCTCTTATGAGACGGCGAAGAAGATGTTTCCAAAGGCGAACGTCATATTCTCTCCCGACATCGTTATGAGTACCGACAAGAGTACGTTTGGCGTGAAAGAGAGAAACAGAAACGGGGTTCTCCTCTGCTTCAGAGGGGACTGCGAAAGATCGATGACGCAATCCGAAAAAGACAAGCTCGCCTCTGCGCTCGAAGAGCGCGGCATGGGGTACGGCTATACCGATATGATGGCAGAGTCGGATCTCGTTCCGCAACGCGAGCAGATGCGCTGCGTGTCCGATAAAATGAAGGAGCTTTCGGGCGCGGGTCTCGTTATTACCGACCGACTTCACGGTATGGTGTTCTCGGCGATCACCGAGACGCCGTGTATTGCGTTCGGAAACTATAATCACAAGGTCGAGCAGTCGTATAAGATGCTCGAGCATCTCGGATATATAAAATTCGTAAAGGACGTTGACGAGGCGATAGCACTTGTTGACGAGATGTACGGAGGCGTGGGCAGTTATGACCGTGCGCCGATACTTCCTCTTTACAAAGAGCTTAAAAATACGCTTCTTGAATACACAAGGAAACAGTAAGGATATGCAGAAGATTTCGGTTATCGTGCCTGTATATAAGGTTGAAAAAACGCTTCACGCTTGCGTGAACAGTATACTAGCGCAGACCTATACCGATATTGAGATAATATTGGTTAACGACGGCAGCCCCGATTCATGCCCCGCCATGTGCGAGGAGATTGCGAAGGGGGACGGTCGGATCAAGGTCGTTCACCGCGAAAACGGCGGGCTTTCCGCGGCGAGAAACACGGGTATCGAAAATGCGTCGGGCGAATATATCACCTTCGTTGACAGCGACGATATGATAGCGCCAAAGACAGTTGAGGTTTTGTATGATGAGCTGATCAAGGCGGAAGCCGATATGTCGGTATGTATGTATGAGATCTTTCAAAATGATGATGATATAAAAAGCTCCGAGATATGTGACGGAGTAACCGTTGCCGATGCGAAAGAGCTTCTGGTTTCGGAAAAGGTGTACGATCGCACCGAGGCGTGGGGTAAGCTATATAAGAAGGAAATATTTTCCTCTCTTCGCTTCAAGGAGGGCATCTATTACGAGGATACTCACATTGCCCCTTATATTCTCAAAAGAATAAGCAAGGTTGCCTTCAATCGCTCCAAGCTTTATTATTACCGAAAAAATCCCGAGCTTCCGACGATAATGAACGCGAAGTTTTCACTTAAAAAGCTCTGCATTCTCGATATTTTCAAGGAGCAGATAAGAGATATTTACAAAAAGCTCGGTATGTGTCCCGCATACGAGTCGGCTCTTGAGCAGCTCTTCGGAAGTATTACGAAGGCACGCGTCCTTAAAAAGGAGCTGGGCATCGGAATGCGCTTCTATATGTACTACTTCAAGCTTCTGCCAACGATGCTTTTCGCGCCGAAATGTGAGAAGTTCGGACCAAAGCAGAAAGCGGTCTATCTTAGCTTGATACTGCCTTTTGGAGTTCTTAACTCCTACTACCGAAAAAACGTGACGGTAAAACGCTACGATGAGCTTAACAATCTGTAAAAAACGCCCTCGGGCGTTTTTTTCATAAACGAAGTACATTCGCAATATATTTACATATAAGAAAAAATTAGAAGTGCTACGCTTATTGACAAAATGCGACTTAAAATGTTATAATTGATGTATTAAGGAAAGAGGAGGACGTATTGATGAAATTTAAGCGCTTGATGGCGGCGGCTTTGTCGGTGATAATGCTTGTTTTGACCGTTTTTTCCGTGTATGCGGAAAGCGGTGTCGTCTTCTCCTTTTCATCCGATAAACCGAGTGGAAGCGAGGTGGCGCTCGGTGATACCGTGACTTATACGGTGTCGCTTGACGCGAACAGCGGCTTTGCGTTCGGAACGCTTTACTTTGACGCATCGGACAACCTTACGTATATAAGCTCGACGTATAAGGGCGAAAGCATTACTGCCGAAAAGGCGGCTTCGGGCGAGAATGCGGGAGCTTACGGAATTATAATCGCAGGCGAGAGCGTAACGGGAACAGATCAAGAGCTTTGCACTATAACCTTTAAGGTTACGGGCAAGGGTGATATAAGCGTTCGGTTCTACGTTTATCAGCTTAATGACGGAAGTTCGTTCGTTACACCGTCGGTCAATAACGGTACGATAACTCACGCTTGCAAGGAGCTTGTAAAGCCGAGTATTACGACCTCTACTCTTCCCGAGGCGGTCATGGGATATGAATACTCCTACAAGATAGTCGGAAGCGACGACGAGTTTTTGGCTTACAGCTACATGGGAACTCTTCCAAGTGGAATGACGCTCGATCAGGACGGAACATTAAGCGGAACGCCGACGCAGTTTGGTTCTTTTACGATAACGGTAAAGGCGACGCTTCTCGGTGAACTTATATCCGATCCGAAGGAGCTTACACTGACGGTACTTGAAAAGCCGAGAGCGCTTGAGCTTGAAAGCGGCAGCGGCTACGAAATTGACGGAGAACGGCTGCGAGGTGTTGTTGAGGAAACGACGCTGGGAGCGCTTCTTGACAGGTTTAAGAATAAAGAACGGATCAAGGTCTTTGACGGTGACGGCGCGGAGGTTACGGCAGCTGACGAATACGTCGGTACGGGATATACCGTATCTCTTATGCACGGCGACGAAAAGGTGCATACCGTAACGGTAGTAGTTCTCGGTGACGTGAACGGAAACGGACGCGTTGACTCGAACGACTATCAAAGAATCAGAAGATACGTTATCGGAACATACGATATAGAAGGCATTTATTTCGAGGCGGCGCGCGTCTCCGGCGGAACTGATATAAGACCGGTTGACTACCAAAGAGTAAGGCGTCACGTAATCGGAAGCTATAATATATTCGAATAAATTATCAGGGGATTGAATATGAAAAAGATTTTAATTATCGCTCTTGCTACGATAATGGCAGTGTTCTGCTTTGCCCTTGGAATGTCGGCTGCTGAGCCGAGCTTCAAGGTCGATATCAGCGGAGCGACCGCAGTTGCAGCGGGTGACACCGTAAAGTATACTGTTGAGGTCAAGGATATAAACGTTCCGTCGACTAATACCGACGAGTACGATAGCGGACTTGCAAGCGTTACGGTGTTTATAAAATATGATGCGGCATTTTTTGACGCCGCGTCTGTCAGTGTAAAAATGCCCGACCTTCCGAGTGACGTTTGGGGTACATCACTTAAGCAGCCCTCTGACGGAGTTATTAAGATAGAGGCGTGGAGTGAGCCGGATTCTGACGGTAAGAATCCTACCGCAAACGCAAACGGAATTCTTAAATTTGAAGTTTCCCTAAAGGTCAAGTCAGATGCCGTCGAAGGTGACGGCAAGGAAATCTATATCGCCTCGGGAACAGAGGGATTTGATGCAAGTCTTGACGCAACGGTAACTAACGTTACCTGCGGCTCTCTTGACGTCTCTCTTATAAAGAAGCTTTCAAAGCCCGACGGTCTTGTAATTGACAAGGACGACAATTTCAAGGCAAAGTGGAACGCTGTTGAAAATGCGGATTCCTACGAAATTCAAGTATACAAGGACGGCGAGAAGCTCGGTAAGGCCCTTACCGCAACGGGTACGAGCTACGATCTCTCGACACTTATCAAAAACAACTTTGGCGGCGAGTACAGCTTTACGGTAATCGCAAAGTCCGATAGTGACCTTTACAAGGACAGCGACGTGGCGACCTCTGACGTTTGTAATTACAGAGGAAAGCTTTTGACTCCGAGTATTTCGTTAACGGTCAACAAGATCGCAGGCACTGTCAGCTACAAGATAACCGACAAGAACCTTGAGGACACCGTCAGCGTATACATAATCAAGATATACGATAAGGACGGCAATCCCGTCGGAGAGGAAATATCCTCCCCGAAGACATCGGGCACGATAACGGGTCTTACCTTCGGAACGAAGTACGACGTGACCGTAACCGCAAGCTCCTCGTCTCTTGATAACGTCGATTCGGGCAATCTTTCGTCCGACGAATCGGGCAAGGTCTCTGTGACCGCCGACGGCATCGTCGGTATTTCGGTCACGAAGAATCCGACGCTTTCCTATACCGAGGGCGAGACGATCGATCTTTCCAAGATGGAGATAACCGTTGATTTCGCGGTCGGCTCCGACGTTAAGATCGGCAAGGATAAGTTCGCGGAATACGGAATCACCGTTACTCCCAAGCATAACGCCGACGCTATTCTTTCGCTTAACGGAAAAAACATCACCGTTACCTGCGGTGAACTGACCGCGCCCGAAACTCTGACGCTTGAAGTCAAGAGTGGCAAGTGCGAACACGCAAACACCACGCCCGAGCATCAGGATCCTACCTGCGGCGAGGACGGATTCGATAAGATCGTCTGTGATCTCTGCGGCGTTGCCGTTGAGAACACGCCCATCCCCGCAACGGGAAATCATGACTTCAACGAATGGTCTTGGTTGAGCATACCGACAGTTAACATCGACGGTGTTCGTCAGCGCACCTGTAAGGAGTGCGGAAAGGTAGAAAACAGTCAGGTTACATACGCCGAGTATCTTGCAATGCAAAGCGGCGGAACGACTGCTCCTCCCGATACTACCCCGAGCACCACGAATCCCGTGACCGATCCCGATGAAACCACCGAAAGAAGAAAGCATAACGCTCTCGGCGGCTTTGCGGACCTCGGAAAGATATTCCTGTTTGCACTTATCGCGGTGCTTCTCGTTATCGTTATCTTTATAGTCGGTGCTATCTACGTTGAAAGCCGCAGAAACCGCAGAAGAAGATCTCGCTCGAGAACGAACCGTTCAAGAAACAGTCAGAACAGAAACAGTCAGAACAGAAACAATTACAGAAGATAATTAAAAAATCAGGCGAGAAGGCGTTGTGTCCTAAAAGGCACAACGCCAACTCTATTCTCCTGCGGAGAGTTATATTGCTTCGCAGTGGTATTCGCCTACTGCGAGTAATATTCGCTGCGCGAGTTAAATAAGAGAATAGAATATCACTGTGAGCACAGCGAACAATACCACTTTTGCGAAGCAAAAATAACACGTTGTCTCGACAACATATCACTAAACATCTTAAAAGAGCCAATTTGGATTTACTCCCAATTGGCTCTTTTATCTGTGAAGATATTGGATGTTAAATAAACAATGGTCTTTCCTGTTTTCCGTTCATGGCAGAGGTAAGGCATTCGGGTATCATTTCAAATTCGGAGACGAGCGAATGCGGCTTTTTTAAGCAGTCGTCCTGCTTCATTGGAACGAAGAAAACGCCCTTCTTTTCGAGCATTGTAGA
Source organism: Clostridia bacterium (assembly GCA_017621655.1). GTDB lineage: Bacteria > Bacillota > Clostridia > Oscillospirales > CAG-272 > Colimorpha_A. Next base: position 5,478 of record JAGASS010000024.1, on the reverse strand, counting down.
GATGTTTTTCAGATTTGCCGACATTGCGTCGTTCGTGGCAAGAGAAATGAGAAGCGGACGGCTCTGGCGCAGATGTGCCTTTGCTGCCATCGTGACGGAGGTGTCGGTGATACCGTTTGCGAGCTTTGCAAGCGTATTTCCCGTGCAGGGCGCGATGACGAGCGCGTCAAGAGGGCGCGCAGGACCAAGCGGCTCTGCGTCCTTGATCGTCAGGATCGGCTCACGGTGGCATATATCGGTTATTGTCTTGATAAAATCGTCGCTTTTACCGAAGCGCGTGTCGGTCGATGCGGCGTTGTGGCTCATTATCGGAAGAACGTCGTAGTCGTTTGCAAGCCGTTTCAGTACCGATATGGATCGGTCAAAGGTGCAAAACGAGCCGCAGAAGGCGTAACCAATCATATTCCGCCTCCCGACATTTTGTCTATCATACAGCGTGCGATTATCTTTCCTGCCGTTACAGGGGCGACGCGTCCGGGTAAGCTTTGGGCTGAAATTACGCGAGTTCCGTAACGTATAGCGCCGACGGGATCGATTCCGCCCGGCTTTGAGGCAAGCTCGATGACGGGGACGCCGTCGCGGAGCTTTGAAAGCATTTCTTCATTCAGAACGGTGATCGGAACGGTGTTGAACACCGCGTCAAGATCTTCCATTACGGACGGCAAGGAAGGATAATCGAGAGACGTCATTCCTTCGCTATCCGCTTCTGCACGGTCTTTTTCCTTTCGCGCCGCAACCGTGACCGACGCGCCAAGTGCCTTAAGACGGCGCGAGAGGGCTTTTCCTATTCTTCCGTAGCCGAGAACGAGGCAGTTGCTTCCGTCGAGCGTCACGGGCGTGTTTCCCATCGCGAGTGCGATCGCGCCCTCGGCGGTTGGAACGGCGTTTAGATAATTGAAGGTCTCGTTTTCGCAGAGGTCGTGGTATCTGATCCCGTTTTTATCAAAGATCGCCGTCATATCGGCGGGAAATTTTCCGCCGAAAACTACCGTATTCGGCTTTGCGTTTTTTGCTATCTCGGACGCGAGAATACGAGGCGAGAGCTTTACGCTTGAAAGCGGAAAATTCATATAGTCGCCGCGAAAAACGGGGACGGGAAGAAGTATCGCGTCGGCATTTTTCAGTGCCAAAGAAAGCTCACAGCTTTCTTTATAGGTATCGAGGGCATAATGATATATTTTGCATCCCTGCTTTATCAGCTCGTTTCCTGCGTGTAGCTGCCTCAGGTCACCGCCGATGAGCAGGATATTATTTTCAGTCATACTGTTACTTCCTTTCTTATTAACAGATTAGGTTTCCCCATTACAGTTTATGAGAAAGAAAGTTACGCGCTACTATATCTTCGTTTCTATTTCCTTACGAAGCCGCGAAATGATCTTCTTTTCGAGACGCGAAATGTAGGACTGAGATATGCCGAGCAGGTCAGCTACCTCCTTTTGCGTCAGCTCGTCACCGCCGTCCATTCCGAAGCGGAGACGTATTATCGTCTGCTCGCGCTCCGAGAGCTTGGATAGCGCTTCCTCTATCGTCTTTTTGTCCTCGTCGGATTCCATATTTCGGTATACGGTGTCCTCGTCACCGCCGAGCACGTCGGAGAGAAGAAGCTCGTTTCCGTCCCAGTCGGTATTAAGCGGCTCGTCAATTGACATTTCGAGTCGCAAGCGAGAGGTCTTTCTTATATACATAAGGATCTCGTTTTCGATACAGCGCGAGGCGTAGGTCGCAAGCTTGATGTTTTTCTCGGCGTTGAAGGTGTTTATCGCCTTGATAAGCCCTATCGTTCCGATAGAAATAAGGTCCTCGATTCCCGTGCCTGTATTCTCGAATTTCTTTGCGATATAGACGACGAGGCGCAGATTCCGCTCAACAAGCACCGAACGGAGCGACGGCTCACTCGAAAGCCGAGAAATTATATCTGCCTCCTCCTCATGGGTCAGCGGCGGCGGAAGCGTTTCGGGACCGTTTATGTAAAAAACTCCGTTTTTCTTTTTCAAGAGCCGCGAAAGGGCTTCCTTTACGATGGATAGTATTTTCATATTTTCACCTCAATTTACGAGTATTTCGGGCACGAGCGCGCAATAGCCGCCGTAGCCGTTTTCGTCACCCATTGCGATGAGGGCTGTGACCTCGGCGTTTTCGACAGTTATCTTCTTCGGTATGTATGCAAACAGAAGCTTATCTCCGCCGACAGAGCTTGACGGTATCAGTCGGACGGACGTTAAAAGCTCCGGCGCAAGGTCGGATAGGTCGCTCGGGTCACCTTTTTCAAAAATCGGAACGAGCGCGTCGGGCAAAAGGGAAAGAAATTCATTTTTTCGAAGGATAATGACGGGCTTGCCCGTCATCGGATCGGTAAGCAGATTTCCGCTGTCGGTCATTGCGTCGAGGGTGAATGCGCCGCTATGGCTTATGACGGTCAGACGGCATTGGCGAAGCGAACGCTTTCGTTTCGCCATTCGTCCGCCCGCGATGGCGGCAACGCCGATTACGGTAGCGCTCACCGCCATCCAACCGAGCGGTATTTTTTCCGGGAGAGTGTTATTCTCCGTGGAATCGGTATTTATGCCGTTCATAAAGGTGAAGAACGCCGTCATCGCTCCGCCGAGCAGGCATCCCGTTCCGTAGAAGAGTGCGTAGCAGGGAAGAGTTCTTTTTTTGAAGACGATGAGGCACATTAGATATGAAACGGCGAGGTTTATGAAAATATTGATGATCAGTATTCCCTCAATAAAGACCGACGCAACGCCATAGATTCCACCGATGGCAGAGGCAATACACAGGCGTATGACGGATGCTTTTCGGCGCAAAATAGACGCTGTTACGAAAAGCGTAAGAAAGTCCATCGTGAAGTTTATGAGGAAAAGTATATCGGCGTAAATGGTTTGCATAGTGTTTTTCTCACCTTTCTTGCTCACCCAAGAAAGGTGACCAAAGAACGGTGCCGAGGGGCAAACCGATGAAAATTTGCAAAGCAAATTTTCAAACGTTTTCCCCTTCGGGAACCCCTTTCGATATAAGGATGATTATGCAAGTTTCATTGTAGGGACGGGCGTCCTCGACCGTCCGTAGGGCGGGAGCATGTGTGTTATTTTACATTTGCTGGGTTTTTTTGTATCTTTATTATATTCCTTTCGTCCTGAAAAATCGGTCGGTGCGTGGGGGCGAGAAATAATTTATTGGGCGGTAAATATAGACTTTTTTGTAAATTATCGGCCTCGGTGTTGTTATTGGGCGGATAATGTGGTAAAATGAATTCAACGAATATTTTGGAGATCATTATGAAGAAGCTTTTTTCTTTACTTTTTGTGTTCACTCTTTTGCTCTCGTCGTTTCCGTTTACAGCGGGAGCTGAGATGCGTAAGACCGATAGCGGAATACTGTATACGGTAGAAAACGGCGAAGCCGTAATACAGGGCTACGACGGGGCGGGAAGCGTGATGAACATTCCCGCAGAGATCGACGGCGTTCCCGTAACGAAGATAGCGGCGCAGACCTGCCGCGGTGACACGTCGGTAAGTGAGGTGCGTATTCCGAAGAGCGTAGCTTCGATAGGCGAGTACGCCTTTGCGGAGTGCCCGAATCTTGCAAAGGTCGTAATTAAAGGAAGCAATTTTATCGGGCGTTCTGCGTTCCGCGACTGCAAGGCGCTTATGACGCTCACGCTTCCGAGCAACCTTGAAACTATCGACGATTTTGCCTTTGAGGGCTGCACGATGCTCGGCGCGGTCAAGATACCTAAGGGGCTGAAGAGCATTGGAGTTGACGCATTTATGGGCTGTGAGAAGCTTCGCTTCGAGCTGAACGGGAATGCTGTCGCAAAGGCGCACGCGAGGAAGTATAATATTCCTACGTCGTTTACCGATACCTGGGAATTTACCCTTATCATGATCGTTCTTGTCACCGTGCTTCTCGGCGGCGGACTCATATTTGTCAGTAAGAAGATGAAAAACAAAAAAAGACCCTGGGGTGCGGTCCAATAAAACAGTATAATAATGTTTTCGGGAAGCGGCATGAGTAATCATGCCGCTTTTCCGTTCATAACGTCATAGAGTAAATTGGCGGGGAGTATGCCGATATAGTTGTAGCTGATCGTCACATCCTGCACTCGATGTCCACTGGACTTGTCCGGTGCATGAACATATACGGCGTTGACCATATCGTTCAGAATAGTGGATGTCAACTTCTCCAAGTACAGGTATTTCTTTGCCTGTCGGATAAATCTATCAACATTCTCCGCTTGATCTTCTTGATTCTGTATTTCATTTTCAAGCATTTCAATCTTGGCTCTCAGGTCTGCCTGCTCCTGCTCATAATCATCAGACAACATCTGAAAGCGAGCTTCGGACAGCTTTCCGTTGACCATATCCTCATAAATACGCTTGAACAATCTGTCCAGTTCCGCCAGACGGTTTTCAGATTTCTGCAAGGTTCGTTTCTTGGCAGAAAGCTCTTTTTTTGCTTCCTCACTTCGTTTTGCACCCAGCGCTCTGCGGAACGCATCCTCATAATCGGCAACACACTGGATTACCAACCTCATGTGTTGTAGCGTACCTTCTTCCAGTACCACAGCGCGGATGAAGTGTGTGTCACAGACTTCCTTGCCCTTTTTGCGGGAAGTGGAGCATACGAAGTGGTCTTGTCTGGTTTCAAAACTGTTGCTGGTACAGTAGTACAATTTCTCACCGCAATCAGCACAGCGGACGAGACCAGAGAACATATTGGTCTTGCCTGTTCTGGCGGGCCTGCGTTTGTTCTTGCGAAGTTCCTGCACACGGGCAAAGGTTTCTTCGTCAATAATGGCTTCATGGGTATTCTCGAAAATCTTCCATTGATCGGGAGGGTTTTCGAGTTTCTTTTTGCTCTTGTACGACAGCTTGCGGGTTTTGAAGTTGACCATGTGACCAAGGTATTCCTGCTTTTCCAGTATGCCGGTGATGGTGCGTGGTGCCCAATCGTAAGGATTATCCGGTGTCTTTGCAGGAGCATTTCGTCCCATCTTCATCCAATGAACGGTAGGGCAATCCACCTTTGCTTCCTTCAGTTTCTTGGCGATTTGAGAGGGACCGAAGCCCTCCATACACCATGCGAAGATCTGACGGACAACAGCTGCGGCTTCATCATCCACAATCCAATGTCTCTTTGGATTGTCGGGATCTTTCATGTAGCCGTAGGGCGGGTTGGTGGTCAGATACTCACCGGATTCGCCTTTCTGCTTCATAACCGCTTTGACCTTTTTACTGCTGTCCTTGACATAGAACTCGTTGATGATATTCAAGAACGGAGTAAAATCGTTTTCCTGCTGATTGGCGCTGTCCACGCCGCTGTTCACGGCGATGAAGCGGACATCGTGTTCGGGGAAAAGCACCTCTGTGTAGATGCCGACCTCCAGATAGTTTCTACCGATACGGCTCATATCCTTGGCGATGATGACACCGACCTTATCGTTCTCGACCAACTCAATCATTCGTTTCCAATCGG
>JAGASS010000023.1 GCA_017621655.1 Clostridia bacterium | reverse complement strand
CGAAACTAAATAAAAAGAGCCTGCGCAGCCCTTTGTACGCACAGACTCAACCAAACCCAAAGGCGGTGACGGAAACCTATTCCGCCACCGCCTTTCGATATTTCAATTTGAAATTTTAAAAACAATTGGAAATTCTACTCATAATTTCTACAAAAAGTGTGATACTAACAAAGAACAAAAACAACAACTCGCCCCAAGTCCTCCAACCCCTTATGGCCAGCAAGGACAAACGAAAAACAGGTAAAATTGGCTTAGGCGAGATGTAATTTGAGCAAATCAACAAATCCCGAAAGCCCGCATAAATACTGGGGTTTTTGCACATTTTAGAGTAGAGAAAAGGAGTTAAAATATGAAAGCAACAGGTATTGTGAGAAGAATAGACGACCTCGGACGAGTCGTTATACCGAAAGAAATAAGACGCACGATGAGAATAAGAGAGGGCGATCCGCTTGAGATATACACCGACCGAGAGGGCGAGGTCATTTTCAAAAAGTATTCACCGATGGGTGAGCTTGGATCCTTCGCGTCGCAGTACGCGGAGACGCTTCACAAGACCTGCGACCTTGGGGTGGTCGTGACCGACCGCGACGGCGTGATCGCGTCGGCTGGAGTGCCGAGGCGCGAGTTCGGCGACAAAAGAATATCGTCCGGCGTCGAAAAGCTGCTTGAGGGCAGGGGACTTTACCGCCTGCAGAACGGCGAACGCCGAATTCCTGTGACCGACGAGGACAGTAATTACTATATTTCCTGCGCGATGCCGATAATAACCGAGGGCGACGTGACGGGGTGCGTCATTTCAGTCGTAAAGAACGAAAACGAGCGCCGCGGCGACGAGGTCGAAAGCAAGCTCATTCAGACGGCGGCGGGCTTTTTGTCGCGTCAGCTCGAGGGTTGATCCGTAATTTCGCGTGAAACTGTGTCCAAAATCATACAATTCGGCTACAAATGCTTAAAAAATACTATTGCAAAAATAATAGATATGCTGTATAATAATAAGAGGCAGGGCGATCTGCCTCTTATTACGTTTATACGGAGGATAATATAATGGCAAATGCAACACTCGTTGTAATGGCTGCAGGAATGGGAAGCCGCTTTGGCGGATGCAAGCAGCTTGAGCCCGTCGGAACTGCAGGCGAGGTTCTTCTTGACTATTCTGTTTATGATGCAAAGAGAGCCGGCTTTGATAAGGTTGTATTTATAATTAAAGAAGAGATCGAAAAGGACTTCAAGGAGATCGCAGGCGACAGAATCGCACGCAATATCGAAGTCGAATACGCATATCAGACGATCCCGTCACACAGAAAGAAGCCCTACGGCACAGGTGACGCTATACTTACTACAAAAAATCTTGTTGATACTCCCTTCGCCGTTATCAACGCTGACGACTTCTACGGTCACGACGCGTTCGTAAAGGCATACGAGGGACTTAAGAACAAGGACGAGTACTGCATGGTCGGCTACCGCCTCAAGAACACCCTGTCGGATAACGGCTCGGTCGCACGCGGTGTATGCGAGATCAAGGACGGCTACCTTGCAGGAGTTACCGAGCATACAGCTATCACGAAGGATACCGACCTCGATCCCGACACCATCGTTTCTATGAATATGTGGGGAATCCACCCCGACATTTTCCCCGAGCTTGAAGCGCAGTTCGCGCAGTTCCTTGCGACCGCTAACATCGAAAAGGACGAGTTCTACATCCCGATGGTTATCGACAAGATGATCAAGGACGGCAAGAAGCAGGTTCGTATGTACGATACCTCCGCAGTCTGGTACGGAATGACCTACCGCGAGGACAAGGAAAAGGTCATGAACGCTATCAAGGGCATGGTTGAAGAGGGAATCTATCCGAAGGAGCTTTGGTCGTAATGGATTTCAACGTAATTAAAGAAAAGTTCGGTCTCGTCGGCGAGCTTACCGAAGCCGCACCCTACGGATTCGGACATATAAACAGCACCTACTGCCTTGTTATCAAGGACAGCGAAAAGCAGACCCGTTACATTCTTCAGAGAATAAATAACTCGATCTTCCGCGACGTTGACGGACTTATGAACAACATTAAGTACGTAACAGAGCATATCAGAAAGAAGAACGAGGGCGATCCCGACGTAAGTAGATGCACCCTTACCGTGATTCCCACCGTTGACGGCAAGCTTTACTATAAGGACGAGGATGATAATTACCTCCGTCTTTACCTCTTCGTTGAGGACACAGTTGCGCTTCAGCAGGTAGAAAATCCCGAGCAGCTTAAAACTCTCGGCGCCGCTTTCGGTAACTTCCAGAATCAGCTCGCTGACTTCGACGCGTCGAAGCTTATCGAGACGATCCCGAACTTCCATAATACTGCCGACAGATACCGTCTGTTTGAAGAGGCTGTCAAGAACGACCTCAAGGGCAGAGCCAAGGAAGTACAGGACGAGATCAACTTCGTTAAGGAGAGAAAGGCAGACACAGAGCTTCTTCTCGGACTTCTTAAGGAAGGCAAGCTTCCTCTCCGCGTTACTCATAACGATACCAAGCTTAATAATCTTCTTTTCGATGCAACCGATCTCCGCGCAGTCTGCGTTATCGACCTTGATACCGTAATGCCGGGCCTCGTTCACTATGATTTCGGCGACAGTATCCGCTTCGGCGCAAGTACAGGCGCTGAGGATGAAAAGGATCTCAGCAAGATCGAAATGTCGCTCGAGCTTTTTGAAAAGTACACAGAGGGCTTTATGTCGACCTGCGGAAGCAAGCTTAACGATTGCGAGATCGAATATCTCCCGTTCTCGGCAAAGCTTATGACGTTTGAGTGCGGAATCCGCTTCCTCACCGACTATCTTAACGGCGATACATATTTTAAGATCCACTATCCCGAGCAGAATCTCGACCGCACGCGCACTCAGTTCAAGCTTGTCTACGATATGGAGAACAAGATGGACGCAATGAAGGCGATCGTTGCTAAGTACAATAAATAATTTAGAAAAGCACCCGAAAGGGTGCTTTTTGTGTTATTGAATGATGAATAATGAATAATGAATAATGAATAATGATGTACTTGAAGTTCATCTTCTACGGCGGTTGCTCCAAGAATACTCATATCCTGTTCGATGG
>JAGASS010000022.1 GCA_017621655.1 Clostridia bacterium | reverse complement strand
GCATCGACAACCGGCGTTACCCTTTGGGCGTGCGGTAACCATGACTACGAGGTCGGACGTCTTAAGGAAGGCGTTTTCTCGGAGGGTGACTATAACTCATATAAGGGATTTATGGAAACGATGATCGCGACAGCAGGTCAGCCCGTAAGTCTCTATACCGAGAAGGATGACACCACAGGCAGCGTTAACGCCATTATCGAGGATAACTGGCTCGGCGCACACTTTAACGTCAAGGGCTTTGACTTTATCATTGTCAATCCCCCTTACGCAAGAAGCGACATCTATACGGTAGGAACTCTTAAGTGGCTCGATGAGACGCTTGCGAAGATAGGCACTGATAAGACCGTGTTTATCACCGGTCACTATCCTCTTCAGGATAGCAAAGGTCCTGCGACTACTCAAATCACTTCCTTGAAGGGTGCCAATTATACAAACTTCATGAACGTAATGAAGAAGTACGATAACGCTATCTACCTCTTCGGTCACATTCATGATACCGATACTGGATACATTTCAGCCGACACCTTCGAGAGAATCACTCATTACGATAAGGACGGTAAGGTCGTTTCGTTCAGAAGCATAAATCCGACCTCCTTTGTCAGCGCGTATATGGGCTCTGCGGGATTCTATTCATATTCGTATAACCCCGGCGGACTTACCTCTGCTGAGCCGAAGATCATTCAGGCAATGACGATAAAGGTCTATACTGACCGTATCGAATTCAAGATGATCAATTGCGGTGAAAAAGAGGGCGCTGTCCGTGAGCCGATGACGTATACCGTTAAGCGTGGCGATAGCGTTCCTACGGTTGAGTTCAAGAACACCTGGACATTGCCCGAAGATATATTGACCGCCCCGAATTACACAAGCGGCAATTTCGGTCTTTACTACATGGATCAGACAGTCGGCGAGCTGTCAAATGAATGGAACGGAAGCAACGGAGCTACGTACATCAACATCAAGGGCGGACACGGATGCGGAACCTTTGCAGCTGCTTCGGGCGGCGGAATCAGCGTGTATCCTGATCTTGGAAAGACGGCAGTAGTTCAGTTTACTGCCCCCTCGGACGGTCTCTACCTTTACGAGGTTCCCGTTATCTCGATGGCAATGACCGCAAACGGCTTGGGAAATAAACAGATCGTATTCTCGGTCATGAAGGACGGCGTTATATACGATATAACTCAGCCGACCTACAATAAGAATTTCGCCGGCTCGCTCACAGGTACAATCAAGCTCAAGAAGGGCGATAAGCTCCTCTTTACTGCTGACTGGTACGTTAAACATTTTCTTGCCACACGCACTCCTGCAGACCATAACGGCAAATGCTGGATGGCAGGAACCTTTAATACTATCGCTGTAGCTCAGGTTGATTCTACCTCAACTCCTTCTGCAACCAAGAAATATTCCTTCGACGGCTCCGGACTTAACTTTACCGAAAGCGGCTACTCTATCAAGAGTAACGAGCATTATACTCTTACCGCTATCGATATTAAGAATAAGAAGCTCCTGAATCTTGAGCGCGGCGAGATGAAGATCTACAATGCTACTGTAGGCGCGCCCATTTACAAGGGAAGCAACGGTCAGAACGTAGGTGCCGCTTGCTATTATACCAACGGTAACCTTATGTTCGGTCCCTTCGGCCCCGGCAACGCCGATAAGAGTACCGCTACGGCAATTGCCTTTACGGCTCCCGAGAAGGGCATGTATAATATGACGGCTCTTCTGCTTCACGACTGGGATTATAATGCAAATTCACAGAGCACCTTCTCGATGGTCTACGAGATCCTTGACAGTGATCTTAACGTTATATTCTCGGGAAATACCTCTAACGTATATACCGGCGCCAATATTCAGCATACATACTCAAGAGCAGCAGGAACCGTTTATCTTGACAAGGGCGAAAAGGTATACCTTGCCTTCAGATCTGCTCCTGAAGCTACGGTTACTGCCTCCGATGCGGTATGTATGAGAGTCGTTTCGCTTGCTACTACTCAGGTCTCGGCTAACTGCGAGCACGAGTGGGATAATTCCGTATGCGACGTCTGCGGAAAGACCTGTACTCATACTTGGAAGAACGGCGCTTGCACCGTATGCTCGAAGGTATGCTCGCATAGCTGGAAGAACGGCAAGTGCTCCGTTTGCTCGCTTGCTTGTAACCATACCTACGGTAACGACGACGTTTGCGACACCTGCGGATACAAGAAGCCGGTCGTAACTACTACAAAGCCCACTACTACAACTCCGACTACCACCACAAAGCCGGAGGACACAACTCCCGATTCTACGCCGAGCGATACAATAGATCCCGACGCAACTCCCGGTGATACTACTGTTCCCGATACGACGGATCCGGATAGCGGTAGCACAACTAAGCCCACTGATACGTCAACTCCCGACGTTACCGATCCGGTTGACAACGAACAGAATAAGGGTGACAAGAAGGATGATACAGTTCTTATAGCGGTTCTCGTCGGTATTGCGTTTGCAGTTATAATAGCGCTTGTTCTGATATTCTTTTTGCCGAAGAAAGCTAAAAAGTGATAAGGACCTCGGTTGAATAGATATTAATTGCAAATAAAAAGTTCGCTCAATTTGAGCGAACTTTTTGCTTACTTGTAAATCACATTTGTTGCTCGTTTTATCGCGAAGTAGATGTTTAAGAGGAACTTGTAGCAAAATATTGTCAAGTTATACGCACATTTATTGACATTATCGTTTAGCCATATTACAATAAAAACGGTCTGATGGCTGCTCTAATTATCGGTCATCATTTTCAAAAATAAGGAGAATTGTTATGGGCAAACGAATTTTATCAGCGCTTTTCGTGATAGTGCTCGTGATCGGTATGATACCGTTTGCCGAATTTGCGGAAAATGTGTTAGAACACACCTATACAGTTCCGACAGCAGGCGCATCGGCATCGTACGACAAGCCGCTTATTACTGTCGGTACTGTTTCGGACGGTCACGTTGACTACGGTATTCAGAATTCCGAACCGTATATACGCTCGTCGTATATTAAGGCGATGAACGCTCTTAAAGCAGAGGGCGTCGATATTATCCTCGACGGCGGAGATATGCTCTCCGATAACGAGGACCTTGGAAAGACAGACTTCAGATGGGATACTGATACTTACAACAAGGTTATCGCTTCGTATAAGAAGTATTCCTCTGCCGCATCGACGACAGGTATTACCCTTTGGGCGTGCGGTAACCACGACTACGAGGTCGGACGCCTGACCGAAGGAAAATTCTCGGAAGGTGACTATAACTCCTATAAGGGCTTTATGGAAACGATGGTCTCGACCGCAGGTCAGCCTGTAAGTCTCTACACAGAGAAGATGGATAGACCTAATTCCGTAAATTCCGTTACCGAGGATAACTGGCTCGGCGCACACTTTAACGTCAAGGGCTTTGACTTTATCGTGCTTAATCCTCCGTACGTGGAATTTTACTACTATACTACCGGAACACTCAAGTGGCTTAACGAAACTCTTGCGGGAATAGGCGCGGACAAGACGGTATTTATTATCGGACATTATCCGACCTATGATAGCCGTAATACCGCACACGCTAATGACGTATTGATCGGTGCCAATTATACCAATTTCATGAACGTAATGAATAAGTACGATAACGCTATTTATCTTTACGGACACTGCCATTCCACCGAAACAGGTTACATTTCCTCTGATACGTATGAAAGAATCACTCATTACGATAAAGACGGCAAGGTCGTTAGGTTCAGAAGTATTCAACCGACCTCGTTTATTACGTCGTTTATGGGCTCTGCCGGATTCTACAATTATTCATATAACCCCGGCGGACTTACAGAGGTAGAGCCGTACATCATTCAGGTAATGACGATAAAGGTCTATACCGACCGCATCGAATTCAAGACGATCAACTGCGGTGAAAAAGAGGGCACGCTCCGCGAGCCACTGGTATATACCGTTTATCGCGACGTTCTTAACGGCGTTAGCACAAGCACTCCTACGGTTGAGTTCAAGGACGTTTGGGCTTTGCCCTCCGATATACTGAAAACGGCTGATAAGACCAGCGGCAACTTCGGTCTTTACTACATGGATCAGAAGACCGGTGTGCTGTCGAACGATTGGAACGGTGCCTGCGGTACTGATTATATCAACAATACCTCGCACTCATATGGAATGTTCGCGACGGCTTACGGTGTCGGAATCAAGGTGTTCCCGAGTGTAGGACAAACCGCAGTAGTTCAGTTTACCGCGCCCGAGAGCGGCGAATACTTGTATGAGGTTCCCGTTACCTCGATCGCTACCACCGCGAACGGCGTCAGTAACAAGCAGGTCGTATTCACGGTCATGAAGGACGGAGTAATATACAATATTACCCAGCCGACTTATAATAATAATTACAGCGGAGTACTTTCGGGTAAAATAAAGCTTAATAAGGGCGATAAGCTGCTCTTTACCGCCGACTGGTATGTGAAATTCAACGGTAATATTACCCCAGCTGACCACACAGGTCACTGGGCTGCAGGTAGCTTTAACGATATTGCAATAGCTTTGCTTGATGACACGGTTAAGCCCGAAGCTACAAAGAAATATTCCTTCGACGGTACGGGATTTGATTTTACAGAGAGCGGATACTCCATCAAGAGTAACGATCATTATTCTCTGACCGCTATCGACCTTACGGGCAAAAAGCTTCTGAATATCGAGCACGGAACGCATAGGATATATTCAGGCGAGACGGGTGTAGCACTCCATAAGGGCGCGTCGGGTAACGTTATTCTTGCTTGTTACTATAAAGACGGCAGTCTTATGATTGGTCCCTTTGGTCCGGGCAGCACGAAAAAGAACGTGGCTGCTGCAGTAGCATTCACAGCGCCTCAAGCGGGCATGTATAATATGACGGCTCTTCTGCGTCACGAATGGGATTATAATGCGAATAGCAAAAATAACTACGCAACTATTTACGAGATCCTCGATAGCGATCTTAACGTAATATTCTCGGGAAGCACGGCTAACGTTTATACCGGCGGCAATATTATGTCAAACTATTCAAGAGCAGCAGGAAGCGTTTACCTCGGTAAGGGCGAAAAGATATATCTCTCCTTTAGGGCTGCTCCTGAAGCTACGGAAACCGTTGCGGATGCGATCAGCACGCATATTGTATCGCTTGATACTACGCTCGTATCTACCAAATGTGATCACGAATGGAATAATTCCGTATGCGATATCTGCGGAACGACCTGTACTCATACTTGGAAGAACGGCGCTTGCACCGTATGCTCAAAGGTATGCTCGCATAGCTGGAAGAACGGCAAGTGCTCCGTTTGCTCGCTTGCTTGCAACCATAGCTACGGTAACGACAACGTTTGCGACACCTGCGGATACAAGAAGCCGGTCGTAACTACTACGAAGCCCACTACTACAACTCCTGCTACCACCACAAAGCCGGAGGATACAACTCCCGATTCTACGCCGAGCGATACAACAGATCCCGACGTAACTCCCGGTGATACTACTGTCCCCGATACGACGGATCCCGATAGCGGTAGCACAACTAAGCCCGCCGACACGACAGTTCCCGACGTAACCGAGCCGAGTGACGACGGCAAGGGTGATGAGAGCGATAATGGCGATAACCAGGCGGTTGTTTGGATAATCGTTATAGCAGCAGTTGTGATCGTTGCAGGCATTACCGCAGTAGTGCTTATCAAAAAGAAAAAGTCATAAATAAAAAAAGTTCGCTCTCTTGAGCGAACTTTTTTTATTCAAAGAATTTCATTATTACCTTGACGGACTGTTCCGACGCAAGCTTTGCGAAGGTTGGATAATTGAGGGTCGCACTGTCGTCGCCACCGTCGGAGATCGCACGCATAACGCAGACGGGTGTCTGATTAACGTAGCAGACCTGCGCGATAGCGCCGCCCTCCATTTCGCAGGCGATGGCGGAAAAATTATCGACGATAGATTTTTTGTCATTGTCAGATGCGATGAACTTGTCACCCGTTGCGATAACGCCGTTAATTACGTTGATCCCACAGCTTTCTGCGGCTGACGTCAGACGCGCAGTTGCTTCTTTATCAGTCGGGATGTTGATTATGTTTATGCCCGAAATAAGTCCCTTGGGGTCACCTATTGCCGAGGTGTCCATATCGTGCTGAACGAGCGAGGTCGCAACGGTTATATCGCAGACCTTGAGCGACGGATGAAGTCCGCCCGCAACGCCGCTGTTTATTATCAGTGACGGGGAATAGCGGAGGATCATCGTCTGCGCGCAAAGCGCGGCAAACACCTTTCCGATTCCGCAGACCGCTACAATGCAGTCCTTGCAGTTGATCTTGCCCTTGTTAAAGGTTACTCCACTTATTTCTTCGGTGGTAACCTCGGTCATTCTTTCAATAATTCCGTACGCTTCCTTGTTCATCGCGCAGATTATGCCGATAATATTATTCTTCATAATTAAAATCGTTCTCCTTGTTCTCAAGTGCGGTCAGATACCGCGCACACTCTGTTTTTGCCGCGTCGAGCGATAGATTCTTGTAGTTTCCGCATTCCTTGCGTTTAGCACCAAACATCTCTCCGTCGTGCTCGATTGTCATTTTAAGGCACTTTTTGACCGTTTCAAGCACCTTTTCAGGCGAAAGGTCGCGCGTAAGCAGGTAAAATCCCGTCTGACAGCCCATAGGTCCGAAGTAGATCACGCTGTCCTTTATCTCGGAATTGCGCAAAAACGTCGCCATCATATGCTCGACAGAGTGCATCGTAAGGTCGTCCATATAGTCGCCTGCGTTAGGAATTCTCGTGCGCAGGTCGAAGGTCGTTATATCGCCGTCGATTCGGGAAATGTATATTCCCGGGGTGATCTTGTCGTGGTCGACTGTAAAGCTTGTTATCTTGTTCATTTTCTCTCCTATTGCATCGCCTTTTCGTCTGCCGACATCAGCTGTCGTGTAAGAAAAGCCGCGTAAATATTTTCTTCGTTTTCGAGATTGGGGTCGCGTGCAAGAACTGCCTCTGCCGCTGTCATCGCTTCCTTCAAGGTCAGCATATCGGCGTTTACCATAGTGCCGAAACTTCCGCTTTGACGGGCGTTTCCGCTTTTGTTCGGGAAGTAGTCACCGGGACCGCGGAATTTGAGGTCGTATTCGGCGATCTTGTAGCCGTCGTAGGTCGTTCTCATAACGTCGAGGCGCTTTTTGGCGTTTTCGCCCGCGTTGTCTGAGACGAGAACACAGTATGCCTTTCTCTCACCGCGTCCGACTCGTCCGCGAAGCTGATGAAGCTGTGAAAGCCCAAATCGGTCAGCGTTTTCGACTATCATTAAAGACGCGTTCGGGACGTTAACGCCGACCTCGATCACCGTCGTTGAGACGAGAACGTCGGTCTTGCCCGAGGCAAAATCCTTCATTACAGCGTCTTTTTCGGCACCCTTCATTCTTCCGTGAATAAGGGCAATATTTAGGTCGGGAAGCTCATCGCTCAAGTATTCTCTATGATCTGTGGCGTTCTTCAATTTCGGCTTATCGAGTGCTAATTCTGCAGTACCGTCGGGGGAGAAGGAGAGCAGGTCGCCGTCCTCATCGTCGGTCTTGCCTTCAACTGCAGGACATACGATATAAACCTGTCCGCCGCCCTTTACCTGCTTTTCGATAAAAGCATTGAGCCGAGCGCGGTAGCTTTCGTCAACTACAAAGGTGTCAACTCTTTGTCTGCCGGGCGGAAGCTCGTCGAGAGTCGAGAGGGCAAGGTCGCCGTAAAGAATGAGCGCCATTGTACGCGGAATCGGCGTTGCGGTCATTACGAGCATGTGCGGATCAAGTCCCGATAGATTGTTTTTACCGAGCTGTGCGCGCTGGTTTACGCCGAAGCGGTGTTGCTCGTCTGTTATTACTATTCCGAGATCGGAAAAGACCGTATCGGAGGTTATCAGCGCGTGAGTTCCGATCAGCAGGTCGAGCGAGCCGTCCTTGATCTTCTCCTTAAGCTCTCGCTTTTGCCTTGCTCCTGTCGAGCCGAGAAGAAGCCCAACAGAGTAGCCGAGCGACTCGAAGATCGGAGTCAAGCTTTCTGCGTGCTGTGAAGCGAGAATTTCCGTCGGCGCCATCAGCGCCGCCTGATGACCGTTTATGAGTGACAGATATATTGCCGCCGCCGCGACTGCCGTCTTTCCGCTTCCGACGTCGCCCGAGAGCAGGCGCATCATGGGCAGGTCGGCATTCAGCATATCAGCGGATATTTCGCGAACGGAACGGCTTTGTGCATTTGTAAGCGGGAAGCCGAGCTTGCCGAGCAGGGGAGAAATATCGCTCTTTGACATTTTCGGGGGAGTTCCGCTTCGCTTCTTGTTGCTCGTGAGCGACATTCCGAGCGAGAAGAGATAAAGCTCGCGACAAGAGAAGTATCTGCGCGCCGCTTCTATTTCTTCCATATTTCTCGGACGGTGTATAAATCTGTACGCCGCCGACGCTGTCGGAAGCATCAGCTTTGAGCGAAGCTCCTTCGGGATAACCTCGCAGGCGCCGTTTTCGGACAGCTTGATAAGCGCCGAGGTTATAGCTTCCTGTATAAATCCCTGTGTAAGACCCGATCCGACCGAATAAACGGGCGTAAAATCGGGAAGCTCGTTTTCACTTACGCAAAATTCGTGAATTGGGGCAGACATCGTAAGACGCTTACCGACGCGGTTCACCTTGCCCCAGAAACGGTGCGTTTCACCGACTCGGAATGCGTTTTCAAGATAACGGCTGTTAAAGTAGGTTATCTCGACGGTTCCGCTTTCGTCGAACGCGCGGAATTTGGTCAGAACCTTGCGGTTTTTAAGCGTGGCAGAGCGCGGCTCCGTGCCGATAGTTAGCAGATAAGAGCAGTTTTCACCGATTATCGCATCGGATAGCTTTCTTATATTGCCGCGATTCTGATAGGCGCGAGGGAAGTGGTCGATCAGATCGCCAACGGTGTAAATACCCATGCGCGAAAAGGCCTCGGCACGTTTAACGCCGACACCGCGCAGGGAAGATATTTCACTGTTCATGAGCTTCAGAAACAGCTCGATATTCACGTCTGCCATATTTTCACCGCCTTTCAGTAGTATTGTAACATAAAAGAGCGCTCCTTGCAAGTTTTTTGCTCTTGATTCGCGTGAAAAAATGTGATAGAATAATATAAACCTATTGAAAGGAAAATAATTATGACAGGAAAAGAAAGAGCGGCTCTTCGCGCGCAGGCAAATTCGCTTCAGGCGATACAGCAGGTCGGACATAACGGGATCGGCGAGGAGCTTATTAAAAATATAGATGCGGCACTTACGGCGCGCGAGCTTATAAAGCTCCGCG
The DNA here is from genome assembly GCA_017621655.1 of Clostridia bacterium. Classification (GTDB taxonomy): domain Bacteria; phylum Bacillota; class Clostridia; order Oscillospirales; family CAG-272; genus Colimorpha_A. Next base: position 16,984 of record JAGASS010000022.1, on the reverse strand, counting down.
TGCTTGAGACCTGTCCGCTGACTGCAAGAGAGGCGGCAAACGAGCTTGCAGAAAAGACGGGGGCAGAGGTCATTCAGGTCATAGGTTACCGCTTCGTGCTATACCGCTTCAATCCCGAAAAGCATAAGGGCGAGAAGAAGTAATGCATATTCCGCTTTGTGAGACCGAGAAGATAGAAATTCTTTCCTTTGACGATGCACGTCAGCACCGCGAGGAAAGTGCGTCATACGACCGCGAAAAATGGCTCTATATCCCCGATTTTTACTCGGAATACCGTTATATTCTCGGAACGGTTGGGAAAAAGCCGCTTATTACCATCGGTATAAATCCGTCGACTGCCGCGCCCGATGACCTTGACAACACGCTCAAAAGCGTTGAACGCATCGCGCTCGGCAACGGCTACGACAGCTTTATAATGTTCAACGTCTACGCTCAACGCGCGACGAATCCCGATATGATGGATAAGACCTTCAACGAACAGCTTCACCGCGAGAATATGAAGGCGTTTCGTTTCGTTCTCGAAAGAAGCGGCGAAAATCCGTCGGTCTGGGCGGCGTGGGGAACTATCGTAGAAAAGCGCGACTACCTTAAGGAGTGCTTGCGCGATATGACCGCGATCGGTAACGAATTCGGCGCAAAATGGTTTATGACGGGCAAGCCGTCAGTTAAAGGACACCCGCATCATCCTCTGTATTTGAAAAAGGATTCGATCCTTGAAGACTTTGATATGAAAGGGTATCTTAAAAAGCTGTAAAGAAAAAAAGGCAGACGAACGTCTGCCTTTTCTTAATAGTCAAATTCTTTGTCGAGAAACTCTTGAGCTGATCCTATCATGTCGTCCTCGTCGGAGTATATATAAAGCTCTGGGTAGATTCTTACCAACGCTGTAATGAATCTCTTTAGGTCTATTGAACGGTGCGTTTCAAAGTCATTAACGTATGGCGACTCAATCGGAATGCGTGATTTGAATTCAGCTGCTTCTTCTTCGGAGGTGAAAACGAAGTCGGAGAAGTCGCCATTGGAAATCCATAAAAAAGACCTGTGTTTATCATCTACCCAAATGTCGTTGTCGCCGTTCATTTTCACGTTTTTGATTACGTTTTTGAGCTCCTGCAAGCAGTCGTTTGCATCAAGCTCTATGCTTGTGAAAAAATTATAACCTCTCATTTTTCATGCTCCTTTATAAAGTTTGTTAAAGTTTTGTAATCACGTATGATTGTAATTCCGCTACGTTCGTGAGCGAGTTTGGTTGCTGTTAACATGTTTGGCGCAAAAACAACATGCTGTTTTCTTATGTTTTCAGCATATCTTTTTTGTTTGAGAAACTGTTTTTGTCCTCCCGTGACTTTTTCTCCACTTTTTATTTCTATTATACACTTTTTTGTAATAATGTCAAACTCTCGAGTGCTTTTTACAAAACGATCGTAACACTTTTCATTCACGTGCTGAACAGCACCGGGTAAAGCCCGCTCAATTTCCTGATAAGTTTCAAACAAGTATTTGTCCTTACTCTTTTTTGCTTTGTTGTATAGGTTAAGTCTTCGTTGTTCCTCTTTTTTCTTTGCCTTTTCCTTTCTTGTGAGTTTGATTTCTAACGGTTTTCCATAATAGGTGCTGGTGAAGCGACCATTTCTTGGATTGTAGTTTTGCAGGCGTCCTCCGGCGCCCCTTTTGAGTGGCATAACGCTACCTCCTTGATGTTTTTCTTAATTATCCCATGCACAGAAGAAAAACTAAAGGACACTACGCGGAAAACAGTGGACAAAATTGTCCACTTGTGATAGAATATAAAAAACAAAGGAGTGCTATTTATGACAACTATTGATGATAATTTTAAGCTCGCTATTGGTAAACGATTGAAAAAATTGAGAGAAAAAAGAAAAAATAACGAGAGAGAAGCTGGTTGAGATTCTCTCGAATGAGTATCTTGTCGATATTGACAAGAAAAGCATTCAAAGATATGAAAATGGCGAATTTTTGCCGAAGATTGATAATTTGATAGCTCTGGCTGAATTTTTTGACTCTACTCTCGACTACATTGTTTATGGGAAAGAAACAAGTGATGATAATTCGTTTACATATTACGATGCTTTTAAGCGGTTGAATCGACTGATATTTTCCCTTTCTATTGATCTCGTGAAAGACAACGATGGCAAAATATACATTCAACTCTGCGATGAAGAAGCCAAGGTTTATTGGGAAAGAATAAACACGTATGGTGCAGGAAAAAACTATTCATTTGATGTGAGAAACGGAGATCCAACAATAAACGTTAAGGATATGGATGAACTATTCTCGGATTTTACGAAATATAAAGAACAGCTTTTGCCAAATATGGATAGATTTGTGAAATTATTAAAAACTCGAGGTATTAATCCTGAAATATTTCATGATCAGAGAATAGAAGAAATCAAGAGAAAAAGAAAAGTATGAGCTGGTGCCCCTTTTACTTTTTTGAAGGATTTGGAATCCGTAGTAGCGACATGGGTTGATCAAAATTGTTTATGACGGGCAAGCCGTCAATTAAAGGACACCCGCATCATCCTCTGTATTTGAAAAAGGATTCGATCCTTGAGGATTTTGATATGAAAGGGTATCTTAAAAAGCTGTAAAGAAAAAAGGCAGACGAACGTCTGCCTTTTTGTGTATGTCAGTCAAGCGTTATAAGCTCGGTTGCTCCCTTGATCGCGTCTTTGCTTACGGTTATGCAGAATGGGTTTTGAGTCATTCCAACGGAAAGCCCTTCGGGTTTGGATCTGCAAATAACTACGTAGATCTTGTTATCCGAAAGATATACGTCAGAAACGCCCATTGCATATCCCAATTCGTCGCGAACTACTTTCTTCGTTACGAGCAGCGCATTGGTTTTGAAAAATTCTTCGTCGTATAGACTTTTTTTGTATTCAAGGATTTCGAGTCCTTCGGGATAATAATCATAATTCTCTGCAAACAGACCGATGTAAGCGTCGTAGTCCGCCTTTGTTGTGATGATTCGTCCAACATCGTGAACTCCCACGTCGGATTCGGGGAGATCTAGGGTTTCCTGGCGTCTATTCGGATACGCGTGTTCAATTTTTGTCGGATTTTCCGCGTAGAGAGAAATATCGGGCTTATACCATATACCTGATGCGGGGTAAATATGCGGACTGCCGCTTTGAACATATGACTTTTTTGTAAGATTTGTAAGCGCGTCGTGAACGGCTTTCGTGTAGTCGTTTCTTTTAAATTCGAGCGTTACTACACCGTAACCGGCTTCAATCTCTGCCTTGGGGAAACGCTTTTTTAAGTTGTATTTCTTTACGAACTTCTCGGCGTTACCATCTGTAGTGTTACGAAGTAATAAGAGATATTCTACACGATCCGCCCGATTATTAGTGCTGATTAAAGAGCCGGGCTTTTCTTTCTTTAGCAATGCAATCTCTTTAGCCCTCTCTTTTTCATATTTGGTGACAACCGACGCAGGTTGATTCAGGATAATACCGATGATTATGCATGCGGAAATGACGACCAGAGTAATGCTGCATAAAATGATAAAAACCTTCTTTTTCATAATGACCTCCTTTTCAGTAAATGATTAAGAATCTTGGACAATCATATTGTAACGCAAGATGGTTTTCTTCTTTATATCAGTCAAGCGTAATAAGCTCGGTTGCTCCCTTGATTGCGTCTTTGCTTACTGCTAAGTAGAACGTAGCATCTCGAACCATCAAATCCGAAGGATATTCGGAAGGTGCACAACTTGTGCGAATTACGACGTATATTTTATTATCCGAAATATAGACGTTATCAACGGTTGTTCTGTATCTGCCGCTGCCGCGAGTTATCTCCTTCGTTGCGAGCAGGGCGTTAGTTTCGAAAAAATCCTCCTTGTATTTATCCTTCATATTATTCTTTAATGTTTCGAGGAGTTCTGTGGGCTCTTCGGACTTGCAAGATGCAATGAGCATATCGATGTAGGTGTCGTAATCCTCTTTTGTTAAAAATATCCGATCAACGTTGATAAATTCATCGTCATACAGAACGTACTTTCGCAGAGCGTTTTCGTCAAGAACCGTGTATTCAAGCTCTGTCGGATTTTTTGAGTGTTGAGAAATATCCGGCTTATACTTTATGTATGAAGCACTGTAAACGGAAGCGGAACCTATTTCAACAGAGGACTTCTTTGAAAGCTTGTTAAGGGCATTGTGAACGGCATTTGTGTAATCGTCTCTTTCAAATGCGAGCGTTACGACACCGTAGCCGGTTTTAATCTTTGCGTCGGGGAAACGCCGTTTCAAATTGTGTTGCTTTACGAAATTTTCGGCTTTGCCTTCGCCTGTGTTACGGAGCAAGAAGAGGTACGTTACACTTCCCGCGCGATTATCAGCATCGAAAACATATCCGGGCATCTTTTCTTTAAGTTCGGCAATTTCGGCTGCTTTCTTCTTTTCAAATTTGGTAACGATCGGCGCGACTTGATTCATGACAATGCCGAAGATCACACCTGCGATGGTGGCAAGCACAACTATGCAGCTTATGACGATTAAAACGATCTTTTTTGATTTTTTCATAGCGACCTCCTTATTAACAAATTATTAATAATCTTGCACAATTTTATTATAGCACAAATTGACTTTTTTGTCAATATTTATTATTTGTTAGGATAATTATGAGAAAGAATAAAGCACTTCATATGAAGTGCTTTTCTTTATCTGCGAATCAATATGCCTTTCATAAACTCGCTTTTGTTATGAAAATCGTAAATATACTTTTTTTCTTGCTCTGTGCAACCGATCAGAATTTTGATTTCGGAATCTCTTTTTATCAGATCAACGATGCACATTACCGCATCAGCAGTTTTGCCATCGCTTCCTACCCAAACGTCTATCCCATCGCCGTCCATCGACGACGTGTTTTTTAAGTATCCGTAATCTACACCGTATATGAGATCGGGATATTTCGGGTGAGCGCTTCCTTTGGGTCTGTCTATTACGACCTCAGAATCGCCGATCAATTTGTCGATTGCATTCCAAAATGATGAATTGTTTGTCATAATGTGTTTCCTTTGTTTATTCCTGCTTTGATTTTAAGGTTTTTATTGAACTGATTAAGAGTATTTTTATCTTCACCAGTTTATTGTGAGTTATCTCAAACACGGATTCATCAATTAGCTTTGCGTTTTTAAATATAGTAAGCCAATTTTCAGTTTCGTTGGCTTCCTTAAGTGCGATTTCAAATTTTGAAATCATATCGGCTCTGCTTTGCGGATGATTGCCCTCGGCGATGTTGGCGGAAATACTCGTACCGCTTCTTTTTATTTGATCTGCAAAGCTATGTTCACCGTTGGTTTTTAAAATGCGACCAAGTTCAAAAATATCTATCGCAAATTCTTGCGATAATTGGAGTAGCTTGTTTTCTTTCATTAATGTGTAGAACTGCCTTTTAAGAAATGAATTTTTAGCGTATTAAACGCAAGTATATGGTATCACATCTTTATAAAATATGCAATATTAAAAATTCGAGCGAAGCGAGCTATAATTCAAATTCGCGTATAGGTAACTCTGAAATTTGTTGCTACGCAACATGATAACTCGCTACGCTCGAATTATAGTCAAATTCTCGCGAATTTGACATAAAAAAGAACGAAGCTGCGCTTCGTTATTAAAAATTCGAGCGAAGCGAGATATAATGCGCCGAAGGCGCTATAATGTGAGCGAAGCGAGCTATAATTCAAATTCGCGTATAGGTAACTCTGAAATTTGTTGCTACGCAACATGATAACTCGCTACGCTCGAATTATAGTCAAATTCTCGCGAATTTGACATAAAAAAGAACGAAGCTGCGCTTCGTTCTTTTTTGGCCCACCCTGCAGGATTCGAACCTGTGACCCTCAGAATCGGAATCTGATACTCTATCCAGCTGAGCTAAGGGCGGGTATATTACGAAATGAATTATAGCATATTTTTGCTCTTATGTAAAGAAATATTTGCCTTTTTTGTAAAAAAACCTTTTCAAATACCACTATATGTGATATAATAAAGGGTAATTATCGACAAGGAGGATGCGGTATTGACATCTTTACCCATAACTGTCGTCACCGCATCGGTGACTGAAACGGAAAACGTCGGGCGAGAGCTTGGGCGGTATTTGCTGGATAACGGCGAGACCGACGCGTTTATCGCTATGTACGGCGATCTTGGGGCAGGGAAGACTGCCTTTGTGCGTGGGCTTTCTGACGTTATTACCCCCGGCGCGCACGTTTGCTCGCCGACCTACACCATTGTCAACGAATACTACGGCGGTGGCAGAACTCTTTGCCACTGCGATATGTACCGAATCGAGAGCGACGACGACCTTTATTCGATTGGCTTTTACGATTACGAAAACTGCGTGATCGCGGCGGAATGGTGCGAAAAGATACCCTTTGCGCTCCCCGAAAAATATATTAAACTGACTATCAAAAAGCTTGAAAATGACCGCCGTGAGATAACTGCGGAGGAGGTAGAAAATATATGAAAATACTTGCTCTTGACTCTACCGAAAATACTGCCGCGGTTGCGATAACTGACGGCAAGACGCTCATCGGAAGCACGGTCATAAACGCAGGGAAGAGCCACTCCGAGCTGCTTCTGCCTGCTATCGAGTCGCTTATGAAGGCATCGGGACTTAAATATTCCGATATTGACCTTTTCGCCTGCTCGTCTGGTCCCGGCTCGTTTACGGGAGTCCGAATCGGAGTTTCAACGATAAAGGGGCTTGCTTTCGGTTACGGTAAGCCATGTATCGGCGTTTCGGCAACCGAGGCGCTCGCATATAATTTTATAGATTTTGACGGCATAATATGCCCTGCGATGGACGCGCGCCGTTCACAGCTTTATAACGCGATCTTCCTTTCTGATAACGGAAGTATCACGCGCATGACCCCTGACAGAACGATCCCTGCCGCTGAGCTTGCGCTCGAGCTTACGGGTTACGACGGACCGATATATATTAACGGCGGCGGTGAGCATATAATCAGAAAAGCGGCAGAGGGAAACGAAAACGTAATGCCGACAAACGAGATCCTAAAGCGTCAGAACGGATATTCAGTCGCGCTTTGCGCTCTTAATAATTACGAAAACGCGGAGAATAAGGACGGCTTTACCGACCTTGCGCTCCAGCCAACCTACCTTCGTCCGTCACAGGCGGAGAGAATGAGAAACGGAGAAAAAGAATGAAAACAATAGCAGTTGGATGCGACCACGGAGCTTATGAGCTTAAGGACAAGGTCGTAAAGCATTTAAGTGACCTCGGATATAACGTTATCGACAAGGGAACGAACGGTCCCGAATCGGTACACTATCCGATCTATGCGCATGAGGTATGCCTTGCTCTTCAGAATAAGGAAGCCGAGCTTGGAATCCTCCTTTGCTCGACGGGAATCGGAATGAGCATGGCGGCAAACAAGCATCACGGTATCCGCGCCGCACTTTGTGCCGATACCTATTCTGCGCGTCTTACAAGAATGCATAACGATGCAAACGTTCTTTGCATCGGTGCGCTCGTTGTCGGTCAGGCACTCGCTATCGACATCGTCGATTCCTTCCTTAACGCTTCATTTGAGGGCGGCAGACATCAGACGCGAGTCGATATGTTTATGGCGCTTGAGGAAAGCGAAAAATGAAGGATTATCTAAACGAGATAAACGAAAAATTTCCGATCAGACGTACCGAGGAGCAGAAAAAGGGCTTGTTCGAATACGTCAAAAGTGAAGCGGAGAGCGTAGGTCTTAACGCGCGCATCGAGCAGCTTGAAAAGAAGCATAACAATATCGTTATCGGCGATATCGAGAACGCAAGCGTAGTTTATACCGCGCATTACGATACGCCCGCACGTTCGCTTTTGCCTAATCTTATGATGCCGCGAAATCCCGGACTTGCTTATGCTTACGCATTTGGTATTCCGCTCGTGATCGCCTTTGCTTCGCTCGGCATTGCATATGCGCTTCAGGCGGTATTCAGCTTGCCTTATCCTGCGTTTGCGGCAATTTACCTTGCGCTCTATTTCGGAATATTCTTCGGAATTATGCGCCGAGGAGCGAATAAGACGAATAAGAACGACAATACCTCGGGTGTTGCGACCGTGCTTTCGATAATGGTTGAAAATCCGAACGGAGCCGCTTATATCCTCTTCGATAACGAAGAAAAGGGGCTTCTCGGCTCAAAGGCACTGCTTAAGTCGAATAAGAAATTGTGGGCAAATAAGCCGCTAATAAATTTCGACTGCGTCGGACTTGGCGATAATATCGTTGTAGTTGCGATGGAAAAAGCAGAAAAGCATCCCGTTTTTGCAAAAATAGCCGATGCGGTTGTCGGTAATGATAATTACAACGTAGGTCTTTATCCGAAGAAGGGAAGCGCCGGTAATACCGACAGTAAAAATTTCCCCTGCGGAATTTCGGTTATGGCTTGCAAAAAGAACAAAAAGGGTGTATTATATACTCCGTACATACATACGAAGCGCGATACAGTCGCATCGAGTGAAAATATATACTTCCTTGCCGATGCTTTTTCAAAGCTTCCCGCATTCGTTTGTGAGGAGACGGTATGAAGAAGCAGGTCTGGAAGGGAACGGTTCTGACCTCGCCCGTACCGCCCGTTATGGTTTCCTGTGGTGATATGGAATGCTCGAATATCGTAACCGTCGCATGGACTGGAACGGTCAATACAAAACCGCCGATGACGTATATATCACTGCGCCCGAGCCGTCATTCTTACGGAATTATAAAGGAAAAAGGCGAGTTCGTTATCAATCTTACTCCGACGTCCCTTATCGAAAAGGCGGACTACTGCGGCATATATACAGGCAAAAAGGTAAACAAATTCGAAAAATGCGGCTTCACGAAGGCAGAGGCGACAGAGGTCTCAGCGCCGCTTATCGATGAGTGTCCGATAAACCTTGAATGCAAGGTCAAGGACATAATTCCGCTAGGCACTCACGATATGTTTTTAGCCGAGATAGTAGCGGTCCACGTTGACGAAACGCTCGTCGACGGAGAGGGAAAGCTTCATCTCGAAAAGGCGGATCTTACCGCGTATGCTCACGGCGATTACTATTCGCTCGGCAAAAAGCTTGCGCCGTTTGGGATCAGCGTAAAGAATAAGAAAAAGCATACACATAACAAAAAGTAGATACCAATACAGATAAACGACTATTCTATCGGTAAGGAGGAAAGACGATGAATTACTCTGAAATTACGCCATATATAAGAGAGCTTGCTGCTCTTTCTGATAACAATAATCATATTGTTCCCGAAATGTATGCACAATACGATGTAAAACGAGGTCTTCGCGATATAAACGGAAACGGTGTCGTCGCAGGTCTTACCGAGGTGTCGCGTATCAAGGCAAAGGACAAGGACGCTGACGGTAATGAGATCCCCTGCGAGGGTCAGCTATATTACAGAGGAATCAACGTGCGAAATATCGTTAAGGGCTTTCTTGACGACGACCGCCCCGGATTTGAAGAAACGGTTTATCTTCTTCTGTTCTCCAAGCTGCCAAACAAAGAAGAGCTTGCACGGTTTTGCGAGCAGCTTTCGACGTACCGTTCTCTGCCTCCGTCTTTTGTGCGTGATATGATCCTGAAAGCGCCGGGCAAGGATATGATGAATATTTTGTCCAGAAGCGTTTTGGCGCTCTATGCTTACGACGAGAATCCCGACGACATATCAACAGCGAATGTTCTGCGCCAATGTCTGCAGCTTATTGCAGAATTCCCGCTTCTTGCCGTTTACGGATACCAGTCGTTCCAGCATTATCATAATAATAACAGCTTGTTCATTCACTATCCGAAAAAGGAACTTAACACGGCTGAAAATCTTCTGTATATACTCCGTGAGGATGGAAAGTATACGCCTCTTGAAGCGAAGCTGCTTGATCTTGCGCTCGTTCTTCATGCCGAACACGGTGGAGGTAATAACTCTACGTTTACTACTCACGTAGTAACTTCATCGGGAACCGATACCTATTCTGCAATATCCGCGGCGCTTGGCTCGCTTAAGGGACCGCGTCACGGCGGAGCGAATATCAAGGTCATGCAGATGTTCGACGATATGAAGGCGACGGTCAACACGAAGGATAAGGCGGCTGTTAAGGATCACCTTGTCAAGCTTCTTGACAAGCAGGCGTTTGATAAGGCGGGTCTTATATACGGCATGGGACACGCCGTATATTCACTTTCCGATCCAAGAGCAGATATTCTTCGTACTTATGCAAGGAAGCTCTCCGAAGAAAAAGGAATGCAAGAGGAATTCGAGCTTTACGAAACGGTAGAGAAGCTTGCGCCCGAGATAATAGCGGCAAAGCGCAAAATGTATAAGGGCGTCAGCGCAAACGTTGACTTCTATTCCGGAATGGTCTATAAGATGCTCGGTCTTCCTTATGAGCTTTTTACCCCCATCTTCGCGGTTGCGAGAATTGCGGGCTGGAGCGCTCACCGAATGGAAGAAATCCAAAACGCAGGTAAGATAATACGCCCTGCATATACGAGCGTAAAGCAAGAAACTGAATACGTGACTCTATCCAAAAGATAAGACTACTTAAGAAGTATAGCAAAAATATAAAGGAAACATTACTATGAAAAGAACAACTATTAAGGAATTATACGCAAGCCCCGAAAGCTTTGCTGATACGAAGATAACCGTTTGCGGTTGGTGCCGTTCGATAAGAGCGAGCAACGTATTCGGATTTATCGATCTTAACGACGGAAGCACGCTCCCTTGCCTCCAGGTAGTATTTGAAGCTGAGAAGCTTGAGAACTACTCAGAGGTCGCGAAGCAGAACGTCGGCGCGTCCTTCTCGGTAACGGGTACTCTTGTTCTCACTCCCGAGGCAAAGCAACCCTTCGAGCTTAAGGCAGAGGATATTGAGGTAACGGGTACGTCTACTCCCGATTATCCGCTTCAGAAGAAGCGTCATTCCGACGAATTCCTCCGTACGATAGCTCATCTCCGTCCGAGAACGAATAAGTACGAGGCAGTATTCCGCGTTCGTTCGGTTGCCGCTTATGCGATACACAAGTTCTTCCAGGAGAGAAACTTCGTTTACGTACACACCCCGATAATCACGGGAAGCGACTGCGAGGGTGCAGGCGAAATGTTCCGCGTTACGACTCTTGACCTCGACAATCTTCCCAAGACCGAGGACGGACAGGTAGATTTCTCGCAGGACTTCTTCGGTAAGAGCACGAACCTTACCGTTTCGGGTCAGCTTAACGTAGAGACCTATGCTATGGCGTTTGCTAACGTATATACCTTCGGACCGACCTTCCGCGCAGAGAAGTCGAACACTCCCCGCCACGCGGCTGAGTTCTGGATGATGGAGCCCGAGATGGCGTTCGCTGATCTCAACGACGATATGGAAGTTATTGAGAGCATGCTTAAGTACGTTGTAGCATACGTTATGGAGCAGTGTCCTTACGAGCTTGAGCTTTTCAACAAGTTTATTGATACAACACTTCTTACACGTCTTAACAACATCGTTAATTCCGACTTCGTCCGTCTTCCTTACACCGAGGCAGTCAAGCTTGTTAAGGAAAGCGGAGTTAAGTTCGATTATCCGCTTGACTGGGGTATGGATCTCCAGACCGAGCACGAGAGATACCTTACCGAGCAGGTATTCGGTAAGCCGGTATTCGTTACCGATTGGCCCCGTGACATCAAGGCGTTCTATATGCGCGTAAACGACGACGGAAAGACCGTCGCGGCTGTTGACCTCCTTGTTCCCGGTGTAGGTGAGCTTGTCGGCGGATCGCAGAGAGAGGAGCGTCTTGACGTGCTTCTTGAGAGCATCGACAAGTTCGGTCTTAAGCCCGAGGGTTACAGCTGGTACGTTGATCTTCGCCGTTACGGCGGCGCTAAGCACGCCGGCTTCGGTCTTGGCTTCGAGCGCCTAATTATGTATATGACGGGCATCTCGAATATCCGCGACGTTGAATCCTTCCCGAGAACTACGGGATCGGCTGAGTTCTAAAAATTAAAATCCACCCGAGAGGGTGGATTTTTTTAGATGTAAATGAAATCCCCGCCATAGTGGCGGGGTTCAATATAGGTTTACCGATGAACAGAAATGATGTAAAGAAAAAATGCAGTTTAAGGGCAGTTCACGCCAATGGCCCCCTCTGGGAGGGAGCTGTCACCGAAGGTGACTGAAGGAGCCATCGGGCGGGAAACGCTCGATAAAAGATATTTACGGAACCGCCCTAATGAGAAGGACAACGCTCTATAATTCCTTTTATCGCGTGCTCCTTTCGTCTTTTTGCTTCGCAAAAATCCACCTCCCTCCCGGAGGGAGGCAATGAAACGTCCCTAAACCCGTTTACGGGTAGCAGGTAGCCGATGCGTGGCTGGCAGGCCAATTTAAGGCGCACTTGTGCGCAGCCGGTAGTATTAGGGCTATGCCCGAAAATGAAATACCACCCGCTATGCGGGTGGATGTTTATTAAAAGAGAATAGAAAAGGAAAAACCGTCTGCGGCTGCAGACGGTTTATATTTTATTTTTTTCTCCAGGTCGCGGGGGAGAGTGCAAGGAGTATCGGGAAGATCTCAAGTCGTCCTATCAGCATTGCAAAGGAGAGGATGATCTTTGAGAAGCTCGAAAAAAATGAGTAGTTTGCAGCAGCGTCACCATATGCAGGACCGATATTGTTAAGGCATGAGGCAACTGAGCTTAGCGTCGTTTCGATATTGTATCCGTCAATTGAGATGAGCAGAACAAGTGAAAGGAATATAATGAAGTAGGTTATAAGATATACGCTCGTGCTGTGGATCGTTGCATCATCGACCGTTTTTCCCTCAAGCTTCACAACGTTGACCGAACGCGGACGAAGCATTTTTCGCAGATCCGCCTTTACGGTTTTGAAAAGCAGCATAACACGGCTGACCTTAAGACCTTCCTGTCGTTGAAACGATAGACGCGACTTGAAAAGCGGAATGACGAATTGTTTCGCCAATTGATGAAAAAAGATGAGAAATATTGATAGAAACTACGACTATAGATGTTAGGACGATTCCGAGATAGTCTTCGGTACGCCCTGGTTTGATGCGAATATGGAAATGAGGATATTTTCCTCGTCCGTGCCGGTGAGGGAGACGAATGCGTCAAGGTCATTTACGCCCTCTTCGACGAGAAGCTCCTGCTGTGCGCCGTCACCGTTTATTATCACCGCGCCGGGCAGGGTCTCGCAAAGGAGCTTTGCCTTCGTCAGATCCTTTTCGATTATCTTGACGTTACAGCCGATTGAAAGAAGCATCTCCGAAAGGTATACGGCAGTTCGGCTTCCGCCGAGAATCATAACGTTTTTCGCCTGCTTCTGAAGTAGTCCTGCCGCCTTGAAGAACTTTTGGATCTCGGTATGAGTTGCGGTTATACCGACAGTATCGTTACTCTTGAGAACGAAATTACCGTCGGGGATGAACATATCGTTACCGAGTCGGTTACCGCTATAAAGAGGTCGGCATCCTTGACACCTGCCTCGATGAGAATATCGCTGTCGACGCCGTTTCCGCAAATGCCCATAACGTCATATATATTGGTGAGCTAGGTAATGACCGCGGGATTCATATCAATGGCAACTATATCGTGTCCTTCGTTTGTAAGTGACGAAAGAAGCGTAGAGCCGATCTTTCCGCAGCCGACAATAAGAATTTTCATCTTTTATGCCTTTCTAATCAATGATAAGTGAATTATATCATCAACCGATAAAAAATGCAAGTGGCAAATATACACGCAAGGTATCGAAACCCAAAATGCCAAAATATGGAAATTTTTCGGGGGGGGGGTACAATATTAACAAAAATACTACGGGGAAAATGTCGTTTTTTTCCTTGTGGTTAGAAATTGTGGAAATGTGTTTTAGCTGGTTGAAATTCCGATAAAAATCTGCTACAATGTATAATGATTAATAATGGGTAAGAATATCATTTTGCCCAATAGATTTTAATCGGAGGGATGACGAGAAAACCATGAATCTGATACTCAAAAGAACGCTGAAGATAGTGTCGGCTGTGCTGATGGTCATCGTTTTGATACTTGCGATGCTTCTCGTCGGAGTAAAGCTTTTCGGTATTGACGTGCTGGCGATAACCTCTCCGTCGATGGAGCCGAAATACCCGACGGGGTCGCTAATATATCTATCGGACGTTGACAAGGTTTCGGATCTCAAGATCGGAGACGTAATAACGTATAAGATCGGAGACGATACTACGGCTACGCACCGTATCAAAGAGATAATCCCAGACGAAAACGATCCTAAGATCCTTCGCTTCAGAACGAAGGGTGACAATAACGATACTTACGACGGAAAGCTCGTCGAATTTGAAAACGTACGAGGCAAGGTGGTATTCTGTATACCGCTTCTCGGTTACCTTGCTATGTATATGCAGACACGCGCCGGCTCAATAGTTGCCATCGCGGTCGCACTTGCGGTCATTACGTTCGTGATGATAGTCGACATTATCACGGACGATAATGAAAAAAAAAGAAAAAATAAATCCGAAAAAGGAGAAGAAAATGAAAAAGCTTAAACCTATTGTCGTGCTTCTTTCGGCTGTTCTTCTGGTTGCGGCTACTATTCTCGGTACTGTTGCATACCTGACGGACACATCGGAGGTAGTAAACACCTTCACTGTCGGTAACGTGAAAATCAAGCTTGATGAATCCGTTGTCGACAAAAACGGCAATCCGACGGGCGGAAGAGACGAGAAGGGTAATGAGTATCACCTCGTTCCCGGACAGTCGTACACCAAGGACCCGATGGTTACCGTTCTCAAGGGCAGTGAGGAAACTTACGTTCGTATGATCGTAACTCTTAATTGCTCTAAGGAACTCGACGCAATATTTGCTCCCAACGGTGCAGTACTTACCGACATTTTTGTTGGCTTCGACAACACCAAGTGGACCTATATCGGCGTAACGAGAGATGATGCGGCAAACACCGTAAGCTACGAGTTCCGTTATTATACGAGCGTCAAGCCGGCAGCAGATGCTGACCTTGAGCTTGAGCCGCTCTTTAACTCGATCAAGGTTCCTACCTTCATAACGGGCGAGCAGCTCGAAACGATCAAGGATCTTGAGATCTCTGTTGAGGCACATGCAATTCAGGCAAGCGGCTTTGATAACGCAGCTGCTGCTTGGGCTGCATTTACCAAGTAATACATAAGGAAGGAAAAAACAATCATGAAGCGCAAAAATTCTGTACTTAAGATAGTTCTTCTCTCGGTTGCGGCATGCCTCATAGCTTGCTCGATCATCGGCGGATCTATCGCATGGCTCATGACCAAGACCGATCCCGTAGTTAACACCTTTACCTTCGGTGACATCAACATAACCCTTACCGAGACCACCGGCGACACCTACAAGATGATGCCCGGCAAGACTCTTGATAAGGACCCTGTTCTTACCGTTAAGGCAGGAAGTGAAAACTGCTGGGTATTCGTTAAGATCGACGAGTCTCAGTTCGCTGACCTCACCGACTTCATCGAGTATGAGGTTGCTGACGGTTGGACCGCTCTTACCGGCGTTGACGGTGTTTACTACCGTACATACGACGCAAGCGCTCAGGACGTTGGATACGGCATCATCAAGGGCGATGTTGTCAAGGTAAAGGATACCGTTACCAAGGACATGCTCGACGCTCTCAATCAGACCAACTATCCTAAGCTCTCCTTCACCGGTTATGCTGTACAGCGCGATGCTTCAATCGACGCTATCGACACCGCTGAAGAAGCATGGGCACTCATCGCTAACCCCTGATTCATTCAAAGTGACGATTTAGGAGAAAAATAACCTATATTATTTTGACTCTTATAATTATTGAAAGGAAAACTCCAAAATGAAGAAATTTAAGAAGATTCTTTTGATGGGCGTTTCTTACGTACTCATCGCCGCCCTTGCTATCGGCGGAACCCTTGCATACCTCAAGGATGAAGATAGCGCAGTTAACGTAATGACCCTTGGTAACGTTTCGATCGAGCAGATCGAGCAGGAACGCGATGAGAACGGCAAGCTCGTTCCCTTCACACAGTCCAAGCCCGCACTTCCCGCAGTTGGCGAGGTCGCTTGGAACAACGAGACCATTAACATCAACGGTCATGACTACAATATGTTCGGCGAAAAGCTTAAGAACGTTGTTGACAAGATCGTAACTGTTAAGAATACCGGTAAGACCGAAGCTTTCGTTCGTACCATTATCGCTATTGAAGATCCCTTCACCATCAACCGTATTAACATAAACGATGGTGCAGTTGGATATACCCAGTCTCCTTGGTTCGTTATTGACATTGACGGTGTTCAGTATTCTGCGACCGCCTTCACCTATGACGCGGCTCTTAAGCCCGGTGAAAGCTCGCTTCCTTCGCTCCTTCAGGCATACCTCAAGTCTGAAACGACAAACGAAGACTGTGAAAAGCTTGGTGCGACCTGGGAGATCCTTACTCTTTCTCAGGGCATTCAGGCAGCCGGCTTCGTTGACGCAGAAACCGCGCTTAACGCAGGATTCGGCGAGGCAAATGCAACCAATATCGCTAACTGGTTCAAGGGCTCCGTTTCCTCTTCCGCAGTTGCTGACGACAAGGCGTTCGAGGATGCTCTTACCTCAGACGAAAAGACCATCGTCGTTACCCTTAACGGCGACGTAACCTATGACGTAGCTGCATGGGCAAACGAGGCAATGGGCGGCGAAGTTACCGAACAGATCATTATCAACGGTAACGGTCACACCATTACCTTCAATCAGAAGGACTCTGACTGGAACAACATCGTAACCAACGGCGCTAAGCTTATCATCAACAATGCTAAGATCACTAACGCAGGTTATAACGATGGTCCTTGGAACCGTCACGACCTCAACTTCGCTTGCGACGTTGAGCTTAACAACGTAGTTTCCGATAAGGCACTTGCATTCAAGGCAGGCGCAACCCTTAATAACGTAACTATTTCCGACGCAAACACCTCCGATACCTACGCT
>JAGASS010000021.1 GCA_017621655.1 Clostridia bacterium | reverse complement strand
TAATATGTTCGGCGAAAAGCAGAAGTTCGGCAAGAATAAGAACAACGCACAGCGTCCCGAAGCACCTCATAAGGCAAAGGACCGCCGCACTGCACAGGAAAAGCAGAAGATGCAGGCAGAGCTTGAAAAGGCAAGAAAGCAGCAACTTACCGTCAGCATTCCGGACGAAATTTCCGTCGGCGAGCTTGCAACACGCCTTAAGGTCACCGCTTCTGAGGTCATTAAGAAGCTTATGATGCTCGGCGTTATGGCTAACGTCAACCAGATAGTTGACTATGAGACCGCATATCTCATAGCAGACGAGCTTGGCGCAAAGGTCAATCATGAGGTTACCGTTACTATTGAGGAAAAACTCTTTGATGAGACCGAAGATACCGAGGAAAACCTCGTTGGCCGTGCTCCCGTCGTTGTCGTTATGGGACACGTTGACCACGGTAAGACCTCCATTCTTGACGCGATCAGACACGCTAACGTAACCGCAGGTGAGGCGGGCGGTATCACTCAGCACATCGGTGCTTACAGCGTTATGGTAAACGGTCAGCCGATAACTTTCCTTGACACTCCCGGTCACGAAGCGTTTACCGCAATGCGTGCCAGAGGTGCGCAGGCAACCGATATCGCTATTCTCGTTGTTGCGGCAGACGATGGAATCATGCCTCAGACTGTTGAAGCAATCAATCACGCAAAGGCAGCAGGTCTTGATATCGTAGTTGCTATCAACAAGATGGATAAACCCGCAGCTAACCCAGATAACGTAAAGCAGGAGCTTACAAAGTACGACCTTATTCCCGAGGAATGGGGCGGAGACGTGATCTGCTGTCCTGTTTCCGCGCTCACTAAGAAGGGAATTGATAACCTCCTTGAAAGCGTACTTATGGTCGCTGAAATGAAGGAGCTTAAGGCAAACCCGAACCGCCGCGCGAAGGGTATCGTAATCGAGGCGAAGCTTGATAAGGGTCGCGGTCCCGTTGCTACCATACTCGTTCAGAACGGTACGCTTAAAGCAGGTGATACAATAATCGCCGGAACCGCTGTCGGGCGTGTAAGAGCCATGAAGGACGATAAGGGGAACAACGTCCAGACGGCAGGTCCTTCCGTTCCCGTTGAGATAATTGGTCTAGCCGAAGTTCCTACCGCAGGTGATGAATTCAACGCTGTTGAAGACGAAAGAATGGCAAGAGAGCTTGCTGATAACCGTAAGGCAAAGATCAAGGAAGAAGAATTCAAGGCGAACTCCAAGGTTAGTCTTGATGATCTCTTCGCGCAGATCTCCGACGGCGCCAAGGAGCTTAACGTTATCGTTAAGGCAGACGTTGTCGGTTCGGCAGAAGCAGTCAAGGCGTCGCTTGAAAAGCTTTCAAATGAGGAAGTTAAGGTTCGCGTAATTCACTCAGCAGTCGGCGGAATCACAGAAAACGACGTTACCCTTGCATCTGCATCCAACGCTATCGTTGTTGGATTTAACGTCCGTCCCGACCGCGTTGCACTTGATTCTGCAGAGCGTCAGAAGGTCGATGTTCGCACTTACCGTATCATCTATGAGTGCATCGAAGAGATCACAGCCGCTATGAAAGGACTTCTTGCTCCCGTATTCAAGGAAGAGCTTCTCGGACACGCAGAGGTTCGTCAGACCATTCGCGTTCCCAACGTCGGTACTATCGCAGGATGCTACATTCTTGACGGTAAGATCACAAGAAAAGCGTCTATCCGCGTTCTCCGCGACAGCGTAGTTATTTTCGAGGATAAGATCTCCTCGCTCCGCCGCTTCAAGGACGACGTTAAGGAAGTAGCTGACGGTTACGAGTGCGGTGTCGGACTTGAAAAGTTCAACGATATCAAGGAAGGCGATATTCTCGAGGCCTTCGAAATGGTAGAAGTACAGAAATAATTTTAATGAAAACACTTAAAGGAGGTTGCCGGTATGAAGGATAATATGTTTCTGCCCGTCACGCGTGAAGAAATGACTGAACGCGGATGGGATAGACCTGATTTTATATATGTAAACGGAGACACTTACGTTGACCATCCGTCCTTTGGACCGGCAATCATCTCGAGAGTGCTTGAAAATGCGGGCTTCAGAGTAGCTATGCTCTCACAGCCCGATTATAAGAGCGCTGATGATTTTAAGCGCTTCGGAAAGCCGCGCCTTGGATTCCTTGTCAGCGCTGGCAATATCGACTCAATGGTCGCGCATTACACGGTATCGAAGAAAAAGCGCAACTACGATTATTATTCGCCCGGCGGAAAGATGGGAAACCGTCCTGACCGTGCAGTCATAGTTTATTGTAACAGAATAAGGGAAGCTTACGGAGACGTACCGATAATTATCGGCGGTCTTGAAGCGTCTCTTCGTCGATTTGCCCACTACGATTATTGGGATAACAAGGTAAGAAGAAGTATTTTTGTTGACAGCCGCGCTGATATTCTGACGTACGGAATGGGCGAGAACATTCTTCTTCGCATTGCCTCTCTTCTTGATAAAGGCGTTCCCGTAAAGAAAATACACGACGTCCGAGGTACAGTGTATCTAACCACAATTGATGATAAGGTACATTTTCCGCGCGTAGATACCTTCACTTATGACGAGCTAAAAACCGACAAGAAGAAATACGCAGAGGCGTACAAGATTCAATATCTCAATCAGGACAGTATAAGCGGAAAAGCGGTTACCGAAATCTATGACGGAAAAATGCTTGTCCAGAATCCTCCGATGCCTCCGCTTGAAAGGGAAGAGCTTGACGCTGTCTACGCTCTCCCATACACGAGAACCTATCATCCTATGTACGAAAAGGACGGCGGCGTGCCCGGTATCGAAGAGGTAAGATTCTCAATAGCACACAACCGCGGCTGCTTCGGCGGCTGTAATTTCTGCGCGCTTACCTTTCATCAGGGAAGAACCGTGCGCTCGCGCAGTATCGAATCCTGCGTAAAGGAAGCCGAGCAGATCGCTTCAATGCCCGATTTCAAGGGCTACATTCACGACGTAGGCGGCCCTACCGCGAATTTCAGAGGTCCTGCCTGCGAAAAACAGCTAAAAGACGGCGTTTGCCTTAACCGCAAATGCCTCGCACCCACGCCTTGTAAAAACCTTAAGGCGGATCACACGGAATATATCGAGCTTCTCCGCGCAATCGAGCGCGTAAAAGGCGTTAAAAAGGTGTTTATTCGTTCTGGAATTCGTTATGACTACATGCTCGAAGATAAGGATCCTACCTTCTTCCGTAAGCTTGTAACCGATCACGTAAGCGGTCAGCTCAAGGTCGCGCCAGAGCATATCTGCGATAACGTCCTGAATATGATGGGTAAACCAAGTGTTAAAGTCTACGAGAAGTTCAAGGAAAGATATTTTAAGTACAGTAAGGAATGCGGAAAAGAACAGTATATAGTTCCTTATCTTATGTCCAGCCACCCCGGTAGTACACTGAATGATGCGCTTCAAATCGCTCTCTATCTCAAGCGCAACGGTATCCGCCCCGAGCAGGTGCAGGATTTCTATCCTACGCCGGGAACGGTATCTACAGTCATGTACTATACAGGAATCAATCCGCTAAACGGCAAGTCTGTTTACTGTACGACTGATTATAGGGAAAAGCAGCTTCAGAGAGCGTTACTACAATATAACAGAAAAGAAAACCACGATCTTATACGCGAAGCAATCCGCCTATGTCACCGCGAAGAGCTTATCGGTATGGGCAAGGAATGCCTTGTTCCTCCTGCGACGTATAAAAGGTCGAATTTTCCCGAAAATAAAAGAAACAACGTCAAAAATAACAAAGCAAGATTTGATAATAATATTAAGAAGACTCAAATGGGTAAAAGGAACGGTAAGAAGAAGTGAACAACAACGAAATTAGGTTCAGAGAGTCGTTCAGGGGCTATAACCGCGACGACGTAAAGGCATATATTGAGCAGATCAATATTATATTTTCAAGGAAGGAAGCAGACCTTCACGCATATATTGCGGAGCTTGAAGCAAAGCTGAACAGCATCCCCGAACAGCCCGTTAACTCACATTCAGATGAGGAATGGAACGAGCTTTCCTCCAAGCTGTCTGACAAGGAAAATGAGATCAATAAAATGATCGAGGAAAGAGAGACAGAACGCGAAGCAGAAAAGAGCAGGATCTACGACGAAATGAGCGCTCAGGTCGGCAATATCATCATTTCCGCAAACGCAAACGCTGACAGAATAATCGCCGAGGCAAAGGAAGAAGCGGCACGTATTAAGAGCGAGGCAGACGTCTATGCAGACTCCGTAAAGGACGAAGCTTACAAGATGAGAGACGAGATAGTCAGCGGTGTAAACGTAAAGGTCAGAGACTTCGCTGTTGAATGCGTAACACAGTATGGCACTATCATAGGTGAAACGAACGTTAAGCTCGAAAATATCGCTGACAATCTCAAAACAAGATCTGAGTATCTACTTAATTCACTTGAGGCAAAAACAAAAGATATTGAAGCAAAATTAACTCTTCATAACGAGGAATAATAGGAAATATTATGAAATACCGTGGCGAATCGTTTTCTGATCTCGGAAGCAAAATAAAAGCAATAAGAGACGAACTCGGGATGACTCAAAAAGAGCTTTCCGAGGGAATTGTCACGCGTAATATGCTAAGCCGTATAGAGAACGGCGAAGCTCTTCCGTCACTGTCGACTCTTTCCGCCATTGCTGACCGTCTTTCTGTTCCCGTTGGATATTTGTTAGATGACCATGACGATGGAACGAAGCTCAAGAATGAACGCCTGCTCGCCATGATCAAAAAAGAGTTTAGCACAGGAAACTACGCTCTATGCCTCCAATTTCTTTCGGGTCTTGAATACTTTCCTGAGGAAAAAGACGTATATACGGTAAGATCTATGTATCTATTAGGCGTCGAAAAGATGAACAACTGCGCGCCTATAAAGGAAGCACAGAAATTGATCTCCGACGCGCTCAAAAGGGAAGAGCTGCTCGAAAAGCACATGATAAACGAAGGCAAGGCCTATCGCGCTCTTCTTGACGGATTCGCCTTTTCTCCCGAGAGCGGAAACGAAGCTCAGTTTATCTCGAGAATATCAAAATACGCAGTTTCGTCATCAGATATTGCTACCTTCTCAAAGTTTATAGAGTTATCGGACAAGCGTTCTGCAGATGAGTTAATGATAGCCGCAAAAATGTCTATTTATGAAAACTCTGCCTATGCTTCGCTTACCGATGCTATCATAAGAATAAAGCAGGGTAATCACAAAGCCGCTTACACGGGACTTGTAGAGGCGAATTCTGGCATAATCCCGTCCCCAATACGTTGTTACCTTCTTACCTTACTTGAAAAAATGTCTGTTGCCTTATCCGATTTCGAGAAAGCATATTCATACATGAACGAACGAAAGTTGCTCGTTTCAAAACTTCTGAAAAAAGTTTAAAAATCTTCAAAAATACTATTGACAAAACGGTTTGAATCTGTTATAATGTCTCCTGTTGATGGGGATTTGTGTAATGGCAGCACGACAGACTCTGACTCTGTTTGTGAGGGTTCAAATCCTTCATCCCCAGCCAGAAAAAACGACGCGACTCGCGTCGTTTTTTTATCCTATTTTTACGAGGTGATGATCTTGAAGTCCATCAAAACAATATATAAGATCGGTTATGGTCCATCTAGCTCTCATACTATGGGACCGTCATATGCCGCATCGAATTTCATCTCCGAATATCACGATGCAGACGAAATAAAAGTAATTCTCTACGGCTCTCTTGCAAAGACAGGAAAAGGTCACGCAACCGACAGGGCAATTGTTGAGACGCTCAATAATGTTAACGTTGAGATAATATATGATTCGGAAAGAAACGATATATCACATCCTAATACCGTTGATTTTATTGCATTTAAGAACGGAAAAGAGCTTGGTCAAAAGCGATACTACAGCATCGGCGGTGGCGAAATACGTGCAGACGGTGACGACTATCTTTATCCTAATGAAATATATTCGCATAAAAATTTCACTGAGATCGCGTCGTACTGCAAGTCAAAAAACATCCGTCTCTCCGACTACGTATTCGACCATGAGGATGATGACATTAAGGTTTATCTGCTTCAGGTCTGGAAGACGATGCAGAATTCTATTTCCGAGGGTCTGAGTAAGACGGGAATAATTCCCGGAGGGCTTGAGGTCGAGCGAAAAGCGCAGTTTCTCTATAATCAGAAGCATATCGACGAAAGCCCCCAGACAAAAGAAAACCGTCTCGTTTGCTCCTACGCCTTTGCAGTTAGCGAGCAGAACGCCGACTGTGGAATCATCGTCACCGCACCGACCTGTGGCGCATGCGGCGTTGTGCCTGCTGTACTAAAATACATGCAGGAGAAAAACCGTTTTTCAGACGAGGATATAATACGTGCGCTCGCAGTTGCGGGTCTAATTGGCGATCTTGTGAGCACTAATGCCTCGATCAGCGGCGCAGAATGCGGCTGTCAGGCGGAGATCGGTACTGCGTGCAGTATGGCTGCTGCTGCTCTCTGTGAGCTATTTGAAATGGGTATTGATCAGATCGAATACGCCGCAGAGGTCGCAATGGAGCATCATCTCGGACTTACCTGCGACCCCGTTTGCGGTCTCGTTCAGATACCCTGTATTGAAAGAAACGCAGTTGCGGCAATGAGAGCTATTAATGCGCTCTCCCTTTCTAACTTCCTCTTTGCCAGCAGAAAGGTTTCCTTTGACGTAGTCGTTGAGACAATGTACCAAACTGGAAAAGACCTCTCTCATCTCTATAGAGAAACGTCAGAAGGCGGACTTGCTAAACTATATTCACGCAAAGAAAAAGCTTGACCCACGGGTCAAGCTTTTTTATATCAGTTTAAGTAATCCGTAAATAACAGGTATTGTGATCGTACATAAGACATGGCTTATCATTGCCATACTTGCGCCCGTTTTAGTATCTCCTCCGTAAGCGGCAGGGAAAACTACGGTATTTAGTCCAAGAGGCGTTGCATAAGCGAATAATGCAAGTGTAACTACGTATTTATTTGCTCCGCAGAGTGTCAGAATTGTAAGAATGATAATGGGAATAATTACCAACCTTAATGCCGTTACAATATAAACCTTTTTCTGAGCAAGCAAGCTCTTAAACGAATACGATCCAATAACGAATCCCGTAAGGACCATTGCAACCGGCCCCATACAGCTGCCAAGGGAATCCATTGTGTTAATTACAAATTCCGGCATATATTTTTGCACACCCGTAAGCCCAACAACAATTCCCAAAGCCATTCCGATCAATGGAGCGTTAATAAGATTCGTTAATGTATTACCCGAACGCAACTCTTTTGGGGTCAGGATATTGATTCCCCATATATATGTCAAAAAATGCAGTGGCAAGGTAAAAAGCAAATACTTATATAGATGCTCCTGCCCTCCCAAAACGAGGGGAACGATAGCATTTCCCATAAAACCGTGGTTAGCAAAAACAAGAGCATATTTGTATATATTGCGCTTATTGAGATCATGCTTCTCAAAAGCTATTGAAAGCGGGATCGCTATTATCATTGCAACAAAAATCGCAATAACAGAATACATCAAAATATTAGCGTTCTTTGAAATCGTTGATACTGTACAGTATTTGGAAAAGGTAGCATATCCCAAAGCTGGCATAAACAAGTATTTTTCACATTTTGAAAGTACGGTTGCAGTCGATTCCGGCATGAGCTTCAGCTTGTTGAGAAGAAACCCAAACGAAATACAAAGAAATAACATAAGCAGGGGAGACAACGCCCCTAATAAAATACTCAACATTTTATATCGTTAAGAAGTTTAGCCATAGCGTCTACCAGTATATCATCGCTACCTGGCATAAGCGCAGATGCTTTGGCTTCATATCCGCCCTCGTCATAAGATGAACGTGTAGGTATATATTCGCCTGCGCTGTTCGTAAGGCAGCAAAGAACCGTTTCCTTAAAAGGAGAATTTTCGCAAATGCGGTTTCCGATTTCGGTAAACGGCTCACCGCCGATACCTGCGAATACCAGGTCTCCGATCTTCACAGCGGAAAGGAGGAACTCAAAGTATTCGGGACCGTCCTTAAGCCGCACAATACGCTCTGCCTCCGCAACGAGAGTAGTAAGCTCCATCTCCTTAACAGGTAGCTCGCTTGCTCTGCCCGCGGAATAAAGATCGTGAATTTTCAGTGCCTCTTCAAGTCTATCGTTTTCCTGATGAGAGGGAAGCTTAACTCTTGATGAGCCGTATGAAATTTTATCTGCCTTGACCCTCTCGGTTATTGAATAAACGGAAAGAGCTGCGCCTGCGATCACTCTACCCATATGCTCTGCGTGAGCGTAGCTTCTAGGAACACCGTCGAAACCGATTTCCGAAATAGACGCCTCGCTCTGTGTGGGACTTACGTTTACGTGATTCGTATCGCCTTGACAGCCAAGAAGGAACATACATTTTGTGCCCTCTACCGCCTTTTCCATAATATTGCATAAGTATCCCATATAATCTGCGCTGATATATTCTCCGCCAACCGAATCCGAGTGTGTACCAAAACTGATCATAATAATATCATTGGCATCTTCACGTTTAATTTTAATGACCTTTACGGTCTCGTTAGGCGTACCGAGCGCGTGGTCAATATTGGGATTATTGACACCGGGATTTGTTTGAACGCTACCGTCCTTCATACGGTAACGGCGTATGAAGGAAATACCCTTAGCTTCTGTTGAAGCTGTTTCAACTGTTGCTTCCTTAAGGTCAGCCAATGAATATACTGCGGCATCTCTTACACATGCAATAAGGAAAGCATCATAATCGGGACTGCTCGTTTTTGGGAAGGCAGTGTCCTTTCCGACAAGCGGTCCTGTATGAGTATGCGAGCAATTGATAAAAATAGCATCCTCACATATACCCGTTGCTTCGTTAATTGCCTTTTTAAAGCTATCAAAATACTTTTGACCAAGAACACAAACGTCAATGGCGATGATCAGTGCCTTATTCTCACCGTCGTCAAAGGCGGTAGCCCTCACAAACAGATCATCGTGTATGCCTTTCACATACCTTTCTTCGTAGTAACCTACGATCGGTGCGCCATATGGTGGGTTAATACATACCCTTGAAAATCCTGCCTTCATAAATAAATCTCCATCCCAAAATCGCTTGTTGAATAACAGTCCTGTAACCGTAGTTGCGGCTATATTGTAGCATGTAGTCGGAGGATTATCAAGAGGTCAGGCGAGTTTTATAGAAATTTTTTCGTTATGGTCTAAATTATTTTGCACAGCCAGTAAATTAAGCCATATACAGCGCTCGCGGCAGTTCCGTACGCAATTACGGGTCCTGCGATCTTAAACATATTTGCACCAACTCCAAGGATAAATCCCTCTCCCTTACTATCGAGAGCCGTTGATACCACGGCGTTAGAAAAGCCGGTTATCGGCACAAGCGTTCCTGCACCTGCAAATTTTGCAATATTATCGAATATCCCGATACCTGTCAAAATAGATGCAATAAATATCAGTGTTACGGGAACGAGTGTCTTAACCGTATCCGTATTTATATTAAGAAAAGTATAAATTTCAGTAAGTCCCTGACCGAATGCGCAAATAAGTCCGCCAATCAGATATGCCTTCAAAACGTCTGTCAGAAGAGGTGACTTCTTCGCGCGACCTTCGCAGTATTTTGAGTATTGTGTTTTGTTTTTCATATCGTGCCTCGTAATATTAAAAAATGTATTAAGGTATTTACAACGTATAAGCTTATGTGATATAATAACTACAGATAATATCTCCTGAAAGAGGTAAAATATGAGCAAAAAAACTGACAGTGACACAACTTTTTTTGAAAAGCTCAAGGCATCACTTTTTGAAAAGCCACTATATCAGCCGCCGGCTGAAAGTGCTGAGCGATATGATCCCGACCCTGATATTGGCTTGTCGTCTTATCAAGTCAAAATGAGAAAAGAGGGCGGATACGTTAATAATACTGTAGACAACTCGTCGACAAGTGTCGGCAAGATCATACTTACTAACGTCTTTACTTATTTCAATATCATTTTCTTCATTATCGGTGCGCTTCTGATTTCGGTTGGATCATTTAAGCATCTTACGTTTTTGCTTGTAGTTGCTATAAATACTATCATCGGTATAATTCAAGAGCTGAGAGCCAAAAAAACGCTTGAAAAGCTTTCGCTCGTTTCCTCGCCGCTCGTCAAAACGATTCGCGACGGCAGGGAAGTGCTTCTGAGCGCAGACGAGCTTGTTCTTGATGACATCGTCATTTTTGAAGCAGGTAATCAGATCTGCGCCGACGCAATTGTCTGCGAGGGCAACGTAAGCGTTAACGAGGCACTCGTAACGGGCGAATCCGACGAGATCAAGAAAGCTATGGGCGACGAGCTACTCTCAGGTAGCTTTATCGTTTCGGGCAAATGCAAGGCGCAGCTCACAAGGGTTGGATATGAATCCTTTGCATCGAAGCTGACTGTTGACGCAAAGCGCGCAAAGAAGAAGCAGCGACCCGGAATGATGAAGTCACTTACGACCCTAATCAAGGTTATCGGCATACTTATTATTCCGCTTGCAATAACGATGTATTTCACGCAGATGAAGATAAACGTTGATTCCGCAAATCCGATTAAGACGAGTATTGAAAAGACTGCGGCGTCTGTAATCGGTATGATTCCCGAGGGCTTGTATCTTCTTACATCAATCGCGCTTGCACTCGGCGTTATACGCCTTGCGAAGCGCAAGACCCTCGTTCACGATATGAAGTGTATCGAGACGCTTGCAAGAGTTGACGTAATTTGCGTAGACAAGACGGGAACTGTGACCGAGCCGGAAATGCACGTCAAGAGCGTTATTCCGCTTGATGGCGAGGACGAACTCTACCACGCAGAGCGTCTTGTGCGCGACTTTGTTCTTAATATGGACAATGACAATATAACGATGGCGGCCCTCAAGAAGCATTTTGACGATCAAAAGGATTTCCGTCCCGCTACCGCTATCAAGGGCTTCTCGTCAGCCACTAAATACAGCGCAGTGAGCTTCGGTCGCGGAGAGGGTTACATTATAGGTGCGCCCGAATTCATCCTCAAAAACGATTTCTCGCGCTTCAGAAGCGTAATAGAGGAACACTCGTCACTCGGCGAGCGCGTGCTTCTGTTTGCAGAATACAGATACACTGAAAATTCTAGAAACGACATATTTAACGATGGCGTTCTTGCGGGTGTTATTATACCGATCGCGCTTGTTACTCTCATAAACAGAATACGTCCCGAGGCAAAGGAAACATTCAGATACTTTGCAGAGCAGGGCGTACAGATAAAGGTCATATCGGGAGATAATCCGCTTACCGTTTCTAAAGCCGCAGAAGAAGCAGGCATTGAGGGCGCAAGCAAATACGTTGATGCGTCCGTGCTCGATACTAAGGAGAAGATATCAAAGGCGATCCTCGAATATAACGTCTTCGGTCGCGTTACTCCCGAACAGAAGCGTCTCTTTGTCCGTGCGCTCAAAAAAGCAGGTCACACCGTTGCAATGACTGGTGACGGTGTAAACGACATTCTCGCGCTTAAGGACGCGGACTGCAGTATCGCAATGGCGTCGGGAAGCGAAGCGGCTGCAAACGTATCCGACCTCGTCCTCCTTGACTCGAATTTTGCAAGCATGCCTTCTGTCGTTGATGAGGGAAGAAGAGTAATTAACAACATTCAGCGCTCCGCGTCTCTTTATCTTGTTAAAAACATTTTCTCTTTCATTATTTCAATATTTACCATCATACTCGTAACACCGTATCCTCTGACTCCTGCGCAGATCTCGCTGGTTTCTTACTTCCTTATAGGCGTGCCTTCCTTCTTCTTAGCGCTTGAGTCGAATCACGATAGAGTCAACGGTAAATTCCTTCGCAACGTTTTGTTCAAGGCGTTTCCTACTGCGCTGTCCGCCGCTATAATAGTCGGATGGTCAATGCTGTTTGCCTATGCCTTCCCATCGCTTCCCGAGCTTCAGTCGTCAACAGTTTCAATATTCCTTTATTCCTTTGTTGCCTACCTGATGCTGATACGCGTTGCACGTCCTCATAATCTCAAGCATAAGCTACTGATTATTGGATGCGGTCTGTTATATGTTGGCGGCGCGTTCTGGTTCTCAAATGAGTTCGATCTTCATCATCTCCAGCTCGGTGCAATTCTTATTCTTACGGCACTTATGCTTCTTGCATATCCTATCGATTCTGTAATTCAGAAGATCTTCAACAATTTCGGCCCATGGATGAGAAAACTAGGCGACTTTTTTACAAAAGGATTTGATAATAAAAACGACAAGAAAGAGCTTTCAGACGAAAACAGATCATGAATTACTTTAACATTTTTAAGTCAAATACCCTCGCAGGAAGCGGAAACCAATGCTTTTATTTGTCCGATGAAAATACCATATCAACCTGCAGAACGTTTTATAAGGTATTTTGCGCAGGGGAATATGAATATTCCTTCTTACTCTCGAATATCATCGACAGTACGTTCTCTGACGGTAAGGAAAGCCATAAAGACCTGATAATAGGCGAATGGAAGATTCACTCGGCGAAGGTAGGAATAACCGATTTCTGCGATGAAGAAACGTTTAACGAGCCTGATGAGATGATAGAGCTTACCTTCAACGGCAAGGCAGGGAAGACCATAAAAGCGGGCGAGGTCTTTACGACCGATTCGGTTATTCTTGATACCGATGACGGTGAATATATTTGCGTTGAAATAACCTATTCGGGTAAGCAGATTCCGAAGCACGAGGAGAGTATAATATCTTCATTCATACTTATGGGCGGGAAATGGTTACCGTCGCGAGACCATCCGTTTATTTCTATGGTTGGATGTAACCGAGACGTTAAAGCACGCGTTTGCTTTCTTGGCGATTCAATCACTCAAGGCATCGGCTCCACCTTCAATTCCTACCGTCACTGGTGCTCAGTTGTCGCAGATAATCTCGGTCCCGACTATTCTTACTGGAATATCGGACTTGGTTATGCAAGAGCAGATGATGCCGCAAGCGACGGTATCTGGCTCTACAAGGCAAAGCAGAACGATATTGTTTTCGTTTGTCTCGGCGTTAACGATCTCGGAAGAGGATTTACTGCCGAGCAAATCAAAGATAATCTCAATATGATCGTCACGAAGCTTCACGAGGCAGGATGTAAGATAATTCTTCAAACAATTCCACCGTTTGACTATGAAGGCGATAAGATCAAAAAATGGAACGAAGTAAACTCTTATATCAAATGTGAGCTTTCGAAGAGGGTCGATCACCTCTTTGACGTTGTAGATATTCTGAAGAAGAGTGATGAGGAGCCGCACATGACGAAATACGGCGATCATCCTAACGATGAGGGATGCCGCATATGGGGCGAGACGCTCGCAAATGAGGTGCGTTGCCTCGATATGTTCAAATAATTAGAGAGGGCGAATTTGCGCCCTCTCTTAATTTTATAAATAGACCCTTATTTTAGTTGCAAGCTGATCTTCAAGCTTGATCAGTCGCTTACAAATATCCTTCGATTTTTCATCTGCCGCGGCATATTTATTCAAGTATTTTGAAAGTGACTTAACACCCATATTACAGCCGTCTGTCATAAGGTCTGCTATCGTTTCATCGGTGTCCTTCATAGTCAGCATAAATCCCGTTTTCATTTTTGACATTCCTTCTGCCATAATGTTCGGATTCTTACCCTCATCACCGTATTTGTCAAGAAGCTCCTGTAGCTCGCTGTCAAGTGCCTCGTGTTCGTCCTTACAACGGTTGAGCATTGTCTTAAAGTCCTTGCTGTAAACGTGGTCAATTACGTCGTTTATAGACTTAACGCCCATCTTGATCCCAGCATCGCATTCGCGCAGTAGTTTAATAGTATCTGATTCGATCATATAAAAACTCCTTTTTCTTTTTATTGTTGGATAATACGATCCCATATATTCATAACGAAAAAATAAAAAAGCGCCTGAATAATTCAAGCACTTTTTGGTGCCGGTGGCGGGGGTCGAACCCGCACGGTATCGCTACCACCGGATTTTGAGTCCGGCACGTCTGCCAATTCCATCACACCGGCATATTGTCTATACAAATAAAATATGATAATAACAGAGATATATTATCACAAAAAATGATAAAATGCAAGTCTTTTTTAATAAAATAGGAGGAAAAATGCTTTCATTTATCAATTCAAGTATCTTAGGTCCTTTGTTACCTGTATTTCTGTTTGCATGCGGAGCTTTCCTATTAATTAAACTGTCGTTTAAGCCGTTCAGAAAGCCGCGAAGGATGATAAGAGCTTTTAAGGGAAATAATAGCAAGGAATCATTTAAGGCAGCATGTCTATCGCTTTCGGGTACTCTCGGTGTCGGTAATATTGCAGGCGTTGCGTCTGCAATCGGAATCGGCGGAGCCGGAGCAGTTTTTTGGATGTGGGTCTTTGCTTTTATGGCAATGATCATTAAATACGCCGAGGTCGTCTTGGCTATGAGATACAAAAAATACGGCGAAGGTGGCGCGGCGCTTTATATGCGTTACGGTATTAAAAATCCTATTCTAGCGTTAATTTTTTCCTTTTTAATACTTATAACCTCAATAGGAGTCGGTAACACTGTTCAAAGCTCTGCCGCATCGGAGAGTATGAGAGTGTGCTTTGGCGTTCCGAGTATTGTTACAGGTATAGTTTTTTCAATTATAACGCTCCTTATGATATACGGTGGACGAAAAAGAATTGAGAGTGTTTCATCTATCATAATACCAATATTGTCTTTCGGATATATTATTATTTCGCTCGCAATCATCTGTTCAAATTGTAAACTGATACCGTCAGTATTTGAACAAATTCTTAGCAGTGCATTTGACACTGAATCTTTAGTCGGTGGAGCGGTTGGATTCATCTTTACAGACGCAATTCGCCTTGGAGCATCTCGCGGAATCCTATCAAACGAAGCTGGTTGCGGTACGGCAGCTTATGCTCATAAAACAGAATCGCATCCTGCAGAGCAGGGAATATGGGGGATATTTGAGGTATTTGTTGATACAATACTTTTATGCTCGCTTACCGCCTTTGTTGTTCTAATAACGCCTGAGGCGCCTCTTAATGCTAACGGTATCGCCGTTGCTCTTAACGCTTACGGTCACTACGGAGATTGGTTGCGGCAATTCATTGGTATATCAACTACAATATATGCGTTAGCATCGGTTGTTTGTTGGTCGTACTACGGAATATCCGCAATTAATTATCTCGGCGGTAAAAGAAATTCCCGCCGACTGTATCTGATAATATACAGCATGGCGGGAATATTAGGTTCAGTTTTTGCGCCCTCTCTTGTATGGGAAATATCCGATTTTACCGTTTCGGTAATGGCAATAATCAACACAACGTGCGTGATACTGCTTTGGAGAGAGGTAAAATACTCAACTGACGAATACTTTGTTTAGCAAACGGGATAGCCGAGATCGGCAAAAGTCGCATCAACGAGTGATTCGGGGAGAACAGGAGCAAGCATTTCCTTATCAGTTGTCCAGATCACCTGCTGCGGCTGATTTTCACCGCGCGAGGCAATATCGATAATATCGGAAACAACTGCGCCTGCCGTAGGAAGCTTACCTGCGCCCTTACCGTAGAACATAAGGTCGCCCGATATTTTTCCGCGAACAAGAATGCCGTTAAAGACATCAGATATTGCATAAAGAGGATTATTTCTTCTTACAGCGTAGGGCTTAACGGAGATATGAACCTTGCCGCAATCAGTTTTAACAGCTCTTGCTATCAACTTGATCGAAGCGCCCTTTTCCTCCGCTTTTTTTATGTCCTCGACTGTTATATGTCTGATACCGACAGTTTCCACATCTTCGTAGGAAACGAGATTACCGAAGGCAACTGCAGCAAGAATACATATCTTTCTGCAACTATCAAATCCGTCAACGTCAGCAGAAGGATCGGCTTCCGCATAACCCATCCACTGAGCAGTAGCAAGAGCTTCTTCAAAGGACGTACCTTCGTCCTTCATTGCAGTCAGAATATAGTTCGTAGTACCGTTCAGAATTCCTATGATCTCAGTTATCTCGTCCTCGGCAGTAAGATCAGTCATCGGACGTATGATCGGAATGCCGCCTCCGACACTTGCTTCGAACATATAGCGAAGTCCTCGTTCTGATGCTTCCTTAAGAAGCTCAGGACCGTGCGCGGCAACAACCGCCTTGTTTGATGTGACGACGTTTTTACCCGCCTTGATCGCAGCAATTGAAAAATCGTACGCAGGATGAACTCCGCCCATCATTTCTACAACGATAGATACCTCGGGGTCGTTCAGTATCACGTTAATATCGTGAACGATTCGATCACCGAGAGGGTGATCGGGAAATTCTCGGAGATCGAGAATATATTTAATATCAAAATCGATTCCTGTTTTGCTCTTGATGAGCTTGCCATTCTCTAACAGAACTTCCGCTACACCCGATCCGACGGTGCCGAAGCCCAAAAGTGCTATTTTAACCATTAGGTCCTCCAAGGAAAATATATCTTATTATCTCATATATTTCACTTTAGTTTGTTAATAAAATGTAAATACTTCATTTTCTCGAAACGTATTGACACAAAATTACGTTTAATGATATAATTTTAATATAATATGTCATTTGAGGTAATTTTATGGATCCCATTACGAAGATAGATTTAAGAATACTAGACTTCATTCAGGATAATCTAAGATGTGATTTTCTTGACAAATTCCTGTCTCTTATAACAAAAATAGGCGACCACGGTACTGTACCGATAATTATCGCGGTCATTCTTCTGATTTTTGCAAAAACCAGAAAGATAGGTCTATCAATGGGAATTGCGTTTATCTGTGGCGGCGTTGTCGGAAATCTGTTTCTCAAAAACGTCGTCGGAAGAATTCGCCCCTACGACGTTGCAGGCGTTGATATAATTATCAAGCGCTTATCCGACTATTCATTCCCGTCCGGACATACGCTTATCATGTTCGAGACAGCTGTTGTTCTCTTAATTATGCTGAAAGGGAAGTATAAACCGATTGCAATCGGCGCAACCGTTGTCGCATCTATCGTAGCATTCTCGCGACTATACCTTTACGTGCATTATCCTACAGATGTTATAGGGGGAATCATCCTCGGAAGCATATTAGGCTTTTTCGGTGCAAAGCTCGGAAGCTACATAGTTTCTAAGCTTGAAAAGAAGGATAAAGAAAAGATCAACTCTTAAAGATATGCAACGACCCTATTGATCTTAAATCCTTTTTCAGAGAAATTCTTTTCGTATTCTGTGACAATATTATTATCATTGTATTCACTGTTGTGCAGATCATAAGTAAGCTCTCTAAGCTTGAATCCCGCAGCGGTGAACTCCTCAAGGGAAAATTCAAACAGACCGATATTGTCCGTTTTGAATACGATCTCGCCGTTCGGAACAAGTATCTCCTTATACAGCTCAAGAAAACCTCTGTGCGTCAGACGGCGCTTTGCGTAACCCTTTTTAGGCCACGGATCAGAGAAATTCAAATATAGACGCTCCACGCTCGCGGCAGGAAAGTACTCTTTAAGATTTCTTGCGTCACCTATAATGAATTTAACGTTATTAATTTCTTCCGACTTGATCCTTTCTGCCGCAAGAAGAATTACGTCGGAAACTCGTTCCATAGCTATAAATTTCTTCTCGGGATATCTCTTCGACATTCCCGAAATAAACGACCCCTTGCCACATCCGATCTCAAGCTCGATGGGGAAATCATTAATTTCGGTGCCCTCAGGGATAAAATATTCGCTGCAAGCAGAAATTCTTTCTGCTCCGTGCTTCTTTTTTCGCATTCTCATATTGAAATTTCTCGCAATCTCTGTTATAATGTTATTTATAGATAACATTATACTCCAAATTCTGATTATTTTCAACAGTAAATTTTCAAGAAGATAATAATTCGAAAGGAACAGTCAATGGACAAGCAAACTTTTTATGCCGAACTGACCGAGCGACTACTTAATATCGGATTAAGCCACGAATTTATAGATCGGCACCTAGCTCAATTTGACGGTTATTTTAAGGGAAAGAATGACGCTGAGATCGAAGCTGAAATTGCTAAGCTCGGCGATCTCGACAAGGTTGCCGCCAGAATTAAGCGCATGACCGAAAAAGCGATCAAGGAAGCAGAGCAGGAAAATGCCTCAAAGCAGCAAGAAAAACAGCACGCACCTGTAATCGTAAACCGCGAAAAAAATGAAGTAAATACTGAACAAGAAGCAGTCACGCCCGACGCTGATGCCCCTGTCATCATTGATGATGACGTTGTTGTCTTCGAAAAGATTGATGCGGAGGAAGCTCAAATTGATAATATTGAGCAGGATAAGCAGCCCGAAACTCACGGAACTAAGCGAGGAGAGATCGCTCCTTCTGATAACAATCCATCGATCACATCCGCGCCCATTGATCCTGAAGTTATAGAGCAGAACAGGCGCAAGTTCTGGACTATGTTCGCAGTGACTTTGCCGGTAACGCTTGCAGTTATCATAGGTACGGTTTTTGGGTTTGGGCTTATGTTCTTCGCGGTTGCGATTTTTATACTGATGTCCATCTGCGCCCTAATATTTGTAACTGCGGCAGGAACGCTCGTTTCTGTATTTGGGCTTATATTCGGCGTGTCTCAGATGATTTCAAGCATTCCGATAGGTCTTTACGAATGTGGTGTAGCTATTATGATAGGTGCTTTTTCGCTCGCGATCGGAATTCTCGTTTATAATTTCGCCGTAAGATTTATGCCTATCGTTGCAAAATGGCTTCTCAATTTCGTCCATTATGTAATACGCAAGTACCGCGAAATATACGTAAATCTTAAGAAGGAGTGTATCGGATTATGAAGCCAACATCATTAATATTCCTTGCACTCGCAGCTGTTCTTCTTTTCACAGGATGGTTTACTTGTTCGATTGCATCGTCTATGGCAGATGCCCAGGGTGTATCGATTTATGAGCAAACACGTAATAAAAAAGGCGATATTGTCTACGCATATAACCTATCCGATCATAAGCTCTCTAAATTAACGCTTAACTTCTCGGACGTTAATGTAACAATAGTCGGATCGGCAAAAAAGAGCTACGTTGAGCTTAAGAACTTTGATCCATATGACTATTCTACTACATTATCCGGCGGATCCGTAACAGTCGACGGAACGGTCAGCGGCCTCTCATCATTTCTTGATATGAGTGGAGGCGGACTCAAATTCAAGGGACTTCGCTATTTCTTCGCTGATAAGCCCATAAAAGGGCACAAGAGAAGCGTTACGATCTATCTCTCAGACGCCTCCAATCTTACTAATCTTACCCTTACGGTTAAAAATGGCGACGTTACGCTAAAGAACATTTGGAATGAAAATGTTGTGTATAACGTAAACGTTAGTGAAGGCGATCTCACCTTCAACGAGGTCGTAACAACTGCTGTAATCAATGCAAGAGTAAGTGCAGGAAATCTTACTATCGGTAATACGAAGGCAACATCTATTAACGCAACGATCGTCGGCGGAAGAACTAATGTTGATGCAACTAACTACGCAGCAGAATTTGTGTCATACAAAGTTGATACTGAGAACAGTACGCTCAACTATAACGGTGCTGTAATTCCGGAGGGGCAGTTGAAGATCGTGACACCGTCTGATATTCGTCAGTGTACGCTTAACGTTGACGCTACAGATGCAACAGTAACGATTGTCGATAACAATACGGAAGTTATACAATAATAAATATCATGTATAAGCGCGAACAAAACAAGTGTTCGCGCTTATATTATTTGCTTCGAAAAAATTTAGTATAATTATTGTTGTGAATAATTTAATAAAAACAGGGAATTATACTATTGCCCAATAAAGAAATAAAGGAGCAAACGTAAGATATGTTAGATAAAATAGCACTCGTTCTTACTATTATAGGTGGTCTTAACTGGGGAAGCATCGGACTTTTCCGTTTTGACATCGTTGCGTGGATGTTTGGCGGTCAGACTGCAATAATCAGCCGAGTTGTATATGCGCTCGTAGGTTTGGCAGCTATTTGGTGTATTTCGCTTCTTTTCAGAGAAGAAGCTGTTGCACGTACAGATCACAAATAA
The DNA here is from genome assembly GCA_017621655.1 of Clostridia bacterium. Taxonomy (GTDB): domain Bacteria; phylum Bacillota; class Clostridia; order Oscillospirales; family CAG-272; genus Colimorpha_A. The sequence goes on along the minus strand of JAGASS010000021.1, from coordinate 2,021 downwards.
TTAAGAATAAAATTACCGTAAACGTTCCGTATAGATGTAATTTCTAAACGGAACGTTTATATTTTAGAATCACTGATTAATTTAACAGATGTCAATAACACAAAAAGCACAGTAGCGAAGGTAGTAATTATCACATGATTAATTGAACATAGACTATAAGATAACTATTATCGATATAACGTCCTAAAATATGATAACCGCCATATCACTAAATATTTACGAGTCAATACCGAAATCCGTTCCCTTTATTGCGTTAAATCTTAATTTAGTACAATTATTCCGCTACGCAGAGGGCGCTTCCTATCGAGCTTCCGAAAGTCCCCCGCCCGCCTTTGGAGTGGTCGCGGGGGGTTGCGCGCCTGCGGGCGCGCTCTGTCGCGCGTCCTGCTTCGCGCGGGCTTCGCCCGCAGCTTCGCGACCGCGCGTCTACAAGTTTCCGTTCTCTCCTTTCATAGTCCGTACATCGAGCATAACAAAAAAGCTCTTGAAAGTCAAGAGCTTTCCGAATGCTCGGAAAAAAGAATTTTTTTAAGAGCTTCGACTACTTTTGAAGCAACCTTGTCAACAATGTCGTTATTATCGAGAGCAGTCACGGGCAAGCGCTCCGCCGTGATTTTATCCGCAAGCGCATAAATCAACGTTGTCGCTTCCCTGTCGTGCTGTAAGCGCTCCTGACAAGCTTTCAGCCCGTCGGAGCGATAAACGCCCACAGCGTGCGTTTTACGCGCGCTGTGCGGGCTTACGTGTTCGACAAGTCCGTACTGTTTTGCTACATTACGCAGGTCTTTATAAACAGCTTGCCTCGTTCGATGCTTTCGCGAATCACGACCTGCGAAAAGCCACCTGTCGGTGGCTATGGTTGATAGACGGCGGGCGAGATCTGCGGAAAGCACAGCTTTCGCAGATTTGCCCGTTTTTTGCGCCTTAAAGGTCAATTCTCGACCATTTAAGGCACTTTTTGGAAGCGCAACGGCGTCGCCGATGCGCATTCCCGTTTCAAGCGAAAGCCGAATGGCAAGGGCGTTTTCATAATTCATTTTGCTGTAAAGAGTTTTCCACACCTGCGGGGATATATAGTCCGACTTCGTTATCAGTCATCTCCTTATCAAGAATTTTCGTTAACAAATCTGAAATTGTCAACTCGTTACGCAAGGTAACGACCTCGACACCCGGGGCGACCTCAAAAGGTCGCGCGGGTAATGTGTCGATGTCGATATTATAGCACAAAGTGCGCGGAGCGTCAAACGCTCCGCCATGGAGGTAATAACGACCGCCGATTTTATCGGCGGATTTTGTAATGTACTTCAAAACGTACACCGTCGTTTTTCGTACACAATCCGCCCCCGTTATCCTCTGCGCAGTAGTAAAACCCGAAGTCCAATCAGGCAAATTATAAACGACTTTTCCGTGATGCTTTACTCCCGAATTTACGCGGGAAAGCTTATCGTTAAGAAGCCCGTGAAAGTGAATTGCTCCATCTTTGTGAAGCTCGGGAACAATAAGATATTTGAGACCTTCCCTGCGTACGCGATTATCAAGCCACACGTTGAGTGACTTGATAATCTGCTTATAGTCATAGCGGTCTATTTTTGCTCCGTCCAAAGTGAACGTTGCAAAAATATTCAAATCGGGATTGCAAACACCTAAATCACGGCATTTTCTTATTGCCCTGCGCTTCGCTTCGGAAAGAAAATCCCGTTGATTTTGCGTTCCACCGTCTTCCCCTTCGGGGAACGGAAAGGGGGAAAGCCCAAGCTCCGCAAGCTCCGCAGGGCTTGTCTTTTCAATTTTCAAAGGCGAACGTGCGTTCTCCTTCGAAAAATTATCACTTTTCCGAAATATCGGAAGATTAAAAGCCGTAAGCTCATAGGGACGGAATTGACCCGATGGGTCAATCCAATATTTGACCCGACAATTATGCGTTCCTTTCAATGTTCAATCTTGACGTAATATTGTAGTAATTATCAAGTAGTAAGCTCGCTTCGCTCGCTCAGGGCTTCGCCCTACTCGCCCCACGCTCT
>JAGASS010000020.1 GCA_017621655.1 Clostridia bacterium | reverse complement strand
TTTCTCGTGTGGTGGACGATCAGGAGAGCAACGCCCGTTCCGTCGGTCTTTGCCTTCAACTTCGCAACGATTTCATAGTCGCTTGCGTAGCTGTAATCTTTACCGCCCACATCACGCACACGCTGAAGAACATCAATTATAATCAGGCGTGTGTCGGGATGGTTGCGAATGAAGGCCTTGATCTGTTCGTCAAAGCCGTTGCCGAGAACTCTCGCCTCGGTGGCGAGGTGAAGGTTCGGCGTTGTGTTCGTGCCGAACATACGGTAGAGTCTGCGTTGGAGTCTTGCGTAATCGTCCTCAAGAGCGAGGTACAGCACCGTGCCTTTTCGCACGGCGTTGCCCCACAGCTCTGTACCTGTGCTGACGTGGTAGGCGAGCTGAGCCATCAGAAAGCTCTTGCCTACCTTCGACGGCCCTGCGAAAAGGTACGTGCCCGGATAAAGCACACCGTCAATAATCGGCAGGCTCACATCGAAGGTCGTGTCGTAAAGCTCGTCCATCGTTACGGTTTTCAAATAAGAGGTGTCATTCGCCAAAATCCACTCTCTGCGAAAATCGTAGGAAAAATCGTCAAACCCCTTGTTTTCCTCTTCTGTTTGTGATATACTATCTGTGTGAATACTTTGAGATGACTGTCCTTCATCTGCGCCAACAGATGTTGCAAGGGCGGTCATTTCTTTTTCCGTCATACGCTCTCTCCTTTCATTCCTTTCATCGTAACGGTGATAAGGTTGATTGTTTCGAGCAGTTCGGGCGAAATTTCGCACGCTGTGGCGAGTTCGCGCAGCTCGGCGAGTACCTCTGCTAACTGCTCCTTGAGAGCCTTGTAAACCCTCGGATTGCCCTGTACAACCACATCACGCTCAAGGCAACGGTTGCACACATAATCTTGCTTCGTGAGTCCCGAAAGCTTCACGGCAATATCAAGCTGACGGCTTTCCTCGGGTGACATTCTGAATGCGATTGTGTGGCAACGCCATCTCTGATACTTATCTCTGTTTTTTGCTGACATAATATTAACCTCTCTCTGTGTTTAATTTGTTTGCGATTTCCTTCTGCGTGGTCGGGAAAAGGTGTGCGTAGCGGTAGGTGATATCAATGCTTTCGTGACCGACACGGTCTGCTATCGCAACGGCTGAAAATCCCATATTGATAAGCAAGGAAACGTGCGAGTGGCGAAGGTCGTGAATACGGATACGCTTCACACCCGTGGCATTGCAGCCTCTCGTCATCTCACGGTGAAGGTATCCCTTCGTGATCGGGAAGATGCGAGTATCACCCTCAACGCTATACAAGGCTTTGAGATAGTCCTGTATCTCGTCCACAAGAAAATCGGGCATTTTGATATTGCGAATACTTTTGTCGGTCTTGGGATCTGTGATAACATCCTCGCCGTGTATTCTCTGATAGGATTTTGTGATACGGACGATGCCGTCCTCAAGATCAAAATCGTTCGGTGTCAGGGCGAGCAATTCACCCATACGGAGTCCGCACCAATAGAGCATTTCAAAGGCATAGAAGGAGATCGGCTTGTCCATAATCTCCTCGGCAAAGGTCGTGTATTCGTCCTTCGTCCAAAAGAGCATCTCTCTCGTTTTCTCCTTACCCATATTGCCAGCCTTGGCGGCAGGGTTGCTTGAAAGCTCATAGTAGCGAACAGCGTGGTTGAATATCGCGCTGAGCTGATTGTGAATGGTTTTGAGATAGGTCGGCGTGTAGGCGTTCCCATTCTCATCTCTGTGCGCCATTATTACCTTCTGCCAAGCGATCACATCGGAAGGCTTAATATCGCACATACGCTTATTTTTGAAATAAGGGAGGATTTTTTGATCGATTACGCTTGTTTTCATAATCCAAGTGCTTAGCTTGAGTCTGTCCTTCAAATCTTCCTTGTAAAGCTCCAAGAAGGACTCGAAGGTCATATCAAGACTTGCGTTCTCTTTCAGAAGGAACTTGCGCTCCCACTCAAGAGCCTCACGCTTGCTTTGAAATCCGCGCTTGACCTTGCGTGTTTTTTTGCCCGTCCAATCCTCGTAACGAACGGACACATACCAAGTTTTGCTGTCTTTTTCCTTATAAGCAGGCATTCTTACGCTCCTTTCATATTGTTCTGCTGCATACCGTAGAGCTTCTCTTCGTAAAACTTACGGCTGACCTTTCCGGCAATCGTGATATAACCCTTTTCCTCAAGCTCGGCGTTGAGCCTCTTGATAAGGTTGTATGCGAAAGCTCTGGACACGCCGAGATCAGCAGCGATCTCAACGGCGGTGACCATTAAAGTTCTCTCCATTCAGTGTACCTCCTTCCCTCAGTAGTGTTAATTTCATAAAACCGCCTCCTTTCAAAAGATTAGACAATTACGATGAATTGGATTTGAATTGTCTAAATAGATTATAACGGCGTCTTGACAAAATTGCAATAGAATTGTATAATGTTTATTGGAGTGATGTTGATTGTCTAAAATCAATCCAATTTGCATTTTCTAACGGCGAGGTGTGTGTATGGTAAAACAAAAATATGATTTCTCGGAATACGAGATGTCACATACAGAAAAACGAAGCTCCACTTTAAGAGGAAATCAAAATGTATCATATGATTTTTTCTTCAACGATGTAAGCTTTGATCCCGACGAGCGAACATTTGTGATAACTGTCGATTCAGGCAACGAGGATTTCTCTATGCAAGAAGCCATCGACCAATATAATGAGGACGAAGCCAAGCGCAGAGATATTCACGAGGAAATTCTGAGCGAAGAAGAAATCCAACAGAGAGAAGAAAGCCGTTTGCGCGATTTGGAGTACAATGCCGAGGTTCTCGCTCGTATGAATTCCAAATACATCATCTCAAAGGATCTTATAGACAACGAGGAAAACAATTACTATATCGACAATCCGCAAATCAAGCGCATTCCCCTTAACAATGTTTTGAGTGGCGCAAGAATCAAAATGAGATATGGTGAGGGAATCCTTGATTTTGTATACGCTGATTTCAAAACACCTGCTATCGAGGCTATGAAGTTTTACAATTTTATGAATGCGTTAGGGAATTTTATTGGAGAACAAAGCGGAAAAACAAAACCGACGGAAGAAGAAATTCAAGCACGTGCACCGGAGAAGGTATACAATCGCAATCAGTTAATTGTTGAAGATTATTTCAGATATCAGGACACGATGACAAACATTAAACAGGTTGCATACGCCTCTCTTTATACCACTGTTTGTCCTCCGTTGTTTAAGGATTTTCGCACGAGTGCGAAAGCCTTAAAATCATATTGCAATGTGCTTTTGATGCTTCAAAAAGAGTATTTGGATATGATAGAGTTTTGCTTCGATGAAAACTACTATCCCGAAGTCCTCGGTCATTTAGCACCATCTGAACGATGGTTTGTTTTCAAAAGACTTCACAATTTAAGTTCCGTATCATATCGAAAAGAGTCTTTAACATTCAGCACAATGAAACTTAGCGGAAATGTTATGCCTTATGGATTGCCTCCAACGGAGATTGCTCGCCGTATAAACACCAAAATTGATCAAACGGAACAGCACCTTGCTTTTGAAGAAAAATATAACATCACGCACAAAGAGCTTGAACCATATCTCCGTTTTCCGCATTTTATATCGTTCAAGTATGAGTTTCGCACCGTTGCGGATATTTTGGAATTAGAATTTACCAAGATGCTTGAACAAGATATTCGCTTCAAAAAATGCAAACGCTGTGGCAGATACTTCATTATGAAGGGCAACTACGATACGAACTACTGTGACAGAGTGGCAGAAGGACAAACGCGCACGTGTCAAGATCTTGCCGCACAAGAGAACTACAAAGCGAAGGCAGCCGAGAACCCGGCACTTGCGATTTACAGCAAATACTACAAGCGTTATGCAGCTCGTGTTCGTTCCCGTCAGATCAAAGAACCCGACTTCAAGAAATGGAAGTTCCAAGCACTCTCCAAGCGCGACGAGTGTTCGGAC
>JAGASS010000019.1 GCA_017621655.1 Clostridia bacterium | reverse complement strand
TCATCGCTTGCTCCTTCCGTCCGTGGCTTTGCCACTTGCGCCATCCCTCCCGGAGGGAGGCAATGAAACGTCCCTGAACCCATTTATGGGTAGCAAGTATCCAATGCGTGGCTGGCAGGCCAATTTAAGGCGCACTTGTGCGCAGCCACAAGGATTAGGGCTACGCCCGAAACTGAAATACCCCCCCGCTATGCGGGGGGATGTTTATTAGTCAAATTCACAGGAATTTGACTGTAATTTTAGAGCGCAAGTTATCATTTTGCGGAGCGAATACATGACTTATCACTCTTTGTGCAAAATAAAAGGGGAAATGTGATGTCATCACAGAAGAATATCAAAAGCCGTGATATAATGAAGCCACAAAGAAAAAAGGAGTATGTAAAATGTCTGCTATTAATATTAACAAAAACAATTTTGAAAATGAAGTATTAAATTCCGAAAAAAAGGTTCTTCTGGATTTTTGGGCGCCCTGGTGCAGTCCCTGCCGCATGGTAGTGCCGATCGTCGAGGAGATCGCTGATGAGCGCGCCGACATTAAGGTTGGAAAGGTCAACGTGGACGAAGAGGTCGAGCTTGCGAGCCGGTTCGGCATCATGAGCATTCCGACTCTCGTAGTAATGGAAAACGGTAAGATCGTAAATCAGGCAATGGGAGCCAGACCCAAGGAAGCGATCCTCGATATGCTATAAGATAACGGAAACCGAATATCTTATGGCGGTTAATATTCTTACCGCAAAAAACAGGTGATCGTCCGTATAACACACAAAATGTCCGCCGTGCGCTTTGCATCGGCGGACATTGTTGTGCACCAAAACCACGCGATAGTCGCGTGGTTCAAAAAAAGGTTAACCGATGAACAGAAATGATGTAAAGAAAAAATGTAGTTTAAGGGTAGTTTGTGCCAATGGCTCCCTCCGGGAGGGGGCTCCGCCGAAGGCGGTGGAGGAGCCATCGGGCGAGAAACGTCCGATAGAAGATATTTACAGAACCGCCCTAATGAGAAGGGCAACGCTCTATAATTCCATTCATCGCGTGCTCCTTCCGTCTTTTTGCTTCGCAAAAATCCACCTCCCTCCCGGAGGGAGGCAATGAAACGACCCTGAACCCATTTATGGGTAGCAAGTATCCAATGCGTGGCTGGCAGGCCAATTTAAGGCGCACTGGTGCGCAGCCACAAGGATTAGGGCTACGCAAGAAAATGAAATACCCCCCGCTATGCGGGGGGATATTTATTTATATTTCGCTCAGCTCTTCCAGCTTGTTTTTGTCTGTAAGCTCAACCGTACCGCGGGAGAGCTTGACCATTTTCTCGTTCTGAAAATATTTCAGCATTCGGGTTATGACCTCACGGTGAGAGCCGAGGTGGTTGGCGATGGCTTCGTGCGTAATTTTCAGCGTGTCGCTGTCCTCGATCTCGGATTCCTCCAATAGGAAGGCGGCAACGCGTTTGTCGAGACTCTTCCACATGATCTGCTCAATAAGCCACATCACATCGGAAAAGCGAGTTGCCATCAGCTCGTTTGTGTAGTTTGCCACGGGCGCTGACTCTGCCATAATGCTTTGATATACCTCTACGGGAATGATCCACATTTCGGTATCCTTTTCGGCTTCGATAGTGATGTCGAACTGAATGGAGCGCATCATGCAGGATGCGGAAAACAGGCACATATCCCGATCAAACAAGCGGTAAATGGTGATCTCTCGTCCTTCATCGGAGAGGATATAGGCGCGAAGCTGACCGGATTTTACGAGTAAAAGTCCTGTGCAATCATTGCTGCCGTTATGGATCACGGTTCCTTTTTTTACCGTTCCGGTAGTCAGTGATGTGAGTATCTTTTCTTGATGAACCGTATTTAATTTATTCCATACGGGAAAATAGCTTTGAAATTCCATATCATCCATCCTGCCCTTATCCGCTTGTAGGCACAGCGCAGATAAGGAATATACTTTTTTTCTATTATACACGATTTGCCACGAAAATTCAATACGAATAAGGCAAATGCCTTGAATTATTCACAGTTTGGTGATATAATAAAAAATAAATAAACTAAAATACGGAGGTTTTTTCTATGTGTGATAACAATAAGTTCTATATTTGTGAGCATTGCGGGAATCTGATCGGAATGATCCACGATGCAGGTGTTCCTATGATGTGTTGCGGACAGAAGATGACTAAGTTGGAACCCGGTGTGGTGGAAGCAAGCCACGAAAAGCACATTCCCGTTGTATCGGTTGACGGAAATATCGTGACCGTAACCATCGGTTCTGTGGAGCATCCTATGGTAGAGGAACACAGCATCCTTTGGGTATACCTTCAGACCAATAAGGGAGGTCAGCGCAAATGTCTTGAAGTCGGCAAAGCGCCTGTTGTAACCTTTGCCCTTGCCGACGAGAAGCCCGTTGCGGCTTATGCCTACTGCAATCTCCACGGCTTGTGGAAGGCAGAATTTTGAATAAAAGCGAAAAGCAATGAAGTCGGCATAGTGGTTTTGCTGTACCGCTTTTATACAGAAAACTTTCAAGGGCACCGGAAACGGTGTCTTCCATAAAGCAGGTTTTACCTGCCGAAAAAGTCAAAGGAGTACGAGCGTTTTGTTCGTACTCCTTTTCACACGCCTTGCATGGCAAGGTATAGTGTGTTATACCTTTTCGGTGTACTATCGGGCGGCAATGAGCCTCCCTTGTGTAAAGGGAGGTGGCACGCGTTAGCGTGACGGAGGGATTGTAAAAGTTAGTTGAAAAATCAAGACAATCCCTCAGCCGCCTTCGGCGTCAGCTCCCTTTACACAAGGGAGCCTTTGGTTTGTGCGCTCTGAAAGTCTGTCTGTTTTTCCTGACAAGCACTGCTTTTGCGGACACAAAAGCGAAGCCCCGCCGAGGCGGGGCAAGGATTACGATCCCTTTTGTTTAGTAACAATTAACGCTTTTACCCGTTCGCAAAGTTGTTCGAATTCCGAATTTACCTTAAGTGGATCAAAATCTTTTCCTTGTAAATCTCTTAATATGTTACTCGGATATACGCAGTAACATGTGATTACTCCATTCATATACGTGTGAATAAATATCATTCGTTCTTCAAGCGCATCGGGATCGTTATAAGGACTTTGCCAATCTTCTTTTGCTCGCCATTCCATTCCGTTAAGGAAACGGCATGATGTAGGCAGCAACACCTCATCTGTAATCAGCATAACGTCCTCTAACAGTTTAACTACCTTCTCAATCTGTAAAAGTGCTTGCTCTTGATTTCCCAATGATATTAAACGCAAGGCTGATTTCAATCCCAGTTCCATACGATCTGATATCCACATATCAGGTCTATCGTCCACGGCATCTCGTCGTATCAACGAAAGCATTGCTTCCATAAAATCATCCGCATAATCGTTATTACTTTTATCTTCTCCCCATTTTAACAAATGTCGAGGATAAAGCAAATTGTTGAAAGAGTGATATAATTGGTATCTTCTTTCTGGCTCGAATCGTTCTGCATCGCCACGATATAAATATCGCCTGAAAAGCAACGCACGCGCAGAGCAATCAAACGAGGTGGTATATTGTTTAAGAAAGTTGTCAATATTTTCTTCTTCCTCAATCTCTGCCATTGTTTGGATCGTATGCGGATGCATAGGATGACGTTCAAGATATGCTTCTGCCAGCAAGCGCACTTCGGGAAGAATTTTGGGGTCACGAAAAACGCGTTCGTTTCCTTCGCTCCAAGGACGCCATGCAAGATTACTGTTGAGATGATTTCTGCGTATATCACGAAGAAGGTTTACGATTTTATCAGCATCGTAATCTCTTTTCATACACTCACGGCGAAGTTCGTCAAATGCTTCCACGGCACGTTTTTCTTTCTCAAGTTGAGGCATCCCCAGAAGCTCGTCAACAGTTACTGCAAGCACCTCAGCAATGGCAGGGATCAACTCAAGATCGGGATAGGTCGTGCCATTCTCCCAACGGCTGATCGATTGATAGGTTACACCCAAGCGATCGGCAAGTGCTTCTTGCGTTAAATCGTTTTTCTTTCTGAAATTACGTATATTTTCTCCAATAGCAAGTTTCATTTTTTTCTCCTTGTGCAGGTGATTGCTTTGCAAAGCACTTCTTTTGTCGACACCTATATTATACTGTAAATTCATCAGAATTTCAATAACGCATTTTGAGAGAAAAATTGTCATTTTGTGTTATATAATAAAAAATGGCGTACCTGCTTTATCGCAGGTGCACCAAACGGTGTCCTTTCTATGTGATGTCATCACGGAAGTGAAACAATAATTGCGGTATACTAAGGTCAGAAAAGTAAAAAAGGAGCGCGTGAAAATGACAAACAATCATCACGTTTTCGATATGATCATCATAGGCGGCGGCCCCGCAGGTTATACCGCGGCTCTTTATGCCGCAAGAGCAGGTTTTGAAACCCTGGTATTGGAACGTCTTTCGGCAGGCGGTCAGATGGCTCTTACCCATATGATCGACAACTATCCCGGATTTGAGGAAGGAATTGACGGATTTTCTCTTGCCGACAAAATGAAAAAGCAGGCAGAGCGCTTCGGGGCGAAGAGCAAGACGGCAGATGTCGTTCGTCTTGATCTTACCGCAGAACCAAAACAGATCGAAACGGCAAGCGGAACGTTTCTTGGTAGGACTGTGGTTCTTGCAACCGGCGCAAATCCGAGAGAGCTTGGAGTGGAGAAGGAAACGGAGCTTGTCGGACGTGGAGTCGCTTACTGCGCCGCTTGCGACGGTATGTTTTACCGCGGTAAAACGGTCGTTGTGGTAGGCGGCGGAAATACCGCGGCAGCAGATGCGTTGCTTCTCAGCAGGATAGCCGAAAAGGTGATCCTGGTTCATCGCCGTGACACCCTTCGGGCAACAAAGATCTATCACGAACCGTTGATGCAAGCGAAGAACGTGGAGCTTCGCTGGAACAGTACCGTAAAGGAGCTGCTTCACGAAGCGAAAATCACCGGTGTTCGTCTTTCAGACGTTAATACCGGAGAAGAAAGCACGGTTGCTTGTGACGGTGTGTTTGTCAGTGTCGGAAGAAAGCCGGCAACCGAGTTTCTCGGAGGTCAGGTCGCTCTTGACGGGGGCGGATACGTTGTCGCAGGAGAGGATACAAAGACAAATATCCCCGGTGTATATGCCGTGGGTGATGTGCGAACGAAAGAGGTTCGCCAGATCGTGACGGCGGTTTCCGACGGTGCCGTGGCGGTTCACGAGGCAGAGAAATACCTGGCGGGAGGTGCCTGATAATGAGATCGATGCTTAAAAAACTGTTGCGTCCGCTACTGTTTACTATAGGCGGAGCACTTGTTGGACTAATATATTATTACGCCGTTGGCTGTTCGACAGGCAGTTGTCCGATCACGTCAAGTCCCACCGTTACCGTGATATATATGGGAACTATAGGACTACTGCTCTCGGGACTTTTCGGAAAGGGGTGTGACGGTAAATGCAATATGTGATCGCATTTTTAGAGGGTATCATAACCTTTATTTCTCCGTGTCTGCTTCCGATGCTGCCGATCTACATTTCCTATTTTGCAGGCGGCGGTGAACGGACTGCGAGAAAAACGCTGAAGGGCGCACTCGGCTTCGTTACCGGCTTTACCGTGGTATTCGTGATGCTTGGAGCGCTCGCGGGAACGGTTGGAAGCTTTTTAAGAGAGTATCAGACGGCAGTAAATATTGTCTCGGGACTTATCGTTGTGTTCTTCGGGCTGAATTTCCTTGGCGTGTTCAAGCTGAACCTGTTTCAAGGCGGCGGCAGATCGGTCAAAACCGATAATATGGGATTTTTCTCTGCAATGCTTTTCGGCATGGTGTTCTCTGTCGGTTGGACGCCCTGCGTGGGAGCATTTCTCGGTTCGGCGCTGATGCTCGCATCCCAACAGGCGCATATCGTAGAGGGTATGCTGATGCTTTTCGCGTATTCGCTTGGGCTTGGAGTCCCGTTCGTTCTCAGCGCGGTGCTGATCGATTACCTGAAATCGGCATTCAACCTGATCAAGAAAAATTACAAGGTTATTAATATCGTCAGCGGCAGCTTGCTTGTTTTGATCGGTATACTGATGGCAACGGGCTTGCTCGGACGATTTTTAGGTCTTCTCGGATAAGGAGTAGCTATGAGTAAAAAGAAAAATTTAATTGTGCTTGTATTGGTATTCGTTCTTTTGATCGGCGGCGCGTCGGTGCTTTATCCGCAGCTTAGCAAGAACGACGCTTCCGACAGACTGCTGATACACGGAAAACAAAATAAAAATGATAACGAAGGTCAAAGCTCGGGTACGGGCGATACGGAAGAGAAGCTGACTAAAGCTCCCGATTTCACTGTTTATGACGGATCGGGAAACAAGGTCAAGCTGTCGGATTATATTGGCAAGCCGATAGTGCTGAATTTCTGGGCGAGCTGGTGCGGTCCTTGCCAAAGCGAGATGCCGGATTTTCACGAAAAATATCTGGAGCTTGGCGACGAGGTGCATTTCCTGATGGTAAATATGACAGGAGGACGGGAAACGCTTAGCTCCGCAAAGGCGTTTATTTCAAAAAAAGGATATACCTTCCCCGTGTTTTACGATAAAGACTACGATGCGGCAAAGACCTACAGTGTGTATTCATTGCCCACCACGTACTTTATAGATGCTGAAGGAAATTTGATCGCACAGGCGACAGGAGCTATATCCGCGAATACGCTTCAAAAAGGAATTGATATGATAAAATAAAAAGCACTTGCGAAAGCAAGTGCTTTTATGCTACAATACAAATACAACGACAAGGGGGCAAGCGATATGGATTACCGTGAAGAAATATCCAAGACAAAGATATTCAAGCAAGAGTATCTTGACGGGCTGAATCGGCTGATCTTAGATAGGCAGCTTGAGATGGCTGAAAAAAGAAAAGAATACGGTAAGAATATTTTTGAAGATCAGGAAGCATATAGAGAAGATTTCAAGAAAATGCTTGGCTGGCCGCTTGTTGATTATGAGAGCAAAGGGATTCCGAGCGTTAAATGTGAGAAGCTTTCGGATGGGTCGGGATATTCGGTATATCGAATGCACTTTGAGATCCTTGACGGCGTTACTGTGACAGGGCTTTATTTTCAAGTCGACGGAGACGGAAAGAAGCCGCTTGTTTTAGTTCAGCACGGCGGAAACGGAACACCCGAGCTTATATCGGGCGTCTACGGAGGCACGAGCAATTATAACCTGATGCTTGAGCGCGTGATCGCTCATGGAGTGAACGCGTTTGCGCCGCAGTTGCTTTTGTGGGACGAAAGTTACGGCGTACCGTTTGACAGAGTAAATATAGACGCGCGCCTTAAGCGCGTCGGAAGCTCCATCACCGCCGTGGAGCTTTACGGACTTACGCGGATACTCGACTATTTTGAGGCGCATGATAACGTATCGAGCTTCGGAATGGTGGGGCTTTCCTACGGCGGCTTCTACACGCTGTTCCTGTCGGCGCTCGATAAGAGGATAAGGTCGGCTGTGTCATGCTCGTTTTTCAGTACGCGAGACGAATACCCTTGGAGCGACTGGACGTGGTTCAGGTCGGCAGAGAAGCTTGACGACGCCGAGATCGCTTGCCTCGTTTATCCGAGAAAGCTCTGCATAGAGATCGGAACGAAGGACGCTTTGTTTGACGTTAAGCACGGTATGGATGCGTTTGAAACGCTTACCGAATTATGCAAGGACGTAGGTACCGAATGGCTCACCTTTATTCCCTTTGACGGAACGCACGAGTTTTGCCATAACGACGAGCCGATCACCGAAATGGTGAAGCATTTATTGGCTGATACCAATTAAAGAACGAAAAGGAAAGTAAGAATATGAATCTGAACGATAAATTTCCGATAAGACAAGTTCATCTTGATTTTCACACCTCGCCCGACATCGGCGGGATCGGTTCAAAATTTTCAAAGGACAACTTCAAGCAGGCGTTGAAGCTCGGAAACGTTGACAGCATTACGGTCTTTGCCAAATGCCATCACGGCTTTTGCTATTATCCGACGAAGGTCGGAACGAAGCATCCGAATCTCGATTTCGATCTTACCGGCGCAATGGTCGATGCCGCGCATGAGATCGGAGTGCGCGCGCCGATTTATATTACCGCCGGTTGGTCGCACGCAGATGCGATAAAGCATCCCGAATGGAGATCGGTCTCGAAGGACGGAAGCTATATTACGGTCGGCGGCTATGACGATTCAAAAACGCCCGATCAGCCCAAAGAGCAATATTCCTGGCACACGCTTTGCCTGAACGACGGCGGAGGATATGCGGAGCATATCTATGAGCTTGCCGAGGAGGTGTGCCGCCGTTACGAAAAGGTTGACGGACTGTTTTTTGATATTTGCGTTTCAAACGACGTTTGCTACTGCGAAAGCTGTAAAAAGGGAATGCTTGAAATGGGGATCGACCCGAATAACGATTCCGAAGCAAGGGAGTATTTTATAATCAAGCGCGGCGCTTTTATGAAAAAATGCGGTGAGATTTTGAAAAAATACCACCCCGAAGCTACAATATTCTTTAACAGCGGCGGAGCAGAGCAGGGTAAGCCGAGGTATCACGAGTTTCAATCTCATTTTGAGATGGAGGATCTTCCTACCGCGTGGGGCGGATATGACAAGCTTCCGATAAGAGCAAAGTTCTTTTCCAACAGCGGCAAGCCGTATCTCGGAATGACGGGAAAATTCCATCTTGCATGGGGAGAATTCGGCGGCTTCAAGACGAAGGAAGCGCTTAAATACGAGGTCGCTTCAATGGCGCTTTACGGCGCGGGAGCTTCTATTGGAGATCATATGCACCCCGACGGGGAAATGGAGCTGGCGACCTATAAAAATATTGGTTACGCATACGAATATCTCGAAAAAATAGCTCCCTTCTGCTACGGAGGAGAGTCGGTTGCGGATCTCGGGCTTTACTGCTCGGCAAGCGAGGACGTTAATTCGGGAGTATCAAATATACTTTTGCAGGATCAAATTGATTTCGGGGTAGTAACGAACAATAATTTCTCCGATTTCGATACCGTAATAATTCCCGAGAGGGCGGTCTTGAACGAAGACGCGATCTTTGCGCTTCGCGAATATGTTGCGAACGGCGGAAAGCTGCTAACTGCGTGCGATTCGCTCGTCAAGGACGGGAAATTCCTTCTCGATATGGGTCTGACTTATTTAGGGGAGGCGGAATATGACTGCGATTACATCGAGTCGATCGACGCTGACGAAAAGGTCCCCGACGCACCGATGCTCTGTAATTATCCCGGTCACAGAACGGAGACAGACGGAGCAGAGGTGTTTGCCGAGTTCATTACGCCCTATTTCTCCCGCACCTACGGTCATTTTTGCGGACATAAAAATACGCCCTACGATAAGGATTCCAAGCGTTATCCCGCAATTGCAAAATATAAAAACGTTGCATACATTTCTCATCCGCTTGCAAGCGATTATAATAAATTTGGATCTCTTTATCATAGAGAATATTTCTTAAAGGCACTCAAGCTTATATACAAGGGCGGAGCTATGAAGGTCAGCGGTATCGGCTCGCAGGGAAGATGTACTGTGATCCGTCAGCAAGATAAGAACAGATACTGCATAAATATGACGTACGCCGTTTCGGTAAAGCGCGGAGAAGCAGAGATAATCGAAGACATTATGCCTATATATAACGTAAAGGCGGAGCTTGACGTCAAGGAAAGCATAAAGCGTGTTTACTGCGGCTTGACGGGCGAGGAGATACCGTTTGAAAGATGCGGAAGCAAGATCCGCTTTACCGTTCCCGAGCTTTTATGCCATACCTCGATAGTTTTAGAATATTAAGAGTTTTCATAACCGAAAAGACCGCCGATCGAGGCGCACTCCGCAAGGAAGTGCGCCTCAGTTATATTCGCCTTCCCACAGGGGTCCCTACGACAACAAAGTTGTCGCGGGGAGTGGGTGCGGCGAGTTATATTGCTTCGCAGTGGTATTATGCTTCGCATAGTGGTATTGTCCTACGGACAGTTTTAGGGCGAATATAATATCACGAAAACCGAAAGGTTTTCATATCACTTTTGCCTTTTGGCAAAAATATCACTGCAAACGACAGTTTGCAATATAACTTAACCAACCGAAAAAAATTTTGTTTTTCGGCAAGTATTTACCTTTCTCAAAGTATGTAACCCACTATGACACTATCACCTTCAATGTGTAAAGTGTCATTTGTTTTGTGTAGATAAAAAACGAGAGAGACAACTTCTTTACGAAGTGTCTCCCTCGGCGGTCTTTTTTCTATCATAGACCCTTAAAAAATGTGTTATTTGTCTTGAAAAACCCTACCGTTTGTATTATAATAAGGACTGTCTCTAAAAATCAAACTACAGTCAGGTAAATATGGACGTATTATCTTTTATTGCGAGCACAGTGGCACTCTGCCTCTACTCGGCAAGCTATTTTTTTAACACAAAAAGAAATTATTTGATCCTCCAGCTTTCGGGCAACGTGTTTTTGTCGCTTTCCTATCTGCTTATGGGATCGTATTTTACGATGGTCTCCGTCGCGATAGGAATCGCGCGCGGTCTACTTTGCTATGCGTATGAAAAGAGGGACAAAAAGGTTCCGATATACGTTATTCTCGGGCTGTGCCTGGCAACCATCTCGAGCTACGTTATAATCAATTTCGTTATACTGTCGGATTCCTCGCCCTGGGACTTCTTATATCTTATGTCGTCCTGCGCGTATGCGGTCACCTTTGCAATGCGAAATATTAGAGTAATGAGATACGCGGTATTGGTGCCGAATGCGCTCGCGGTAGCGTATAATTTGCTTATAAAAGCGCCTATCTCGTCGGCAATTTCTTACGGTGTCGAGTTTGCGGTCACCGTAGTTGCTATTATAAAGTGCGAGATAAAGCTCGCGCGTGAGAGAAAAAAGGCAAAATCTGAGCTTTGAAGTTAAAAAAGACCGTCGATCGACGGTCTTTTTCTGATATTTGAGCCATATGAGACGATTTCGTCCTATTTCGGTTGTTATAATGTAACTGTAATAACCGAAACGGAGGAAAAAATCATGAAAACCTACAAGGTAGTCTACAGCATCGCAAACAAACCCGGAAGAAAAGTGGCACTTTTCGACGCCGCCTGCGCGGATTTTGCAAGAATGAAGGCATACGACGAGCTTGGCGGCTGGTCGATAGTTACGATCTGGGAAGTGACCGAGCTGTAAAGAAGAGGCAGTCTATGACTGCCTCTTTTTTATTACAGATCAAGGAGCTTGATTGCGTTTTTATGCGTTACCTTATCGTAGATCTCCTGCGTGATTATACCGTCGTTAAGAAGCATATTTATGAATCTCACGTGCGGATAATCGTAGTTTTTACTGCACATATCGGTGCCGAAGTAGAGACGGTCCTGGAATTCCTTGAAGAATTTTCCCGTGTATTCAAGATTTCTCGAGAAGGCGGCAACGGGAGTACCGTCGGAAAGGTCACAGTAGAGGTTTTCGTATTTTCGGAGGAGGATCGGAACAACGCCCTCGACGACCGATTCGTTACCGGGCTTTCCGACCTGCTCATCGCTGTTGAATTTGAAGATATATCCTCTTTCGCCGGGAGTTTGAAGCTTGAAAAGCTCCGCCCAGAATACAGGACCGTGTCCGAAAATTTTGAGCTTTGGGAAACGCAGAAGCGTGAATTCGAGCTGAGGTAGACCCGGATCGTCGTAAAGACCGAAGTCGCCGTCCTTGACCACCGAGCCGTCGAATACTATCGGCAGATCGACCTCCTCCGCCGCGCGGAAAAGGTTCTGCACCTTGGGGTCCATCAGCTCCATATTCGGCATTACCTCGCCGATTCCCTTACAGCCCTTGTTTTTGTAGTAGTCAAGGATCTTGTGAAGGGGAGCGTTGGGGGAGTTGGTCATTGCTCTGGGATCGATGTTGCAGTAGGGTATAAATCTGTCGGGATATGCTGCACAGATGTCAAGAATCTCGTCGTTTGACTGTGGAAAATATATTTCCGAGTTTACTACGGGGAGAAGTACACCTTTGTCGATGCCGACTCTGTCGTAGAAAGCGATAAGCTCCTCGGGATCACAGAAATCCGCGACGTAAGGAACGGGGTTTTTATAGCAGTGAGCGTGAATGTCGATTATCATATATGATCCTCCTTTACAGCGTGTTCGAATCGGAAACCGAACGCCTGATATATTGAAAATATTTTAACTGATTACATCCTAAAAGTCAATATTTTTAAGCGTTTTTGAAAACGTGACGTTTTAGATATTGCGGATAATGTGCTATTGTGGTATAATTCTTGTAAAGGTTATAGAAAAAACGAAAAGGAGCACGGAATGAAGCATATACTGATAGTCGTAGACGTTCAAAAGGACTTTGTCGACGGTGCGCTCGGAACTGCGGAAGCGGTTGCGATGGTGCCGAGTGCGGTGAATAAGATCCGCGAATTTGAGGGTGAAATTTTCGTCACATACGACACGCATTTTGAGGATTATATGACTACCGCCGAGGGTAAAAAGCTGCCTATTCCGCACTGCATAAAGGGAACCGACGGCTGGGAGCTTGATAAAAATATAGCAAAAGCGCTTGAGGATAAGGATTTTACGAGCGTTGAAAAGCTCACATTTGGCTCGGTCGATCTGCCGGCGCTCGTGAGCGAAGCCGTCGGAGAGGAGGATTTTGATATTACGCTCATCGGTCTCTGCACCGATATCTGCGTCGTGTCGAATGCCCTGATCCTGAAGGCAAGCTTCCCCGAAAAAGAGGTGTACGTTGATTCCTCCGCCTGCGCGGGCGTGACGGTTGAGACGCACGACGCTGCTTTGACTACGATGAAAATGTGTCAGATCAACGTGATACAGTGACGATCTGATTGATTTTTAACATTTAGGCCGGCTCCACCTATGGTTGATATTCAAAATCAGCCAACGGTATGTTGTAATTGCACGTGATATCCTCTATAATGACTTTGCAAAGCAAAAAGGAGGTATTTATGGATCAAAAGAAAATCGGAAAATTTATTGCCGAGCGCAGAAAAGCAGCTAATCTGACGCAGATGCAATTAGCGGAAAAGCTGAACATTACGGACAGAGCGGTTTCAAAATGGGAAAACGGACTTGCGATGCCCGATGTGTCGATAATTCTTGAACTGTGCGGTATTCTTAAAATCAGCGCGGATGAGCTTTTGAACGGTGAGCTCGTTTCGGGCACTAACGCGTGCAAGGAAAATGAAGAAACAGTACCGAAGCAGAAATTTTCGGTAAGATCGTTTTATTTTGCAAGAAGCATTCCGGCTCTGCTCGGCATTTTGGCGTTGATCATCTCGACGTTTACCTACGGCGCGAGCGGCTATTCCCACGAGGCGTGTAATAAGTTCGGCTTCGATATGAGCCGAAAGCTTATACATTTTATAATCGGCGGCGGTGAGATGTACAATATGAGCGGCCGCGTTATCGACACGCTTTATCCTCGGAGCGGCATATCTCTGTTTGGCGCCATTTCCTTTATATGTCTTGTTTTTTCGACCGTTCTGTTTTTGATCTACTTGTGGAAGAAAAAAGAAGGAGTTTACCTTGTATCATCCGTTCTGCTTCTGTTATCGGGAGCGTTCATTCCGTTTATCATTAAAGAGGGAACGCATATTGAGGGTCACGGCTGGGGCGGATATGAATTATACGAGGTGTTTGGCAATCCGCGTCTCGGCGCGGGAACGATAATCTGGTGTGTTCTTTGCGTTTTCGGCGGAATGTTTGGAATTTATCAGTCCTTTTCAAATAAGCGCAAGGACTGACAAGGATGCGGTTCTTTCTACGAAAATGTGTCAGATCAACGTGATATAAATTGACGCAAATCTCTTTACAAATCGGATAACAAGTGATATAATTTAAGCGTAATTTTATACTGTGAAGGAGTAAAACCATGAAACTTATCATTAAAGACAACTACGACGCAATGAGCCAGTGGGCTGCAGAGCATATCGCGGCTGCCATAAACAATCACAAAGAGGACCGTCCCTTTGTTCTCGGCCTTCCGACCGGCTCCTCGCCCCTCGGAGTATATAAGAAGCTTGCCGAGATGAACAAGGCAGGAAAGGTGACCTTCAAGAACGTAGTTACCTTCAATATGGACGAATATGTTGGACTTCCCCGTGAGCACGACCAGAGCTACTGGTACTTTATGCACGACAATTTCTTCAACCACATCGATATTCCCGCAGAGAATATAAACATTCTTAACGGTATGGCTGAGGATCTCGAAGCTGAATGTCAGCGCTATGAGGATAAGATCGCGTCCTACGGCGGAATCGACCTCTTCCTCGGCGGAAGCGGAGTTGACGGACACATCGCGTTCAATGAGCCGTTTACCTCTCTCACCTCCCGTACCGGCGTTCGCGCACTTACCGAGGATACTCTTATCGTAAACTCGCGCTTCTTCGATAACGACCCCAACAAGGTTCCGAAGACCGCACTTTCCGTTGGCGTTGGCACCGTATGCGACTCCAAGCAGGTCCTTCTTCTCATCAGCGGACACAATAAGGCACGCGCACTCCGTCACTGCGTTGAGGGTGGCGTTGACCACGCTTGGACGATAAGCGCGCTCCAGCTCCATAAGGACGGCATCATCGCTTGCGACGAGGCAGCTTGCGGCGAGCTTAAGGTAGATACATATAAGTACTTCAAGGAAATCTACAAGAACGAAAAGTAATTTGAAAATAGAAATCCCCCCATACGGGGGATTTTTATTGTGCACCAAAACCACGCGATAGTCGCGTGGTTCAAAAAAGGTTAACCGATGAACAGAAATGATGTAAAGAAAAAATGTAGTTTAAGGGTATTTTGTGCCAATGGCTCCCTCCGGGAGGGAGCTGTCACCGAAGGTGACTGAAGGAGCCATCGGGCGAGAAACGTCCGATAGAAGATATTTACAGAACCGCCCTAATGAGAAGGGCAACGGTCTATAATTCCATTCATCGCGTGCTCCTTCCGTCTTTTTGCTTCGCAAAAATCCACCTCCCTCCCGGAGGGAGGCAATGAAACGTCCCTGAACCCATTTATGGGTAGCAAGTATCCAATGCATGGCTGGCAGGCCAATCTGAAGCGCACTGGTGCGCAGCCAGTAGTATTAGGGCTACGCCCGAAAATGAAATACCCCCCGCTATGCGGGGGGAT
>JAGASS010000018.1 GCA_017621655.1 Clostridia bacterium | reverse complement strand
CGTAGGTTGCGCAGCAAACTACTCCGGAGTTGGAGCCATTGGCACATACTACCCTTAAACTACATTTTTTCTTTACATCATTTCTGTTCATCGGTTAACCTTTTTTGAACCACGCGACTATCGCGTGGTTTTGGTGCACAAGAAAAGCACCTTGATCTTATCAAGGTGCTTTTGCTATTACTGTGCTTTATTTAAGCTTGTAGCCCCAGACAACGGAATTTGCATTCATGATACTTCCCTTGCTCCAGGTATCGGGCATTTCTTCGCTTTCAAAATATACTTCACAGCCGTAAAACGCGTATTCGCCGACGTATTCTACGGTTTTTGGCACATACACCTTGCCGTGGTAGAAACCGAATGCTTCTCGCTTCAAGCACCCATCACACCGTCGGGAATTACCATGCCTTCCAAGTTATAGCAGCCGTTGAAGGCATTCTCGGCCATTCGCGTAAGCGACGGCGATAAATCGACTGTTTTCAAAGATTCGCAATGTTCGAAGGCACCCGCTCCGATCTCGGTAACCGACGACGGCATCTTAACGCTTTCGATCTGACTCTCGGCAAAAGTGCTCGGCATTATCACGTTTACGCCTTCCGGAATGACGATACTTTTTGAATTGCCGAAATATGCCACAAGTGCCTTTCTGCCATCGTTAAGCACTGTCGTTACGTATCCGTTTTCGTCCTTTACAAAGGTCTTATCAAGCCAGCTGCTGTTTACCGTGTAGCCGCCGCCTATCGAATGCTCTCGGTATTCGCCATCAACGTTACCGACCATTACCGTGCAACGAAGCGTCGATTGGATTCCGTACACGTATCTGAGATTAGGGCATCCGCTGCAAGCAATATAATTTGAACTATCTATATTTTCCCCGGCAATAACGGCATATAGATCGGTATAGTGACTAAAAGCATAGCTTACGATCGGCATATTGATATATACCACTTTATCCTTACAGCTGCCTATTCCGACGATCTTACCGTCCCTTATCTCAAGTCCCTCGGACTGAGTGATCGCCGAAAACTCGACAGCTTTCGCAGAGCTTCCGTTACCGTCCTTTTTATCGACCGTATATTCGACACGCACAGTATATACCTTGGGTGCCTTCAGATTTTCGAAGGTATAGCTATCGGACGCTGACTGCTTAGCCACGAGCTTATCGCCGTCGTATATGCTTACGCTTTTGATCTTCACTGTCACGTCGTCGGCATTTTTGATATTCAGCCCGAAGGATACGTACGTCAGTCCGAATTTTTCATCTTTTAATTCTATCACCGGCTCTGCGCGCGGGTGTGCTGAAGAGCGCCTCCGCGGTCAACGTCTCGCCGTAAACGGCGTATTCGATACGCAGATAATATCTGCGTCCCGAATAAAGACCGCTTATCTTTTGACCGTTTACCGACGTATTCTCTACGGGAGTTCGGGAGGCGTCATCGAGGGTAACGTATACCTTACGTATTTCGAGGTTCTCAAGTCCGTGCTCATCGGACACCGAATAGCTCACGCTATTGAACGTGGTATTCGTAATATCGATCACCAAGGGGGCGCGCTCGGCTGTTTTGAAGCTGACCTCTTTCAGAGCATTAGCACCGTCAACGGTATATTCGACACGCAGATAATACCTGCGACCCGAATGCAGTCCGCTTATCGTCTGACCGTTTACCGACGTATTCTCTACGGGAGTTCGGATGTGATCATCGAGGGTAACGTATACATTACGTATTTCGAGGTGCTCAAGTCCGTGTTCATCGGACACCGAATAGCTAACGCTATCGAACGTGGTATTCGTGATTTCGATCACCAAGGGGGCGCGCTCGGCTGTTTTGAAGCCGATCTCTTTTACAACGTCAACGCCGTTTACGGTATATTCGGCACAAAGGTAATACTTGCGGTCCGAATACAGTCCGCTGATCGTCTGTCCGTCAATTGTTACCTTTTCCGCCGGAGTACGCTCCTCATCGGCGAAGGTAACGTATAGCTTACGTATTTCGAGATCTTCAAACCCTTCCGTTCTGACTACAGAATAGCTCGCGCTGTCAAACGTAGTATCGAAGACCTGAAGCGTCAAAGCACTCTCGGTGGTGAGCAGTGATTTTGAACCCAGAACGTGACGCGAATATCCGCTGCCGTCAAAGTTATCGTAATAGCCGACTACCTGTATCTTATACGTCGTTCCGTCGCTCAGCCCCTCAAACAGGATGCCACGGGTTTTTCCGAGAGATATTTCCCGTCTTGATACCGTCTCATTTTCATCGGTCAGAAGCTCGGCATAAAGCTCGTATTTACCGTAGCCAAGCGCATTATGCTCATCACTGAGAGTTATATCTGCTTTTATGCTTGTATAATCCTTCTTGATGTTATTGACAGTTGCCTTCGGCTGACTGTACTCATTGTATACTCCGACCTCGATCGTTTTCTCGCCCTTGAGTCTGACGTCCTTGATCGTCGTTCCGTCGACGTACTTGATGGCATCTATCGTATATTCAACTATACCGGAAGCATCATCTCCAACGTTGCATTTCAGCACTAGGTTTTCCATATCAGATCCCTCCTCAAACATATAGGAGGAATACTTCTTACCGTTAAGGGTAAAGGAAAGAATCTCGTAGTTTTTCGGATTATCGATATGAACCGTTATATAGAAATCCTGATTGGGTTTACAGTAGAAAATATCCTTTGTGCCCTGAGCGTTGAAAGTATCTTTGCCGTTATTCTGACTTTGATCATTGCCTTTATCGTTGTCAAGAAGGATCCGTGTGCGGCTGTCCATTACGTCATGGTACATATCCGCCATACCGTTGGTGCTGAGCAGAATGACCTCGTCACCCGCGTCCGCGATCTTCTTCATCGGATTCGTTCTTGAAAGCGTCATTCCCGTATATACCGGCACCTGATTAAACCAAATGACGATAAACGCCGTAAGGAACGAAGCGCAAAGGATAGATGCCGACGTCGTTAGCGCAATGATTCTTTTAGTTCTTATTTTGAGCTTTGTCAAAAGCGCTATCTTTCTTCTCGTGCATTTATCAATTATCTTCTCGTCGATACCCGATATGACGTCCAGCTTTTTATCGTTATTGCTCATTTTTCAGTTCCTCCACAAGCAATATTCGCTTTATATCGGCTCTCATTTCCGAAAGCTGTCTATAAGCGGAGCTGACGCCGATGCCGAGCATACGCGCGATCTTCTGTACGGGATCGGCGTAATAATATCTGCTCACGAACATAAAGCACCTGTCCTCGTCAAGAGATTTGAGATACGCGTTCAGAACTCTGACAAGCTCTCTTATCTGCACCTCTTCCTCTACGTTCTCGGGCGACGAAACAAAACACTCGTCAAGCTCTTCAATAGCGACGGTCATCTCCGAGGGGATTCTTCTTGCCGCTGAGTTTTTTCTGAATCTGTCGACTGCGATGTTTCTTGTCAGCTTAGAAAGAAATATCTGAAAGAAATTCGGTCTTGTCGGAGGGATAGCGTTCCAGGTGCCGAGGTAAGTGTCGTTTAAGCATTCCTCGCTGTCAAGCCTGTCCTTCAATATATTGTTGGCTATCGTATAGAGATAACTTCTGTATTTTTTATCGGTCTCCGATATTGCGCTTTCATTTCTGTCCCAATACAGCTCAATTATCTCATCGTCAGTTAAAGTGGTCTCTTTCTTTGGCATCTTTATTCCCCTTTTTAGTCCTTTTCTGTATTAGTCGTAAAAAACAGGATAATTTCTCAAAATTCGACGAATTTTTTTGCATCTGCAAAAAGCCGAAAAAGCAGTCTTTCGACTGCTTTTTACTTTTTATTTACCGGGTCCTGCGGTGTCGGAGCCGTCTCCGGTCAGACCCAGACGCTTTGCCGCGTCCTCGCGCATTTTATACTTAAGGATCTTACCTGCCGCGTTCATCGGGAAGCTATCGACAAACTCGATATACTTCGGCACCTTATGTCGCGCCATGCTTGCCTTGATGTATGCGGTCATCTCCTCAACGGTAACGCTTCCCTCTTCCTTGAGGATAATGCAAGCCATTATCTCCTCGCCGTACTTCTTATCGGGAACGCCGATTACCTGAACGTCCTTCGTCATCGGGTGAGTATAGATAAACTCCTCTATCTCCTTCGGGTAGATGTTTTCTCCGCCGCGGATTATCATGTCCTTAAGACGTCCCGTGATGCGGTAATTGCCCTGCTCGTCCTTCGATGCAAGGTCGCCCGAATGGAGCCAGCCGTCAGCGTCGACAGTTTCCTTCGTCGCGTTCGGCATTTTATAATAGCCCTTCATCGTGTTATAGCCCTTCGCGCAGAACTCGCCGTTTTGTCCCGGTCCAAGCTCTTCTCCCGTTTCGGGATCGACTATCTTACAGCGGACGTGAGGAAACGCGTAACCGACGGTCTCGGTGCGGACCTCAAGAGAATCGGTCCACGAGCTCATCGTGTTACCGGGCGCGCATTCGGTCTGACCGTAAACGCTGACGATTCCCGTCATATTCATCTCGTCGGGCTGCGCCGCGCGCTTCATAAGCTCGGGCGGACATCCCGCGCCCGCCATTATTCCCGTTCTCATATGCGAGAAATCGGTGCGGCGGTAATCGGGGTGGTTAAACATCGCGATAAACATCGTAGGAACGCCGTTAAAGCAGGTTATCTTCTCCTGATTTATACAAGCAAGAGAGGATTTTGCCGAGAAATAGGGCATCGGACACATGGTCGTACCGTGTGTCATGGACGAGGTCATAGAAAGCGTCATTCCGAAGCAGTGGAACATCGGAACGTGTATCATCATTCTATCAGCCGTCGAAAGCCCCATTCTGTCGCCTATACACTTACCGTTATTAACTACGTTATAATGCGTAAGCATAACGCCCTTCGGGAAGCCCGTAGTACCCGACGTATACTGCATATTGCAGACGTCACTTGGGCGTACTGCCGCCGCCATTCTCGCAACAGTCTCGCGGCGGACGAGCTTATAGCGCGCCATCGCCTCGTCAAAGGTAAGGCATCCCTTCTGCTTGAAGCCGACAGTTATTACGTTACGAAGGAACGGAAGCTTTTTGCAGTGAAGCGGCTCGCCGGGAGTTGTATCCTTAATTTCGGGGCAGAGGGTGTTTATTATCTCGGCATAATTCGAGTCAAGACAGCTGTCTATCATAACGAGAGTATGCGTATCGGACTGACGGAGCAGATATTCCGCCTCGTGTATCTTATACGCAGTATTCACCGTTACAAGCACGGCGCCGAGCTTCGTCGTAGCCCAGAATGTAATATACCACGCAGGCAGATTCGTTGCCCAGACCGCGACCTTCGAGCCCGCCTTTACGCCGAGCGAAACGAGTGCGCGTGCAAATCGGTCAACGTCCTCACGGAACTCCGCATAGGTACGCGTATAATCGAGAGTTGTGTACTTAAAGCAGTACTGATCGGGAAATTCCTCGGCAACTCTGTCAAGCACCTGCGAGAAGGTAAGGTCGATAAGCTCGTCCTTTTTCCAGACGTACTGTCCCGTGCCGTCGTGGTTAAAATAAAGCGTTTTCTTCATATCACGAGTCGAATGGAAACGGGACATATAGTTTACGAAATGAGGGAAAATGATCTCGGGATCGTCAAGCCCTTCAAGCCATTCGGGCTTCCATTCAAGGGAAATGAAAGCGTCATAATTGACCGATGAAAGAGCGCGCACAACGTCGCCTATCGGCATGCTTCCCTCTCCGATAAGCTGATAATCTCCCTTATCGTCGGAGTCACGCAGATGCACGTGACAAACGTAAGCACCGAGGTTTTTTATAGTATCGTCACAGCTTTCGCCGTTATCGCGGTAGGTGTGATGCACATCCCAAAGTGCGGCGAGCCGATCAGACGCGAAGCCCTCAAGGAGCGCGCGCAGACGCGAGGTATCGGAATAGATACCGCTTGTCTTAACGAGGATCGAGACCGAAAGCTGCTCCGCCTTCTTAAGAAGCGCGGTAAGTGCCGAATGAACGGCGTTTTCATCGTCTTGAAGAGCGCAGACGACGACGTACGGAACGTTTGCGTCACGTGCGATCTCCATAAGACCGATAACGGTATGAATGACCGTTGCGTCACCCGAAATATCGCATGACGTATCAAAGCACGGGATCGCGAGATTTCTTTCGCGCATCTGACGGGCAGTAGACGCTACGTTATATTTATGAAAGGGAGCGCCCTTTTCCGTAAGGGAGGGGAGAGTGTGAAGATTATATACCTCTACGCCCGAAAATCCCATATCGGATGCGGTATCGAGCATGCCTTCAAAGGAGAAGTCACGCCAGCCCCTGTTTGAGAAGGAAAGTTTCATTCGGCTTCCTCCTCGTAGATTATCTTATTGAGTGCGGAAAGATACGCCTGAATACCCGCACCAACGATGTCGGTCGAGATTCCGCGTCCCGAATATACCTTTCCGTTTGCGCGGAGCTTAACGACGGTCTGTCCCATCGCCTCGCGTCCTTCCGTTACTGCCTGAAGCTGGAAATCGTCAAGCTCATAGTGACATCCGGTTATCTTTTCTATTGCCTGGAATGCGGCGTCTATCGAGCCGTCTCCTATGTATACGCCCTCAACGCTCTCACCGTTCTTTTCAAGCTTGATATGTGCGGTCGCGGAAATGGTATTTCCCGAGGTGATAACGTAGGTATCGAGCTTATAGGTCGGAGGAACCTGCATAGCGCTCGACGCAACGATGGCGTCAAGCTCCTTATAGGATACCTTTTCCTTTCTTTCCGCAATCTGACGGAAAGCGGCATATACCTTACCCTTATCGGACTCCGAAAGATCGTATCCGAGCTTCTCTACCGCCGCGGAGACTGCGTCCTCATCGTCGTGAGAGGTGAGGAAGATTCCCGAATCGTCGTGATCGCCGATCGCGAGTGCGCTTCCGTTACCCTTCGACGGGTTGCAGAGCCAATTTATCTGATCTATGATCCTGCTTATCTGCGTAACTGCGATATTGCAATGAGCGCCGAGCGCGTCTTCCTTTGCAGAAATAACGCGTGCAACGCTTGAAAGATCGGCACAGTCGATAGGATAAGCCGCGCATCTGATCTGCGACGCGCCCTCCGATACTGCGGCAACTGCGCAAGCGTCGGCCATCGAGATAGTATCCGCGCAGGAGATTCCAAGCGTTACGTTTTTAAGCTCGGGGATCGCCTCATACTGCTCCTTAATAAACTCCGCAAATTCGGAGGGAAGCATCGTTCCCGCAGTATCGCAAAGCGTTACGGTAGTAGCTCCTGCCTCTATTGCGCCATTTACGAGCTGAGCCAAAAATGCCTTATCGCTTCTCGTAGCGTCCTCGGCAACGAACTCGACGTCGTTACAAAGCTTCTTACAGGAAGAAACGGTATTTTTTACGGTTTCGAGCATCGTGTCGGGCTTTTTGTGAGAAATGTATTCGATCTGCACCTGCGAAGCGGGCGCACATACCTGAAGGCGCGGCTTTTCGGCGCTCTGAAGCGCGCTCCACGTCATTTCGATGCTTTCGTTATTAAGCTCAACGGGAACGGCAATTATACTGTCCTTAACCGCCGAGGATATGGATTTTATCTGAAGCGAATCTATACGGGCGTTTCTTATGAGATCCAGCTCGATCACGTCAACGCCAAGCTTATTTAGTAGCTTCGATAGCTCGATCTTTTCCTTAAAAGATAGCGCGAAGTCCTCAAAAGTCTGCTTCATCGTAGCGTCGCTGATCCTGATCTGTTTCATAAATGCCTTTCAACTCCTTTTAGACAAAATCCCGAATTCCCGTCCATGCGGACAGCTTCGGTGTCTACTTTATTATTTATATATTTAATCACCAAATGCCCGAAATGTCAAGGGAAAATCAAACGAAGAATCAAGTTTTGACGTTTTTGCACAAAACAAAAAAGCGACGCAGTAAAATTTTTTTGCAATTTTTAAGCAAAAAATGTTTGACAAACTTGCTTCATCGTGGTAAAATGTCAGTATCAAATAAAAATCCCCAAGATAAAGACTGTGACGAAGACGGCACGGTGCTTAAGCTTTCAGAGAGTCGGCGGACGGTGTGAGCCGATAGCGAAGCCCCAATGTGCATATCACTTCCGAGTCGAATGTCCGAGCATACGCCAGGGCATTCCGTATCCCGCGTAAAGGGCAAGGGCTTGTTAGAGTCTAAAGTGACGGTTTTCCGTAATTTGAGTGGTACCGCGGGTATTCATTTACTCGTCTCAAGAAAAGGTTTTTTCTTGGGACGTTTTTTGTTTGGAATACCTGTTTCGAAAGGAAAACAAATTATGACCACACAATCAAGCATGAACCAACTGCAGAGCGTCGCACAGCGTATTTCCGAGATGCGCCAGATCATGGGCTACACCTACAAGGAAATGGCTGAAATGACGGAGGTAAGCGAGGAGACGTACCGTTCCTATGAGACGGGTACTGTCGACCTTCCCTTCACCTTTATTCATAAGTGCGCGAAGGCATTCGGACTCGAGCTTACCGACATTCTCGAGGGACACAGCGCAAAGCTTTCGGGCTACACGGTCACTCGCCGCGGTGAGGGACTTACTACCGCAAGCGAGGACGGGATCACGATTCAGGATATGGCGCCCCTCTTCCGCAAAAAGCTCGCTACCCCCTACTGGGTAACGTATGAGTATTCCGAGGAGCTTCAGAAGCAGCCGATACATACCGTTACTCACGCGGGACAGGAATTCGATATGGTAGTCAAGGGCTCGATGCGTATCCGCATCGGCGACCGCGAGGAGGTGCTCCGCGAGGGCGACAGCGTATTCTTCAAGTCTTCTACTCCCCACGGAATGATCGCCGTCGGCGGAGAGGATTGCGTATTCCTCGCCATGATCATGGCATCCGACGCGACCGACCAGCCGATGTATATCGGTAACGGTGAGCATACCGCCAAGAGAACGCCTCTCCTTTGCGAGAAGTTCGTGAAGACGACCGAGGACGAGCACGGAGTTCTCACCGACGTTAATTATGAAAATGAAGAGAAGTACAACTTCGCCTTCGATACCGTTGACGAGATCGCTCGCCGTCAGCCCGATAAGCTCGCTATGGTACACGTTTCAAACGATATGACAGAGCGCCGCTTCACATTTAAGGATTTCAAGGACGCATCGTCGCAGAGCGCCAATTACTTCAAGTCGCTCGGCATCAAGCGCGGCGACCGCGTAATGCTCGTTCTCAAGCGTCACTATCAGTTCTGGTACGCAATTCTCGGTCTTCACAAGCTCGGTGCTATCGCAATTCCCGCGACGAACCAGCTCGTCGAAAAGGACTTCACCTACCGCTTTAACGCCGCAGGCGTTTCTGCTATTCTCTGTACTGCCGACGGTGATACCGCGCGTCAGGTCGAGCTTGCAGAAAAGGCATACGGAAAGGATCTTACAAAGGTCCTCGTCGGCGGAAAGAGAGACGGCTGGCACGACTTTGACTCAGAATATTCCCTCTTCAGCCGCCGCTTCGTCCGTGAGGACGACGCCCCCTGCGGCTCCGATCCGATGCTCATGCTCTTCACGTCGGGCACGACGGGTTATCCGAAGATGGCAATGCACTCCTATAAGTACGCTCTCGGTCACTTTGTAACCGCTAAATATTGGCACCTTTGCGAGCAGGACGGACTGCACTTCACCATCTCCGAAACCGGTTGGGGAAAGGCACTCTGGGGCAAGCTTTACGGTCAGTGGCTCTGCGAGGGCGCGGTCTTCACATACGACTTTGACCGTTTCGATTCCGAGAAGATCCTTCCGATGTTCAAGAAATACGGAATCACGACCTTCTGCGCACCGCCTACCATGTACAGAATGCTTATCAAGCAGGATCTGAGCAAATACGATCTCACCTCCATCCGTCACGCAACGACGGCAGGCGAGGCACTCAATCCCGAGGTCTACTATCAGTTCGAGAAGGCAACGGGACTTCACATCGCAGAGGGCTTCGGACAGACCGAAATGACCCTCGGTATCGCAAATCTCTACGGCACTCAGCTTAAGCCGGGCGCTATGGGTAAGCCCGTTCCGGGATACGGAATCGACCTCGTCGATACCGGCGGAAATCCCGTTCCCGACGGTGTCAACGGTGAGATCGTTATTCGCACCGACAAGAAGGTCTCCTGCGGAGTATTCCTCGGATACTATCTCAATAAAGAGGCAACCGACAGCGTATGGCACGACGGAATGTACCATACGGGCGACCTTGCATGGCGCGATGAGGACGGCTACTACTGGTACGTCGGACGTGCCGATGACGTCATCAAGAGCTCGGGCTACCGCATCGGACCGTTCGAGATCGAATCTACGATCATGGAGCTTCCTTACGTGCTTGAATGCGGTGTTTGTGCCGCACCCGATGAGGTAAGAGGTCAGGTAGTCAAGGCGTGCGTCGTTCTCGTTCCGGGAACAAATGCTTCCGACGAGCTTAAAAAGGAGATCCAGGATTACGTCAAGAGCCGTACCGCACCCTATAAATATCCGAGAATCGTCGAGTTCCGCACCGAGCTTCCCAAGACGATCAGCGGAAAGATCATGAGAAACAAGCTCTGATACAAAAATTGTCAGCACTGTGGCTTCAAAAAAATGTTGACAAGGGGCTTATAATTATATTATAATATAATTTATCAATTATTTTTCTAATCGAGGTTCATAGTGGAACAGAATTTCAGTTCAATGGAACATAAAATAAAAGAGATCGCCAACCGTATAAAGGAGCTTCGTATCATCACGGGTCTCACCGTCGAGGATATGGCTTCCCGTACGGGAATGAGCGTCGAGGAGTACGAGCAGTGCGAAGCGGGAAACCGTAACCTGAGCATCGCTTTCCTCTATCACTGTACGCTCAGCTTCGGCGTCGATATGGGAGATATTCTCGAGGGTAAATCCCCGAAGCTCCGTTCCTACGCGCTTACGCGTAAGGGTGAGGGTCAGAGGATCGAGGAAGCCCATAATATGATCGGTTACAACCTGGCCTCGGGCTTCCGTAACCGTATCGCTCTTCCCCTTTACATGAAGATGAATTACCGTCCCGACGCCGAGATCGAGCTTGTAACTCACGAGGGTCAGGAGTGCAACATCGTCATCAAGGGTCAGATGAAGATCCGGATCGGTGAGCATACCGAGATACTTAACCCCGGTGACACCATCTATTACGATTCGGGAACGCCTCACGGCATGATGGCAGTAGGCGGCGAGGACTGCTCCTTCTACGCTATCGTCCTTCGCAATCAGGCGGCAAGAATCGGCGAGCAGGAGGCAGAAGCTTCCGTTGCAACGAAGCGCCGCGCCGAGGACAGCGAGGTCCGTGTATATAACGACTTCATCATTCCGACCGAGGAAAACGGTGTTCTTACAAAGATCGCATTCAAAAACGAGGAAAAGTTCAATTTCGCCTTCGACGTCGTTGACGAGCTGGGTAAACGCAAGCCCGAAAAGCTCGCAATGCTTCACGTAAGCGAAAACGGCGAAGAAAGACGCCTTACCTTCTCCGATATGAAGAAGGAATCGGCAAGAGCCGCAAACTACTTCAAGTCGCTCGGCATAAAGCGCGGCGACCGCGTAATGCTTATTCTCAAGCGTCACTATCAGTTCTGGTTCGCGGTGCTCGGTCTGCATAAGCTCGGAGCTGTTGCAATTCCCGCGCCGAATCAGCTTCTTGAAAAGGACCTTTCCTACCGCTTTAACGCCGCTAACGTAAAGGCAATACTCTGTACTGCCGACGGCGAGGTTGCGGATTCTGTTGAAAGCGCAGCCAAGAGCTGTCCCTGCCTCGAGCATAAGATACTTGTCAACGGCAGTCGAGACGGCTGGCACGATTTTAACGAAGAATATGCGCTTTTCAGCAGTCACTTCCTCCGCACAGAGGATTCTCCCTGCGGCTCCGACCCGATGCTTATGTTCTTCACCTCCGGCACCTCGGGCTACCCGAAGATCGCCGCGCATAACTATAAGTATCCTCTCGGTCATTTCATAACCGCAAAATATTGGCATCAGGTAAACCCCGACGGTCTTCACCTCACCATTTCCGATACGGGATGGGCAAAGGCAATGTGGGGTAAGATGTACGGTCAGTGGCTCTGCGAGGCGGCAAACTTCGTTTACGACTTCGACCGCTTCGACGCCGAGAAAATACTTCCCCTCTTTGCAAAATACGGCATAACGACCTTCTGCGCACCGCCTACGATGTACCGAATGCTCATCAAGCAGGACATCAGCCGATTCGACCTCTCGTCCATCGAGCACGCATCGACGGCAGGCGAAGCACTTAATCCCGAGGTGTTCCGCAAGTTTGAGGAGCATACGGGTCTCAAGATAATGGAGGGCTTCGGTCAGTCCGAAAGCACGCTCATCATAGGCAACCTCGCAGGCGGAAGCCATAAGATCGGATCTATGGGTAAGCCCGTACCGCTTTACGACGTTCATCTGCTTGACAGCGACGGTAACGAGGTTGAAAGCGGTGAAAACGGCGAAATTTGTATCAGCATCAAGGACGGTCTGCCCTGCGGTCTTGCTTACGCATACGAAGGAAACGAAGAAGTCACCGCCGAGACCTGGCGCGACGGCTTCTACCATACGGGCGACCTTGCCTGGAAGGATGAGGACGGCTTCCTCTGGTACGTTGGACGTGCCGATGACGTTATTAAATCCTCCGGCTACCGTATCGGACCGTTTGAGATTGAAAACGTCATAATGGAGCTTCCCTACATACTCGAATGCGGAGTTTCCGCCGCACCCGACGAGATAAGAGGTCAGGTCGTCAAGGCAAGCATCGTTCTCGTCAAGGGAATGGTCGGCACCGACGAGCTTAAGAAGCAGATCCAGGATTACGTAAAATCCCGTACCGCGCCCTATAAGTACCCGAGAATAGTTGAATTCCGCGAGAGCTTACCCAAGACTACAAGCGGAAAGATCATAAGAAAACAGCTTTGATCATGGAAAATAAACGACTCACACTTTTTGCAGGTCACTACGGAAGCGGCAAAACGAATATTGCCGTGAATTACGCGATAAAGCTTGCAAGCGAAGGCAAAAAGGTATGTATTGCCGACCTCGACATAGTAAATCCCTACTTCCGAACCAAGGACAGTGAGGAGGAGCTGAGAGCAAACGGCATCGACCTTATTTCCCCTCAGTACGCAAACACGAACGTTGACCTGCCTGCTCTTCCTGCCGAAAGCTATCGGCTCGTGCAGGATAAATCGGTCTACGGAATAATGGACATCGGAGGCGACGACCGCGGCGCTTACGCGCTCGGCAGATTCGTCGACGCGATAAAGGCGGAGAATAATTACTCAATGGCATTCGTATCTAACTGCTACCGTCCGCTGACAAGCACAGTAGACGGAGCCATCGAGATAATGAGAGAAATTGAAGGTGCTTGCGGATTATCCTTCACCTGCATCGTCAATAACTCAAATCTCGGTAAGCTTACGACTCCCGAGACCGTCACCGATTCGTTTCCCTATATCGAGGAGCTTTGTGAAAAAACAGGACTTCCTCTCTGGATGCACACGGCGGTAAAAGAGGTCGCTGATAAGCTGACGGGAGTTCCCGTTATGGCAATGACGCTTCAGAAAAAATATTTCGATATACCCGATCTTCCCGAGGTATAACGAACAAATAAGGAGAAAACAATGGCAAAGGTAACTTTTAACACCGATATGTGTAAGGGCTGCGGTCTTTGCGTCGGCGCTTGCCCCAAGGGATGCCTCGACATCGCGTCCGACAAGCTTAACGCAAAGGGTTATTCCCCCGCATATATCAAGGATCAGGATAAATGTATAGGTTGTGCATTCTGTGCGACGATGTGTCCCGACTGCATTATAACCGTTGAGAAATAAGGAGAAAACCATGGCAGAAAGAATTTTGATGAAGGGCAACGAGGCGATAGCAGAAGCCGCTATCCGCGCAGGTTGCCGCCACTACTTCGGTTATCCTATCACTCCCCAGACCGAGATCGCCGCTTATATGGCAAAGAAAATGCCTAAGATCGGCGGAGTGTTCCTTCAGGCAGAGAGTGAGATAGCTTCGATAAATATGGTCTACGGCGCGTCCGCAGCGGGAATGAGAGTAATGACCTCATCCTCCAGCCCCGGAATCTCGCTCAAGACCGAGGGGCTCAGCTACATTGCCGGCTCCGACGTTCCCGCGCTCGTTGTAAACGTGCAGAGAGGCGGCCCGGGTCTCGGCGGAATCCAGCCCTCGCAGTCCGACTATTTTCAGGCAACCAAAGGCGGCGGTCACGGTGACTACCGTATGATCGTTCTCGCTCCTGCTTCCGTTCAGGAAATGGCAAGCTTGACCATCAAGGGCTTCGACCTTGCTGACAAGTACTGCATGACCTCTATGATCCTCGCTGACGGAACCATCGGTCAGATGATGGAGCCGATCGTATTCGAGGACGAAGAGCCGAAAACATACGAAAAGCCGTGGGCGCTCACGGGTACTGAATGTAAGCGTCCCCACAACATAATCAACTCTCTCTATCTTAAGCCCGAGGAGCTTGAAAAGAAGAACTTCGACCGCTACGAAAAGTATAAGCTGATCGAAGAAAACGAGCCGATGTGGGAGGAATACATGATGGAGGACGCAGATATCTGCGTCGTCGCATTCGGTATTGCCTCGAGAGTTGCTAAAAACGCAGTCGTTACTGCGCGTAGCGAGGGCATAAAGGTCGGTCTTATCCGTCCTATTACTCTTTGGCCCTTCCCCGTAGCTCCGATTGCTGCCGCTGCCGATAAGGTAAAGGCGTTCATCTCGGTCGAGCTTAATATGGGACAGATGATAGAAGATATTCGCCTCTATTCGCAGTGCAAGAAGCCCGTTACACTCTGTAACCGTACGGGCGGTATGATACCCAGCCCCGATCAGGTGCTTGAATCTATACGCAAGGTAGAGAAAGGAGAAAACTAAGATGGCTACAGTATTCACTAAACCGAAGTCTCTGACCGACGCTCCCTTCCACTACTGCCCCGGCTGTCCTCACGGAATTATCCATCGCCTTGTCGCAGAGGTAATGGATGAGCTTAACATCGAGGGCAAGGCAATAGGCGTTGCACCCGTCGGATGTGCAGTTATGGCTTACGACTACTTCGCTTGCGATATGATCGAAGCGCCTCACGGACGCGCGCCCGCTGTCGCAACGGGCATCAAGCGTTGCCGTCCCGAAAACGTGGTATTCACCTATCAGGGCGACGGAGACTTAGCGTCTATCGGTATGGCAGAGACCGTACATTCTGCCGCAAGAAACGAAAATATCACCGTTATTTTCGTAAATAACGCAATTTACGGTATGACGGGCGGACAGATGGCTCCGACCAGCTTGCCCGGACAGGTAACTCAGACCTCGCCCTACGGCCGTGACGTAAAGCACTGCGGCTGGCCTATCAAGGTAAGCGAAATGCTCGCTACCCTCGAAGGTCCCGAGTATATCGCACGCGTTGCAGTAAACAACGTAAAGAACGTAAAGAACGCCAAGAAGGCGATAAAGAAAGCATTTGAAAATCAGATCGCAGGAAAGGGCTTCTCGCTCGTCGAGGTCGTTTCCGCTTGCCCGACCAACTGGGGAATGACGCCCGAGGCGGCGCTCAAGTGGGTCGAAAGCGATATGCTTCCTTACTACCCGATAGGCGTATACAAGGACAGAAGCGCAAAGGAGGAAGAGTAATATGAAAACGACTCAGATCCTCATCGCCGGCTTCGGCGGACAGGGAATCCTCTTCTCGGGTAAGTTCCTTGCATATAAGGGACTCCTTGAGGACTATCAGGTATCCTGGCTTCCCTCCTACGGTCCTGAAATGAGAGGCGGAACGGCTAACTGTAACGTAATCATTTCCGAGACCCCCGTCGGCTCGCCGATAATTACCGCTCCCGATGTTCTTATCGCAATGAACACCCCGTCCCTTCAGAAGTACGTTAACACGGTCGTCCCCGGCGGACAGATATACGTTGACTCATCGCTAATTGATATAAAGGTCGAGCGTGACGACGTAGACGTATACTACATCCCCGCAACTCAGATGGCAAAGAACGAGGGAATTGCGACCCTTGCAAATATGGTCATCGTCGGACACCTGCTTGAAAACAACCCCGAGCTTTCCTTTGAAGGAACAGCAGAGGTCGTCGAAAAGCTCGTTCCCGCAAAGAAGGCAGCCCTTAAGGAGCTTAATATGAAAGCTCTCAATATGGGAAAGGTCTATAACAAGTAATCTCGCTGTTTTTACAGCTTTTATCAAAGGAGAAAAACCTATGAATGCAATGACAGAAATGACAACGTGGCGCCATGAGAAGGTTCTTTTCGTCAACAACGAAAAGGCAGGCCTCAAGGCAATCATCGCGGTACACAACACGAACCTCGGCCCCGCAATCGGCGGATGCCGTCTCTTCCCCTACGCGTCCTACGACGATGCGCTCTTCGACGTTCTCCGCCTTTCGCGCGGTATGTCGCACAAGAACGCTATCGCAGGTCTTCCCCACGGCGGCGGTAAGGGCGTAATCATCGCTGATCCTTCAATGAAGACAGAGGCAATGTTCGAGGCGTTCGGCGAAGCAGTCAACAATCTCGGTGGCGACTACATAACCGCAGAGGACGTAAACACCGACTGCGACGACGCACTCGTAATGCTCCGCAAGACCAACCACATCTGCGGACTTCCCCAGAACAGTGGCGACCCCTCCCCCTTCACCGCACGCGGCGTATGGCAGGGCATCAAGGCGACCGCAAAGGTAACCTTCGGTACCGACTCTCTCGACGGACTCACCATCGCAGTTCAGGGTCTCGGTAAGGTCGGCTATGACCTCTGCCGTCACCTCCACAACAGCGGCGCAAAGCTTATCGTTGCTAACCGTTCCAACAAGGAGATCGCAGCTAAGGCAGCTGAAGAATTCGGCGCGACCGTAGTTTCGACCGACGAGATCATGTCCGTCAAGTGCGACATCTTCTCCCCGAACGCAATGGGCGCTATCATCAACCCCAATACCATTCCTACCCTCAACTGTAAGGCAGTTGCAGGCGGCGCGAACAACCAGATCCTCGACGAGGCATCGGGTCTTGCGCTCAAGGCAAGAGGAATCTACTACGCTCCCGACTTCGTAATCAACGGCGGCGGCGTTATCAACGCAGCGGCAGAGGTTGACGGACCTTACAACAAGGACGCAGTTCTTAAGAAGGTAGACAACATCTACAATACGATCGAGCAGATCCTCACCGAGTCCAAGGCAACCGGTAAGCCCGAGGGCGTTATCGCAACCGAAATGGCTGAAAAGATCATCTACGGCTGATATTAACAATAGACCCGCATTGAAGCAAACGCTTCAATGCGGGTTTTTATTTCACGCTTCTGCTTTTCGGTATCCTTGCTTTCTTACGAAACTCGCTCGGCGAGATTCCCTTTTCTTTTATGAACTCTCTTATGAAATGTGAGCTATCAAAAAATCCGCACTCAAGTGCAACCGTTAAAACGCTTTCGTTTGTACCGAGGAGCATATTTGCCGCTGCCTTTATTTTACATCCGAGCTGATACTTAACGGGTGTCATTCCCGACAGCTTTTTGAAGCAACGTAAAAACGTCGAATACGAAACGGCTCCCCTTGCCGCAAGCTCCCTGTAGTCTATTTTCTTGGCATAATGCGTGTCTATATACTCCATACTTTCGATAACGGTCAGCACCTGCTTTCGCGGAAAATGGTCGACATCAGTCTGCCTTCTTTGCGACATCGCTTTCGAAAGCACCGCTATAAGTGAAAGAACGTGTGCACATTTTTCCGCTTCAAAGCCGCTTTCAAGCGCGCATTCCTCAATCATTTCGATATACCTTTTGAGTATGTCAAAAGGTATATCATTTCTTTTTAAGTATAACGCTCCGTCAAGGCGCGAGCGAAGCAGCGGCTCAAGATCAAATAACAGCCCATACCCGCACATTTTGCTTAACAACTCGGAGAAGTTTGCGATAAAAAGCTCGCTGATCAGAATATGATACACCGTAAGAGCGCCGCTTGACGAATATCCGTGTTCGATGTTCGGCGGTATCACGAATACGTCACCTTTGCTCGTCAATATCTCCTTGCTTCCGAACATGTGCTTCCCGACACCGTCGTAAATTATATTGATCTCGTAAAAGCCGTGCTTGTGGTAGGGCAAAAAATCGTCAATATAATGAAAATACGACTTCACGTACTTCTCGTTATACTCCGTCTGCACTTTTTCAAATTCGAAGCAAGACGTTTTATGCTCGGGAATCTTATCGAATATAGCCATATCGTTTCTCCGTGAAAATTAAATACAATATTTAGGCGTTTTGGTACTATTATTATACAGCTACAATGCAATATAATCAAGACGTAAAGTATTTTTCGGAGAAAAGATATGTCGTATAACAAGCATTATATAAATAACAAGCAATACGGAAAAAGATATTTAAGCGACAGCCAATTTATAAACACGTCGCACTGTATCGCTTACAGCGGAATCATTGACCGTCAAGCGCGCTTCGTGGAAGAAAACGCGCTGATGAACGCTTCTGACTGGAAGCTGTTCGTCGAGCAGTTCAGACGCGGTGCCGACGACGTTGACAGCGGGTGGCGTGGGGAATACTTCGGTAAAATGATGCGCGGCGCGTGTATGACCTATCAATACACAAAAAACGAGGAGCTTTATTGCCTTCTTACGTTGACGGTTGAGGATATGCTCACGACGCAGGACGAATACGGACGGTTTTCTTCATATTTGAAGATCCGCGAATTTACCGGCTGGGATATATGGAGCCGAAAATACGTTATCCTCGGTTTTTTGCACTATCACGAAATTTGCCGCGACGAAGCTCTAAGATCAAAGATAGTTTCGGCATTGACGTCACATCTTGACTATATCGCCTCGCATATAGGAGACGGAAAGACGGATATCGGAAAAACATCGCAGATATGGCTCGGAATCAACTCCGCATCTATCCTTGAGCCTGTAATAAGAATGTATAACCTCGTCGGCAGAGAAGAGTATCTCTCCCTCGCTCAGCACATAATCAAATTTCTTTCAGACGGCGAACCAAACATAATAACGCTTGCCCTCGAAAACAAATTGATGCCCCATCAATACCCCGTAAAAAAGGCATACGAAATGATGTCCTGCTTCGAGGGAGTTTTGGAATATTACCGCCTGACGGGGGAGGAAAAATGGAAAACTGCGGCGATCAACTTTGCAAGCGCCGTATATAATAACGAAATAACCGTTATCGGATGTGCCGGATGCGACGAGGAATGCTTCGACAATGCGGTAACGACCGAAACCTCACGCACCGGCATAATGCAGGAGACCTGCGTTACCGTTACTTGGATGAAGCTGTGCAATCAGCTCCTTCTTTTGACCGGCGATCCAAAATACGCCGATATGATAGAAAGGTCGTTCTATAATGCGCTTTACGGTGCGATCAACAACGAGCTTACTCAAAACAACGGCGGATTCATATTTGACAGTTACAGCCCGCTCACCTTGGGAAAAAGAGGTATCTTGACGGGCGGATATAAAAATATATCAGCCGAAAGATATTACGGCTGCTGCGCCGCTATCGGCGCGGCAGGAAGCGCACTCCCCGCGCTTACTGCCGTTACCGCGACAAGTGACGGGATCGCAGTCAATTACTACGAAAGCGGTTGCGTCAAGATCAACGGACTTGATCTTATGGTCGAGACCGCTTATCCCGCCGGAAATACGGTAAAGATCACCGTCAAAAATTCGGAGAGCACAAAGAAGCTGATCGCTCTGCGCATTCCTGCTTTTTCCGGTAAAAACACGTCGATTTCGGTAAACGGCGAGACGATTACCGTTGAAAACGAGAAGTCGGACAGCTTTTACGCCGAGATAGAGCGAAAATGGAACGCAGAAGACACTATCGAAATATGCTTTGACATGAATGCACGGATCATCCGTCCCGTCGGTATAGACGGCAAGGAAGAAACCAAAGACTTTTTCTCGCTTCTTTACGGTCCGCTTGTGCTTGCTCTCGATTCCCGCCTGACAAGCGTTGGAGAAACGATACCGCTTGACGGCAAAATCAGCGTAAACGCACATGAAAAAGTCCTCCCAAAGTGCCTTTTCTCTGCCGACGTTATCATCGGAAACAAAAAATTGCTGATGATAGATTACGGAAGCGCAGGAAAAACGTGGGATGAGCACTCGCAAATTGAAGCGTGGATAAAATGTAAATAACAAGACCCGTAAAAAGAGCGGCAGATAACTGCCGCTCTTTTATTGTACACCAAAACCACGCGATAGTCGCGTGGTTCAAAAAAGGTTAACCGATTAACAGAAATGATGTAAATAAAAAATGTAGTTTAAGGGCAGTTTGCGCCAATGGCTCCCTCCGGGAGGGAGCTGTCAGCATAGCTGACTGAAGGAGCCATCGGGCGGGAAACGCTCGATAAAAGATATTTACGGAACCGCCCTAATGAGAAGG